>NZ_JBIVCU010000010.1:143395-288044 GCF_044746785.1 Pseudomonas sp. NPDC090208
AAGCTCACTCCTACAGTTGCTGGGTGAAAGGGTAGAGGTGTGAACGACGCTGATCCTGTGGGAGGGAGCTCTGCTCGCGATGGCGTCCGTTCAATCACATTGATGCTGATTGACAGGGCCCAATCGCGAGCAAGCTCACTCCTACAGTTGCTGGGTGAAAGGGTAGAGGTGTGAACGACGCTGATCCTGTGGGAGGGAGCTCTGCTCGCGATGGCGTCCGTTCAATCAAATTGATGCTGATTGACAGGACCCAATCGCGAGCAAGCTCACTCCTACAGTTGCTGGGTGAACGGTGGAGGTGTGAAGAACGCTGATCCTGTGGGAGCGAATTCATTCGCGAAGAGGCGGTTCAGCCGATGCAATTTTGTCGTCTGGCCGATCCTTTCGCGAATGAATTCGCTCCCACAGTTTTCACTTTTCAGTGCCAGCCTTTACACCTGCCGACCCTGCACCTCATCCGCCTGCGGCTGCCAGTTGCTTTCGGCTTTTTGCGTGTGCAGCGGGATCGGTGCTTTCAGCAGCACGAAGTAGGCGACGGCCGAGAGCAGGGCGACGATGGCGCTGACCGCGAAGGCCGTGGCGAAGGTGCCGGAGTACTGCACGCTGAAACCGGTGACGATCGGTGCCACGGAGCCGGCGATGTAGCCGCCGAAGTTCTGGATCGAACCCAACGAGGCCACACGTTTGTTGTCGACCACGGTGTTGACCACCATCCATGCCGTGGCGCTGGCCAGGTTGATGCCGAACAGCGCCAGGCAGAGCAGGGCGATGCAGCCGTTGAGGCTGGTAACGAAGGTCAGCGGCAGGGTGGCGACAGCGGCGAACACCAACCCGCCGATCACCGTGTATTTACGGCTTTGCAGCACGCCGACGCCGCGTTTGACCAGGCGGTCGCAGATACGCCCGGCCGCAATCGTGCCGATGGCGCCGAACACGTAGGCAAACGACACCACCCAGGCCGTCGAGTAGGCGTCCAGACCGTGCTCGCGCTGGAAGTAGCCCGGCAGCCAGGTCAGGTGCAGCCAGAGCATGTAGATCACGCCCATGAAGCCGAGGAAAGTGCCCCAGGTGCTGCGGTGCTTGAACAGGTCCAGCCAGCCGGCGAAGAACGAACCTTTCGGCTCGGCAGCGACAGCCACCGGTTCACGTTCGCTGGTTGGCAGCGGCTGGCCGGCAGCCAACAACTGTTGGTGATACTGCGCGCGGCTCTTGTAGAACATCAGCCAGCACAGCGACAGCACGATGCCCATGATCCCGGTGATGATGAACATGCCGCGCCAGCCGAAGTTGACCATGAACAGCGTCAGCACCGGCGGCGCCAGGCACGGGCCGATGCAGGTGGCCGACCAGACGATACCGGTGGGCGTGCCGCGTTCGTGTTCTTCAAACCACTCGTTGAGGGTTTTCGCTGCCGAGGGAAACATCGGCGCCTCGCCGATACCCAGCAACACGCGCAGGCCGAAGAAGCTGCTGAAACTGTTGATGAAGCCCGACGCGGTCTGGGCGATGGACCAGACCATCAGTGCGCCGCCGAGGGCGATCTTGCTGCCCAGTTTGTCGATGATCATGCCCATCGGCAGTTGTGCGAAGGCATAGGCCAGGGAGAACGCCGACAACAGAATGCCCATCTCCGCCGGGCTGATCAGCATGTCTTTCTGAATGGTGGTGTTGGCGATGGACAGCGCGCTGCGGTCCAGGTAGTTGATGATCCCGAACAGCATGAGGAACACGACGGTGATCCGCTGGTAGGTCTTGAGGGTTTTCATAGGCACCTTTTTTATTGTTGTCAGGTTGCGGACCGCGTCACCGGATCACGGTGACGCAGCGACGTGTTGACCCTTTGCGGTATTGCCTGCTTGCAGCGCGTTGCGATCAGGTAATCGCGCCGATCTGCCACGGCACGAACTCGTTCTGTCCGTAGCCGTGCTGCTCGCTCTTGCTGCGCGCACCCGAGGCGATGTCGAGCATCATCTGGAAAATGTACGCGCCGCGTTCTTCGATGCTGGTGCTGCCGTCGGCGATGCCGCCGCAGTTGACGTCCATGTCTTCCTGCTGGAATTCGAACACGCGGTTGTTGGTCGCCAGCTTGATCGACGGCGTCGGTGCACACCCGTAGGCCGAACCGCGCCCGGTGGTGAAGGCGATCAGGTTGGCGCCGCCAGCGACTTGACCGGTGGCCGACACCGGGTCGTAGCCGGGGGTGTCCATGAACACCAGACCCTGGGCACGCACCGCTTCGGCGTATTCATAAACCCCGGTGAGGTTGGTCGAACCGGCCTTGGCTACCGCGCCGAGGGACTTTTCCAGAATCGTCGTCAGACCGCCAGCCTTGTTACCGGCGGAAGGGTTGTTGTTCAGCTCGGCGTTCATCCGCTTGCAGTAGTTTTCCCACCAGTGAATGCGCTGCACCAGCTTTTCACCGACTTCACGGTTGACCGCACGCCGCGTCAGCAGGTGTTCGGCGCCGTAGATTTCCGGGGTTTCGGAGAGAATCGCCGTGCCGCCGGCCGCCACCAGCCGGTCCACCGCATTGCCCAGCGCCGGGTTGGCGGTGATGCCGGAATAGCCATCGGACCCGCCGCATTGCAGGCCGACGATCAGGTGCCGGGCGCTGACGGTTTCGCGTTTGATCTGATTGGCCTGGGGCAGCAACGACTTCACCTGCTCGATGCCGCTGGCGATGGTCTTCGAGGTGCCGCCGCTGCCCTGAATGGTAAAGGCGCGCAGTTGATCGGTGGCCTTCAGCCCCTGGCTGTCGAGCAGGTCCTGGATCTGGTTGGTTTCGCAGCCCAGACCGACCACCAGCACCGCCGCGAAATTGGGGTGTACGGCATAGCCGGCGAGGGTGCGGCGCAGCAGGTCGATGGCCTCGCCTTTGGAGTCGATGGCGCAACCGGAGCCGTGGGTCAGCGCGACCACGCCGTCGATGTTCGGATAATCGGCCAGCGCTTCAGGGTGAATGTCGCGGCGGAAATGATCTGAAATCGCCCGCGCCACGGTGGCCGAGCAGTTCACCGAGGTGAGGATGCCGATGTAATTGCGCGTGGCGACCCGGCCATCGGCGCGGACGATGCCCTGGAAAAACGCCTCGCTTTTCGGCGTGTCGTGAACATCGACGCCGAACGCGTAATCCCGGGAGAAGTCGGCCATTTCGACGTTGTGCACGTGTACATGCTGGCCGGCAGTGATGGCTTGCGAGGCGAAGCCGATGATCTGCCCGTAGCGGCGCAGTGGCTGGCCCTGCTCGACGTTGACGGTGGCGACTTTGTGCCCGGACGGAATGTCCTGCAGGACGCTGATGCCTTCCTCGGCCAGATGCATGCCTTCGCTCAGCGGCTGGCGCGCGATCAGCACGTTGTCGAGGGGGTTGAGACGGATGACCAGCGCGCTACTGTCGAACGCCGGGGTTTTGGCAATGAGTTCCATGCAGCCTCTCAGGACGGTTGCCACCTGCGTCAGCATTGCGACAAACGGCCCCCGGGAGGGGAACAGCGCCGTTTCAGGCGGTCGATTATTCTTGTTCGGGGGCCGTGATGATGGCCCGGTTGTGACTCACTCTATGAAGCGAATTCATAATTTCCCAATGAAAGGTTTCGATTGAATGATAACGAGCGGTTATCAAATCAGCCGGTAATCTGCTGCTTGAGAAACACCAGCAGGGCACTGACTGCCGCCGACATGGGCCGGGCAGTGGCAGTGAGCAGGCCAAGATTGGCCATCGCCAGCGGCAGTTCTACCGGCAGCACCGCGACCATGCCATAGCGGGCGTAGTGCTCGGCGACGTCGTTGGGCACCACGGCGATCATGTCCGAAGACTCCAGCATGGCGGTGGTGGCGAGGATCGAGCTGGTTTCGACGATGTCCAGCGGCTCGATCCACTGCGCGGCCTGCAGGGCGTTTTCCACCTGGCGGCGCATCGGGCTGCCGGGCGGGTGGAGAATCCAGGTCAGCGGCGCGAGGTCAGCCAGCGTCGGTGCGGCCTGACGGGTCAGCGGGTGATCCGGGCGGGCGATGATGCGCATCCGTTCGCCCTGTTCGAACAGCTGGATGTTCAGGCCCTGGCTGTTCTGCTGATCGGGCAGGCGCCCCAGCACCACGTCGAAATCGCCGCGCATCAGCGCGGGTAGCAGGGTGTCGCTGGTGCCGACTTCAAGGGCGATGCGCACGTTCGGGTGCGCCGCCTTGAACGCCAGCACACCACGGGTCAGCAGGGTCGGCACCGGACCCATCACCGTGCCGATGCGTACCATGCCCGCCGCGCCGCGCGCCAGTTCGGCGATCTGCGCCTCGGCGTATTCGAACTCGTGTAGCGCGCCTTGGGCGTAGCGAATCATCACCTCGCCGTACAACGTCGGCTGCATGCCCCGTGGCAGGCGTTCGAACAGCGGCACGCCGAGGCGCTCCTCCAGTTGCTGCAGCAGCACGCTGGCCGCCGGCTGGGTGGTGTGAATCGCCGCAGCTGCCTTGCGCAGATTGCCCAGCGCGCCGAGGGCGTTGAGCAGGGCGATCTGGCGGCTGGAGATTTTCAGGGCGCTGAACGGGGTGATTTCTGACATATCGGATTTGGTATCGATAGTTAGGAAATGGCGATTATGCCTGTATCAGTGATCGGCCTACAGTCGGAATCACATACACCGCCTTGTAGGAGTGAGCTTGCTCGCGATTGCGGTGTACCTGTGGCGTCGCAGGTGACTGACACACTGTAATCGCGAGCAAGCTCACTCCTACAAAGGCCGGAAAATTGCAGAACACCCGATACTCCCAGAACAAGAGAGCCCCCCATGCAGATCACCTCCATCACCGTCCGCGACCTGCGTTTCCCCACGTCACTGTCCCTCGATGGCTCCGATGCCATGAACAGCGCGCCGGACTATTCCGCCGCCTACGTGGTGTTGCACACCGAT
The DNA here is from genome assembly GCF_044746785.1 of Pseudomonas sp. NPDC090208. Lineage (NCBI taxonomy): Bacteria > Pseudomonadati > Pseudomonadota > Gammaproteobacteria > Pseudomonadales > Pseudomonadaceae > Pseudomonas > Pseudomonas sp. NPDC090208. The sequence continues at coordinate 148,300 of NZ_JBIVCU010000010.1, forward strand.
TCCCCTGACACGCTGGAAGGCCATGGTCTGACGTTCACCATCGGTCGCGGCAACGAGATCTGCGTGGCGGCGATCCAGTCGCTGGCGCCGCGTGTGGTGGGGCAGAGCCTGGAAGCGATCACCGCCGACATGGGCGCGTTCTGGCGTGACGTCACCGCAGGCGACAGCCAGTTGCGCTGGCTGGGGCCGGAAAAAGGTGTGATTCATCTGGCGACCGCTGCGTTGGTCAACGCGGTCTGGGACCTGTGGGCCAAGGCCGAAGGCAAGCCGGTGTGGAAGCTGCTGGCCGACATGAGCCCCGAGCAACTGGTGCAGTGCCTGGACTTCAGCTACGTCACTGACGCCATCACTCCGGAAGAAGCCATCGCGCTGTTGCGCCGTCAGGTGCCGGGCAAGGCCAGGCGCGAAGCGCACATGTTGGCTGAAGGCTATCCGGGCTACACCACCGCGCCGGGTTGGCTGGGCTATTCGGAAGAGAAAATGCGCCGGCTGGCCCGCGAGGCGATTGCCGACGGCTGGACCCATATAAAGCAGAAGATCGGTTCGGATATCGAAGAGGACCTGCGCCGCGCTGCGATCCTGCGCGACGAGTTGGGCTGGGAGCGCACGCTGATGATGGACGCCAACCAGGTCTGGAGCGTCGACGAGTCGATCAGCAATATGCGTCGGCTGGCCGCGTTCGAGCCGTGGTGGATCGAAGAGCCGACCAGCCCCGACGACATTCTCGGCCACGCCACCATTCGCCAGCGCATCGCGCCGATTGGCGTGGCGACCGGCGAGCATTGCCACAACCGGGTGATGTTCAAGCAGATGTTCCAGGCCGGCGCTCTCGACTTCTGCCAGCTGGATGCCGCGCGTCTGGGTGGTCTGAACGAGGTGCTGATCGTGCTGCTGATGGCCGCCAAGTTCAACGTGCCGGTGTGCCCGCACGGCGGCGGCGTGGGGTTGTGCGAATACGTGCAGAACATCTCGCTGTTCGACTACATCGCCGTGTCCGGCTCGCTGGAAAACCGCGTGCTGGAATACGTCGATCACCTGCACGAACACTTCCTCGACCCGGTGGTGATCCGCCGCGGCCGCTACATGCCGCCCAAGCGCCCTGGCTACAGCATCGAAATGCATGGCGAGACGCTGGAGCGCTATCAATTCCCGAACGGGCCGGTGTGGGTGGATCTGGCTGAAGGCAAGCAGTGAATTGATCCTGACAGGTGACTGATGACCGCCACGTCACCTGTGGGAGGGAGCTCTGCTCGCGATGGCAGTGGGTCAGGCAGCGCTGTGTTGTCTGAGCCACAGCCATCGCGAGCAGAGCTCCCTCCCACAGGGCGTGGTCTGTTCAGGGTTTTGTGTGCATCTGCAACTACTCTCCGGGCCGACTACGGCCACAGACACACCCATGTCGCTGCCAATACGGGCCTTTGCTGCGGATGCCCGGTATGATTCCGGCATCTACCCGACCTCGGTGCGACATGAACTCTCCGGAACCCGGCAAAGTCCCTTCCCCTGATCGCGATCGTCTGTCTGCGTCCCTGCTCGGTGGCGGTTGCGAGCCTGACCCGCGCTTTACCCTCGCCAACGAACGCACCTTCCTGGCGTGGATTCGCACGGCGCTGGCGTTTCTCGCCGGTGGTATCGCGGTGGAGGCGTTCACCGGTGATGTGTTCAGCCCCGGTTTGCGTCGTGCCGTGGCCTTGTCGTTGCTGGTGCTGGCGATGCTGGTGAGTGCCAGTGCCTGTCTGCGCTGGCTCAAGGTCGAACGCGCCATGCGCCTGCGCAAGCCGCTGCCGTTGCCGGTGCTGGTGCCGATCCTGTCGCTGGGCGGCGCGCTGGTGGCGGCGGGGCTGATTGTCTTCCTGGTCTATGGCGCCTCGTGAACCGTCGCCACAGTGCCACGCTGAGTCACGACGACCCCGGTCTGCAACCGGAGCGCACGCTGCTGGCTTGGCGCCGCACGCTGATGACGCTGCTGGTGGTCTGCACGATTTTCCTGCGCTGGATTCCGCACTTCGGCCTGATCGCGTTGTTGCCGATCATCGTCTCGCTGGTGGCCGGCATCCTGATCCAGATCGGCCTCAACGCCCGCTATCGCAAAAGCGCGCGCGGCCTCAAGCAGGAACGGGTACCGGCGCCATTGCGGGAAGTGGCGGTGCTGGGCGGCACGGTGATCGTGCTGAGTGCGGTGGGGATCTACGCCGTGATATCAGCCTGAGCGCGAGTTACCTGCCGTACCGCATTTCTGTAGGAGCCGGCTTGCTGGCGAATGCGATCTGTCATTCAACGCTGCGGTGTCTGACCTGACGCCTTCGCCAGCAAGCCGGCTCCGACAGGGATTACTGTGCATCACTCTCCCGCGCAATCACGCGGCCTTCCTTGCGCTCGCTCAGCCAGTCATTGATCTGCCCGGCAAAACCTTCCGGCGCCTTGCGCCCGACGCGGCGGGCCAGGTCGAGCACGGTCTGCTGGTCCAGCGCCTCTTCCATACGCTTCTGCGCCGTCAGCATCGCTGCATTGATGCCGCAGGTGCCTGCCGTCGCCCAGTCCGGCGCGCAACCGCCGAACACGGCGCAGCGGCCACGGATGTCGCGGCAATCGAAAATCATCTTGCGCCCGTCGATGGCGGTGACGATGTCCAGCAGGGTGATTTCATCGGAAGGGCGTCCGAGGCGAAAACCGCCGCGTACACCTTCGGTCGCCGCCACCAGCCCGGCTTTCGCCAGTTTGGTGAACACCTTGGCCAGATATTCCTGGGGCACGCCTTGCAGATCCGCGAGGTCTCGCACGCTGGCTTCGCGACTGTCGCCACGGTCATCCACCAGATACAACAGGCAGTGAATGCCGTATTCGACACCCGCGCTATAAAGAGACATGTCGATCTCCGACTGAATTGGTCGTGCAAAAGCTATCAATTTGCCGAGTCTGCCGCAAGCGAAGCGCTCTTTCCTTGACCGGCGGTCAGTGCCTGCGCTCTTTTTTTCGGCGGCGGATGGACGGTTTTTTTACGCTATTTACCTGATTTTTAAAGGCTTGTGTACCTTTGAGGGCGCACTGCGCGCAGGTGCCCTGAAAAATAGTGTTTGCTAAAATTAACTCCGATCAATAGAGTCGTAGTTGTCCTGAGGCGGTCGGCAACTCCGATCAGATGAATCCACACCGGCTTACCGGGCGTTCATCTGATCGAGCCATGGCTCACTCAACCCGAACATCTACGGTTCTTCTTTTCTGGAGCACACAATGAAAAAGCAAATTCTGATTGTCGGCGCGGGCTTTGGCGGTATGTGGAGCGCGCTGAGCGCTACCCGACTGCTAGATATCCACGGTCGCGACGACGTTTCGGTCACCGTGCTGGCCCCTGAAGCGGTGCTGGGTGTGCGTCCGCGTTACTACGAACAGCAGGTGCAGCAGATGCAGGCGCCGCTGGGGCCGCTGTTCGAGGCGGTCGGCGTGAAGTTCGTCAAAGGCCTGGCCGACGCCATCGATGTGGCCGGCAAGAAGGTCGGTTACACCGACATCAACGGCGTCCAGACTTCGCTCAACTACGACAAACTGATTCTGGCTACCGGCAGCCGCGTGGTCCGTCCAGCCTCGCTGCCGGGTGTCGAGCACGCCTTCGACGTCGACCTGATGGAAGAAGCCGTCAACCTGGAAAACCACATCAAGGGTCTGGCGCAGTTGCCGGAGTCGGCAGCGCGCAACACCGTGGTGGTCGCCGGCGGCGGTTTCACCGGTATCGAAACGGCGACCGAAATGCCGGCCCGTCTGCGTGAGGCGCTGGGTGCCGATGCCAAGGTGCGGGTCATCATCGTTGACCGTGGTGAAAAAGTCGGTGCAGCTTTGGGCGAAAACATCAGCCCGTCGATCGTCGAAGCCACCGAAACCCTCGGAGTGGAGTGGCAAGTCAACGTGGCCGTGTCTGCTGTAGACGCCGACGGTGTGACCCTGTCGAACGGCCAGCGCATCGAGGCGAAAACCGTGGTCTGGACCGTGGGTGTACGGGCCAGCTCGTTGACCGAACAGATCCCCGGCGAGCGCGACGCCTTTGGTCGTCTGCACGTGGACCGCAACCTGAAAGTCATCGGCCAGGACGACATCTACGCCACCGGCGACACCGCCTATGCGGCCACCGACGACGAAGGCAACTTCGCCCTGATGACCTGCCAGCACGCCATCGCACTGGGACGTTCGGCCGGTAACAACGTCGCCGCCGACCTGTTGGGCGAAGCGCCGATTCCGTACAGCCAGGTCAAGTACGTCACCTGCCTTGACCTCGGCGCCTGGGGCGCGGTGTACACCGAAGGTTGGGATCGTCAGGTCAAGCTGATCAAGCAGGAAGCCAAGGAGCTCAAGCACCAGATCAACTCGGTGTGGATCTACCCGCCGGTTGCCGAGCGTGAAGCAGCGCTGGCTGCCGCCGACCCGATGATTCCGGTCGTGGCGTGATCAACCCGCGATCGCAATAAAAAAGGCGCCTTGAAGGCGCCTTTTTTCATGGCTGTCGATCAGTCCCATTCAGGGGCGAGGCCGGCCGGGCTGGTCAGCCGGTGGCCGCGATCCAGACCGGCGATCTGCGCCATGTCTTCCTCGGTGAGCTTGAGCTGCACCGCCTTGAGGTTGCTTTCCAGGTTGGCGCGGCGGGTCGACGACGGGATCACCGCGTAGCCCAGTTGCATTGCCCAGGCCAGAGTGACCTGTGCCGGGGTGGTGTTGTGGCGTTGGGCGATCTGCTGGATCAGCGGGTCTTTCAGCACTTCGCCGTAGGCCAGGGTCATGTACGAGGTGACCTGGATACCTTGCTGGCGGGCAAACTCGGCCACGGTGCGATTTTGCAGATACGGGTGCAGTTCGATCTGGTTGGTGGCGATGTTCTCTGCGCCCACGGCAGCGATGGCTTCTTTCATCAGCGCCACGGTGAAGTTGGAGACGCCGATTTCGCGGGTCAGCCCCTGCTTTTTCGCTTCCAGCAGCGCCGCCATGAACTCGGCGACCGGCACCTGGCCTTGCGGCGATGGCCAGTGGATCAGGGTCAGGTCGACGTAGTCGGTCTGCAGTTTGCTCAGGCTGTCCTTGAGGCTGGGGATCAGCTTGTCTGCGGCGTAATGGGCGGTCCAGATCTTGGTGGTGATGAACAGCTCTTCGCGGGGTACGCCGCTTTCGGCGATGGCCTGGCCGACTGCGGCTTCGTTGTCGTAGATCTGCGCGGTGTCGATGACGCGATAGCCCAGTTGCAGGGCGGTGCTGACCGAGTCGATCACGGTTTGGTCTTTCAGGCGAAAGGTGCCCAGGCCAAATGCAGGAACAGTCATGGCGAAACTCCATTGAACGGATAAGAAATCGACCGCCAGTATCCCGGTTGATTCCCTGCGGAAAAACCGGGGAAAGGGCAAGGGACTTTTGATTTCAGATCACGAATGAGCGTTTGCACCCCACCTCGTAGCAATCCGGCTTGCCGGTGGTTGGCGTCCTTGAAATCGCTGACATCGGTAGGAGTGAGCTTGCTCGCGATTGCAATGTGTCAGGCTCCATCAATGTGACCGACTCATTGCTATCGCGAGCAAGCTCACTCCTACAGGCAAGTGGGGCAACTCAACGATTCATGTCGAGAATCATGCAGGTGGTGGTGCCGGTCGCGTACAGACGGCCTTCGGCGTCGTAGATGCGGCCTTCGGCCAGTGCCGTGGAGCGGCCGAGGTGGACGACGGTGCCTTCAGCGCGGATCGGCCCGGTCTTGTCGGTCAGCGCACGGATGTAGCTGATGCGCAAATCCAGCGTGGTATAGCCCTGGCCTTTTTGCAGGCGGGTGTGGACCGAGCAACCCATGCACGAATCCAGCAGCGTCGCAGCGTAACCGCCATGGACGATGCCCAGCGGGTTGTAATGCTGCGGGCCGGGTGTGCCTTGAAAGAGAAAGCGCCCCGCTGACCATTCGATGGGCACGAAGTCCATCAGCTCACCGATCGGTGGGTGAGGGTAGATGCCTTCGCCGATGCCGTTGAAAAACTCCTCCGGGGTCAGTTGCGCGACGTCGCTCAGGCGCATGCTGCCGGCCTTGCCCAGGCGGGCGCGGATGTCGGTTTCCTGTTGTTGCCAGAGGGCCAGGGTTTCTTCGCGGGACGGGCTTTGCATGGGCGTGCGCTCCGGGTCATGCATCGGGCAGGGTTGCTGGATGCAGAAAAATTACGGGCATAATCCCGCGCATTGATGATGGCCGCAATATCATAAATGTCCAGATCATGGCCAAATCGGTCGCAGATTTGGCGTCGCGCTGTCGATTTGTGCCGCAGGGATTCGACTACAGGACGAAACCCTCGGCTATGGTGTCGGGGGAGCCCTCTACAGAAGGAAGTCGACCATGCGATTCATGATGCTGATGATCCCCAAGGGATACGAACAGGCCGCCCCTGGCACGCAACCGGATGCGGCGGCGGTGGAGCGGATGATGAAATACAACGAGGAACTGCAGCACGCCGGTGTGCTGCTGACTCTCGACGGCCTGCACCCGCCGAGCATGGGCGCACGGGTGACCTTCAAGGATGGCAAGGCGCAGGTCATCGAAGCGCCGTTTCCGGGTGTCAGCGAGGTGCTCGGCGGTTACTGGATGATCGACGTGGCGTCCCGCGAAGACGCCATCGCCTGGGCCAGCCGCTGCCCGGCGGGGGACAACGAAATCATCGAAGTGCGCCGGGTGCAGGCGTTCGAGGATTTCTCCCCGGAAGTGCAGGAAGCGGCTTCCGGGTTCAAGGACATGCAGAGTTGAAAGCAATGCACCCCGCCCCGTAGGAGCGCGCTTGCCCGCGAAAGCGTCGGTTCAGACATCACGATGCCGAATGACCTGACGCATTCGCCAGCAAGCCGGCTCCCACAAGGTCCGTGCTTACGCATGCCCATCCTTCCTCACGAAATGCTTGTGCATGTCCGCCGTCAGCGCCTCGACCCGCTCGGTCAGTTGCTTGGTCATCTCCGTCAGGCGGGTGTTCTGCTCCAGCAATTCCAGCATCTGCGCAGTGTTCTGTGCGGCGCGGGCCATGCGTTCTTCGTTGGCGACCGCGAGGTCTTCGCGGTGTCGGGCGTCGGCGTCGGCGCTGGCCTTGTCACGGGCGGCCTGGCGGGTCTGGGCCAGCAGAATCAGCGGCGCTGCGTACGCTGACTGAAGGCTGAACGCCAGGTTGAGCAGGATGAACGGATAGACGTCGAAACTGACCAGCCCGGTGAGGTTGGCGCCCACCCACAGCAACACCACCAGCGTCTGCGCGCCGAGAAAGGTGGGTGTGCCGAAAAAACGTGCAAAGGCTTCGGCCTTCAGGGCAAACGCGTCGGTACCAAAGGTGGGGCCCAGATGGGAGTGGTCCCTGTGGAAGCGCAGGTGATCGGCCTTGGCCGTGGCTTGAGTGTCAGGTGCAGCGGATTCAGGAGTAACGGAGGACATGGGCGGGGCCTGAGTGACAGAAACATCTGCCCACTATAGGCCCGCACGGGGTGGGTGTGCATTCGACAAGGGTATGTCGTCAGTCCACCGGGTCGGGATACAACGGTTTGGAACGGTGCATGATGTTGGCGTAGTCATACACGTACTGGCGGCCGGCATGGCTGGTCATGCGCAGGCGGTCGATCAGTTGTCGCTCTTTCTTGTTCAGGTAGCGCAACCCGTGGTCACTGGACTTGAGGCGATCACGTTCATGGGCGTCAGGGAAGGTGATGACGTTCGTCATGAAATATCTCCTTGATTAAATCCTTGTGCCCGGCTCCATGTTTCCGGGTTTTACCGTTTGTCATGCGACGGCGCACCTTACCCACATTGCGTCGAGCCCTTCAACCCTGCAAATGATCAACGGGTCACAGTACGCGCGTGATTTCGAAAAACTGCCGGCTGCCGTTGACGCTGATGTCCACTTCATCGCCATCGAACTTGCCCAGCAGGTTCTGGCCCAGCGGCGCCCGTGCGGTGATCACTGTGATCAGCACACCGTCCAGGGTGATTTTCAACCCTGCCGCATCCGGCCCGAGAAACAGTTGCTGCTCGGCACCGTTTTCGGAGGTCAGGGCGATCAGGTCGCCGGACTGAATCCCGCGCTGTTCGTCGAACGGTTTGAGCGTCAGGTTCTGGTAATGCACCAGCGCCTGACGGATCTCCTCGACCCGGCGCGCCTGTCCGGCAGCCAGATACGATGCCTCAAGACCGAGGGTGTCGTACTTGTTTTCCGCGATGTTCTCTTCGTGGGTCGCGGTTTCATAAGCGGTCTGGGCGGCGCGGATGGCGACGTCCAGATCGATCTGCAATTTGTCGATGATCCCCTGCAGGACCAACTGTTTGTTCATGGGCATTGCGTGTCTCGTGGTGCGGGCTCAGCCGCAGTACTGATAAATGGCGGCGCGGCTTTTTTCACTGGGCGCGGTCTGGTTCTGCTGCATCCAGAACTGGCATTTCGGGCCGTTGAAGCTGCGCGCCCGTTCGGCCTGTTCGGCTTCCTGGGCCTGACGCGCTTCGCTGTCGCGCAGGATCTGCCGGTACTGGTCGAACATCGGGTTGTCGCTTTCCGGCCTGGCTTTGGCCGCCGGCGGCGTTGTCAGTTGCGTGGCCGCATTGCTCAGGGCCTGGGCCCGCTCGGCAGGCAACAATGTGTAGACCAGCCAGCCAGTCAGCAAAATGGTCAGAAACCCCAGCCAGATGCCCACGGCAATGGACAGCACCAGTTTCAGCGGATGGAGCGTGACGGACAATTCGCGGTGATTGACGTACATGGCAGACTCCAGACTTGCGATAGACGTTGGTGTGGATTGTCGCACGAGCGAGGCTGGCGATTGTGGGTGCATATGAACGACAATCCGCTTTTTTTGAACATCCTCAAGGAGCCGGGATGAAAGCCTCTTGGGATATTTTCTGTACGGTTGTGGATAACTTCGGCGACATCGGCGTGACCTTGCGCCTGGCCCGACAACTGGTGGCCGAGCACGGCATGGCCGTGCGCCTGTGGGTCGATGACCTCAGCGCCTTTGTTCGCCTGTGTCCGGGCGCCGATGCCAATGCCCCGCAGCAATGGCATGAAGGGGTCGACGTGCGCCTGTGGAGCAAGGACTGGCAGCCGGTCGAACCGGCCGATGTCGTCATCGAAGCCTTCGGTTGCCACTTGCCGCCGACCCAGATCGACGCCATGAAGGCGCGCAACCCCAAGCCGCTGTGGCTGAACCTCGATTATCTGAGCGCCGAAGAGTGGGTCACCGGCTGCCATGGTCTGCCGTCGCTGCAATCCAGCGGCATCCAGAAGTTCTTCTTCTTTCCGGGTTTCCGTCCGACCACGGGCGGTTTGCTGCGTGAAGCGGGGCTGATCGAACGGCGCCATGTCTTCGAGCAGGATCCGGCTGCGCAACAGGCTTTCCTGGCGCGTCTGGGTGTCCACCCGGCGGCCGATGCGCAGCTGATTTCGCTGTTCGCCTACGAACACGCCGGGCTGGATTCCTGGCTCGACTGCCTGGCGCAGGATGCACAGCCTACCCACCTGCTGGTGCCGGAAGGTCGCATCATCGGCGACGTGCAACGCTGGCTGGGTGTCGAAGGCCTGCGCGCCGGTGCAGTGCATGTGCGGGAAAACCTGACGATTCAGGTCCTGCCGTTCGTGCGCCAGGAAGATTACGACCTGCTGCTGTGGTGTTGCGCCTTCAACGTGGTGCGTGGCGAAGACTCGTTCGTGCGCGCGCAATGGGCCGGGCGGCCGATGATCTGGCACATCTACGAACAGGACGACGACGCCCACTGGGCCAAGCTGGATGCGTTTCTGGAGCTGTATCTGGCCGGTTTGTCCGCCGAAGCCGGACAGGCGCTGACCGGCGTCTGGCGCAACTGGAACGCCGGGGAGGGCATGAGCCAAAGCTGGCCGGCGTTGCAGAAGCACCGCGCGGAGCTTGCGGCGCACGCTGAACGCTGGTGTCTGGAACGGGCCTTGCAGGACGATCTGACGACTGCGCTGGTGCTCTTTTATCGAAATTGGCTATGATACGCGGCCTTGTATTAAGCCCTGTACGAAAAGTGGCTTTTCGTACAGGGCTTAGAAAGCATATTCATCCAAATTCGGATACTCGTAATGAAAACTGGTAAAGAACTCAAACCCGGTACCGTGCTGCGCATCGACAACGACCCTTGGCTGGTTCAGAAAGCTGAATTCACCAAGTCCGGTCGTAACAGCGCGATCATGAAGACCAAGCTGAAAAACCTGCTGACCGGCTACAAGACTGAAACCGTCTACTTTGCCGACGACAAGCTGGACGACGTGATCCTGGATCGCAAAGAAGCCACCCTGTCGTTCATCAGCGGTGACAGCTACACGTTCATGGACACCACCGACTACACCATGTACGAGCTGAACGCCGAAGACATCGAAGCTGTTCTGCCGTTCATCGAAGAAGGCATGCAGGACGTCTGCGAAGCCGTGTTCTTCGAAGGCCGTCTGGTTTCCGTAGAGCTGCCGACCACCATCAGCCGTCAAGTGACCTACACCGAGAACTCGGCTCGTGGCGACACTTCGGGCAAGGTCATGAAGCCTGCCAAGCTGGCTAACGGCACTGAAATCCAGGTTGCCGACTTCATCGAAATCGACGAGTGGATCGATATCGATACCCGTGACAGCTCCTTCAAGGGCCGCACCAAGAAGTAATGCGCTGAACCCGCATGCAAAAAAGCCCGACCATTGAGTCGGGCTTTTTTGTGGGCGCTGTATCCGTCTGGCGGTGGACCTTTGTAGCGGTCCGGCTTGCAGGCGACGGCGATCCTGAGAACGCCATCGCGAGCAAGCTCACTCCTGCAGGGGAATACGTACCCTGTAGGAGTGAGCTTGCTCGCGATGGGGCCGGATTGATCGATCAAGATCTTTCCGGCCGATGCCTCGATTACTTCAGATGCTCTTTCAGTTCCTGCGAAGCCTGCAGCATCGCCGAACGCACCGCCGGGACCTGGCTGACCACGTTGAGCAGACCGTAGTCGTGGATCAGACCGTTGTAGCGCACGGCTGTCACCGAAACGCCAGCCTGGTCCAGTTTGCGGGCGTAGGCTTCGCCTTCGTCACGCAGCACGTCGGCACCGGCGGTCTGTACCAATGCAGGCGGCAGACCTTTCAACTGATCCGTGGTGGCGCGCAGCGGCGAGGCGTAGATCTCGGCGCGTTGCTTCGGATCGGTGGTGTAGTTGTCCCAGAACCACTTCATCATGTTGCGGGTGAGGAAGTGACCCTCGGCAAACTGGTCATAGGAACCGGTGTCGAAGTTGGCGTCAGTCACCGGCCACAGCAGCACCTGGTATTTCAATGCCGGGGTGCCCTTGTCTTTGGCCATCAGTGCGACGACTGCCGCCATGTTGCCACCGACGCTGTTGCCCGCCACCGCCAGACGCTTGCCGTCGACGTTGATTTCCTTGCCATGCTCGGCCACCCATTTGGTCGCCGCATACGCCTGGTTGATCGCGGTCGGGTAGTGCGCTTCAGGGGAAGGCGTGTAGTTGACGAACACCGCCACCGCACCCGAACCGGCCACCAGATCGCGGACCAGACGCTCGTGGGTCGGGAAATCGCCCAGCACCCAGCCGCCACCGTGGAAGTACATGAACACAGGCAAGGTGCCCTTGACGCCGGCCGGACGCACGATGGTCAGGCTGATGTCCTGGCCGTCGACCTTGATGGTCTTCTGGCTGACATCGGCTTTGGGCAGGGTCAGCTTGACGCTGGCCTGGGCGCCGGTCAGCACCGCACGGGCATCTTTCGGCGAGAGCTGTTCGATCGGCTTGCCGCCACCGCTGTTCAGCGCATCCAGAAACGCCTGGGTGTTGTGCTCCACGCCGGTATCGGCGGCGAAGGCGTTGCCGATCGACAGGGCGAGCAGCGAGCCCGCCAGAATCTTGCCAAATGTGTTCATGATCTTCTCCTTCGGTGGGCGTGGGGTCAGACAGTCACGTGCAGGCGGACGTCAACGTTGCCACGGGTGGCGTTGGAGTAAGGGCAGACCTGGTGGGCAGCGTCGACCAGTGCTTGTGCGTCGGCCTGATCCAGACCTGGCAGGTTGATGTTCAGGTCGATGTCCAGACCGAAGCCACCAGGGATCTGACCGATGCCGACATGGGCAGTGATCGAGGCGTCGGCAGGGATACTGCGCTTGCTCTGACCGGCGACGAATTTCAGTGCGCCGATGAAGCAGGCCGAGTAGCCGGCGGCGAACAGTTGCTCAGGGTTGGTGGCTTCACCGCCAGCGCCGCCCAGTTCTTTCGGGGTCGCCAGTTTCACGTCGAGAATCTTGTCGCTGGAAACAGCACGGCCATCACGGCCACCGGTTGCGGTTGCGACTGCGGTATAGAGAGCTTGCATGGTATTTCCTCACTCGATGATGTTGGGTTTATCTGGTTAGGCTCTGCGCTAAAGTCTTGTGCGCTAAGCAGTTGAGATAAATCTACTGCGCAAATGTTTTGTGCGCAATATAAATTTTTGAGGATTTGCCTGAAATGGGCTAGATTTCTATTCAAGATATTGATTTATAAAGAGATAAATTTTTCAGAAATTTTCTGAAAAGAGAGTTTTTATGGTTTGAACAGCGTCACCTTGTAGGAGCTGGCTTGCCCTGCGACCGGCGACGAAGTCGTCGTAAACCCTTTGCATGCGGTATGCCTGACACGGCCAATGCGTATGGATTTACGACGACTCCGTCGCCGGTCGCAGGGCAAGCCAGCTCCTACACGGATTTGCATTTACACGGGCAGGCGGCAGAAACAAAAAAGGCCAGCACGATGGCTGGCCTTTTGGCGGGAAGGGAACGGATCAGAGGCTGTCGTGCAGGTTGCCGCGCAGGCCAATCAGATCGCTCTGCAGCGCACGCAATTGCTCCACGCTGATGCCGCTGGCCGCCAGAATGCATTGCGGAATGCTCTGGGCCTTCCGATGCAGCGCCTTGCCTTGCTCAGTCAGGTACAGCAGCACGACACGCTCGTCATCCTTGCTGCGCACCCGGCTGATCAGGCCTTCGGCTTCCAGGCGCTTGAGTAGCGGGGTCAGCGAGCCAGGATCAGTCAACAGACGGCTGCTGATTTCTCCCACGGTGATGCCGTCGGCTTCCCATAGCACCAGCATCGCCAGGTACTGCGGATAGGTCAGGTTCAGTTCCTGAAGCAAGGGCTTGTACACCTTGGTCATCATCAGTGACGTGGAATACAGGGCAAAACACAGCTGATTATCCAGAAGCAACTCAGCGCAACTGCCAGCGCCAGCGGTCGAGCTATCGTCGGCATTCATCGGGGGATCCTCGGTCAATCGGAAGTGGCCTCTAATTTAATGCCTGAATATTTAATGCACCAGATAATTTCGGCAATCGGTCGTGAGGTGCTTTTCTATCGATCACGAATCGTGAATCGGCAGATCACGCTTCGTTGATGCTGATCGGCGCTTGCGGATTTCGTTGAGCAAGCTGACTGCGTAGCATGCGCGCAGGTTCAATTCAGAGGATCGGGTGTGATTGTCGATGTAGTGATGTACCTGCTGTTGGGCGCTGCCATGGGCACCCTCGGCGGGCTGTTCGGAATTGGTGGCGGGCTGGTGGCGATTCCGGCGCTGGGCGTGTTGTTCGGTCTCGATCAGCAACTGGCGCAGGGCACGGCGTTGCTGATGGTGTTGCCGAACGTGCTGTTGGCACTGTGGCGCTACAACCAGCGCAACCGGATTTCCGTGCGCAACGCGATGATGCTGATCGTGCCGAGCTTTGTCGTGTCGTGGCTGACCTCGCTGTGGGCGGTGCGGGTCGATGCCCAAAGCATGCGTATCGGCTTTGTCGCCTTTCTGCTGGTGTTGACCCTGTTCAACCTGATTCAGATGTACTGGCGCAAAGGCCAGGGCGGTACCGAACTGCGCCATGGCAAGTGGCTGTGGGTGCTGGGACTGGGCTCCGGTGTGACCGCCGGCCTGTTCGGGGTTGGCGGCGGGGTGATCGCCACGCCGATCCTCACCGGCGTGTTCGGTGCTTCGCAGGTCGCCGCACAAGGGCTGGCACTGGCGCTGGCGGCGCCGAGTACCACCATCACCCTGTTCACGTATGCGCTGCACAGCCACGTCAACTGGCTGATGGGCATTCCCCTGGCGATTGGCGGCCTGGCCAGCATCAGTTGGGGGGTGGCGCTGGCTCACAGCCTGCCGGAGCGCCTGTTGCGTTCGCTGTTCTGTGTGTTTCTGGTGGTCTGCGCGATCATGCTGTGCTTCCGCATCTAGGCCCACGGCTTAAAGCTTGAAGCCCTCGGCGATGTGATCGGCCAGGCATTCGGTGATCGGCGAAGGGTTGTTCGGGTTGCGCAGCAGCACGATGCTCGCCGACGGCAATTGCGGCAGTCCTTCAGCCTCACCGAGGATGCGCATGTCCGAGGTGATCAGGCTCTGCAACTGTGCCGTCACCGCCAGCCCGGCACTGACCACCGCCATGATCGCCGCGAGGCTGGCACTGGTGTAAGCCACGCGGTATTCACGGCCGATGGTGTCCAGCGCGTTGCAGGCCCACAGCCGGCAGAAGCAGTCATTGTTGAACATCGCCAGCGGCAAGGGCGTCTGTTCATGAGGGCAAAAGCCCACGGCCTCGGCCCAGACGAAGCGCTCCTGGCGCAGGATCTGGCCGATTTCCTTGCCCGGCTCGCGGGTGACGATGCTCAAGTCCAGGTCCTGACGCTGCAGCAATTGCGCCGACGATTCGCAATGCACTTCCACCTGCACCAGCGGATAGGCCTGGGCGAAGCGCGAGAGAATCCCCGGCAGAAAGCGCATGACGTAATCGTCGGGCGTGCCGATCTTCACCGTGCCGACCATGTGCGGCTCACGCAGGGTATTGAACACTTCGCTGTGCAATTTGAGGATGCGTCGCGCGTAGCCCAGCAGCACCTGGCCCTCGGCGGTGAGGTTGAGGCTGCGACCGTCCTTGAGAAACAGCGGGCGCTGCACCACGTCGTCTTCCAGCCGTTTCATCTGCATGCTCACCGCCGACTGCGTGCGGTTGACCACTTCCCCGGCCTTGGTGAAGCCGCCCTGATCGGCAATGGCGACAAAGGTGCGCAGCAGTTCGCTGTCGATACTCGGGTAGGTAGCCATACATCAATCTCCCAGATGCAGCACATCAGAAACATTCGTTGGCTTGATCATAATCCCGGCGCGAAAATCTGCCCATCCCCACTTGGAGGGCAACAAGATGAAAGGTCAAAAAGGTTATGTACTGGTCCTGAAAACGCTGTCCCATGATTCGCTCATGGAACGCGCCTGGCACGCCGTCGCCGCGCAGGTCGCCCGCTGGAGAAAACTGCACCACGAGCGCATCCAGCTCGCCAGCCTGAGCGATGACGCGCTGAAAGACATCGGCCTGTCGCGGGCGGACGTGCTGGAAGAGTCCGAACGGCCGTTCTGGGATGATCCGCTGAAACACTGAGGAGTGCTTGGTAGTGCCGGCCAGGGCCAGCCTGGCAACACCGGCCCTGTGGGAGGGAGCTCTGCTCGCGATAGCGCCGGATCAGTCACCGCAGTGTTGATTGTGCAGACGCTATCGCGAGCAGAGCTCCCTCCCTCAGGGCCATCGTGATCGGAGCATCCCGCAAAACGCCAACCCCGTCGCAGTCCCATCGGGTTTTGGCGAATGCCATCGATGTGAGAGGCGGTAGGCATATGTACTCATGTTCAGGTAGTTTTGCGCATTGATCAGGAGGTCCTGAATGCCCGCAGAACTGCCGTCTCCTCTCCAGCTGTCTCTCAAGCAAGCACGTCGTGTGGCGCTGGCCGCCCAGGGTTTCAACGGGCGCCAGCCGCCAGCGACGATCAAGGCCGGTCATGTCACGCAACTGATCGAGCGTCTGGGCGTGGTGCAGATCGATTCGGTCAATGCTCTGGTGCGTTCTCACTACCTGCCGCTGTTTTCCCGCCTTGGCAATTACCCGCAAAAGCTGCTGGACCAGGCCGCCTGGGGCCAGGGCCGTCAACGCAAGCTTTTCGAATACTGGGGGCATGAAGCCTCGTTGTTGCCGGTCGAACTCTATCCATTGATGCGTTGGCGCATGCGTCGGGCGGCTCAAGGGGAGGGCATCTATCAGCAACTGGCGCGTTTCGGCCGTGAGCAACCGGAAACCCTCGCCCGGGTGTTGCAGTCCGTGCGCGAGCAGGGCGCACTGGGCGCCGGCAGCATCAGCACCCGCGAAGAACGGGCCGGGCCGTGGTGGGACTGGAGCGCAGAAAAGATGGCGCTGGAATGGCTGTTCGCCGCCGGTGAAGTCACCGTGGCCGGACGGCGCGGTTTCGAGCGTCTGTACGACCTGCCGGAGCGCGTGTTGCCAGCCGACGTTGTCGATCATCCCGACATCAGCGAGGCCGACGCTCAGCGTGCGCTGCTGTTGCAGGCGGTAAAGGCGCTCGGAATCGGCACGGAAAAAGACATCCGCGACTATTTCCGTCAGGACCCGGCGCCAGCGAAAACCGGTCTTGCCGAGCTGGTGGAAGACGGCGCGCTGCAGGTCGTTCGGGTGCAGGACTGGAAGCAGCAGGCTTATGCACTGCCGGACCTCAAGGTGCCGCGAAACGTCACCACCAGCGCCTTGCTTTCGCCGTTCGATTCATTGATCTGGGAACGGGCACGCACCGAGCGCCTGTTCGATTTCCATTACCGGCTGGAGATCTACACCCCGGCGCACAAGCGGGTGTACGGCTATTACGTGTTGCCGTTTCTGCACCACGAACGCATCGCCGCCCGCGTCGACCTGCGCGCCGAGCGAGCGGCCGGACGCCTGGCGGTGCATGCCGTGCATGAAGAACAACCGGGGCTGGACGAGGAAGGTATGCAGGCGCTGGCGCTCCACTTGCGACAACTGGCCAACTGGCTGGACCTGCCGGAGGTGCTGATCAATTGCCAGCGCGCCAGTGCAGCGCGGTTGCGGGTGGCGTTTGTGTCAGTTGATCTGGGACAGGCTTTGTAGGAGTGAGCTTGCTCGCGATTGCAGTGGCTCAGTCAAAACCGCGCTGCCTGATCTGGCGCAATCGCGAGCAAGCTCACTCCTACAGATGAAGGGCGCAGGGGCTTACCGACGCACCTGCTTCAACGTCTCGGCAATCAAAAACGCCAGTTCCAGCGACTGATCAGCGTTCATCCGCGGGTCGCAATGGGTGTGGTAACGGTCCGACAGGCCATCTTCGGTGATCGGACGGGCGCCGCCGATGCATTCGGTGACGTTCTGTCCGGTCATTTCGATGTGGATACCACCCGCGTACGTGCCTTCTGCCTGATGCACCTGGAAGAACTGCTTCACCTCGCCGAGGATCTGCGCGAAGTCGCGGGTCTTGTAGCCGCTGCTGGCCTTGATCGTATTGCCGTGCATCGGGTCGGAACTCCACAGCACCTTCTTGCCTTCGCGTTCTACTGCGCGAATCAGCCCCGGCAGATGATCGCCGACCTTGTTGGCGCCCATGCGCGCAATCAGGTTCAGGCGGCCCGGATCGTTGTCCGGGTTGAGGATGTCGATCAGGCAAATCAGATCATCGGTGTTCATGCTCGGGCCGACTTTCACCCCGATCGGGTTTTTCACCCCGCGCAGAAACTCGACATGGGCGCCGTCCAGCTGGCGGGTGCGGTCGCCGATCCACAGCATGTGCGCCGAGCAGTCGTAGAAGTCGTTGGTCAGGCTGTCGCGGCGCACGAACGCTTCTTCGTAATTGAGCAGCAACGCTTCGTGGGCGGTGAAGAAACTGGTTTCGCGCAGTTGTGGCGAGGTGTCCATGCCACAGGCGCGCATGAACGCCAGGGTTTCGTCGATGCGGTCGGCCAGTTGGCTGTACTTGTCGGCCAACGCCGAGTTGGCGATGAAATCCAGGTTCCACTGATGGACCTGATGCAGGTCGGCAAAGCCGCCCTGGGCGAAGGCGCGCAGCAGGTTCAGCGTGGCGGTGGACTGGTGATACGCCTGCAGCAGGCGCTCCGGGTCCGGGACACGGCTCTTCTCGTCGAAGCCGATGGCGTTGACGATGTCGCCGCGATAGGCCGGCAGCGTCACGCCGTCGATGGTTTCGTCGTTGGCCGAGCGCGGCTTGGCAAACTGCCCGGCCATGCGGCCGACCTTGACCACCGGGCAGCCGGCGGCAAAGGTCATGACAATTGCCATCTGCAACAGCACCTTGAAGGTGTCGCGGATCTTCGCGGCGGAGAACTCAAAGAAACTCTCGGCGCAGTCGCCACCCTGCAGCAGAAACGCGCGACCCTGAGTGACCTCGGCAAACTGGCGGCGCAACTCCCGGGCCTCGCCGGCGAACACCAGCGGCGGATAGCTGGCCAGCGTCTGTTCGACACGCAACAGATGTTCGGCATCGGGGTATTGCGGTTGCTGCTGGATAGGCAGTGTCCGCCAGCTGTCAGGGCTCCAGGGTTGGCTCATGATGAACTCGAAGTCAGTACGATCGGACGGCCATGGTAGCAGTTCATCCCGAGAATTTGCGTGACCTGCCGGGCCCGCTTCGCCGACAATCCGCGCTTTCCCGAGAGGCACTGTCTGACCGCTGTGGTGGTGCCTGACCCTTGTGGGAGCGAATTCATTCGCGATTCGGCAGTCCTGTCCATGCATGAGTCGTGAGCTGGCTGCCTTTATCGCGAATGAATTCGCTCCCACAGGTGGTCCATCTCCACTGAACCTTGGCAAGAGAGCAGTAATGACTGAAGAGCGTGTAGAGCGCGTGCTGGCCGAAGTCCATGACGACTTCGGCATGATCCGCGTGCTGGAGGTGCAGGACTATCGCTTTCTGGAGTTCGGCGACGCCATCGAGCAAAGCTGCACCTTCACCGCCGATCCCAGCTGGCTGGAGTACGACTACACCCGCGCCATGCTGATCGGTGCGTTGTGCCATGAAGCGCCGGAAAGCGCGCTGTTCATGGGCCTCGGCGCCGGCACGCTGACTCAGGCCTGCCTTAAGTTTCTGCCGCTGGACGACGTCGAAGCCATCGAGCTGCGCCCCGATGTGCCACGTCTGGCCATGGAATACATGGGTCTGGCCGATGATCCGCGCCTGTACATCCGGGTCGGCGATGCGCTGGAGCTGCTGCCGACCGCCGAGCCTGCCGACCTGATTTTCGTCGACCTCTACACCGACACCGGCCCTGCGGCGGGCCATCTGGCCTGGGGCTTTCTGGAAAACTGCCAGAAACGCCTGAACCCCGGTGGCTGGCTGATCATCAATCAGTGGGCGTCAGACGATGGCAAACCGCTGGGTGCGGCGTTGCTGCGCGGTCTCTATCACCGTCACTACTGGGAACTGCCGGTGAAGGAGGGCAACGTGATCCTCATCGTCCCGGCCGATCTGGACCAGACCCTGGACATGGACGGTCTGATCGCCCGCGCCGAAGGGCTGGCGCCGCAGCTGGGCTATTCGCTGCTGCCGCTGATCAAGACTGTGCGCCCGGCCACCTGAACGCTGTTGTCAGTGGCCGGTGAAATGCCCCGGCCGCCGTTCCAGCAGGGCACGCAACCCTTCCTTGGCATCTTCGCTGGCCATGACCTGACGGATCTGCGCCGGTAACTGACGGGCGGCAGCATCCTCGCCCTCATGTACCGCCTGTCGTGCCGACGCCAAGGTCGCGCGCACACCCAGCGGCGCCCGTTCGGCAATCCGTTCGGCCATGTGCAGGGCACAGGGCAGCAGGTCCTCATGGGCCATGACTTCCTGCACCAGGCCCATGCGCAGTGCTTCATGGGCATCGAACTCGTCGCCGGTCAGCAGCCAGCGCATGGCATTGCCCCAACCGGCCACCCGGTGCATGCGCAGGGTCGCGCCGCCAAAGGCGAACAGGCCGCGCTGCACTTCGATCTGCGAGAAACGCGCGTTACTGGCGCACAGGTTGATGTCGGCCGCCAACATCAGTTCGATGCCCAGGGTCAGGCAGTAGCCCTGCGCCGCGATGATCACCGGTTTGCTCACTCGCGGCCCGGCGAAAACGCCCCACGGGTCGTAGCCGCCTTCGGGCAATTGCCAGCCATTGACCAGGGTCGGGCCGGTTTCGGCCAGATCCAGACCGCCGGTAAAGTGCTCGCCATGGGCAAACACCACCGCGACCCGCGCCTGATCGTTGCGTTCGAATTCGCCGTAGGCGAGGCTGAGCTGATTGAGCATTTCCATGTCGAAGGCATTGCGCTTGGCGACACGGTCCAGACCGATGAGCATGATGGCGCCACGCTGTTCCCGGGTGACGTGGCCTTTTGTCGAAGAGGTCATGTCTGATCTCCTGCGTGCGCAGACGTGTGGAGGAGGGCTGCCCCGAGAATGCAGAGAGCAGATGAAACGTTTTAGCCCCTACCGCCAGCAAGACCGGGCTTTAAAAAAGTAGACACTGACACAGGTTTGCGCAAAGCCTGTGACCGTTGGCCGCAACGTCATGTTCCGTGGAAAAAAATCCTCACTTTATTCAGCAATTCCGGTATAGTGCGCGCCGGCCTTTCACTGGGCCCTCGTCATGGCATGGTTCGTGAAACACAATTCCCGAACCGGTTCGTTCGCGACCCACCCCTGACGATCCATTCATCAATACGTTTTCGCAAATCCCCGCCGACAAAGCAGCCAGGGTGACCTTCGGGTCTTACACGGCACGCGCAGCTTTGCAGCATGGGTCTTTGCGGATGCACTCAGAGGCAGACCCATGACCCAGGAAATCGGCGGCTTCGCCGCTCTTGACCTTCATCCCGCTATTGTTGCAGCCGTTATCGCTACCGGCTACGAAGAGCCTTCGGCCATTCAGCAACAATCGATCCCGATTATTCTTGCCGGTCACGACATGATCGGTCAGGCGCAGACAGGTACCGGTAAAACCGCCGCCTTCGCACTGCCTATCCTGAACCGCATCGATCCGGCAAAACGCGAGCCACAGGCGCTGATTCTCGCGCCGACCCGCGAACTGGCCCTGCAAGTGGCCACCGCTTTTGAAACCTACGCCAAGCAGATGCCGGGCGTGAACGTGGTCGCGGTCTACGGCGGTGCGCCGATGGGCCCGCAGCTCAAGGCTATCCGTAACGGTGCGCAGATCGTCGTCGCCACCCCGGGCCGTCTGTGCGATCACCTGCGTCGTGACGAAAAAGTCCTGGCGACCGTGAACCACCTGGTTCTCGACGAAGCTGATGAAATGCTCAAGCTGGGCTTCATGGATGACCTGGAAGTCATCTTCAACGCCATGCCGGAAAGCCGTCAGACCGTACTGTTCTCGGCGACCCTGCCGCAGTCGATCCGTGCGATCGCCGAGCGTCACCTGAAAGACCCGAAACACGTCAAGATCCAGAGCAAGACCCAGACCGTCACCGCGATCGAGCAGGCTCACCTGCTGGTTCACGCCGACCAGAAGACCTCTGCCGTACTGAGCCTGCTGGAAGTCGAAGATTTCGACGCGCTGATCATGTTCGTACGCACCAAGCAGGCCACCCTGGACCTGGCTGGCGCACTGGAAGCCAAAGGCTACAAGGCTGCCGCGCTGAACGGCGACATCGCCCAGAACCAGCGTGAGCGCGTCATCGACTCGCTCAAGGATGGCCGTCTGGACATCGTCGTCGCGACCGACGTCGCTGCCCGTGGTCTGGACGTACCGCGCATCACTCACGTGTTCAACGTCGACATGCCGTACGACCCGGAATCCTACGTTCACCGTATCGGCCGTACTGGCCGTGCCGGTCGCGAAGGTCGTGCGCTGCTGCTGGTGACTCCACGTGAGCGCCGCATGCTGCAGGTGATCGAGCGTGTGACCGGTCAGAAAGTCGCCGAAGTGCGCCTGCCTGACTCGCAAGCCGTTCTTGATGCCCGCATCAAGAAGCTGACCAACAGCCTCGCGCCGCTGGTGGCCGATGCCGAAGCCAGCCATGGCGACCTGCTCGACCGTCTGACCGCCGACATCGGCTGCAGCCCGCGTGCCCTGGCCGCTGCGCTGCTGCGCAAGGCGACCAACGGTCAGGCGCTGAACCTGGCAGCCATCGAGAAAGAGCGCCCACTGGTACCGAACAGTGCACCACGTGAGCGCAGCTCCAGCGGTGACCGTCCAGAGCGTGAACGTCGTGCACCGATGCCGCTGGCAGAAGGTCGTGCCCGTTGCCGTACCGCGCTGGGTGCGCGTGACGGTATCGCCGCGAAGAACCTGCTGGGCGCCATCCTCAACGAAGGCGGTCTGGCTCGTGAGGCCATCGGTCGCATCCAGGTGCGTGACAGCTTCAGCCTCGTCGAGCTGCCGGAAGAAGGCCTTGAGCGTCTGCTGGCCAAGCTGAAAGACACCCGCGTTGCCGGCAAACAGCTGAAGCTGCGTCGTTATCGCGAAGACTGATTGGCGTTGAGCTGATCGTCTGAACAAAAAAATCCCCGCCTTGTGCGGGGATTTTTTTTGCCATCAGAAAAATGATGGCGGTGGAGGGGTATTCGTGGGAGCCGGCTTGCTGGCGAATGCGGTGCATCATTCAATATGGCTGCAACGGTTCTAATGCGTTCGCCAGCAAGCCGGCTCCGACAGTGATCGGGTTTTCTAGCCGAAGCGATAGATGTCCATCCCCAGCGCGCCCAGGGTGAATCCAGTGTGAGCCACGCTGAACTCGCCGCCGGCGCCACGGGCGAAATACAGCGGCAGCAGGTGTTCGTCGCTCGGATGATTGCGCACGGCGTTGGGTGCCTGGCGACGGTAGTCATGCAGCGCTTCGTCGTCGTTGGCCTGCAGCTTCTCCACCATCCAGTCACGGAAGGCCTGAGCCCAAGGCTCGATGCTTTCCGGGCCGGCATGCCAGTCCAGTTCGCGCAGGTTATGGGTGATGCTGCCGGAACCGATCAGCAGTACATCTTCCTCGCGCAGGCTTTGCAGGGCCTGACCGACGCGGGTCTGCAGGGCAGGGCCCATGCGCGACGGCAACGACACCTGAACGATCGGAATGTCGGCCTGCGGATACATCAGCGA
The DNA here is from genome assembly GCF_044746785.1 of Pseudomonas sp. NPDC090208. Lineage (NCBI taxonomy): Bacteria > Pseudomonadati > Pseudomonadota > Gammaproteobacteria > Pseudomonadales > Pseudomonadaceae > Pseudomonas > Pseudomonas sp. NPDC090208. Next base: position 171,220 of record NZ_JBIVCU010000010.1, read on the forward strand.
CAGCGGCACCCAGACGCCATGGTCGAACGGGCGACGGCTGTCGATGCGTGCTGGCAGGTCGGCAGCGGCCAACAGTTCCATGACCCGACGGGTCATCTCCGGCATGCCGGGCGCCGGGTATTGCACGGCGAACAGGGCAGCGGGGAAGCCACCGAAGTCGTGCCAGGTTTCCGGCTGGGGATTGCCGTTGACCAACAGCTCCTGACTTTCCCAGTGTGCCGATACAATCACCACCGCCTTGGGGCGTGGCAACTGCGCGGCCAGACGCGCCAGCGCCGGACCGCTTTCACCGGGTTCGAGGGCAAGCATCGGCGAGCCGTGAGAAATGAACAGGCTGGGGAACATGTCGGGCGTCCTGAGCGTATAAGATGAATGCATGATCAGGCAGATCATTGATCTAAATCTAATATAAGTTTTAGTGCCGTTTGATCGAAAAAACAGGAGTGTTTATGGAGCCGCAGTTTTGGCATGAACGCTGGGCCGTCAATCAGATCGGCTTTCATCAGTCGGACGTCAATCCTTATCTCAAACAGTTCTGGCCCGAGTTGAACCTCAAGGCCGGCGAGCGCGTGCTGGTGCCTTTATGTGGCAAAAGCATCGACATGACCTGGCTTGAAGAGCGGGGCTTTGCCGTGGTCGGCATCGAGCTTTCGGAAAAGGCCGTGGAGGATTACTTCAAGGAGCGCCGCGTCAAGCCGGAGGTCGAGCAGCGCGGTGCCTTCAAGGTCTATCGCCATGCCGCGTGCGAGATCTGGTGTGGCGACTTTTTTGCGCTAAAGGCCCGGGATATCGGCAATTGCTCGGCGTTGTACGACCGCGCCGCCTTGATTGCGTTACCGGCCGAGATGCGTTGGCGTTACGTCAAACAGCTCAACAGCATCCTGCCGGCGGATTGCCGGGGGTTGTTGATCACGCTGGATTACGAGCAGAGCGAAATCGACGGACCGCCGTTTGCCGTGCCGGAAGAGGAAGTGATGCAATTGCTGTCGCCGGAGTGGCGGCTGAACATGATCGCCGAGCAGGATGTGCTGGCGCAGAGTCGCAAGTTCGTCGAGGCCGGCGCTTCGCGTCTGAGCGAGCATGCCTACCGGATGTTTCGCCGATAGGGCAAAAGAAAAGGGCGACTTGCGTCGCCCTTTTGCATTGCTCTTGAATCAACCGCGACGACGCAGGGCGTCGATACGGTCTTCCAGCGCCGGGTGGCTCATGAACAGGCCAGCCAGGCCGTGCTTGAGGCCGCCGTTGATGCCGAACGCGGTCAGGCTGTCAGGCATCTGCACTGGCACGCCCTGTTCCGAACGCAGACGTTGCAGCGCGCTGATCATTGCACCGGTACCGGCCAGGCGGGCACCGGCGTCGTCGGCGCGGTATTCGCGCTTGCGCGAGAACCACATGACGATGGCGCTGGCCAAGAAGCCCAGCACGATCTCGGCGAAGATGGTCGCGATGAAGTAGGCAATGCCCTGGCCTTCTTCGTTCTTGAAGATCACCTTGTCGACGAAGTTGCCGATGATCCGCGCGAAGAACATGACGAAGGTGTTGACCACGCCCTGCACCAGCGCCAGGGTCACCATGTCGCCGTTGGCCACGTGGCCGATTTCGTGGGCCAGTACCGCTTTCACCTCATCCGGCGAAAAACGCTCCAGCAGACCCTGGCTGACCGCAACCAGAGCATCGTTCTTGTTCCAGCCGGTGGCGAAGGCGTTGGCTTCGTACGCCGGGAAAATACCCACTTCCGGCATCTTGATGCCAGCATCGCGGGACAGCTGTTCAACGGTCTGCAGCAGCCATTGTTCGTGGCGGGTGCGTGGTTGGGTGATGATCTCGGTGCCAGTGCTCATCTTCGCCATCCACTTGGAGATGAACAGCGAGAACAGCGAACCGGCGAAACCAAATACGGCGCAGAAGATCAGCAGCTGATTGAGGTTGAGATCAACCCCGTTGGCCGCCATGAACCCGTTGAAGCCAAACAGGCTCAGGGTGATGCTGGCAATCAGCACGACCGCAAGGTTAGTGGCCAAAAACAGCAAGATGCGCATCATGGTCTGGAATTTCTCCTCGTGAAGAATATGTAACGCGTTGCGGGGTATATAAGGTGATGCCGGTGGCGATTCAACCGGGCGACTATTTCAAACTGTGTCGTTTTGCGTCACCAAGGCCATTATGGACCATTGGTGAAAGGGTGGGGGTAGAGCGATTGGGCACATTTCACTGTAGGAGTGAGCTTGCTCGCGATGGCGTTTGATCCGTCACTGCCGTGGTGTCAGAAAAAACGTTATCGCGAGCAAGCTCACTCTTACAGAAGCAGCATTACTGCTTATACGTCTTCAGGAAGTTGCCGATGCGGCCGATGGCGGCTTCCAGATCGTCGACGCGCGGCAGCGTGACCACGCGGAAGTGGTCCGGCCACGGCCAGTTGAAAGCGGTGCCCTGAACGATCAGCAGTTTTTCCGACAGTAGCAGGTCCAGCGCGAACTTCTCGTCGTTGTGGATCGGGCAGACTTTCGGGTCGATGCGTGGGAACGCATACAGCGCACCCATCGGTTTCACGCAGCTGACGCCGGGAATGTCGTTGAGCAACTCCCAGGTACGGTTGCGCTGTTCCAGCAAGCGACCTGGCGGCAGGATCAGGTCATTGATGCTCTGATAGCCACCCAGTGCGGTCTGGATCGCGTGCTGGCTCGGTACGTTGGCGCACAGGCGCATGTTGGCCAGGATGTCGATGCCTTCGATGTAGCTCTGTGCGTGGTGTTTCGGTCCGGAAATGGCGATCCAGCCGGAACGGAAGCCGGCCACGCGGTAGGACTTGGACAGACCGTTGAAGGTCAGGCACAGCAGGTCCGGCGCCAGCGACGCGGTGCAGATGTGTACGGCATCGTCGTACAGAATCTTGTCGTAGATCTCGTCGGAGAACACCACCAGGTTGTGTTGGCGGGCGATTTCCAGCATGCCCAGCAGCACTTCCTTGGAGTAGACGGCGCCGGTCGGGTTGTTCGGGTTGATGATCACCATCGCCTTGGTGTTCGGCGTGATCTTGGCCTTGATGTCGTCCAGATCAGGCCACCAGTTGGCCTGCTCGTCGCACAGGTAATGCACCGGGTTGCCGCCGGACAGCGCCACGGCGGCGGTCCACAGCGGGTAGTCAGGAGCCGGCACCAGTACTTCGTCACCGTTGTTGAGCAGCGCCTGCATCGACATCACGATCAGTTCGGACACGCCGTTGCCCAGGTAGATGTCTTCGATGCCGACACCTTCGACCTGCTTCTGCTGGTAGTACTGCATGACCGCCTTGCGCGCACTGAACAGACCTTTGGAGTCGCTGTAGCCCTGTGCGGTCGGCAGATTGCGGATCACGTCCTGAAGAATTTCATCCGGCGCCTCGAAGCCAAACGGTGCCGGGTTGCCGATGTTCAGCTTGAGGATGCGATGGCCTTCCTCTTCCAGGCGTTTGGCGTGCTTGAGCACTGGCCCGCGAATGTCGTAGCAGACGTTGGCGAGCTTGTTCGATTTGCTGAACTGCATGGTGATTGATCCCGAGAATAAACGGTTCGCAGTGAATGGAAAAAATGCCGACTGCGGAGCACGACGCCATCAAAATGGGTTTGTATGCGAGAAACGCCGGTGACAGACTGGCGTCCGACGAAGGCGCATCATACGTGCCACCCGATCCGTGGAAAAGACACAGTTTCGGGCTTTTTGAGATGTGGAGGTATCCCCGTGAGCAAGCTGGAAAAAACCCTCGAAGAATGGAAGCAGATGCTCGATCCGGAGCAGTATCAGGTGTGCCGCCTGAAGGCCACCGAACGGCCGTTTACCGGCAAGTACAACATGACCAAGACCCCGGGCGTCTATCACTGCGTGTGCTGTGACGAAGCGCTGTTCGACTCGACCACCAAGTTCGATTCGGGCTGCGGCTGGCCGAGCTTCTATGCGCCGATCGAAGGCAGTGCCGTCGTGGAAGTGCGTGACACCAGTCACGGCATGATTCGCACCGAAGTGGTCTGCGCCCAGTGCGATGCTCACTTGGGCCACGTGTTCCCCGACGGCCCGCCGCCGACCGGTCTGCGGTATTGCATCAACTCGGTGTGCCTGGATCTGGTGCCCCGCGAAGCCTGATCGGGCGCTGCAAGCCCTATGGCCGGGTATCACCGTCGAGAATCAAATGGCGCGCCAATCAATGGCGCGCTAATTTGGTGGTGGGCTTTTTTATCCAGGACAGTGTCATGAGCGACTTGCTGAGCATTCCGTGCACCACGATCAAGGGCGAGCAGAAAACCCTCGCCGACTATGCCGGCAAGGCGGTGCTGGTGGTGAATACCGCGAGCAAATGCGGTTTTACCCCGCAGTACAAAGGCCTCGAAGAGCTGTGGCAGAGCTACAAGGATCGCGGCCTGGTGGTGCTGGGCTTTCCCTGCAACCAGTTCGGCAAGCAAGAGCCGGGCAACGAAGGCGCGATTTCCGAGTTCTGCGAGTTGAACTACGGCGTCAGCTTCCCGCTGTTCAAGAAGATCGACGTCAACGGCAGCCATGCCCATCCGCTGTTCGTGCAATTGAAGAAACAGGCGCCGGGCCTGCTTGGTTCCGAACGGATCAAATGGAATTTCACCAAATTCCTCGTCGGCCGCGACGGCAAGCTGGTCAAGCGTTACGCGCCGCTGACCAAGCCTGAAGAGTTGAAGGCGGATATCGAGGCGTTGCTGAAATAAGTGCCTGATGTGGATGTTGCGCAACACCACAGCTGGCAGGGCATACGAATGATCAATGTGGGAGGGAGCTCCCTCCCACAGGTCTGTGCATGAGCCATGGGGTGGCGTCGCGGACTCAGTGCTCCTGCACCACCGGTATCCACTGGTCCAGCAGGTTGACCAGTTCTTCGCGGTGAAACGGCTTGGCCAGGTAATCGCTCATGCCGGCGCTTTTGCAATGTTCGCGTTCTTCCGGCATGGCGTTGGCTGTCAGCGCAATGATCGGCAAATCCGGCCATTTTCCGCTCTGGCGGATGCGCCGTGTGGCTTCGTAGCCGTCCATCACCGGCATGTTGCAATCCATCAGCACCAGATCGAAATGGCCGCGCTCCAGCTGTTGCAGCGCTTCGCCACCATGTCCACTGACCACCACTTCGCAGCCCAGCTTGCCAAGCATGCCCTTGGCGACCAGCTGGTTCACCGGGTTGTCTTCTACCAGCAGAATCCGCGCGCGATGGGCGATCGGTTGCAGGCTTTGCAGGCGGTTGCCGCTCGGTTGTTCGTCGATGCACAGCATGCGGGTCAGGGTTTGATGCAGGGTGTTGCGTGAAAGCGGCCGCGCCTGCTGCTGCAACGGCGCCAGCGCCATGACCTGAGCAGTTGGCATGAAGTTGCCGTACGCCGTCACCAGCAGAATCGGGATCCGCGTCGCCGGGCGAATGCCGATGAGGCATTCCGGGCAGTCGGTAATCAGTAGGTCCGGCGGCTGATCCGGCTGCGGGTCGTTGGCCGAGAAGTGCCGGTGCTCGACGCCCCATTCCGGCAGCAACCGATCCAGCAATTCCACCAGGCCGCTGTTCACCGGGCTGACCACCACGACCCGGCCGCGCAACTTCGGCCAGGAGGGTGCCTGCGCGTGGGTGGGTAATGGCAGGTCGGCATAGAAACGGCTGCCGACACCTTCCCGCGATTCGATGCTCAACTGGCCGTTCATGGCCTCGCACAGGTTGTGGGTCAGGGTCAGGCCCAGCCCGGTGCCGCCGTACTGCCGCGTGATCGCCGCTTCGGCCTGGGTGAACGGCTGAAAGATCTTGGCCTGGGCGTCCTGAGCGATGCCGATGCCGGTATCGCGAACCTCGATTCGCACGTTGCCGTTGTGCATCCCCAGGCGCACATCGACGCGCCCGTTGCGGGTGAATTTCAGGGCGTTGGACAGGAGGTTGCTGACGATCTGCCGGACCCGTGTCGGATCGCCCAGTACCAGCCCCGGAAAACGCGGGTCGATCAGGCAGGTCAGTTCGACGCTGGGCGCCGCGTTCTGTGACAGCAGATTGGCGGTGTCCTCGATCAGGCTGGCGAGGTCGAACGGAATGCACTCAAGCTCCAGCTGGCCCGCATCAAACTTGGAAAGATCGAGAATATCGTTGAGCAGTTCCACCAGCACCTTGCCCGAGTCATGGGCGATGGACAGCTGCTGGCGCTGTTCGGCGCTCAGCGGACCGTCCAGCGATAACGCCAGCATGCCCAGCAGGCCGTTGAGCGGCGTGCGGATTTCATGGCTCATGTGGGCCAGGAACGCCGAGCGTGCGTGAGCCATGTCCAGCGCGGTGCTGCGGGCGATCTGCAACTCTTCGTTGGACTGGCTGAGGCGGGCGTTGCTGGCCTTCAGCTCCAGCGTGCGCGCGGAGACGATGTCCTCCAGCTCGTTGAGGTGGTCGGTCAGGCGGTTCTCGGCGTCGCGGCGTCGACCGAATTCGCTGGCCACGCTTTCCAGCTGACGGTTGGCAACCTGCACCAACACACCGATCTCATCGTTTTCGTGGCCGGCGGGGCAGTGCAGCGGCACTGATTTGGGGCTGTGCAGGTCACGGCTGGCGAGGGCACGGATGATGCCGGTCAAGGGTTTGGTCAGGGTCAGATAAAACAGCCCCATCAGGATGCAGGCCAGCACCAGGCTTCGGACGAAGCCGTTGAGCAGGGTGATTTCCGCCCGTTGCAGAAAATGGCTGCCGAAGGCGAACGTGTCGACCTCCAGGTGCAAGGTGCCGATGGCTTCTTCGGGCATGTGGTCCAGCTTCAGCAGGTCGTCGAACTGCCGACTCTGGCCGAACAGGAAGTCGCTGAGCATGCGATAGGGGCTTTCCGCCATGGGCCGCGCCACAGCGGCCAGCAACACACCGTTGTTGTCGGTCAGGCGTGCGCCGACCACGGCGGGGGAGTGCAACAGGCCGGAGGTCAGTTCCTGCGCCAGTTCGGCGTCGATGTTGTAGGCAATGCGCGAGGCGGGGTTGTGGCTGATTTGCAGCAGAGAGCGAATTTCACGATCGATGGAGGCGTCTTCGCTGGCATAATCGATAGCAATTTGTATCAGGCTGAGCAGGGTGCCCAGCACAAAACCGATCAGCACCGTCAAACGCGCCTGTTTGAACGACAACCGGTGGGTAATTGCTATATCCATGAGGGCACTGCCACTTCTGGTGTCCATTGCCGGGCAAGCATAGCCGATCGCTCACGGGCTTTAACCAGTTAAATCAAGGAGACACTGTGGATTCTCGGTTGAACGCATTTCTGGAACGCGCCGAATCGGTTCTGGCGCGCCTCGAACCTCTGCTGCCGGCCCTGCGCGAGCCGGTGGACTGGAACACCTCGCTGGCCGCGCGCTGGGTGCGCGAAGGCCGCAGCGGCTATCTGCTGCCGTTGCAGGTCACCTTGGACATGCGCCTGTCCGACCTGATCGGCGTGGACCGCCAGCGTGAGCAACTGGGTCGCAACACCCAGCAATTCATTGACGGGCTGCCGGCCAACCACGCGCTGCTGTGGGGCTCGCGCGGCACCGGCAAGTCGTCGCTGGTGCGTGCCCTGCTGGCCGAGCATGCCAAGGCCGGTCTGCGTCTGATCGAGATCGAGCGTGACCACCTGGGCGACCTGCCGCGGGTGGTCGAGCAATTGCAGAAACTGCCGCAGCGTTTCGTGCTGTTCTGCGACGACCTGTCGTTCGAGTCCGGTGAGGGCGATTACCGAGTGCTCAAAAGCGTGCTTGACGGTTCGCTGGAACAGGCGCCGGACAACGTTCTGCTGTATGCCACGTCCAACCGCCGCCATCTGGTGCCGGAAAAGGAAAGCGACAATGCCCACTGGCAGCGTGGCGATGATGGCGAGATTCACCCGAGCGAAGCGGTCGAGGACAAGATTGCCCTGTCCGACCGCTTCGGTCTGTGGCTGTCCTTCTATCCATTCACTCAGGAACACTTCCTGAACGTGGTGGAGCACTGGATCGGCGAACTGGCGGCCAAGGCCGGCCTGCAATGGCAGCGTGACGAAGAATTGGACATCCACGCGGTGCGCTGGGCCACCGGCCGCGGCAACCGCAACGGCCGCTGCGCCTATCAGTTCGCCCGTTACTGGGTTGGTTTGAAAATGCTGGAGCAACATCCATGATCGATTTGAATGCAACGGGGCAGGGCCTCGACGGTTACCGCCTGCTGGCCGCGCAACTGGAATCCCTGCTGGCGGACGAGCGCGACTTCATCGCCAACGCCGCGCAGTTTTCCGCGTTCCTCTACACCCAGCTGGATGACCTGAACTGGGCCGGCTTCTACCTCAACCGCAATGAAGAGCTGGTGCTCGGCCCGTTCCAGGGGCAGATCGCCTGCGTGCGCATCGCGTTTGGCAAAGGCGTGTGCGGTACGGCGGCGCAGACCCGGGAAACCCAGCGCGTGCTGGATGTTCACGAGTTTCCGGGGCATATCGCTTGTGACAGTGCCTCCAACAGTGAGCTGGTGGTGCCGTTGGTCAAGGAAGGGCGTTTGATTGGCGTGCTGGACCTGGACAGTCCGAGTCTGGCGCGTTTCAGTGAAGAGGATCAGGCGGGGATCGAACAGCTGGCAGCGATCTTTCTGAAACTGACCGACTGCTGATTGACTGCCTGACGCACCGGGCGATGCGTCAGGCAACGGCCCTCAATCAATCGTAGAGGGCCTTTTTCTTCCATTCCGACTCGGCTTCGTCCGCCTTCAGGCCTTCGGTCAGCTCATTGTTGTCGTCTTCGGTTGGCGCGATGGTGTCCAGCACCATGGCGTTGGCCCGGGCCAACTGACGCTCCATCGCCTGCAAATGGGTTTTCCAGGGTGCAGGTTCGGCCTGATTCTTCAGATATTGCACGCCGCGCTCGAAGGCCAGTCGCGCCTGCCCCGGCTGATCCTGGTTCAGCGCCTGCTGACCGAGGTTGTTGAAGAACTCGATGTGCAGCAGCACCAGCATGTTGCGGATCTCGCGAATCCAGTGCTTGGCTTCGGCGGTCTGCAGGAAACCGTCATGGGCGGCACGGGTCACCTGACCATGCAGCGCTTCCAGCAGAAAACGCACATCTTTCGCCTTGGCTTCGGTCTGGATCGGGCTGACCGGGTTGCTGACGGTGATGGCGTCGCCTTGGGCGATCAGCGCTTCCAGTTCGGTTTCGCGCTCCTGCAGGTTCGGGTTGTTTCTTCTTTCCAGGGCGATCAGGCGTTTGATCACGTTCAGCTCAAGACGCACCAGCAGCAGCTTGAGCGCCGGCGTGGTCATTTGCCCGGGAAAGGTTTCCGACAACTCGCCGCAGCGGCGCAGACGATCGTTGAGCTCGACCAGCGTGCGGGCACGCTCGACTTTCTTGCCTTCGGCGATGTGATTCAGATAGCCGATGGCAATGAGGAGTACGATGCCTGTTACAACCATCAGGGTGATAATGAGTGGTGTCACCGTACAAGCCTCAATCAAGTTATTTGCGCCGAGTGTAGTGGCTATGCACCACTGCGGGAAGGTTCTGCAGCCGCCTCTATATAGAGAAACGCCTGCCAACCCCTTCCTTATCGGCATTCCATTACCAAAATAGAGGGGGAAGTCATTGATTTGAATAAATTTTCACTTGGGGGTTGACGACCCCTCCAAGCATCCATAGAATGCGCGCCACTTGCAGCGTAAAGCACACAGCGAAACGCGGCAGGGAGTGAATGTTGTAGCGTGTCCCCTTCGTCTAGTGGCCTAGGACACCGCCCTTTCACGGCGGTAACAGGGGTTCGAGTCCCCTAGGGGACGCCAATGCGGGAATAGCTCAGTTGGTAGAGCACGACCTTGCCAAGGTCGGGGTCGCGAGTTCGAGTCTCGTTTCCCGCTCCAATTTTAAACAATCTGGCCGAAAGGCGAGGTTGAGTGAAACAAGGCAGTGTCTTCGGACACGGTCTTGAACTGAAACACAGTGCCAAGGTGTTTCAGGCAGTGTCCCCTTCGTCTAGTGGCCTAGGACACCGCCCTTTCACGGCGGTAACAGGGGTTCGAGTCCCCTAGGGGACGCCATATTGCGGGAATAGCTCAGTTGGTAGAGCACGACCTTGCCAAGGTCGGGGTCGCGAGTTCGAGTCTCGTTTCCCGCTCCAAATTCACAGAAACGCCGCTCATCAGAGCGGCGTTTTTGTTTGCGCGCGTTTTTTATGGCAGCAGCCCCGTGAGAGCAAATTCAATAACCTGGTGGGAACGAATTCATTCGCGATGCTGCATTTCAGGCGACTTGGGTTGCCAATCTGAAACGCCGATCGCGAATGAACTCGCTCCCACCTGATCCGCGTAGGTCTCAGGCGCGTACTGCGCGGGGTTGAACGTCGCTTTCGGCCTCATGCCGCGCAGCGGTGTAGCGGTTGACCGGAAACGCCAGTCCGAAATGCTCGCGCAAGGTGGAACCGCTGTATTCACCGCGCTGCAGGCCGCGTTGTTGCAGCAGCGGGATCACCCGTTCGGTGAAATATTGCAGGCCGTCCGGCAGCAGCGAGTTGATGATGAAGCCATCGCTGGCACCGTTTTCGAACCAGTGCTGGATCTGGTCGGCCACCTGCTCGGGCGTGCCGACGAACTCCCGACGCGGGCGAGAGAAATCCAGCGCCACCTGACGCAAGGTCAGCTTGTGCTCGCGGGCCTGTTGCTTGATCCGGTCCGAGCCACCTTTCTGGCTGTTGGCACCCAGATCGCCCAGATCCGGGAATGGCGCGTCCAGCGGATACTGGCTGAAATCATGATCATTGAATGGCCGCCCCAGCGCGACAATCGCATCCTCGATGCTGACCAGATCGACGGCCTGTTGATAACGCTGTTCCACCTCGGCGGCGTCGCGGCCGATGATCGGGCGGATGCCGGGCAGGATCGACAGATCGTCCGGGTTGCGGCCAAAGCCCTTGGCCCGGCGCTTCAGGTCTGTGTAATACGCCTTGGCTTCATCGAACGACTCAGCATGTACAAAGATGGCATCGGAATATTCGGCGGCAAAATTGCGGCCATCCTCCGATGTGCCGGCCTGGAACAGCACTGGCTGGCCCTGCTTCGAGCGGGAAATGTTCAGCGGCCCTTTGACCTGAAAGAACTCGCCACGGTGATTCAGCGTGTGCAGTTTGCTGCGGTCGAAAAACTCGCCGGTCTGCTTGTTGCGCACCAGCGCGTCGTCTTCCCAGGAATCCCACAGGCCCTTGACCGTCGAAACGTGTTCCTTGGCGATGCGATAGCGCACGGCGTGGGGTGGGTGCTCGCTCTTGCTGAAGTTGTCCGCCGTGCCGCTGAGCCAGGAGGTGACCACGTTCCAGCCGGCGCGACCGCCGCTGATATGGTCCAGCGAAGACAGCTGGCGGGCGACCTGAAACGGTTCGGTGTAGCTGACCGTCACGGTGGCCACCAGGCCGATTTTCGAGGTGGTGGCCGCCAGCGCCGACAGAATGGTCAGCGGCTCGAAGCGGTTGAGGTAATGCGGGCTGGATTTTTCGTGAATGTGCAGGCTGTCGGCGATGAACACGAAATCGAATTTCGCCTCTTCGGCGAGCCGTGCCTGGCCTTTGTACCAGTCGAAATTGGTGCTGGCGTCGGCCTGCGCCTGCGGGTGGCGCCATTCGCCCCAGCCGTGGCCGACGCCGTGGACCATGGCGCCGAACTTGAGTTGACGGGATTTGCTCATGTTGTGCTCTCCTGAGTCGTTGGCTTAGCGCGCTGCTTGTGGGTCGGTCGGCTGGTGGGTGTGAAGCGCGGTCTGTTCGGCGGCCAGACGAACGGCGTTGAAGCCGGAGTCAAAGCCCTGGGAAACGTCGACACGCTTGTTGAGGATGCCTTCGTGCAAATAGATGTCAGCGGTGTTCTGCAGGCCCTTGATCACGCTGTCGTCGATATCGACCCGTTCCAGTGTGGTGTCCTGGTTGATGGCGACGTGGACCTCAAGCGGCAGGCCGGTGACTTTGGTCTGCGCTGCGGCATATTCCTTCGGATGGGTGTTCGCCCAGCGATAGGCGCGGTCCAGGCGCACCACAAAGTCATCCAGCTGCGGGCGTTTCTCGGCGATGGCCTTGCTGGTGGCGGCCAGGTAGGAGTGGTTGGTCAACAGGTCCGGGCCGTTGGGCAGAATCCGTGCACCGTTCTGGGTGGCGACGGTGGTGTACGGCGCCCAGGTGGCCCATGCGTCGGCCTCGCCGTTGTCGAGGATCAAACGCGATTCGCTGGGCAGCAGGAACACGAAGTTGACGTCGCTGGTTTTCAGGCCGGCTTCGTTCAGGGCGCGGATCGCCAGGTAATGACCGATGGAGCCGCGCCCGGTGACGATGCGCTTGCCCTTGAGGTCGGCCACCGTTTTGACCGGCGAATCGTCACGCACGATCAGCGCGGTGGTGTAACGGCCGTTGACGTGGGTGATGCTGATCACCTTCAACGACGCGCCGGCGCCCAGCGCAAAGACATAAGGTGCGTCGCCCAGTGCGCCGACATCCACTGCGCCAGCATTCAGCGCTTCGCCCAGCGGCGAGGCGGAGGGAAATTCGGAGAACTTGATCTCGTACGGCACGTTTTTCAGTTCGCCAGACGCTTCCAGCAGCACCTTGAGCGCCGATTTCTGGTTCGCCACCAGCAGCGGTTGCAGGGCTTCAGCGGCTTGGCAGTGGGTGACAAACGACAAGGACAGCAGTGCGCCAAACAGCAGTGTGCGGGTGCGTGCCAAAGGGGCACGAGGGGAGGTCATATAGCGGGTCTCCGGGCTGTAAGTGGGGTCGTAACCTCCGCCTGGAGAAGGGGTCGGTCATTTTTTATGACCTTATTCTTATAAATGGCGTATGAAAAATATCGTTTGGCTATATGTTAATTATGTATTTATTTGATTTGGTAAAGATTAATTATAAATATATTTAATTTTATGGGCGCATTCTCATTCCCTTCACCGATCGTAGGAGAGAGCTTGCCCGCGATCCCGTTGTGCCAGGCAACCATTGTGCGCCTGGCTAGACGTATTCGCGGGCAAGCGCGCTCCTACCGATCAATGATCAGATGACATGAAACCCGTGGGTGCCATCGCGCCCCAACTGTTCCACCAGCCCGAATTCCCAGTCCAGATACGCCTGCATCGCTTCGCGCGGCGCATCGGTACCTTCATAAGGGCGGCGATAACGGTCGATGCGCGGGGAGGCGAGATGGCTTTCGCCGCTTTCCAGCGGTAATCCGGCGGCGATCCAGCTGGCGGTGCCGTCGCGCAGCAAAAACACCGGTTTGCCGGTCAGTGCTTCCACTTCCGGTACCGCCAGGCGCGCCAGCTTGCTGCTGCCACACGTCAGTACATAACGTTCGGCGTCGGGGATCTTGCGCAATGCGTTGGACAGATCGGCGCGTAAGGTCCACCAGGCGCCGGGAATGTGCTGTTTCACATGGTTGGCGCTGGCGGTGAAGTCCAGCACGGCGACGCCGCCGTGTTGCTGCCACTGGTTCAGGGTTTCGGCACTGATTTCTTCGACCTGCCAAGGCGTCGGGATCGGCGCGTTCCAAGGGCCTTTTTCGCTGAAATCCTGAATCTTGAGGCTATCGACCACGAATACCTCCCAGCCCAGTTGCGCCAGCCATGAGGCGGACATGTTGGCGCGCACGCCATCGTCATCGACCAGCGCGATTCGTGCGCCACGCACGCTGGCGTAGTGGTCGGTTTCCTGCACCAACTGGCCGCCGGGCGTGGAGCGTGCGCCGGGCAGGTGGCCGGCTTCAAATTCTTCCGGCGTACGCACATCGAACAGGTAGGTGGTGCGGGTCGCCTCGGCTTGCCAGATCGATAGATCACTGCGGTTGCCGCGCTTCACGCCAGCGGTGTCCGCGACCTTGCGGGCGTCGGCGCCGGCGGTTTCCAGAGTGGCTGCGCTGACCGCAGGAAAGCGTCGCGACTGGCCGTGGTCCAGCGTCTGGCCTGCCAGCAACCAGCCGATGGTGCCGTTGCGCAGGGCGGAAACCGGGTTGGGCAAGCCAGCGTTGACCAGCGATTGCGTGCCGATGATGCTGCGGGTGCGACCGGCGCAGTTGACGATGATTCGCGTGTTCGGATCGGGGGCCAGTTCGCGGGCGCGCAGCACCAGTTCGGCGCCGGGCACGCTGACTCCGGTGGGAATGCTCATGGTCTGGTATTCGTCGAAACGGCGGGCGTCGAGCACCACCACGTCAGCCTTCGAATCCAGTAACTGTTTGACGTCTTCTGCGCTCAACGATGGCGTATGACGATGGTGCTCCACCCATTCGCCGAAAGCCTTGCTCGGGACGTTGACGTCGATGAACAGTTCGCCACCGGCATCGCGCCAGCCTTGCAGGCCACCTTCCAGCAGCCTGACATCGGTGTAGCCCAAGGCCGTCAGGCGTTTGAAGGCTCGGGGCGCAAGGCCTTCACCATTGTCGTACAGGGTGACCGCCGTATCGCGGCGGGGGATACGTGAAAACACCTCCAGCTCCAGTTTCGACAGCGGAATGTTGGCGGCAAACAGCGGGTGAGCCTCGGCGAACGGTGCCTCTTCACGGACGTCGACCAAGGCGACTTCCTCCTGTGCCAGCAGGGCCTGACGGATATCGGCGAACGAGCGTGTGGGTAGAGTCATTGGCTTGGATTCTCTTTGGACAGGTCCCAGATATTCGGGAGATAGGCGTTCGAATAGCCGGAAATGAACAGTTTTTCGCTGCCATCGGCTTGATAGACGGCACGCTTCACGGCGCCGATATTGGCGCCGTAGACATGAATGCTGATCGACACCTGGTCGGTGAAGGCGTTGCTGACCTGGTGGATATCGTTGCTGCGCGGCGACAGTGCTTCGACATGGCCGGGCTCCAGGCGGATCGCCGGGCCCTCCTGCTCCAGCCGCCCATCGGCGCTGCGGGCGAAGCCCTGGGAGTACTCGGCGCCGCGCAGCATGCCGATCAGGCCCCAGACCCGGTGGTCGTGTATCGGCGTGCTCTGGCCCGGCCCCCAGACGAAACTCACCACGGAAAAACGCTGGCGTGAATCGGCATGCAGGAGAAACTGTTGATAGCGGGTCGGGTCGGGAATGGCGTATTCGTCGGGCAGCCAATCGTCATGGCTGACCAGTTGGCCGAGCAACTTGCCGCCGCGATGCAGCAGGTCGCCTTCGCGGGGATTGCTGTCGATGAGTTCGGCCAGTGCGCCAATGAAGGCCCTCAGCCGTTCAGGGTGTCGAGGAGAGGTCATGTCGATTCCGCAGCAATGTGGTTAGTCAATATAAGCATAATGCTGCGGATTAATATGCTATTTATTGATGATTAGAATATAACGAAATCGCATTTACGCAGGTTGCGACGGGGTCGACGGGCTATCCATGGGCAGTGATTGGAATTATGCTTTTTGCCTATCTTTTCTGCCTTTTTCCATGTGTTGTCCGAATGAAAATTGATGATATCGATGCCTTCGTCGCAGTGATTCGCTGTCAGTCGATCAGCCACGCTGCCGAGTCGCTGCAACTGACCCAGCCGGCCATCACCCGGCGGGTACAGAATTTTGAGCAGGCGCTGGGCGTGGAACTGTTCGACCGCAACACCAAACCGCTCAAGCCGACGGCCATGGGCATGCAGGTGTATCAGAAGTGTCTGGCGATCCTGCGGGAAATGGATTCATTGCGTGAGTTGGTGGCCACTGACACGCCGCCTAGCGGCTTGCTGCGCCTGGGCGTGCCGCAGACCATTGGTGACGTGGTCTTGCTCGACGCACTGAAACACCTGCGCGGGCAGTTCCCGGATCTGCGCGCTCAGGTGGTGACGGGGTGGGGCAGCCATTTGATCGGCAAGATCGAAAACGGCGAGCTGGACGCTGCCGCCGCGTTGTTTCCGGCGGGCAAGATTTTCCCGGACGGGATCATCGGCGAATCCATGGGCAAGATGGAACTGGTGGTGGTTTGCGCGAAAGACAGCCTGCCGAAAAAGCCGGTCAAGCTGGCCGAGTGCTACGAGCGCGGCTGGGTGCTCAATCCGGATGGCTGTGGGTTCCGTGGCGGGTTGCAGCGCACCCTGGCCGATCAGGGCCTGAGCCTGAAGGTCAATCTGGAAACGTTTGGCACCGAACTGCAACTGGGGTTGGTGGCCGACGGCATGGGGCTTGGGCTGGTGCCACGTCCGTTGCTGGAGCGCAGCAGCCATCGCGAGGCGCTGGCGGTGATGCCGGTCAAGGACTTCCGTCCGGTGATGGACCTGTGGCTGATCTATCCGCGCTTTCTCGGCAACCTGCAGGCGCCGGTGGCGTCGTTCGGCAATCTGGTGGCCGAGTCATTGCGGCAGGCGCAGGATGCGGCTTGAGGAGTAGGGGGGATATGTGGGAGCGAATTCATTCGCGATGCAAGCGCAGGGCAACACATTGATGTCGCCTGGTAAGGCTTCTCGCGAATGAATTCGCTCCCACAGGTTTTGTAGCGTACCTGGCTGTCAGTGCTTCGGCGTGTCGTCCGACATCGCCAGCAGTTGCTTCTCTTGATCCCAATCGAACGGCTCGTCGTTCTGCTCGGCTTCGTAACGGCGCTCTTCCAGCGCGGTGTACAGGTCGATTTCATCGTCGGGCATGAAGTGCAGGCAGTCACCGCCAAAGAACCAGAGCAGGTCGCGTGGCACCAGGTGCGCGATCTGCGGGTAACGCTGGATCACCTGGCAGAGCACGTCCTGGCCCAGGTACTGGCTTTCGATCGGCTCCTGCGGCAGCAGGGTGATCAGCTCGTCATAACGTTCCAGAAACAGCGCATGGCTTTCTTCAGGGACCTGCTCGGCTTCGCCCAGCGCGACCAGAATGCCGCGCAGGTGCGTCAGCAGGTTGAGAGTGCGGTCGATAGTGGCGTTGGCCATGGTGAAGTCCTCAGAGGCAAAAACAGGCGCGGGAGTATAGATGCCCGATCCATCTGCCGATAGCCCGATGAGGACTGGCGGTCTGTCTCCCGTGCCTGTCGCGTATCCAGCGATGGGCTTTTGTGGGAGGGAGCCCTGCTCGCGAAAGCAGTGTGTCAGTCAACGCAGCATTGTCTGGATTGGCGCCTTCGCGAACAGGGCTCCCTCCCACGGGATTTGCGTTATCCGAAAGCGATCAGCGCCACAGCCCGGCCAGATAACGATGGCCGGCTTCGGTCAGGGCCAGGTGGCAAAAGGAATGATCGGGACTCGGCTGGCGGGTGACGAAGCCGATGAGCAGCAGGGTTTGCAGGGTACGGTTCGGTGTGCCGCTGTAAAGATCCTCCCCCGAGGCGATGTCAGCGAGCAGGCAGCGATGCGATGTGCGTTGATCGATCATGAGGCTTCCCCTTGGTGTTTTCTTGTTGTTACCGGGGAGTGTAGGACAAGTTTCGGCAAGGTACAGACCAGAAAGGCTCAGGCTAGAGCGGCAGGTGACCTGAAACGCGGGAACTGCGCGGGCGCAAACCCGCAGCAGAATTACAGAGACTGACTCGGTTGCGTCGGTGCCGGCAGGCCTTGCGGCTGGTCCGGAACGAAGCCAAACGAGGTCAGCTGAAAACCCTGTTCATCGACCTGCAGGGCCCAGCCTTCGCGGTCCCAGTCACCCAGCACGATCCGCTGCCCGGCGTCATCGCCCAGCTGCAATTTGTGAATGGCTGGCCGGTGCGTGTGGCCGTGGATCAGCGTCTTGACGCCGTATTCGGACATCACCCGCGGGACTTCTTCGGGGGTGACATCGACGATGTCGTTGGCCTTCATCCGCGTCTGCGCGCGGCTTTCGCTACGCAGCTTGCGCGCCAGCTTGTGGCGGGTGCTCAGCGGCAGATGACGGAGGATCCACAATGTCAGCGGGTGACGCAGGTAACGGCGCAGGCGCATGTAAGCTTCGTCGCGGGTACACAGGCTGTCGCCGTGCATCAGCAAGACCGGCTCGTCGTTGAAACGCACCACGCTCGGGTCGCTCAGCAGGGTGCAGCCGGCGGCCTTGCAGAACGCCTTGCCGATCAGGAAATCGCGGTTGCCGTGCATCAGGAATATCTGCGTGCCGCTGTCGCTCAAGGCGCGCAGGGCTTCGCAGATCGAGCGCTGGAACGGCGACATGGCGTCATCGCCGATCCAGGCTTCGAAAAAATCCCCGAGGATATACAGCGACTCGGCGCCACGGGCGCGGTCGCTCAGCAGATCCAGAAACGCCCGGGTAATGTCCGGGCGTCCTTCTTCCAGATGCAGATCGGAGATCAGCAGTATCACTCAACGATCTCGGCTTTCTCGATGATCACGTCTTCTTGTGGCACGTCCTGGTGGCCGGCCTTGGAAGTGGTGGCGACGCCTTTGATCTTGTCGACCACGTCCGAACCTTCGACCACTTCACCGAACACCGCGTAGCCCCAGCCCTGAACGGTCTTGCCGCTGTGGTTGAGGAAGCTGTTGTCGGTAACGTTGATGAAGAACTGCGCGGAGGCCGAATGCGGCTCCATGGTGCGAGCCATGGCGATCGAGTACTTCTTGTTCGGCAGACCGTTGTCGGCTTCGTTCTGGATGCTTGGGCGCTTGTCTTTCTTCTCTTTCATGCCCGGCTCGAAACCGCCGCCCTGGATCATGAAGTTGCCGATGACGCGGTGGAAAATGGTGTTGCTGTAGTGGCCGGCCTTCACGTATTCGATGAAGTTGGCGACTGTGATCGGCGCTTTTTCGGCATCCAGTTGCAGGACGATGTCGCCGTGGTTGGTGCTCAGTTTTACTTTGGACATGTTCAAGGTCGCTCTTCGTCATTCGTGGTTGGATGTGCCGGGCAGCGCACGCCGCCTTTATAGAGGCGGCGTCCCGCCGACAGTTTCACCCGGGCGCGCAGTTTACAGAGGCTGACCGCCGAACGGGTAGCTTGCGATGCACTTGCGATGTCGCTGCGATAGGTACATGACCCGATATCAAGGGTTCCTGAAGCCTGCGACACGGCATCCCGGCAGTTTTGTCACGGCATGCTGTCAGGGGCTTGACAGGTTCGGCTATGATAGGCGCTTTGATTTATTCGGCCTACCCTGGCCGCGACTGTCAGGTTTTCAAGGATCCTATGAGCAAGCCCACTCAAGACGCTGCTGCCAACACCAAGGCAGGCCCTGCAATTCCCACCAACTTCCTGCGCCCGATCGTGCAGGCGGACCTGGATTCGGGCAAGCACACCCAGATCGTGACCCGCTTCCCGCCGGAGCCCAACGGCTACCTGCACATCGGTCACGCCAAGTCGATCTGCGTCAACTTTGGTCTGGCTCAGGAATTCGGCGGCGTCACGCACCTGCGTTTCGACGACACCAACCCGGCCAAGGAAGACCAGGAATACATCGACGCCATCGAGCGCGACGTCAAGTGGCTGGGCTTCGAGTGGGCCGGCGAAGTGCGCTATGCCTCGCAGTATTTCGATCAGTTGTACGACTGGGCGGTCGATCTGATCAAGGCCGGCAAGGCCTACGTCGACGACCTGACCCCGGAACAGGCCCGCGAATACCGTGGCACCCTGACCGAGCCGGGCAAGAACAGCCCGTTCCGCGAGCGCAGCGTCGAGGAAAACCTGGACCTGTTCGGCCGCATGAAGGCCGGTGAGTTCGAAGACGGCGCTCGCGTGCTGCGCGCCAAGATCGACATGGCCTCGCCGAACATGAACCTGCGTGACCCGATCCTGTACCGCATCCGTCACGCTCACCACCACCAGACCGGTGACAAGTGGTGCATCTACCCGATCTATGACTTCACCCACGGTCAGTCGGATGCCATCGAAGGCATCACCCACTCGATCTGCACCCTGGAATTCGAAAGCCATCGTCCGCTGTACGACTGGTTCCTCGACAACCTGCCGGTGCCGTGCAAGCCGCGCCAGTACGAATTCTCGCGTCTGAACCTGAACTACACCATCACCAGCAAGCGCAAGCTCAAGCAACTGGTGGACGAGAAGCACGTCAACGGCTGGGACGACCCGCGCATGTCGACCCTGTCGGGCTTCCGTCGTCGTGGCTACACCCCGGCATCGATCCGCAATTTCTGCGAAATGATCGGCACCAACCGTTCCGATGGCGTGGTCGATTTCGGCATGCTCGAATTCAGCATCCGTCAGGACCTGGACGCCAACGCCCCGCGCGCCATGTGCGTGCTGCGTCCGCTCAAGGTGGTCATCACCAACTACCCGGAAGACAAGGTCGATCACCTCGAACTGCCGCGTCATCCACAGAAAGAAGAGCTGGGCGTGCGCAAGCTGCCGTTCTCCCGCGAAATCTACATCGACCGCGATGACTTCATGGAAGAGCCGCCGAAGGGCTACAAGCGTCTGGAGCCGAACGGCGAAGTGCGCCTGCGCGGCAGCTACGTGATCCGCGCCGACGAAGCGATCAAGGACGCCGACGGCAACATCGTCGAGCTGCGTTGCTCCTACGACCCGGACACCCTGGGCAAGAACCCGGAAGGCCGCAAGGTCAAAGGCGTGATCCACTGGGTGCCGGCGGCTGAAAGCATCGAATGCGAAGTGCGTCTGTACGACCGTCTGTTCCTGTCGGCGAACCCGGAAAAGGCCGAAGAGGGCAAGTCGTTCCTGGACAACATCAACCCGGAATCGCTGCAAGTGCTGACCGGTTGTCGGGCCGAACCGTCGTTGGGCGAAGCTCAGCCGGAAGACCGTTTCCAGTTCGAACGCGAAGGTTATTTCTGCGCGGACCTGAAGGACTCGAAACCGGGCAAGCCGGTATTCAACCGCACCGTGACGCTGCGGGATTCCTGGACTTGATGCAGTACCGATAAAGAGGCCGAACGTGCTTTCGATCTACAACACGCTCACCAAGAGCAAAGAAGTCTTCAAGCCGCTGGATGGCAACAAGGTGCGCATGTACGTCTGCGGCATGACCGTGTACGACTACTGCCACCTGGGCCATGGCCGCAGCATGGTGGCGTTCGACCTGGTGACCCGCTGGCTGCGTTTCAGCGGGTACGACCTGACTTACGTGCGCAACATCACCGACATCGACGACAAGATCATCAACCGCGCCCGTGACAACGGCGAGCCGTTCGATGCCCTGACCGCACGCATGATCGATGCCATGCACGAGGACGAAGCGCGCCTGAACATCCTCAAGCCGGACCTGGAGCCGCGTGCCACCGATTACATCGGCGGCATGCACGACATGATCCAGCGCCTGATCGACAAGGGTTATGCCTACGCCCCGGGCAATGGCGACGTGTATTACCGCGTCGGCAAATTCCTCGGCTACGGCAAGCTGTCGCGCAAGAAGATCGAAGACCTGCGCATCGGTGCGCGGATCGAGGTCGATGAAGCCAAGGACGATCCGCTGGACTTCGTGCTGTGGAAAGGCGTCAAGCCGGGTGAGCCAAGCTGGGAATCGCCATGGGGGCCGGGCCGTCCGGGCTGGCACATCGAGTGCTCGGTGATGTCCACCTGTTGCCTGGGCGAGACCTTCGATATTCATGGCGGCGGCAGCGACCTGGAGTTCCCGCACCACGAAAACGAGATCGCCCAGAGCGAAGCGGCCACCGGCAAGACCTACGCCAACGCCTGGATGCACTGCGGCATGATCCGCATCAATGGCGAGAAGATGTCCAAGTCCTTGAACAACTTCTTCACCATTCGCGACGTGCTGGATAAATACCATCCGGAAGTGGTGCGTTACCTGCTGGTGTCGAGCCATTACCGCAGCGCGATCAACTATTCCGAAGACAGCCTGAAGGAGTCCAAGGGCGCGCTGGAGCGTTTCTACCACGCGCTCAAGGGCCTGCCGCAGGTCGATCCGGTTGGTGGCGAAGCATTCGTCGAGCGTTTCACCGCGGCCATGGACGACGATTTCGGTACGCCGGAAGCCTGCGCCGTGCTGTTCGAGATGGTTCGCGAGATCAACCGTCTGCGTGACAGCGATGTCGCGGCGGCGGCCGGTCTGGCGGCGCGTTTGAAGCAACTGGCCAGCGTGCTGGGTGTGTTGCAGCTTGAGGCGGACGACTTCCTGCGTGCAGGTGCTGAAGGCCGTGTCGATGCTGCCGAAGTGGAAGCGCTGATTGCTGCGCGTCTGCAGGCGCGTGCCGACAAGAACTGGGCCGAATCCGACCGCATCCGCGACCAGCTCACCGCCATGGGCGTGGTGCTGGAAGAC
Source organism: Pseudomonas sp. NPDC090208 (assembly GCF_044746785.1). Taxonomy (NCBI): domain Bacteria; kingdom Pseudomonadati; phylum Pseudomonadota; class Gammaproteobacteria; order Pseudomonadales; family Pseudomonadaceae; genus Pseudomonas; species Pseudomonas sp. NPDC090208. The sequence goes on from NZ_JBIVCU010000010.1 coordinate 193,280, forward strand.
GGCAAGGGCGGAACGACCTGGCGTCTGGCGGATTGATTCATAGCGCTTGGTTCTAATTGTAGGAGTGAGCTTGCTCGCGATCTGCCGGGAACGGCAGTCAGTCTGATCAGTACGGTATGCCAGGCATGCCGCCATGAATGGACTGCGAGCGGTTCCCGCTCGATCGCGAGCAAGCTCACTCCTACAAATCAATCTGACCCTTGTTCCCGCAACCGCTTGTACAACGTATTGCGACTCACCCCCAGCCGCTTGGCCAACTGCGAAATATTCCCCCCGGCCGCCTGCAGCAACTCGTTCAATTCCTCCGGCGTATCCAGCACGGCGCGGCGATCAAACACCGTTTCCGGCTCGCTGCTGTCGTTTTCCATCTCCAGATCGGCGAAGAAGTCTTCGGGCAGGTGCTCCGCGGCAATCGGCTGATCGTCGGCCAGCGCCAGTGCTACCTGAATCACGTTGCTCAACTGACGCAGGTTGCCCGGCCATGGATGACGCTCGAACAGCGCCATCACCTGCGGCTCGAAACCGGCAGTCTGTTGCGGTTCGCGGTGTTGTTCCCAGATCGCCCGTACCAGCTCGGCCTTGTCGCTGCGCTCGCGCAACGGTGGCAGTTCCAGATTCAGGCCGTTGATCCGGTAGTAGAGGTCTTGGCGGAAACGCCCGCTCTGCACTTGCTCGCGCAGCGGGCAGTGGGTGGCGGAAATGATCCGGATATCCACCGCAAATTGCTCGCTGCTGCCCAGAGGCTGCACGCTGCGTTCCTGCAACACCCGCAACAGCCGGGCCTGGACGGGCAGGGGCATGTCACCGATTTCGTCGAGGAACAGCGTGCCTTTGTCGGCCTTGCGGATCAGGCCGATGCTGCCTTTATGGTGAGCGCCGGTGAAGGCGCCTTTTTCGTAGCCGAACAGCTCCGCCTCCACCAGTTCCGACGGAATAGCCGCGCAGTTCACCGCGATCAACGGCTGATCGGCGCGGGAGCTGGCCTGATGAAGGTGCTTCACGAATACCTCTTTGCCGGCACCGGTTTCACCGAGAATCAGCAGCGGTACGTTTTTCTCCAGCAGGCGCAAGGCCTGGCGCGATGCCTTGGCGACGCGCTCGTCGCAGGGCGCGACATCGGCGGGTTTGGCCAGTGTGATCGGGGCCCTGAATTTCAGCACCGAGGCTTTCGGCCGTTTCAGCAGGCAATGAAAGCGGTTGTGCCCGGCGGCCTGCAGCGGGAAAGGCTGGCCTTCGGCCTGATCGAGCAGATGCGTCAGTAACTGCGCGCGCGGCGCCTTGAACAGGTCTTCGATATTGGCCTGCAACAGGCTGACACCCAGCAGAGTGTCGGCGCGGCGGTTGGCGCAAAGGATCCGTCCGCTCTCGTCGAAGATCAGCAGCCCGGCCCACTGGCTGTCGAGGTTGTTCAGGCCGGTGTTGAAGGTCAGTTGAAAGTGGCTGTGCTGGAACTGGTCGAGGATCAGCCGGTTCTCGATGGTCTGGCTCATCATCTTCACCATCCCCAGGGTGTGGGACGGCGGCAGGAAGCTGTCGCTGGACACATCGAGCACCGCGATCATCCGCCGCGAGGCGTCGAAGATCGGCGCGGCAGAGCCGGTCATGAAGCGATTGGCCTTGAGAAAGTGTTCATCGTGTTCAATGTGAACAGCCTGTTCACAGGCCAGCGCGGTGCCGATGGCGTTGGTGCCGACACCCTGTTCGAGCCAGCTGGCGCCGGCGACGAAGCCCATTTGCTGATCCGGCTCGACGAAGCGTTTGGTGCCCCAGGAGTTGAGCACCTGGCCTTGATGATCGGCCAGCAGGATCAGGCAGTTGGAGTTGCTCAGGATGTTTTCGTAGAACGGCAGCACTTGCTGATGGGTGGTCTGCACCAGGCCGTGATGGCGTTCCAACAGTTGCGAGACCTGTTGTTGTGCCAGACGTCCGAAGGCCGGACGGGATTGGTGATCGAGGCCGAATTCACGGCAGCGGGCCCAGGAGTCGCGAATGATGGCGTCGTGAGCAGTGGAAGCACTGGGTATGGCCATGGGGTGAGTCCGTACGGGTACTTTTATTGTTTTTGAGGGACAGCTCAGGCCGAGCATCCATGCTCGAAGCGTTCACCCATTGTTGTTCAGTAGTGTTCAAAGTCAACGTTCAATTTGTTCAGGTGTTCAGCATTCTCTGTTCATTTATGTTCATCAACGAATATCGTTTCATCATGTAAGGCGGCTTGAGCCCTCTGTTTCGGGCATTTGGCGGTGTTGATCGTTATCGAATGCCGGTTGGCACGATTGTCGCTATCCAACAGGCGGTCGACGAATGTCACCCCCGAACAATGCAGCACCCTGACAAGAACACATAAAAAGGGCACGCCATGTCTCTCACGCTTGAGCACGTCAGCCGCGCGGTCGACGGTCAGATCTGGATCGACGACGCCTCGCTGAGCTTTGAACCCGGCTCATTCAACGTATTGCTGGGGCGCACCTTATCAGGCAAGACGAGCCTGATGCGCTTGATGGCCGGTCTGGACAAGCCGGACAGCGGCCGAGTCCTCATGAATGGCAAAGATGTCACCCAGGTTGCAGTGCGCCATCGCAATGTCTCCATGGTCTATCAGCAGTTCATCAACTACCCGAGCATGACCGTCTACGACAATATTGCCTCGCCGCTGCGTCAGGCAAAGATGTCGAAGGACGAAATCGACAGCCGCGTGCGGGAAACCGCAAAAATGCTGCGGATCGAAAAATTCCTCTCCCGTTACCCGCTGGAGCTTTCCGGCGGTCAGCAGCAGCGCACGGCGATGGCCCGCGCATTGGTCAAGGACGCCGAACTGATCCTGTTCGACGAGCCGCTGGTCAACCTCGACTACAAGCTGCGCGAAGAGCTGCGCCAGGAAATGCGCCAGCTGTTCGAGACCCGCAACACCATCGCGGTCTACGCCACCACCGAGCCCAACGAGGCGCTGGCCTTGGGCGGCACCACCACGATCCTGCATGAAGGCCGGCTGATTCAGAGCGGCAAGACCCCTGAGGTCTATCACCAACCGAAAAGCGTGCTGGCCGCCGAGCTGTTCTCCGAGCCGCCGATCAACCTGATGCCCGGTCGTATCGATGGCAACGAAGTCAGCTTCGCCAACTTCGTGCATTTCCCGCTCAACGTCGACCTGCGCAAGATCGGCGACGGCGAATACCGCTTCGGCGTACGCCCGAGCCATCTGAGCCTGGTGCCGTCCAATGACGACGATCTGGAACTGGCGGTGACCGTGGAGCTCGCGGAAATCAGCGGTTCGGAAACCTTTCTGCATGTGCGTAACGAGCATTTTTCGTTGGTGCTGCACCTGCCGGGCGTACACGAATACGACGTCGACACGCCGATTCGGGTGTACATCCCGACCCACAAGCTTTTTGTATTCGATCAGCAGGGCGGCCTGATACAGGCACCGGGCCTGCGCATGGCGAGGGTTGCCTGATGGCCGAGATCCGTTTGCAACAACTCGCGCACAGCTACAGTGCCAATCCAGCCGGCCCTGAAGACTATGCGATCCGCGAGATGACCCACATCTGGGAACAGGGCGGGGCGTACGCGCTGCTCGGTCCATCCGGTTGCGGCAAGTCGACCCTGCTCAACATCATTTCCGGCCTGCTCAGCCCGTCCGAAGGCAAGGTGCTGTTCGACACTACCGTGGTCAACGACATGTCGCCGGAGCAGCGCAACATCGCGCAGGTTTTCCAGTTTCCGGTGGTCTACGACACCATGACGGTCTACGACAACCTGGCCTTTCCGCTGCGCAATCAGGGCATGGCCGAGGCGAAGATCCAGACCAAGGTGCAGGAAATTGCCGACGTGCTGGACCTGCAGCCGCTGCTGAAAAAGAAGGCCAAGGGCCTCACTGCCGACGAGAAACAGAAGGTTTCCATGGGCCGTGGACTGGTGCGCGACGACGTGTCGGCGATCCTCTTCGACGAACCGCTCACCGTGATCGACCCGCACCTGAAGTGGAAGCTGAGGCGCAAGCTCAAGCAGATTCACGAGCAGTTCAACATCACCATGGTCTACGTCACCCACGATCAGCTGGAGGCTTCGACCTTCGCCGACAAGATCGCGGTGATGTACGGCGGCCAGATCGTACAGTTCGGTACCCCGCGCGAGCTGTTCGAAAAACCCCATCACACCTTCGTCGGCTACTTCATCGGCAGCCCCGGCATGAACCTCATCGAGGTCAAGCCGGAGGCGGGTGGCGTCGGCTTTGGCGGGATTCATCTGCCGCTGTCGGAAGCCCTGCAACAGCGTCTGGCGGGCACCCGATGGAGCACGCTCAAGGTCGGCATCCGGCCCGAGTTCGTGCATGTCTGGGACGGCCCGTTCGATGACGCGATGTGCGCCGACGTGACCTATGTCGAGGATCTGGGGACTTACAAGATCCTCACACTCAGCCTGGCAGGCCAGCCGCTCAAGGTGCGTCTGCAGGAAGACAAGCCGGTACCGCAGGGTCAGGCCTGGATCAGTTTCCCGGCGCAGTGGCTGATGCTCTACGCCGACGAGTTTTTGCTGGAAGCCGCCAGTCAAGTACCGGCCAGCGAGGTGCCCCATGAGTAAGGTGCAGAACAACAAGGCCTGGTGGCTGGTGCTGCCGGTGTTCTTGCTGGTGGCGTTCAGCGCCATCATTCCGATGATGACCGTGGTCAACTATTCGGTGCAGGACATCTTCGACCAGTCCAGCCGCTACTTCGTCGGCGCCGACTGGTTCAAGCAAGTGCTGCAGGACCCGCGCCTGCATGACTCGCTGCTGCGTCAGTTCATCTACTCGGCCTGCGTACTGTTGATCGAGATTCCGCTGGGCATCGCTATCGCCCTGACCATGCCGACCAAGGGGCGCTGGTCTTCGGTGTGCCTGATCGTGATGACCATCCCGTTGCTGATTCCATGGAACGTGGTCGGCACCATCTGGCAGATCTTCGGGCGTGGCGACATCGGCCTGCTGGGCTGGCTGCTGAACAACGTGTTCCACATCAACTACAACTACGCGGCCAATGCCTCGGACGCCTGGGTGACGGTGCTGATCATCGACGTCTGGCACTGGACGTCGCTGGTGGCGCTGCTCTGCTACTCGGGGCTGCGGGCGATCCCGGACGTGTACTACCAGGCGGCGCGCATCGACCGTGCATCGAACTGGGCCGTGTTCCGCCATATCCAGCTGCCGAAGATGAAAAGCGTGCTGCTGATCGCGGTGATGTTGCGCTTCATGGACAGCTTCATGATCTACACCGAGCCGTTCGTATTGACCGGCGGCGGGCCGGGCAACTCGACGACATTCCTCAGTCAGACCCTGACCACCATGGCGCTCGGCCAGTTCGACCTGGGCCCGGCGGCGGCATTCTCGCTGGTGTACTTCCTGATCATTCTGCTGGTGTCGTGGGTGTTCTACACCGCCATGACCCATGGCGAAACCAACTGAGGAGCAAGCCATGAGCATGCGCAAGACCTTGCCGCTGTGGATCTACCTGCTGTTTCTGCTGGTGCCGATCTACTGGCTGGTGAACATGTCGTTCAAGACCAACACCGAGATCCTCGGCGGCCTGACCCTGTGGCCGCAGGACTTCACCCTGGCCAACTACAAGGTGATCTTCACCGACGAAAGCTGGTACAGCGGCTACATCAACTCGCTGTACTACGTTTGCCTGAATACCGTGATATCGCTGAGTGTGGCGCTGCCTGCGGCTTATGCTTTTTCACGCTATCGTTTCCTCGGCGACAAACACCTGTTCTTCTGGCTGCTGACCAACCGGATGGCGCCGCCTGCGGTGTTCCTGCTGCCGTTCTTCCAGCTTTATTCGTCCATCGGCCTGTTCGACACGCACATCGCCGTGGCTCTGGCCCATTGCCTGTTCAACGTGCCGCTGGCGGTATGGATTCTTGAAGGCTTCATGTCCGGCGTTCCCAAGGAGATCGACGAAACGGCCTACATCGACGGTTACAGCTTTCCCAAGTTCTTCGGCAAGATTTTCATCCCGCTGATTGGCTCGGGGATCGGTGTGACGGCGTTCTTCTGCTTCATGTTTTCTTGGGTCGAGCTGTTGCTGGCGCGCACCCTGACCTCGGTCAACGCCAAGCCGATCGCTGCGGTCATGACCCGCACCGTGTCGGCGTCCGGGATCGATTGGGGAGTGCTGGCGGCGGCGGGGGTGTTGACCATTCTGCCGGGCATGCTGGTGATCTGGTTCGTTCGCAACCATGTGGTCAAGGGTTTTGCCCTTGGTCGTGTCTGAGGAGTCGAAAAAATGGAGTGGATGTCCTGGACACTGCCGACCGCGCTGTTTTTCGGAAGCATCGCCGCTGTGCTGGTGGCGATGACGGTTTGGGAATTGCGCTCGGCGAGCATCGAGCGTCGCGGTTTTCTGCCGATCGCCACCACCCGTGGCGACCGGCTGTTCATCGGTCTTCTCGGTAGCGCCTACCTGCACCTGCTGGTGATCGGCGCCACCGACTGGAGCATCTGGGTTGCCTCCGGGCTGTCCCTGGTCTGGCTGTTGGTGGTAATGCGTTGGGGTTGAGCGGGGATTGTTGAACACCTGTAGGAGTGAGCTTGCTCGCGATAGCGATCTGTCGGAAACGACATCATCGACTTAAAGATCGCTATCGCGAGCAAGCTCACTCCTACAGAAGCAATGCAAAGCGGGAATACATAAGAATCAACACTGGAGGTGTCTATGTTCAATAAGAAAAACAAGCTGCGACATAGCGTGACGCTGGCGACGATGGTGATGCTCAGCGGATTGAGCGTTTCGGCATTCGCCGATCAGTACGAAGATGCGGCGAAGAAATGGGCGGCCAGCGAGTTCAAGCCGACCACCTTGTCCGATGCTGATCAGCTCAAGGAGCTTGAGTGGTTCATCAAGGCCGCCGAGCCTTTTCGCGGCATGGACATCAAGGTGGTTTCCGAAACCCTGACCACCCACGAATACGAGTCCAAGGTACTGGCCAAGGCCTTTACCGAAATCACCGGCATCAAGGTCACCCACGACCTGCTGCAGGAAGGCGACGTCATCGAGAAGCTGCAGACGGCCATGCAGTCGGACAAAAGCATCTATGACGGCTGGGTCAACGACTCCGACCTGATCGGCACGCACTTCCGTTATGGCAAGGCGCTGGCGCTGACTGACATGATGGCCAGCCCCGAAGGTGCCAAAGTCACCTCGCCAACGCTGGATATCAAGGACTTCATCGGCACCTCCTTCACCACCTCGCCCGAGGTCAAGGACGCATCCGGCAAAGTCATCACCCCGGCCAAGCTGTATCAGCTGCCTGACCAGCAATTCGCCAACCTGTACTGGTTCCGTGCCGACTGGTTCGAGCGTCCCGATCTGAAAGAGAAATTCAAGGCCAAGTACGGCTATGAGCTGGGCGTACCGGTGAACTGGTCGGCGTATGAAGACATCGCCAAGTTCTTCAGCGAAGACGTCAAGGAAATCGACGGCAAGAAAGTCTATGGCCACATGGACTACGGCAAGAAAGACCCGTCTCTGGGCTGGCGCTTCACCGATGCCTGGTTCTCCATGGCCGGCAGCGGCGACAAGGGCCTGCCGAACGGTCTGCCGGTGGACGAGTGGGGCATCCGCGTCGAAGACTGCCATCCGGTCGGCTCCAGCATCACCCGTGGCGGCGACACCAACGGCCCGGCAGCGGTTTATGCCACGCAGAAATACATCGACTGGCTGAAGGCCTACGCGCCGCCAGAAGCTGCCGGCATGACCTTCTCCGAGTCGGGGCCAGTGCCATCGCAGGGCAACGTCGCGCAGCAGATCTTCTGGTACACCGCGTTCACCGCCGACATGACCAAACCGGGTCTTCCAGTGATGAATGCCGATGGCACGCCGAAATGGCGTATGGCGCCGTCGCCGAAAGGTCCGTACTGGAAAGAAGGCATGAAGCTGGGTTATCAGGACGTGGGTTCCTGGACCTTCCTCAAGTCGGCTGACGAGAAGAAGCGCCTGGCTGCGTGGCTGTACGCACAGTTCGTGACCTCCAAGTCGGTATCGCTGAAGAAGACCATCGTCGGTCTGACGCCGATCCGCGAGTCGGACATCAACTCCAAGGAAATGACGGCTCTGGCGCCGAAGCTGGGTGGTCTGGTCGAGTTCTACCGCAGCCCTGCGCGTGTGCAGTGGTCGCCGACCGGTACCAACGTGCCGGACTATCCGAAACTGGCGCAGCTGTGGTGGAGCCACGTCGCCGAAGCGGTCACCGGCGAGAAGTCTGCGCAGGCGGCGCTTGATGGTCTGGCCAAAGACCAGGACGCGATCATGACCCGTATCGAGCGCTCCAAGGTTCAGGACGCCAGCGGCTGTGCGCCGAAGATGAACCCGGAAACCTCGGCAGAAGAGTGGTACTCCAAGGCTGAGAAGAGCGGCGGCAAGTTCCTTGCCCCACAACGCAAGCTGGCCAACGAGAAACCGAAAGGCGAAACCATCGCCTACTCGGATCTGCTGAAAAGCTGGGAAGCGGCCAAGAAATAAGCGGTCGTAGTAAGCAGAAACGGCACCTTCGGGTGCCGTTTTTTATTGGGGGATATGGCTGGCACCGCTGGCAGGCCAGACTGACAGCCCGTGGGAGGGAGCCCTGCTCGCGAAAGCGTCATTACTGGCAACAGATGTCGCCTGATCTACCGCCTTCGCGAGCAGGGCTCCCTCCCACGGCCTTCGGCCAGAATCAAAAGCATCGTCTGCTACCGGGCTTGCCAATAAAAAACGGCACCCTGAGGTGCCGTTCCTGTTCGCTCGCCTCAGAGTCAGGCGTGCAGCGTTTCCGCCGCGTACAGCGTGTTTTCCAGCAGGCAGGCGCGGGTCATCGGGCCGACGCCGCCCGGCACTGGAGTGATCCAGCCAGCGCGGGGCAGGGCGGTCTCGTAAACCACATCACCCACCAGCTTGCCATCCTCCTGGCGGTTGATGCCGACGTCGATGACGATGGCGCCTTCCTTGATCCACTCACCCTTGACCAGCCCCGGCTTGCCGGCAGCGACGACTACCAGATCGGCACGGCCGACATGGCCGGCCAGATCCTGCGTGAAGCGGTGGGTCACGGTGACGGTGCAGCCTGCGAGCAACAGTTCCATGGCCATTGGCCGGCCAACGATGTTGGAGGCACCGACCACCACGGCATCTTTGCCGTACAGATCGACACCGGTGCTTTCCAGCAGGGTCATGATGCCTTTTGGTGTGCAGGGGCGCAGGAGCGGGATGCGCTGAGCCAGGCGGCCGACGTTATAAGGGTGGAAGCCGTCGACGTCTTTATCCGGACGAATGCGCTCCAGCAGGCTGGAGGATTCCAGGTGCTCGGGCAGCGGCAGTTGCAGAAGGATGCCATCGATGGCCGGGTCATCATTGAGGCGGTCGATGAGATTGGTCAGTTCGGTCTGGGTGGTTTCGCTGGGCAGGTCATAAGCTCGGGAAATGAAGCCGACCTCTTCGCAGTCTTTGCGTTTGTGCGAGACGTAAACCTGAGAGGCGGGGTCGCTACCGACCAGAATCACCGCGAGGCCCGGGGTGCGCAAGCCTTGCTCGCGACGTTCGGCGACTCGTTGGGCGATCTGCTGGCGCAGGTTGGCTGCGATCGTTTTGCCGTCTATTAGTTTTGCAGTCATTACGCGTGATTAACCATCGGAAGGGAGGGAAAAAGAGCGCGCATTCTCGCATGACCTGAGGCACGGGCAAAGGCGGTTGGTCTGCTTAATAAGCTAACCCCTTTAATTAACTGAATTTTTTAGAAAAAAAGTGTTGACGACCCCAAGGCTCGTCTATAAGATTCGTCGCACTTGTCGGGCACAACCCCACACAGGATTAACCGGAAGCGGTTTTTCAGGTCGAAAGGTTGATTAGGTCAGGTAGAGTTCAGATCGACTCGACGTGATTGAAAGCTCTTAATTTGTACTCGTTGGATTGCAAATTAAATAAGCGCCCGTAGCTCAGCTGGATAGAGCATCCGCCTTCTAAGCGGATGGTCGCAGGTTCGAGTCCTGCCGGGTGCGCCAGTCAAGGCAGCTTTGGCACAAGTAGCATTCCAAGTGAATGCGTCGGTTACAACGCAATATGGTGGGCGTAGCTCAGTTGGTAGAGCACAGGATTGTGACTCCTGTTGTCGTGGGTTCGATCCCCATCGTCCACCCCATATTCGAAAAAGGCGCCAGATGCATAATCTGGCGCCTTTGCTTTAAGCGCTTCAAACGCGGACGTGGTGGAATTGGTAGACACACTGGATTTAGGTTCCAGCGCCGCGAGGCGTAAGAGTTCGAGTCTCTTCGTCCGCACCAGCTACAACCCTGAGGTACGCTTCGGCGGTCGACAGGATCAAAAAGCCGCCACGTGCGGCTTTTTTTGTTTCAGCGTATTGGTTTCATGATGGTGCGAACCCGTCATTACGGTCGTTGGCGAGTTCGTACGGCGTGTTTCCAGGGATTGGACCGACGTCCGGCGGTACCTTGCTTCCTTATATAAGGAAGCGCGCAAGGTGCATTTCAGACACTTCGCAGGGATGCCGATCGGCACCTGTCCTTCCCCGGTTGCATTCCACGTTATTTACCCTTGCTCGGCAGGGTGACTTCTTGAGATTGACCCACTAGAATGCTTGCCCTTGATTCTGGGGTCGGAAACGGCCGGCTAACGTCTGTGCAACGAGGAATATCCATGCAAGTTTCTGTTGAAAACACTTCCGCTCTCGAGCGCCGCATGACCATTGGCGTGCCAGCTGAGCGCATCGAGACCGAAGTCAACAAGCGTCTGCAGCAGACCGCACGTAAAGCCAAGATCCCGGGCTTCCGCCCAGGCAAAGTGCCTATGAGCGTGATCCGCCAGCGTTATGAAGACGGTGCCCGTCAGGAAGCTCTGGGCGACCTGATCCAGGCCACCTTCTACGAAGCAGTCGTAGAACAAAAGCTGAACCCGGCTGGCGCACCTTCGGTTGAGCCGAAATCCTTCGAAAAAGGCAAGGACCTCGAGTACGTCGCTACTTTCGAAGTGTTCCCCGAGTTCTCGGTTGCCGGTTTCGAATCCGTAGCTGTCGAGCGTCTGTCTGCCGACGTGGCTGATGCGGACCTGGACAATATGCTGGAAATCCTGCGCAAGCAGAACGTTCGTTACGAAGCGGCCGACCGCGCTGCTGCCAACGAAGACCAGCTGAACATCGATTTCGTCGGCAAGATCGACGGTGAAGCGTTCGCAGGCGGTTCGGCGACCGGCACTCAGCTGGTGCTGGGTTCGGGCCGCATGATCCCTGGTTTCGAAGACGGTCTGGTCGGCGCCAAAGCCGGTGAAGAGCGCGTTCTGAACCTGACCTTCCCTGAGGACTATCAGAACCTGGAACTGGCTGGCAAGACCGCCGAGTTCACCGTGACCGTGAACACCGTTTCGGCACCGGTTCTGCCAGAGCTGAACGAAGCGTTCTTCAACCAGTTCGGCATCAAGGAAGCGACCCTGGAAGGTTTCCGCACTGAAGTTCGCAAGAACATGGAGCGCGAACTGCGTCAGGCCATCAAGTCCAAGGTCAAGAACCAGGTCATGGACGGTCTGCTGGCCGCCAACCCGATCGAAGTGCCAAAAGCGCTGCTGGAAAACGAAGTCAACCGTCTGCGCGTGCAGGCTGTTCAGCAGTTCGGCGGCAACATCAAGCCTGACCAACTGCCGGCCGAGCTGTTCGAAGAGCAGGCCAAGCGCCGCGTCGAGCTGGGCCTGATCGTTGCTGAAGTGGTCAAGCAGTTCGACCTCAAGCCTGACGAAGCCCGCGTTCGCGAGCTGATCCAGGAAATGGCTTCCGCCTACCAGGAGCCAGAGCAGGTCGTGGCGTGGTACTACAAGAACGAACAGCAAATGAACGAAGTTCGTTCGGTTGTGCTGGAAGAACAAGTTGTGGATACTGTTTTGCAGAAAGCGAGCGTGACCGATAAAGCGGTCTCGTACGAAGAGGCTGTCAAGCCGGTGGAAGCTCCAAAAGCCGACTGATTTCCTTCTCTCGTTCGAAAACACCATAAGCCAGCCTTCGTGCTGGCTTATGCGTATTCAAGACATGACTATTTGGGAGTGAATGCAGGACATGTCCCGCAATTCTTATATTCAGCAGCACTCTGACATCCAGGCCGCTGGCGGTCTGGTCCCGATGGTTATCGAGCAGTCCGCCCGTGGCGAACGCGCCTATGACATCTACTCCCGCCTGCTCAAGGAGCGAGTGATCTTTCTGGTGGGTCCGGTAGAAGACTACATGGCCAACCTGATTTCGGCGCAACTGCTGTTCCTTGAAGCGGAAAACCCGGACAAGGACATCCATCTCTACATCAACTCCCCAGGCGGTTCGGTGACTGCCGGCATGGCGATCTACGACACCATGCAGTTCATCAAGCCGGACGTGTCCACCACCGTGATCGGTCAGGCCTGCAGCATGGGTGCATTCCTGCTGGCCGGCGGCGCCAAGGGCAAGCGTTTCGCGCTGCCGAACTCGCGCGTGATGATTCACCAGCCACTGGGCGGTTTCCAGGGGCAGGCGTCGGACATCGACATCCATGCCAAGGAAATCCTGTACATCCGTCAGCGTCTGAACGAGCTGCTGGCGTATCACACAGGCCAGTCGCTGGAAACCATCGAGAAAGACACCAACCGCGACAACTTCATGAGCGCGGCCCGCGCTGCAGAATACGGTCTGGTGGACTCCGTTATCGACAAGCGGCAAATGACCGCCTGACAGGCACTTACCCCGGGTGGCGGGCCTGCCTGCCACCTGCGGACTTGAAAAAGCCCGCAATTGCCTTCATCTTGTGTTGCAAGCCTACCGGATTGGATCGATCGAATGACTGACACCCGCAACGGCGAGGACAACGGCAAACTGCTTTATTGCTCCTTCTGCGGCAAAAGCCAGCATGAAGTACGCAAGTTGATTGCCGGCCCCTCGGTATTTATCTGTGACGAGTGCGTCGACCTGTGCAATGACATCATCCGCGAGGAGGTGCAGGAAGCACAGGCAGAAAGCAGCGCGCATAAATTGCCATCGCCGAAAGAAATCAGCGGCATCCTTGACCAGTACGTCATCGGTCAGGAGCGTGCCAAGAAGGTTCTCGCAGTAGCGGTGTACAACCACTACAAGCGTCTGAACCAGCGCGACAAGAAAAATGACGACGTTGAACTGGGCAAGAGCAATATCCTGCTGATCGGGCCTACCGGCTCCGGCAAGACCCTGCTGGCCGAGACGCTGGCTCGTCTGCTCAATGTGCCGTTCACCATCGCCGACGCCACCACCCTGACCGAAGCCGGTTATGTGGGTGAGGACGTGGAAAACATCATCCAGAAGCTGCTGCAGAAGTGCGATTACGATGTCGAAAAGGCCCAGATGGGTATCGTCTACATCGACGAAATCGACAAGATCTCGCGCAAGTCCGACAACCCTTCGATCACCCGCGATGTGTCGGGCGAAGGCGTGCAGCAGGCGCTGTTGAAGCTGATCGAAGGCACCGTGGCTTCCGTTCCGCCGCAAGGTGGTCGCAAGCATCCGCAGCAGGAATTCCTGCAAGTGGACACGCGCAACATCCTGTTCATCTGCGGCGGTGCGTTCTCTGGCCTGGAAAAGGTCATCCAGAACCGCTCCACCAAAGGCGGCATCGGCTTCAACGCCGAAGTGCGCAGCAAGGAAGAGGGCAAGAAGGTTGGCGAATCCCTGCGTGAAGTCGAGCCTGACGATCTGGTCAAGTTCGGTCTGATTCCGGAGTTCGTGGGCCGTCTGCCAGTACTGGCGACTCTGGACGAGCTGGACGAAGCTGCGCTGATGCAGATTCTGACCGAGCCGAAGAACGCGCTGACCAAGCAATACGCCAAGCTGTTCGAAATGGAAGGTGTGGACCTGGAGTTCCGTACCGATGCGCTGAAATCGGTTGCCCGTCGTGCGCTGGAGCGCAAGACCGGTGCCCGTGGCCTGCGCTCCATCCTCGAAGGCGTGCTGCTCGACACCATGTACGAAATCCCGTCGCAAACCGACGTGAGCAAAGTGGTGATCGACGAAAGCGTGATCGACGGATCTTCCAAGCCGTTGCTGATCTACGAAAACAGCGAGCCACCTGCCAAGGCGGCTCCCGACGCGTAAGCCTGCGGGCTACGCACCGGGCGACTGGAAAGCAAAGGGGCCCTCGGGCCCCTTTTTGCATTTTCAGCCCTCTGGCGTATTAACTCGAAACGACGCTTGTTTTTTTGGGTAGCTACCCCCATCTTGGTTTTCAGCTTATTTCTATCTGTCCATGGCCTGAAGGCCGCCGTAGAGGCGAAATCATGAAGACGACCATTGAATTGCCTCTTTTGCCATTGCGCGATGTAGTGGTGTATCCGCACATGGTGATCCCACTGTTCGTGGGGCGCGAGAAATCCATCGAGGCGCTGGAAGCCGCGATGACCGGCGACAAACAGATCCTGTTGCTCGCGCAAAGAAACCCAGCAGACGATGATCCGGGTGAAGACGCCCTTTATAGCGTGGGTACCGTTGCAACCGTATTGCAGCTGCTGAAACTGCCGGACGGCACCGTCAAGGTGCTGGTCGAAGGCGAGCAGCGTGGTTCCGTCGAGCGCTTCATCGAAGTGGAAGGCCACTGCCGTGCCGAAGTGGCACTGATCGATGAAGTCGACGCCCCTGACCGCGAATCCGAAGTGTTCGTGCGCAGCCTGCTGGCGCAGTTCGAACAATATGTGCAGCTGGGCAAGAAAGTCCCTGCCGAAGTCCTGTCCTCCCTCAACAGCATCGATGAGCCGGGTCGTCTGGTCGACACCATGGCCGCGCACATGGCGCTGAAGATCGAGCAGAAGCAGGAAATTCTGGAAATCATCGACCTGGCCATGCGGGTCGAGCACGTACTGGCGTTGCTGGATGCCGAAATCGACCTGCTGCAGGTCGAGAAGCGCATCCGTGGCCGCGTGAAAAAGCAGATGGAGCGCAGCCAGCGCGAGTACTACCTGAATGAGCAGATGAAGGCCATTCAGAAAGAGCTCGGCGACAGCGACGAAGGCCACAACGAAATCGAAGAGCTGAAAAAGCGCATCGATGCGGCCGGTCTGCCGAAAGACGCGATGACCAAGGCCACCGCCGAACTGAACAAGCTCAAGCAAATGTCGCCGATGTCGGCCGAAGCCACCGTGGTGCGCTCCTACATCGACTGGCTGGTGCAGGTGCCGTGGAAGGCTCAGAGCAAGGTGCGTCTGGACCTTGCTCGCGCCGAAGACATCCTTGACGCCGATCACTACGGCCTTGAAGAAGTCAAAGAGCGGATTCTCGAATACCTCGCCGTGCAGAAGCGCGTGAAGAAGATTCGCGGTCCGGTGCTGTGCCTGGTCGGCCCGCCTGGCGTGGGTAAAACCTCGCTGGCGGAGTCCATCGCCCACGCCACCAACCGCAAGTTCGTGCGCATGGCCCTGGGCGGCGTACGGGACGAAGCTGAAATCCGTGGTCACCGTCGTACCTACATCGGTTCGATGCCGGGTCGTCTGATCCAGAAAATGACCAAGGTCGGTGTGCGCAACCCGCTGTTCCTGCTCGACGAAATCGACAAGATGGGTAGCGACATGCGCGGCGATCCGGCCTCGGCACTGCTCGAAGTGCTCGATCCGGAGCAGAACCACAATTTCAACGACCACTACCTGGAAGTCGATTACGACCTCTCGGATGTGATGTTCCTCTGCACCGCCAACTCGATGAACATCCCGGCGGCGCTGCTGGACCGTATGGAAGTGATTCGTCTGCCGGGCTACACCGAAGACGAAAAAATCAACATCGCCACCAAATACCTGTCGCCGAAGCAGATCGCGGCCAACGGCATGAAGAAGGGCGAAATCGAGTTCGAAGAAGACGCCATTCGCGACATTATCCGGTACTACACCCGGGAAGCCGGCGTGCGTAGCCTGGAGCGCCAGATTGCCAAGGTCTGCCGCAAGGCGGTCAAGGAGCATGCCCACGAGAAGCGCTTCACCGTCACGGTGACCGCCGCGATGCTGGAAAACTTCCTCGGTGTGCGCAAGTTCCGCTACGGCCTGGCCGAGCAGCAGGATCAGATCGGTCAGGTCACCGGCCTGGCATGGACCCAGGTGGGTGGCGAACTGCTGACCATCGAAGCGGCCGTGGTGCCGGGCAAGGGTCAGTTGATCAAGACCGGCTCGCTGGGCGATGTGATGGTCGAATCGATCACCGCCGCGCTGACCGTGGTACGCAGCCGGGCCAAGAGCCTGGGCATTCCACTGGACTTCCACGAGAAGCGCGACACGCACATCCACATGCCGGAAGGCGCGACGCCGAAAGACGGTCCGAGCGCAGGCGTAGGCATGTGCACGGCGCTGGTTTCGGCGCTGACGCAGATTCCGGTGCGTGCCGATGTGGCAATGACCGGTGAAATCACCCTGCGTGGTCAGGTGCTGGCGATCGGCGGTTTGAAGGAAAAACTTCTGGCCGCACACCGCGGTGGAATTAAGACCGTGATCATTCCGGAAGAAAACGTACGGGATTTGAAAGAAATTCCTGACAATATCAAGCAGGATCTGCAAATCAAACCGGTTAAATGGATTGACGAAGTCCTGCAAATTGCGCTGCAATACGCGCCGGAGCCCTTGCCGGATGTGGCTCCCGAGATGGTTGCGAAGGATGAAAAACGCGAGACTGATTCAAAGGAAAGAATTAGCACGCATTAAGTCTGGGGGGCCTTCCTTGACAGCTTTTTAGAGCCCTTGTTATAAAGCGGCTCTTCAAGCATCAGCAGGCCATACAGTGTTCGTTTGGCTACACCAAAAAACTTAGAAATATACTCAATATAGATATAAGGGGACTTAGAGTGAACAAGTCGGAACTGATTGATGCTATCGCCGCATCCGCTGACATCCCGAAAGCTGCTGCTGGCCGTGCGCTGGACGCAGTAATCGAATCCGTCACTGGCGCTCTGAAGGCTGGCGACTCTGTTGTACTGGTTGGCTTCGGCACCTTCTCCGTGACTGATCGTCCTGCCCGTACCGGCCGTAACCCACAGACCGGCAAGACTCTGGAAATCCCGGCTGCCAAGAAACCAGGCTTCAAAGCCGGTAAAGCTCTGAAAGAAGCGGTCAACTAAGTTTCTTTTTATCTTTGCCCAGCCAGGACAGCGTTACCTCTGTTCTGGTGGTGAAGCGGCAAGTGCGGTTGGTCCAGCGCCGGCCTGTCACCTCAGGGAACGCACATTCGAACCCTGTCCGCTCCACACGTTACGAGAAGGCGCATCCTCGGATGCGCCTTTCTTCTATCCGGAATCTACCCACGCTCCGCTTTACCGTGTGCCGCAGCTTGGTGAGTCGAGTAAAGCCCTCTGGGGGACGCATGCTGCAGAATATCAGGGACAATTCACAAGGCTGGATTGCCAAGACCATCATCGGAGTCATCGTGGTTCTGATGGCCCTGACCGGTTTCGATGCCATTTTCAGGGCAACCAGTCACTCTCAGGACGCTGCCAAGGTCAACGGCGACGAAATCAGCCTGAACGACCTGGGCCAGGCGGTCGAAATGCAACGCCGTCAGCTCATGCAACAGCTGGGCAAGGATTTCGATCCGGCCATGCTCAACGAAAAGATGCTGCGTGACTCGGCGCTCAAGGGCCTGATCGATCGCAAGCTGCTGCTGCAAGGTGCAGCCGATTCGAAGTTCGGCTTCTCTGAAGCGGCGCTGGATCAACAGATCCTGATGACGCCTGAATTCCAGGTCGACGGCAAATTCAGTGCCGACCGTTTCGATCAGGTCATTCGCCAGCTCGGCTACAGCCGCATGCAGTTCCGCCAGATCCTCGGTCAGGAAATGCTGATCGGCCAGATCCGTGCCGGTATCGCAGGCAGTGCCTTCATCACCGACGCTCAGGTCGACGCTTTCGCCCGTCTGGAAAAACAGACCCGTGATTTCGCCACCCTGACCCTGCCGGCCGATCCGTCGAACGTCAAAGTCAGCGATGACGAAATCAAGGCGCACTACGACCAGCACGCCAAGGAATTCCTCAGCCCTGAGCAAGTCGTGGTCGACTACATCGAGCTGAAGAAGTCGTCGTTCTTCGATAAGGTGTCGGTGAAGGATGAAGACCTGCAGGCGGCGTATCAAAAAGAAATCGCCAACCTGGCCGAGCAGCGCCGCGCCGCTCACATCCTGATCGAAGTCAACGACAAGACCAGCGATGCCCAGGCGAAGGCCAAGCTGGAAGAAGTCCAGCAGCGTCTGGCCAAGGGTGAAGACTTCGCCGCGCTGGCCAAGGAGTTCTCGCAGGACCCGGGCTCGTCGAGCAAGGGCGGCGATCTGGGCTATGCCGGCAAGGGTGTCTATGACCCGGCCTTCGAAGACGCGCTGTACGCGCTGAACAAGGACCAGGTGTCGGCGCCGGTGCGCAGTCAGTTCGGCTGGCACCTGATCAAGCTGCTGGGCGTCGAAGCACCGTCGGTGCCGACCTTCGCCAGCCTGAAGGACAAGCTGACCCGCGAACTGAAGTCGCAACAGGTCGAGCAGAAGTACGTCGAAGCGAGCAAGAAGCTGGAAGACGCCGCATTCGAAGCGTCCGACCTGGCGCAGCCTGCGCAGGACCTGGGCCTGAAAGTGCAGACGACTGCGCCATTCGGTCGTGAAGGCGGCGAAGGCATTGCGGCCAACCGTGCCGTGATTCAAGCCGCGTTCAGCACCGAGGTGATGGAAGAAGGGTCCAACAGCTCGGCGCTGGAACTTGATCCTGAAACCGTAGTGGTGGTTCGCGTCAAGGAGCACCGTCAACCGGAGCAACTGCCGCTGGAAGCCGTTTCCGATGCCATTCGTGCGCAGTTGGTCAAGAACCACGCCAGCGACGCGGTGAAGGGCAAGGGCGAGACCCTGCTGGCGGGTCTGCGTGACGGCAAGGTGCCGTACAGCGCGACCAAGCAGGAAGGTCAGAACTGGAAAGTCGTCGAAGCGGCCTCCCGTGGCCAGGAAGGCGTCGATCCGCAAGTCCTGCAGGCGCTGTTCCGCATGCCCAAGCCGGAAGGCAAGGACAAGCCGGTTTACGCCAGCCTGACCGCCGCAGACGGTAGTTTCGTGATCGTGCGCCTCAATGGCGTGAATCAGGCGACGCCTGCCAGCGATGCCGAGAAATCGCAGTACCGTCGCTTCCTGGCGTCCCGTGAGGGCCAGCAGGACTTCGCCGCGTACCGTGCGCAACTGGAAGCGGCCGCGAAGATCGAGAAATACTGATCCTCGCGTCACGCTGACAACAAAAAGCCCCGGCTCGTGAGAGCCGGGGCTTTTTGTTTGCATCCGGTTTTACACTGATCCTGTAGGAGCCGGCTTGCTGGCGAATGCGTCGGGTCAGTCACACAGATGTCGACTGACGCTCCGCAAATCGCCAGCAAGCCGGCTCCTACAGAGTCGATCAGCGTCTGTCAGTCCTGCAGATCACCCATCGCGGTGGTGTTGAAGCCACCGTCGACGTACATGATTTCACCGCTGACACCAGAGGCCAGGTCGGAGCACAGGAAGGCGCCGGCGTTGCCGACTTCGTCGATGGTCACGTTGCGGCGCAGTGGGGTCTGGGCTTCGTTGGCATCCAGCATCTTGCGGAAGTTCTTGATGCCGGAAGCGGCCAGGGTGCGGATCGGGCCGGCGGATACGGCGTTGACGCGGGTGCCGTCCGGGCCGAGGCTGCGGGCCAGGTAACGAACGCCGGCTTCCAGGCTGGCTTTGGCCATGCCCATGACGTTGTAGTTCGGCATGGTGCGCTCGGCGCCCAGGTAGGACAGTGTCAGCAGGCTGCCATTGCGGCCTTTCATCAGCTCGCGGCCGGCTTTGGCCAGCGCGACGAAGCTGTAGGCGCTGATGTCGTGGGCAATGCGGAAGCCGTCACGGGTAGTGGCTTCGGTGAAGTCGCCATCCAGTTGGTCGCCCGGGGCGAAGCCTACGGAGTGCACGATGCAGTCCAGGCCGTCCCACTTCTTGCTCAGCTCTTCGAAGACCTTGGCGATTTCTTCATCGCTGGCCACGTCGCAAGGGAAGCACAGCTCGGCGCTCGAACCCCAGCCTGCGGCGAACTCTTCCACGCGGCCGCGCAGTTTTTCGTTCTGGTAGGTGAAGGCAAGCTCGGCGCCCTCGCGATGCATGGCGGCGGCGATGCCGGATGCGATGGACAGTTTGCTGGCGACACCGACGATCAGGACGCGCTTACCGGCGAGAAAACCCATGGTTTTTTCCTCTTCAGGTTAAATCGACAGCTGCCGGCGCCAGGAAGGCGGCCTCCAGCAGCTGCTGTGTATAAGGATGTTGCGGTGCGGCGAAGATATCCTCTGCCACACCCTGTTCGACCACTTGGCCTTGCTTGACCACCATCAACTGGTGGCTCAGTGCTTTGACTACCGCCAGGTCATGGCTGATAAACAAATATGTCAGGTTGTACTTGGTTTGCAGGGAGCGCAAAAGCTCCACCACTTGACGCTGAACCGTCCGGTCGAGGGCCGAAGTTGGCTCGTCCAGTAAAATCAGCGCCGGTTTTAACACTAATGCCCTTGCAATGGCGATCCTTTGCCGCTGACCACCGGAAAATTCATGGGGGTAGCGGTGCCGGGTTGCCGGATCCAGACCTACCTCCTTGAGCGCTTCGATCACTGCCGCTTCCTGCTCGACCGGCGTGCCGATCTTGTGAATACGCAGGCCTTCGCCAACGATGTCACACACCGACATGCGCGGGCTCAGGCTGCCGAACGGGTCCTGAAACACCACCTGCATCTGCCGTCGCAATGGGCGTACCTGTTGCTGCTTGAGGCAGGCCAGCGACTCGCCCTGAAAGCGGATTTCGCCTTCGCTGCGAATCAGCCGCAGAATCGCCAGCCCCAATGTCGACTTGCCCGAGCCGCTTTCGCCGACGATCCCCAGCGTCTGCCCACGGGGCAGGCTGAAGTGGATGCCGTCCACGGCCTTGACGTGATCGACCGTGCGTTTGAACACGCCTTTCTTGATCGGAAACCAGACTCGCAGGTCATCGACTTCCAGCAACGGCGCGCCCGGCACGTTGTTTGCCGGCCCGCCTTTGGGCTCGGCACTGAGCAATTCTTTGGTGTACGGATGCTGCGGCGAACGGAACAGCTCTTCGCACGATGCCTGTTCGACGATGCAACCGCGCTGCATGACACATACTCTGTGCGCAATTTGTCGAACCACGTTCAAATCGTGGCTGATCAGCAACAGCGCCATGCCCAGACGCGCCTGCAATTCCTTGAGCAGTTTGAGGATTTTCAGCTGTACCGTGACGTCCAGCGCCGTGGTCGGCTCGTCGGCGATCAGCAGTTCCGGCTCGTTGGCCAGGGCCATGGCGATCATTACCCGCTGACGCTGACCACCAGACAGCTCATGGGGCAGGGCCTTGAGACGTTTTGTCGGTTCGGGAATGCCGACCAGCTCCAGCAACTCCAGGGTGCGCCGGGTCGCGGCTTTGCCGGTCAGGCCCTTGTGCAGGCCCAGCACCTCGTTGATCTGCTTTTCGATCGATTGCAGCGGGTTCAGCGAGGTCATCGGCTCCTGGAAGATCATCGCGATGCGGTTGCCACGAATGGCGCGCATGCGTTTCTCGCTGACGGTCAGCAGCTCGTTGCCGGCGTACTGGATCGTGCCGGTCGGATGCTGCGCCAACGGGTAAGGCAGCAGGCGCAGGATCGAGTGGGCGGTGACCGACTTGCCCGAGCCGCTTTCACCCACCAGCGCCAGGGTTTCGCCCTTGCGGATATCGAAGCTGATGCCTTCGACCACGCGCTGGGTTTTTTGGCCAGTGACGAATTCGACGGCCAGGTCGCGGATTTCGATCAGATTGTCCTGATTCATCTCATTTCCTCGGGTCGAACGCGTCACGGGCGGATTCGCCGATGAACACCAGCAGACTCAACATGATTGCCAGCACGGCAAAAGCGCTCATGCCCAGCCACGGGGCTTGCAGGTTGGATTTGCCCTGCGCCACCAGTTCACCCAGCGACGGCGAGCCGGCGGGCAGGCCGAAGCCGAGGAAGTCCAGCGCGGTCAGGGTGCCGATGGCGCCGGTGAGGATGAACGGCATGAAGGTCATGGTCGAGACCATGGCGTTGGGCAGGATGTGGCGGAACATGATCGCGCCGTTCTGCATGCCCAGCGCCCGTGCTGCGCGCACGTATTCCAGGTTGCGACCGCGCAGGAACTCCGCGCGCACCACGTCGACCAGGCTCATCCACGAAAACAGCAGCATGATGCCCAGCAGCCACCAGAAGTTGGGCTGCACGAAGCTGGCGAGGATGATCAGCAGGTACAGCACCGGCAGGCCCGACCAGATTTCCAGAAAGCGCTGACCAACCAGATCGACCCAGCCGCCATAGAAGCCTTGCAGGGCGCCGGCGATCACGCCGACGACCGAGCTGAGCAGGGTCAGGGTCAGGGCGAACAGCACCGACACGCGGAAGCCGTAGATCACCCGTGCCAGCACGTCACGGCCCTGATCGTCGGTACCCAGCAAGTTGTCCCGGGACGGCGGTGCCGGGGCAGGGACTTTCAGGTCGTAGTTGATGCTCTGGTAGCTGAACGGAATAGGCGCCCACAGGGTCCAGCCGTCTTTCGCCGCGATCAGCTCCTTGATGTACGGGCTCTTGTAGTTGGCTTCCAGCGGGAATTCGCCGCCGAAGGTGGTTTCCGGGTAGCGTTCGAGCACCGGGAAGTACCAGTGGCCGTCGTAGCGCACCGCCAGCGGCTTGTCGTTGGCGATCAGTTCGGCGCCCAGGCTGAGGACGAACAGGATCAGGAACAGCCACAGCGACCACCAGCCACGTTTGTTGGCCTTGAACCGCTCGAAACGTCGGCGGTTGAGAGGGGACAGACTCATATCAATGCTCCCTGCGGTCGAAGTCGATACGTGGATCAACCAGGGTGTAGGTCAGGTCACCGATCAGCTTCACCACCAGCCCCAACAGGGTGAAGATGAACAGAGTGCCGAACACTACCGGGTAGTCACGGTTGATCGCGGCTTCAAAACTCATCAGGCCCAGGCCGTCGAGGGAGAAGATCACCTCCACCAGCAGCGAGCCGGTGAAGAAGATGCCGATGAACGCCGATGGAAAACCGGCGATCACCAGCAGCATCGCGTTGCGGAATACATGGCCGTAGAGCACGCGGCTTTGGGTCAGGCCCTTGGCCTTGGCGGTGATCACGTACTGCTTGCCGATTTCGTCGAGGAAGCTGTTCTTGGTCAGCAGGGTCATGGTGGCGAAGTTACCGATCACCAGTGCGGTGATCGGCAATACCAGATGCCAGAAGTAATCGCCGATCTTGCCAGCCCAGGTCAGCTCGTCGAAATTGCTCGATGTCAGGCCTCGCAACGGGAACCAGTCGAAGTAACTGCCACCGGCGAACACCACGATCAACAGGATGGCGAACAGGAACGCCGGGATGGCATAGCCGACGATGATCGCCGAACTGGTCCAGACGTCGAACTGGCTGCCGTGGCGGGTCGCCTTGGCGATCCCCAGCGGGATCGACACCAGGTACATGATCAGCGTGCTCCACAGGCCGAGCGAGATCGACACCGGCATCTTCTCGGCGATCAGGTCGATGACCTTGGCATCGCGGAAAAAGCTCTCGCCGAAGTCCAGCCGCGAGTAGTTCTTGACCATGATCCACAAGCGTTCCGGCGCCGATTTGTCGAAGCCGTACATGTGCTCGATTTCCTTGATCAGGCTGGGGTCCAGGCCTTGGGCGCCGCGGTAGGTCGAGCCCGCCACCGAAACCTCGGCACCGCCGCCGGCAATGCGGCTGGTGGCGCCTTCGAAGCCTTCCAGCTTGGCGATCATCTGTTCTACCGGGCCGCCGGGGGCGGCCTGGATGATCACGAAGTTGATCAGCAGGATGCCGAACAGGGTCGGAATGATCAGCAGCAGACGCCGCAGAATGTACGCCAGCATGTTATTGCTCCGTGCCGCTTGCAGGGGCAGCTTCGGACGCGGCCGGATCGGCGGCGGTCTGCACCGGAATGGCCGGTTTCGCGTCGGGCTTGACCCACCAGGTCATGCTGCCGATGTCGTACAGCGGTGTGCGTTTTGGATGACCGAGATGATCCCAGTAGGCCAGGCGCCAGGTCTTGATGTGCCAGTTGGGGATCACGTAGTAGCCCCAGAGCAGCGCACGGTCGAGGGCGCGGGTATGGTCGATCAGGCTCTGCCGCGAATCGGCGTTGATCAGGCCGCTGACCAGCGCGTCGACGGCCGGATCTTTCAGGCCGATCAGGTTATAGCTGCCCGGTTTGTCGGCGGCCGACGAGTCCCAGTATTCGCGCTGTTCGTTACCCGGCGAACTGGACTGCGGGAAGCTGCCGACGATCATGTCGTAATCCCGCGAGCGGCGGCGGGTGACGTATTGCGAGACGTCGACCCGGCGGATTTCCAGGTTGATGCCGATGTCGGCGAGGTTGCGCTTGAACGGCAGCAATACTCGCTCGAATTCGGTCTGGGCCAGCAGGAATTCGATGCTGACCGGCTTGCCCTCGGTGTCGACCATCTTGTCGCCGACGATCTTCCAGCCTGCTTCCTTGAGCAGTGCAAAGGCCTTGCGCTGCTGATCGCGGATGATGCCGCTGCCATCGGTGACCGGCAATTTGAATTCTTCGGTGAAGACCGAGGGCGGCAGCTTGTCGCGCAGCGGTTCGAGGATTTTCAGCTCGGCTTCGGTAGGCAGGCCGCGCGAGCCCATGTCGGAGTTGTCGAAATAGCTCTTGGTGCGGGTGTAGGAACCGAAGAACAGCTGCTTGTTGGTCCATTCGAAGTCCAGCAACAGGCTCAGCGCCTGACGCACGCGGGCGTCCTGGAACATCGGTTTGCGCAGGTTGAAGATGAAGCCCTGCATGCCCTGCGGGTTGCCATTGGGGATCTCTTCCTTGATCAACCGGCCTTCGCGCACGGCCGGCACGTCGTAGGCGGTGGCCCAGTTCTTCG
The DNA here is from genome assembly GCF_044746785.1 of Pseudomonas sp. NPDC090208. NCBI lineage: Bacteria > Pseudomonadati > Pseudomonadota > Gammaproteobacteria > Pseudomonadales > Pseudomonadaceae > Pseudomonas > Pseudomonas sp. NPDC090208. The sequence goes on from NZ_JBIVCU010000010.1 coordinate 218,221, forward strand.
CGGTCATTTCCTGCCAGAAGTCGAACGCACCGGCTTTCAGGGCTTCCAGGGCAACGGTGTTGTCGCGGTAGTAGTCGGTGGAGAGCTTGTCGAAGTTGTAGAAGCCCTTGTTCACCGGCAGGTCCTTGCCCCAGTAATCCTTGACCCGCTCGTAGCGAATGGAGCGCCCGGCCTTGACCTCGACCACCTTGTACGGTCCGCTGCCCAGCGGGATTTCCAGATTGCTCTTGCTGAAGTCGCGGCTGGCCCACCAGTGTTTCGGCAGCACCGGCAACTGGCCGATGATCAGCGGCAGCTCGCGGTTGTCGTTGTGCTTGAACTTGAAGAGGACCGTCAGCGGGTCTTCGGCGACCACCTGATCGACGTCGGCGTAGTAGCTGCGGTACAGCGGCGAGCCGTCCTTGATCAGTGTCTCGAAACTGAACACCACGTCTTCGGCACGCACCGGATGGCCATCGTTGAATTTCGCCTCGGGGCGCAGATAGAAGCGCACCCAGCTGTTGTCCGGGGCTTTCTCGATCTTGCCGGCTATCAGGCCGTATTCGGTGAACGGCTCGTCCAGGCCCTGGCGGGCGAGGGTGTCATAGATCAGGCCGATGTCATCGGCCGGCACGCCCTTGCTGATGAACGGGTTGAGGCTGTCGAAACTGCCGAAACCGGCGCTGCGCAGGATGCCGCCCTTGGGCGCGTCGGGGTTGGCGTAGTCGAAGTGTTTGAAGTCGGCCGGGTATTTCGGCGCTTCGTTGTACAGCGTGATGGCATGTTGCGGGGCTGCCTGAGTTGCACAGGCTAGGCCCAGCAGGAACAGGCCGCCAGCCCGCGAGAGGGTGCGGAGGGCAGTCATTGATTTTTCTCCGAAGGCTTGAGCCACCACGCACGCAGACCCAGGGTGTAGGGCGGGGTGGTGACCATGGCAAAGCGGTTGCGGTACGCCAGACGGTGATTGTTCAGGTACCAGTTGGGAATCATGTAGTGCTGCCAGAGCAGCACACGGTCCAGTGCTTTGGTCGCCGCGACCTGATCGTCGCGGGTCTTGGCCGCCAGTAGCTGGTTGAGCAGGTTGTCCACCACCGGATTGGCGATGCCTGCGTAATTCTTGCTGCCCTTGATGTTGGCCTGGCTGGAGTGGAAATACTGCCATTGCTCAAGGCCCGGACTGAGGGTCTGGTTGAGGGTCATCAGGATCATGTCGAAGTCGAACTGATCGAGCCGCTGCTTGTACTGCGCACGGTCGACAGTGCGCAGGCGCGCGTCGATGCCGATGCGGGTCAGGTCTTCGATGTACGGTTGCAGGATGCGTTCGAGGTTCGGGTTGACCAGCAGGATCTCAAAGCGCAGCGGTTGGCCCACGCGATTGGTCAGGCCGCGTTCGGTGTACTTCCAGCCGGCTTCGGCCAACAGGCCCAGGGCCTTGCGCAGGGTGTCGCGGGGCACGCCGCCGCCGTCGGTCTTCGACACGCTGAACGGTTGGGTGAACAGGGCCGGCGGCAGTTGTTCGCGGTATGGCGCCAGCAGCAGGAATTCGTGGCCGGCCGGCAAGTCAGTCGCGGAAAACTCGCTGTTGGGGTAGTAGCTGGTCGAGCGCTGATAGGCGTCGTTGAACAGCGTGCGGTTGGTCCACTCGAAGTTGAACATCAGCCCCAGCGCTTCGCGGACTCTGATGTCGCTGAACGTCGCACGGCGGGTGTTCATGAACAGGCCTTGGGTCTGCGTCGGGATCCGGTGCGGAATCTGCGCCTTGATCACGCGGCCATCGGCCACCGCCGGGAAGTCGTAACCGGTGGACCAGTTCTTCGCCTGGTGCTCGATGTAGATGTCGAATTCGCCGGCCTTGAATGCTTCGAAGGCCACATCGGCATCACGATAGAACTCGACTTCGACGCGATTGAAGTTGTATTTGCCGCGATTGACCGGCAGGTCCTTGCCCCAGTAATCCTTGACCCGTTCGAACACCAGGCTGCGCCCCGGGCGCACCTGAGTGATGCGGTAGGGCCCGCTGCCCAGCGGTGCTTCGAAGGTGGTTGCCTTGAAGTCGCGGTTTTTCCAGTAATGCTGTGGCAGCACCGGCAGTTCGCCAAGGCGCAGAATCAGTAATGGGTTGCCGGAGCGCTTGAACACGAAGCGAATGCGGTGGCGATTGAGGATGTCCACCCGCTGCACTTCCTGCAATGCCGTGCGGTACTGCGGGTGGCCGTCCTTGAGCAGCGTGCGGTAGGAAAAGGCCACGTCGTACGCGGTGATCGGTTTGCCGTCGTGAAAGCGCGCTTCCGGACGCAGGTTGAACACCACCCAGCTGCGGTCTTCGCTGTATTCAACGGTCTTGGCGATCAGGCCGTAACTGGAGGTCGGTTCATCGCCGGAAGGATCGTACTGGCCGGTGCCGATCATCAGCGGCTCGTTGAGTTCGCTGACCCCGTATTGACCGAAATTCGGCGTCGAAATCGGGCTGCTGCCTTTAAAGGTGTAGGGGTTGAGCGTATCGAACGTGCCGTTGGCCATGATCCGCAAGGTGCCCGCCTTCGGCGCCTCGGGATTGACCCAGTCGAAATGGGTGAAGCTGGCCGGATACTTGAGGACACCGAACTGGGCGTAACCATGGCTTTCGCTGATGGTCGCGGCGGCTGTCGTGCTCAAGGCCAGGCTGAATATCAGCAACAGGGGACGTATCAAGTCGGCGTTCGATCCAGGCAGCGGTCGGTCACAGTAGCAGCTTGTATGGGCTGGAAAAAGGGTGGGGGAGAGGCTTGGCGGCTCCTGCAGGGCGATGTGACACACGGTGGGAGCGAATTCATTCGCGATGCATTCGATCAGGCGACACATGTGTATCGGCTGTACCGGCGTCTCGCGAATGAATTCGCTCCCACGGGTGATTCAAGGCAGGTCGATGCCTTCAGATCAATGCGGCAGATAAACCGTCAGTGTCTGTCCCGGTTTCAGCGCCTGACCACTGCGCGGGTTCCAGCGCTTGAGGTGCTGCATCTCGACGTTGAAACGTTTGGCCACCAGATACAGCGAGTCGCCTTTCTGGATCTTGTACTGCGTGGCCTTGCCTTCGGCGTCCTGGCCCTTGGCCTTGCTGTCGTTTTTCGCAACGGCACGGGAGCTGGCCTTGGCGGGCTTGCTGGTGTCCTGCATGACCAGGGTCTGGCCGACCTTGAGGTTTTGGCCGGACAGCTTGTTCCAGTGTTGCAGATCCTTGACTTCAACCTTGTTGATGCGGGCGATCTGGCCCAGGTTGTCGCCTTTCTTCACTTTATAAGTGCGAGTGCGGGTCGGTTTTTCGTCGTTCTCGGCGACTTCCTCGAACACCGGCATGGCGGTTTTCATGCCCGGCTGCACCGGGATGGTCAGGGCCTGACCACGGCGCAGGTGATTGCTCGACAGCTTGTTCAAGTCCTTGATCGTCGTGGTCGACACCTTGTAGCGGCTGGCGATGCTGGCCAGGCTGTCACCCGGACGCACGCGGTATTGCTGCCAGTCCACCAGCTCTTCGGGCTTCATGTTCGACAGATTGGCGGTCAGCAATTGCGACTTGGACGTCGGCACCAGCAGATGCTGCGGGCCGTCGATGGTCAGGCGTTTCTTGAAGGCCGGGTTGAGCTGGACCAGTTCGTCTTCGTCGATGTCGGCCATGGCCGCGACTTTCGACAGGTCCATGCGCTTGTTCAGTTCGACGACTTCAAAGTAAGGCTTGTTGTCGATTGGGCTGAGGTTGACGCCATAGGCATCCGGCGACATGACCACTTGCGACAGGGCCAGCAGCTTGGGCACGTAGTCGCGGGTTTCCTGCGGCAGCGGCAGGTTCCAGTAATCGGTCGGCAGATTGAGCTTTTCGTTGCGCTCGATGGCGCGGCTGACCGTGCCTTCGCCGGCGTTGTAGGCCGCCAGGGCCAGCAGCCAGTCGCCGTTGAACATGTCGTGCAGCTTGGTCAGGTAGTCCAGCGCTGCGGTGGTGGACGCAGTGATGTCACGGCGGCCGTCGTAGAAATTGGTCTGACGCAGGTTGAAGTAGCGCCCGGTCGACGGGATGAACTGCCAGATACCGGCTGCATCGCTGCGCGACAGGGCCATCGGGTTGTAAGCGCTCTCGATGACCGGCAGCAGTGCCAGTTCCAGCGGCATATTGCGCTCTTCGAGGCGTTCGACGATGTAATGCATGTACAGGCTGCCGCGCTCGCCGGCGTTTTCAAGGAACGACGGGTTGTTGGCGAACCACAGACGTTGCTGGTCGATGCGCGGGTTGAGATCGTTGCCGTCCTGCAGCTGGAAGCCCTGACGCATGCGTTCCCAGACGTCATGAGGTGGCGCTTGCGGTACAGGTTTACGGGCGACGAAGACCGGTTTGGGCTTGACGTTGGCAGAGGGATGAGACGCGCTGGCGGAACCGCTCGGCTCCAGGCTGCCGGTGGTCTGGCAGCCTGCCAAAGTGGCGCTCGCGACAACCGCGAGCGCTTGAGCCAACCGAGTCAATGCGTCGGAATTAAAGGTTTTGCGTATGGATGACGACATTGGCTGGTGGATAGTTCCAGTCGAAAATGTCGGGCGATTCTAGAAAGCGACTCTAAAGTGGTCAACCTTTCAGAATTTTTGTGCCGATCCACCCCCGGTTTAGAACTTATCTTTCCAGGCCCGCAAGGCGGCAAAAACCGCCACGGCAGAGGCGTTGTCGGTGCCGGTCCGTTCGTCCGCTTTTTGTTTTACCGCAGGTTGCGAAGCCCGCAGGAAAGGATTGGTGCGGTGCTCCAGGGCCAGATTCGACGGCAGGCTCATGCGGTTTTCCGCGCGCCATTGCGTCACTTGCTCGAATCGGGCGACGACGTCCGGGTTGTTCGGCTCGACGGCCACTGCAAAACGCAGGTTGCTCAGGGTGTATTCGTGGGTGCAGTAGACCAGCGTGCTGTCCGGCAGGGCGCCCAGTCGGCTCAGCGATTGATGCATCTGCTCCGGCGTGCCTTCGAACAGGCGACCGCAACCGGCAGCAAACAGGGTGTCGCCACAGAACAGCAGTGGGGCCTGTGCATCGGCGTGGTAATAGGCGATGTGGCCGAGGGTGTGGCCCGGCACCGTGTAAATAATGAAGTCGAGGCCGAGCACACTGATCTGCTGCTTGTCGTCCAGGGCCACGTCGCGGGCCGGAATCTTCTCGCCGGCCGGGCCGTAGACCCGGGCGTCGGTGGCATTTTTCAGTTGTTCGACGCCGCCGGTATGATCGGCATGATGGTGAGTGACCAGGATGTCGCTCAGTTGCCATCCCGGATTGCGCTCAAGCCAGGCCAGTACCGGCGCCGCATCGCCCGGATCGACCACCGCGCAACGCTTGCTGGCATTGTCTTGTAACAACCAGATGTAGTTGTCGCTGAAAGCAGGCAGGGCATCGATCTGTATCATGGCGCGATTCACTTGTCTGGAAACAAAGAGCAATCTTAGAGTCTGAACAGGTTCCAGGCGAGTACCTCGCAAGCAGGACCTCTTATGGAGACCGGAAATGACCGATGAAGCGTTCGCCCAGGCCGACCCCGAATGGCTTGCGTTGATCAGCTCTGCCCGCGAATGGTTGTCCGGGCCCGTGGGGCAATTGCTGCTGGAAGAAGAACGGCGGGTGCTTGAAGAGGAACTCGAACGTTTCTTCGGCGGCTATCTGGTGCATTACGGTCCGTCGGCGCAGACCCCGCCGGCGGCCAAGCAGGTGCAGCGCAACGTGCGTCTCGGCGCGCCGCTGCCGGGGGTCGAGATCGTCTGCGAAGAACAGGCCTGGCCGCTCAGCGAGCACGCTGCCGATGTGGTGGTGATGCAGCATGGCCTGGATTTCTGTCTGTCGCCCCATGGTCTGTTGCGCGAAGCGGCGAGCAGTGTGCGCCCTGGTGGCCATTTGCTGATCATCGGCATCAACCCGTGGAGCACCTGGGGTATCCGTCACGTTTTTGCCAACGACGCGTTGCGCCGGGCGCGTTGCATTTCGCCGTCACGGGTCGGCGACTGGCTCAACCTGCTGGGCTTCGCGCTGGAGAAACGCAGATTCGGGTGCTATCGTCCGCCGCTTGCCTCGCCGACCTGGCAGGCCCGTCTGGCGGGTCTCGAGCGCCTGGGCGACGGCTGGCAGAGCCCGGGTGGCGGCTTCTATTTATTAGTGGCACGCAAATTGGTGGTCGGCTTGCGCCCGGTGCGCATGCCGCGCCGCGAACCTATGGGCAAACTGCTGCCGCTGCCGATGGCCAAGGTCAACCGGCGCACCCCCGAGCCATGAGGGTGCAAGCCTTCTCAATTGTGGAATAAGTGGTCATGAGCGATACCGTAGAACTCTTCTCCGATGGCGCCTGCAAAGGCAACCCCGGCCCTGGCGGCTGGGGCGCGCTGCTGGTGTGCAAAGGCGTGGAAAAGGAACTCTGGGGCGGTGAAGCCAACACCACCAACAACCGCATGGAGCTGCTTGCTGCGATTCGCGGGCTGGAAGAGCTCAAGCGCCCTTGCGAAGTGATCCTGGTCACCGACTCGCAGTACGTGATGAAAGGCATCACCGAGTGGATGACCAACTGGAAGAAGCGCGGCTGGAAGACCGCCGCCAAGGAACCGGTGAAGAACGCCGACCTGTGGATGCAGCTGGACGAGCAGGTCAACCGCCACAACGTCACCTGGAAATGGGTGCGGGGTCATATCGGCCATCATGGCAACGAACGCGCCGACCAGTTGGCCAACCGTGGGGTGGATGAGGTGCGCGGGATCAAGCACGGGTGATCGAAGAAATAAACATCGATCTTGTAGGAGTGAGCTTGCTCGCGATTGCGATTGGGCATTCAGCATTGTGTCGTCTGTCTTGACGTCATCGCGAGCAAGCTCACTCCTACATCCCATACATCCTCAATAGAGGATCACTTTTGGTCACCCATGCTAGTATTCGCGCCTGAAACCGAGGCGCCAGGCAATGACAGCAGAAAACACCAACACTGAACGAAGAGTCGTACTCGACACCGAAACCACCGGTATGCCCGTCACCGACGGTCACCGGGTGATCGAGATCGGTTGTGTGGAATTGATCGGCCGGCGTCTGACCGGGCGGCATTTCCATGTTTACCTGCAGCCGGACCGCGAGAGTGACGAGGGCGCGATCGGCGTTCACGGTATCACCGACCAGTTCCTGATCGGCAAGCCGCGCTTCGCGGAAGTCGCCGATGAATTCTATGAGTTCATCAAAGGCGCGCAGCTGATCATCCACAACGCGGCGTTCGACGTCGGCTTCCTCAACAACGAATTCGCCCTGATCGGCCAGCACGACCGTACGGACATCAGCAGCTATTGCTCGGTGCTCGACACCCTGGCCATGGCCCGTGAGCGTCATCCGGGCCAGCGCAACAGCCTCGATGCCCTGTGCAAACGCTACGACGTCGACAACTCCAACCGTGAACTGCACGGCGCGTTGCTCGACTCGGAGATTCTGGCTGACGTCTATCTGGCGATGACCGGTGGCCAGACCACCCTGTCCCTGGCTGGCAACAGCGACGGTGAAGGTGGTGCTGAGCGGCCTTCGGAAATCAGCCGGATCACCGGTCGCAGCCGTGGCCCGGTGATTCTCGCGTCGGAAGCCGAACTGGCCGAGCATGAGGCGCGGCTGGCGGTGATCGCCAAGTCGGCCGGTGCGCCGGCGCTGTGGACGCAGTTGCTCGAAGCGCAGACCCAGCAGGCCTGATCGGCCCCAGGTGTGACCCTTTCATCAATGGCGCAGGAGGCCCGTGATGACAATGGTGAGCCCGACCTTGAGCATTCGTGCCGCAGACGAATGCTTCGAGGATTACATCCTCAACAGCGAATTCACCTTCACCGTGACCGGCTATGCCCAGGTGCAGATCGGCACGCCGGTGGCGCAGTGGCGCATCGACCCGGTCGAGCCTTACCTCAAGAACTACGGCATCGATTCGGAAGAGTTCTGCAACTACCGCGATTCCGCTGATGGCACCGTGCTGGTGGCCTGGCTCGACGAGCAGCCGGTGGGGCATATCGTCATCAGCAAGCACTGGAACGGTTTCGCGCATATCGACGAACTGGCGGTGGACACGTTTGCCCGGCGCAACGGTATCGCGCGGTATCTGCTGGACGTGGCCCGGGCCTGGAGTCGCGAGCGCAACCTGCCGGGGATCATGCTGGAAACCCAAAACAACAACCTGGCAGCGTGCCGGTTGTACGAGAGCTACGGGTTCGTGGTGGGCGGAGTGGACTATCTGCGCTATCGCGCCATCGATCCGGCGACCGCCGAGGCGGCGATTTTCTGGTATCTGGTGTTTGCTGATGCCCTGTAGATGAAATCCGGGCCGACTGGAACCGATGTGGGAGGGAGCCCTGCTCGCGAAAGCGTCAGTTCAGTCACTGTCGAGGTGTTTGACCCACCCCTTTCGCGAGCAGGGCTCCCTCCCACGTGACCGGCTTCTGGAGCCAGATCTGCAGGGCTCAATACACCCGCGTCAGCTTTGTCCCCGACTGGACCAGCTCGAATTCGTCGCCACCCAGGTGATTGACGCGGTCGCCAATGGCCAGTCGATAGGTCGACACCGGTTGCTGGCCGTTCGCCTCATCGGGCTGTGATTCGCGGAATTCCTGCACCGGGTAGATGCGGCCTTCCGCGTCTCTGGCATGGAACTGCCCAACTAGAACTGAAGCCATCTGCTTTGTAACCTCTGGAAAAACTGCTCATGTTTGCCTGCGTCGCGCGTATCGGCGCAGGCGGTAAATCCCTGTTCGCCGGCAAGGTCGTTGCGTTGCGTCCCTGGCTGCTGTCGTTGCTCACGGCTGTCAGACCGCCTTTTTCCGGGGGAGTTTTCGCGGCGCAAAAAAATAGTCACCGGGCATGTCCGATGCCCCGGTGCCGGCGTCTGGCAAAGATTGAATAAATCGATAGATAAAATCCAGAAAACCGTCCTGTGGAAATCGCCTGTTTCATCTATAACTGTCGGTTCCTCCATTCAGAAGAAGGTCAGTTTCATGAGCCAGGTTCATTCGATTGCAGTGATCGTCGGCAGCTTGAGAAAAGACTCGATCAACCGCAAAGTCGCCCGCGCGCTGGCCGAGTTGGCGCCCGCCAGCCTGAAACTCAACATCGTCGAAATCGGCGACTTGCCGCTGTACAACGAAGACATCGACCTCGATTCGCCGCCTGCAGCCTACACCACGTTCCGTCAGGCGCTGCAATCGGCGGATGGCTTTTTGTTCGTGACCCCTGAATACAACCGCTCGGTGCCGGGCGTGCTGAAAAACGCTATCGATGTCGGCTCGCGTCCGTATGGCAAGAGCGCCTGGGGCAAGGCCAAGCCGGCGGCGGTGGTCAGTGTTTCGCCGGGTGCAATCGGCGGCTTCGGTGCCAACCAGCATCTGCGTCAGTCCTTCGTGTTCCTCGACGTGCTGTGCATGCAACAACCGGAAGCCTACCTGGGCCACGCCGGTACGTTGTTCGACGAACAGGGCACGCTGAGCGAGAAGTCCAAACCGTTCCTGCAGGGCATCATCGACGGGTTTGCTGCGCATGTGGAGCGCACGGTCAAGAAGTGAGCTGAACACCGGTAGCAGTCTTGCTGCTTGCGGGATCAATCAGGCAGTGCAGATACCGTGGGAGGGAGCCCTGCTCGCGAATGCGCCAGGTCAGATACTGCCGGGCCAACTGACACGACGCTTTCGCGAGCAGGGCTCCCTCCCACAATAGCCACCCTCAGACCATCAATGGGAGGGCAGCCTCGCGAGTCAAACGCCCTGCGGCATCTCACCTTTGGCCAGACGCCGGTTGATATCGGCAATCACCGCTGGCAGATCATTGATGGTGTCCACCAGATAGTGCGGACGCGAGCCCTCGAACAGCGCGTGGATGCGCTTGCGTTCGGCGTCCAGCTTTTCCGGCGCCAGCGCCTGATACTGCTCCCAAGTCAGCCCCAGCGCGTTGCCCGAGCACACCAGTGCCACGGTCCACATGCCGGCGCGACGGCCTTCGAGAATGCCCGGCACGGTGTCGTCGACCTTGACGCACGCCGCCACGTCATCAATTCCCAGTGCAATCACGTTGGCCAGTGCCTGAGCCGGCCACGGGCGCCCGTTCGGCACTTCGTCGGTGGCGACGACGTGGTCGGCGACATAGCCGTTCTTCGCCGCCAGCTCGACGACCTTTGCCATCACCACCGCCGGGTAACCCGAGCACGAACCGATTTTCAGACCTTCCTTGCGCAGGCCGGTGAGGGTGTCCAGCGCGCCGGGAATCAGCGCCGAGTGTTCGGCGATCTTCTCGATCTGCAGCGGCATGAAGCGGTTATAGATGGCGGTGACGTCATCGTCGCTCGGTGCGCGGCCGAACACCTTGCGGTACCGCTCGGCAATCTGCGGCTGGTCGCACAGGGTGCGGATGTGGTCCCACTTGCCCATGCCCATCGGGCCACGGGCTTCTTCGATGGATACCTGCACATCGAATTCGGCGAAGGCTTCGACAAAAATCTGGGTCGGCGCGAACGAGCCGAAGTCGACCACGGTACCGGCCCAGTCAAGAATCGCGGCCTGCAGTTGCACGGGGTTGCTGTAGTTCATCGGTGAATCCTCAAGATCAAAGCGGACACAGGGTTTCAGAGTGGTGTGACGATCAGATTTCCAGCACTTCCATTTCCCGCAACACTTCGCCAATGGCGTTGACCGCAGCCTGCATGCCTTTGGCATCGACATGGCCGATGCAGCCGACGCGGAACGTCTCGACCTGAGTCAGCTTGCCGGGATAGAGGATGAAACCCTTGGCTTTGACCCGCTCGTAGAAGTCCTTGAACTGGTAACGGGCATCGCGCGGGGCGTGGAAGGTGACGATGATCGGCGCCTGGATGGCGGCGGGCAGGAAGCTGCGCAGGCCCAGTTCGGCCATGCCGTCGAGCAGCGCCTTGCAGTTGTCGGCGTAGCGCGCATTACGGGCGGGCAGGCCGCCTTCTTCCTTGTACTGCAGCAGGGCTTCGTGCAGCGCCGCGACCACGTGGGTCGGCGGGGTGAAACGCCACTGGCCGGTCTTGGCCATGTAGGCGTACTGATCCTGCAGGTCCATCGCCAGCGAGTGCGAGTTGCCGGCGGCAGCGTCCAGCGCCTCCTTGCGGGCGAAAACGAAGCCCATGCCCGGCACGCCTTCCAGGCATTTGCCGGAGGCGGCGATCAGCGCATCGAACGGCACCTTGGCGGCGTCCACCGGCAGCGCGCCGAAGGAGCTCATGGCGTCGATGATCAGGCGTTTGCCGAAGCGGGCGACCACCTCGGCGATCTCCGGCAGCGGGTTGAGAATGCCGGTGCTGGTTTCGCAGTGGATCAGCGCCACGTGGGTGATGCGCGGGTCGGTGCGCAGCATGGTTTCCACATCGGCGGCGGTGGTCGGCTCGTCTTCAGCGGTTTCAAAGGTGGAGAAATCGCGGCCCAGCACTTCGCAGATTTTCGCCAGGCGCTTGCCGTAGGCGCCGTTGATCAGCACCAGCACTTTGCCGTCGCGGGGCACCAGGGTGCCGATGGCCGCTTCCACGGCGAAGGTGCCGCTGCCCTGCAACGGCACGCAGCGATGGCTTTCGTGGCCGTTGATGATGTCCAGCAATTGCCAGCAGAGGCTGGCGGTGAGTTTGTTGAAGCGGTCATCCCACGAGCCCCAATCCACCATCATCGCCTGACGGGTGCGGGCGGAAGTGGTCAGCGGGCCGGGAGTCAGCAGGATCGGTTGGGCGATGCTCATGGAAGGGTCCTCGATGCTTGGGGGCTTGTCCGGAAGCGACGGGCATACGTTGACCTGCGAGCATCTATCAATCAAATTGCTTGTTGTTATCCGAACTATAAGTCAGGCCGATAGCAATGAACCTGTTTCAACTGCGCGCATTCGATGCCGTAGCCCGTGAGGGCAGCTTCACCCGCGCTGCCGAGCGGCTGTTCATCAGCCAGCCGGCGGTCACCGGTCACGTCAAGGCGCTGGAGGATCATTACCAGATCACCCTGTTGCGCCGTACCGCTCGTCGGGTCGAGCTGACCGAGGAGGGCATCAAGCTGGCGGCGATCACCCGCGCGATGTTCGGTATGGCCGAAGAGGCGCAGGCGCTGCTGGAGGCCAACCGGCAATTGTTGGTCGGGCGCCTGGAGGTAGCGGCGGACGGGCCGCATCTGGTCATGCCGATGCTGGCGAAGTTGCGGGCGAAGTTTCCCGGCATTACCGTCAATCTGCGCCTGGGCAATGCTCAGGAAACTCTGGCCGCGCTGGTCTCGGAACATGCCGATGTGGCGGTGCTGACCGAGGGCGAGCCGCGCAACGGGTTGTACCTGCACACGCTGGCGCAATCGCGGATGTGCGCCTTGCTGCCGGCGCAGCATGCCTGGGCAACGGAGCGTGAAATGGCGCTGGAGCGGCTGGATCAGCAGATCATGGTGCTGCGCGAACCGAGTTCGATCACCCGTCGCACCTTTGATCAGGCTTGCAGCGCAGCGGCGATCAGCCCACGGGTGTTGCTGGAGTTGGACAGCCGCGAGGCGGTGACCGAAGCGGTGGCGGCTGATCTGGGCATTGGCATCGTGTCATCGGTCGAGACCAGCCATGACCCACGGGTGGTGGCGCTGCCGCTGACCGGGGAGGGGCTGACTAACCGGCACTTCATCGGCTGCCTGGAGCGGCGCCGGGAACTGCGCCTGATCAAGGCGTTTTTTGAGTTGGCGATAGGATGACGGTGTCGTCGTTGTAGGAGTGAGCTTGCTCGCGATGCGGTGTGTCAGCCAGCGCGATATTGCCGGGCCTGACGACTTCGCGAGCAGAGCTCCCTCCCACAGGATCGCTACCAGCCACAAGTTCTGTGAATCACCGCCAAACCTGTAGGAGCGCGCTTGCCCGCGATTCGGTGTGTCAGTCAGCGCGATGTTGCCGGGCCTGACGCCATCGCGAGCAGGGCTCCCTCCCACAGGATTGCTGCCAGCCACAAGTGTGTGGATGACCGCTAAACCTGTGGGAGGGAGCCCTGCTCGCGAAGGCGTCAGTTCGGCCAATGCAGCAAAATACCTACAGCACGGCATGCCCCAGGGTTTCATTGACCATCTGTAAAAACGTCGCCACCACCCGCCGTGAACTCTGATCCGGCAGACACACCAGGGTTTCGCTCATGCGTCGGGTGCAGTCGGTGATTGGCAGGGCAACCACTCGCGAGTCGGCGCCAAACTCCGCCGCCGACACCACGCCCACGCCAATCCCCACCACCACGGCTTCGCGCGCCGCCTCACGGCCTTCGACCTGAATCGCCGGGCGGATTTTCAGACCGAGGCGGTTCATTTCTTCTTCCACCACCTGCCGGGTCACCGAACCGGGCTCGCGCAGCACCAGTGGCGTGTCGTGCAGATCCGCTAGCGTGATCGAGTCCCGTGTCGCCCATGGATGGCTCAGCGCCACGAAGGCGACGAACGGGTCGCTGCGCAGCGGGATCGCCAGCAGCCGGTCGTCGCTGACCTCTCGACCCAGCAACGCCAGATCGGCCTGGTAGTTGAACAGCCGGTGCAGGGACTCATCGGTGTTGCCGGTTTCGATCTTCACGCTGATGCCGGGATAACGCTGGCAGAAGCGGGCTATCTGCGGCAGCACATGCACCGGCGCATCCACCGCCAGGGTCAGGCTGCCGGTCTGCAGGGCCTGGGAGTCCTGCAGCAATTCCTCGGCTTCGGTCTCCACCGCAAACAGCCGTTGAGTGATGCCGAGCAGGCGCTCGCCCAGATCGGTGAGCCGCACTGAACGCTTGTTGCGATGAAACAGCATCACGCCGTAGCGCTCTTCGAGCTTGCGCACCTGGTCGGAAATCGCCGGCTGGGTCAGGAACAGACGCTGGGCCGCGACCGTGAAGCTGCCGTGCTGGGCGACCGCGTGAAAGGCTTTCAGTTGAGCGTGTGACACCGACATGGGGTGATCTCTTACAAGCTGGGCTTATATCGAAAATACGATAAATCGATTTCACTTATTAGTCTGCACTTGCTTTTATCCGCTTCAGCCCGAGCGACGGTCGTACACCGACCGGCTGGTCGAGGCCATGAGCGCCACTGCGTATCGGCTGTGCGTGCACCGGCGCAGCGGCGATTCATCTGACCATTCGCTGCCTGATCGGGGCCGCGAATGCCGTGCCACATCAATAAAAACAAACGGCGCCCATTCCCTTGAATACCTGCCGGCACACTCACATCCCGAGGTCAGATCCAATGAAGCATTCCGTCGCATCGTTCAAACGCTGGCGCGTGCAGATTTTCGCCATCACCTGGCTTGCCTACGCCGCGTTCTATTTCACCCGCAAAGCGTTTTCCGTCGCCAAGCTGGGCATCGGCGAAGACCCGACCTTCCACCTCGACAAGATGGCCATGGCCAACATGGACGCCATCTACCTCACCGCCTATGCCGTGGGCCAGTTCACTTGGGGCATGCTGGCCGACCGCTTCGGTCCGCGGGTGGTGGTCCTCGGCGGCCTGCTGATTTCCGCAGCGGCGGCGGTGGTGATGGGCAGCTTTGCCACCTTGCCGATCTTTGCCACCTGCATGCTGATCCAGGGCCTGGCGCAGTCCACCGGCTGGTCGGGGCTGTGCAAGAACATCGGCGCGTTTTTTCCGGCGGTGCAGCGTGGCCGGGTGCTGGGGCTGTGGAGTTCCTGTTATGCCTTTGGCGGGTTGGTCGCATCGCCGTTTGCCGGCTGGTGGGCGTATGACTTGATCGGCAGCTGGCATGCGGCGTTCTTTTCCAGCGCGGCGGTGGTGGCGCTGGTGGCGGTGCTGTTTTTCATCTTCCAGCGCAACACGCCGCAGGATGTCGGCTTGCCTGCTGTGGAGCCTGAGGCTGACCTGCGTGCAGCCGAGGTTGACGGCCAGACCGTCAGCGTATGGACACCACTCAAGGAAATCCTGCGCAACCGCACCGTACTGACCCTGGGGCTGGCGTACTTTCTGCTCAAGCCTGCGCGTTACGCGATTCTGCTGTGGGGGCCGGTGATCGTCTTCGAGCAGATGCCCGAAGTCGGCAAGGTCGGCGCAGCGATTGTGCCGACGGCGTTTGAGCTGGCAGGTCTATTGGGGCCGATCATGATCGGTCTGGCCTCGGACAAGCTGTTCGGCGCCCGCCGCATGCCGGCCTGTGTGCTAAGTCTGGTGGTGCTGACTCTGGCCCTGGCGTTGTTCATGGGCGCCATGCACACCGGCAGCGTGTTGCTGGTGGTCAGCCTGTTGTTCGTGATGGGGCTGACCCTGTACGGACCGGACTCGATGATCAGCAGCACGGCGGCCATCGACTTCGGCACCGCGCGGGCAGCGGCGACGGCGTCGGGTTTCGTCAATGGCTGCGGTTCGGTGGGGGCGGTGCTGGGCGGCTTGCTGCCGGGTTACTTCGATACCGTCACGGTGTTCATCGTTTTCGCCGGCTGCGCGATGTTTTCTGCGCTGGTGCTGGTGCCGCACTGGAACAGCCGCCCGGCGGTGGTGGATGTACCTGAGCCGCAAGCGCCGGTGCAGGACATGAAGGTGTTGCGTACCTGAGGTTGATTGGGACAGCGCAACAGCTTCGGTAATCACCGATCCCTGTGGGAGGGCGCTCTGCCCGCGATGGGGTGTGTCAGCCAGCACGATGTTGCTGGATCTGACGCCTTCGCGAGCAGGGCTCCCTCCCACAGGATCGCTGCTACAGCGAGTAGTTCTTCAACTCCCGCGCAATCAGCAGGCGCTGGATCTCGCTGGAGCCCTCGTAGATCTGGGTGATGCGCGCGTCGCGGTAGTATTTTTCCACCGGATAGTCTTCCAGATACCCATAGCCACCATGAATCTGAATGGCTTTGGAGCATACCCATTCGGCCATTTCCGAGGCGAACAGCTTGGCCTGCGACGCCTCCGACAGACACGGCTTGCCCGCCGTGCGCAGGCGGGCGGCGTGCAGGACCAGCAGGCGTGAGGCGTTGATGCGGGTGTGCATGTCGGCCAGCAGGTTGGAAACGCTCTGGTGTTCGATGATCGGCTTGTCGAACTGCACCCGCTCACGGGCGTAGAGCAGCGCCGCATCGAACGCGGCGCGGGCGATGCCCAAGGCCTGGGCGGCAATGCCGATGCGGCCGCCTTCCAGGTTGGAGAGGGCAATCGCCAGCCCCTTGCCGCGCTCACCCAACAGGTTGTCCGCCGGGATGCGGCAGTCACTCAAGGTCACCGCACAGGTGTCCGAGGCACGGATGCCCATCTTGTGTTCCATGCGCTCGACGCGATAACCGGGGTTGTCGGTGGGCACCAGAAACGCCGAGATGCCTTTCTTGCCCAACGCCGCATCGGTGACCGCAAACACGATCGCCAGTTGCGCACGCTTGCCGTTGCTGACGAACTGCTTGGCGCCGTTGAGCACCCATTCACCGTCCTTGAGTTCGGCGCGGGTGCGCAGATTGTGGGCCTCGGAACCGGCCTGAGGTTCGGTCAGGCAGAAACAGCCGATGGCCTTGCCGCTGGCGAGTTTTGCCAGCCACTGCTGCTTCTGCGCTTCGCTGCCGTAATTGAGAATCGGCCCGCAACCCACCGAACTGTGTACGCTCATCAGCGTGCCGGTGGCCGCGTCGCCGGCGGAAATCTCCTCCACCGCCAGCGCGTACGCCACGTAGTCGATGTAGGTGCCGCCCCATTGTTCCGGGACGATCATCCCCAGCAGGCCCAGCTCGCCAAGTTTTTCCACCAGCGCGTCGTCGATCCAGCCGGCGCTTTCCCAGGCCTGGGCGTGGGGGGCAATTTCATGGCGGGCGAACTCGCGGGCCATGTCGCGGATCATGATCTGTTCTTCGCTCAGTTCCAGGTCTTGCATGGTCAGGCCTCATGACCGCTGAAGAAGCTCGCCACGTGCTCGGCATTCAAGCCTTGCACGCTGGACGGGTTCCAGTGCGGTTTCTTGTCTTTGTCTACGATCAGGGCGCGAACGCCTTCGATCAGGTCACCGCGCTCAAACCACTGGCGGTCCAGGTGCAGCTCCAGGTCGAAGCAGGCCTCCAGCGGCAGATGGCGGCCCCGGCGCAGCAGTTCCAGGGTCACGGCCATGGCCAGTGGTGAACGGGTCTGCATCAGGTTGGCGGTGTCGACGGCCCAGCGATGGGTATCGGCCACGGTCACTTCCAGCAGTTGTTCGATGATGCTCGGGATGTCCGGCAGGGCAAAGAAGTGGTCGATGGCCGGACGCAATTCGGCCAGCGGCGCATCCGGCAGTTGCTGCACGCCGATCTTCGCCAGCACGCCCTGCATGTCCTTGAGCGGGGTCAGGCTCCATTTCAGGCTGTCGAGCTGGCGATCCAGCTCCGGCAACTGGGTGCTCGGCAGGTGCCAGTCGGCCAGGCCGCAGTACAGCGCGTCGGCGGCCTTGATCTGCACGCCGGTGACGCCCAGATAGATGCCCAGCTCGCCCGGCACTCGCGGCAGGAAGTAACTGCCACCGACATCCGGGAAATAGCCGATGGCGACTTCCGGCATCGCCAGCCGGCTGCGTTCGGTGACCACGCGCAGGTCGACGCCCTGGGCCAGGCCCATGCCGCCGCCGAGGACGAAGCCGTCCATCAGCGCCATGACCGGCTTGCGGTAGTGATGCAGGGTGAGGTCGAGGGCGTATTCCTCGACAAAGAAGGTCTGATGCTCGGTCTTGCCGTGCTTGAAGCTGTCGTACAGCGCGCGGATGTCGCCGCCGGCGCAGAAGGCCTTTTCGCCAGCGCCACGCAGGACCACGGCGTAAACATTGTCGTCCGAAGCCCAGGCGTCCAGTTGCTGCTGGAGTGTGCGGACCATGTCCAGATCGATGGCGTTCAGTCCTTGCGGACGATTGAGGGTGATGTGACCAATGTGATTGCGGACGTCGGACAGAACACTGTCGCAGGCCGGTTCCTGACCTGAAGCTCTGGCCGATACTACCTGTGCGGTCATCGCAGCCTCCCTGTGGCTTTCTTGTTTTGGCTCTTCAAGGCGATATCGTTCGATCCGCCTTCCGTGAGGTTCGACAAGGATGCTAACAGCGCGTTTTTGCAAATGACAATGACAGAATCGTGCAGTGCGGCTGCGCATTCTTGCATGGTTCCGTGCTTGCGAAGCCCGCCTTCAGTGCAGCACGCGGGTCGCCAGCACGGTGGCGAAACTCTCCAGCGCCGCCAGATTGCGCTGGGCCTTGGCCAGCAATACGGCGCCTTGCAGCGAGGCGATGATGAAAGCGCCCACCTGCCGGCTGTCGAAACCTGCCGGCAACTCGCCCACGGCAATCGCGTCGTCCAGACAGACGGCGACGGTGTCGGTCATCCAGGCATAAATCTCCACCAGCCGGGCGCGGATCGGTTCGCTGTGCTCGCTGCTTTCTGCAGCGAAATTGCCGAACAGGCAGCCCTTGTTCAGGCTGCCGCCTTCGAGCAGGCTCCGGTGCGCATCGACGTACGCCAGCACCCGCGCCACCGGCGTCAACCGCGCATCGAGCAGGGTGGCAGCGGCCAGTTGTCGGGCGCTGTCGAAATACAGGTCGATGATCTCCAGGCCAAAGGCTTCCTTGGACACGAAGTGGTTGGTGAACGAGCCTTGCGGTACGCCGGCCGCCTGCACGATGTCGCGCACACTGGCACCGGCGAACCCGCGCTCGTGGACGATTTTCAGTCCTTCCGTGAGTATCTTGTCGCGATGCGAGGGCTTGGCCATGGCGTGGTGAGTCATCCGTGAAAAAAAGTCGCGGGACGTTAGCAGGTCGGGCTTGACCTCGTCGACTGGCGGATGAGCGACTGCGGCGCGCCCGATCACGCGCCGCAGCCACCTTCAGGCGCGCAGGCTGAACAGCGCCATCTGCGGCGCCTCGCTGAGCCAGTATTCACTGACTGTCCAGCCCGCCAGTGCCGCCAGCGCGGTGAACGACGCCACGGTGAATTTGTGCGAGTTTTCGGTGTGCAGTTTCTCGCCGGCGGCGAAGTGGAAGCTGTGCCCGGCCACCTTGACCTGCTGGTCGCGCTGGCTGACCAAATACATTTCCATGCACGCCTGGGCGTCGTTCCACTGCGCCAGATGTTGGAAAGCGTCGACGTCGAAATTGCCGCTGAGCTCGCGGTTGATGCGGGTCAGCAGGTTCTTGTTGAAACGCGCGGTCACGCCGGCAGCGTCGTCGTAGGCGGCGACCAGTGTGGCGGCGTCCTTGACCATGTCCACGCCGACGATGAAGTGAGCGTTCTCGCCCAGCACGTCATGCACCGAGTGAAGAAACTCCACCGCCTGCTCATGGGTAAAATTGCCGATGGTCGAACCGGGGAAGAAGCCTACGCGGGTGTGGCCATTGGCGGCGTCGGGCAGCGTCAGCACACGGGTGAAGTCGTCGACGTGGGGCGCCACGGTCAGGGCCGGATATTGTTGGCGCAGCGTCTTGGCAGCCTTGTTCAGCGCAGTGGCGCTGATGTCGATCGGCACGTAGACCGCAATGTGCGGTGCGGCGTCGAGCAGCAGCCGGGTCTTTTCACTGGCGCCGCTGCCGAACTCCACCAGCGCGGCGCCGACCGGAATCGAATCGGCGATCTGTCCGGCGATCTCCTGCAGCAGACCGGTTTCGGCGCGGGTCGGGTAATACTCCGGCGTCTCGCAGATCGCCTCGAACAGTTCCGAGCCGGTGGCGTCGTAGAAATACTTCGGCGACAGCTGCTTTTCCGGCGCCGACAGCCCGGCCAGCACGTCGCGGGCGAATTCGCTGTCATGGGCGTTGACCACCCCTGGCTGGCGACTGTCGCGGGCCAGACGCAGGCCGGACACCATCCAGCGTTTTTCCGCATGGAAGAAGTTGCGATAGGTCAGCCGGCAATGGTCGGGCGAGGTAATGCTGGCGCCGCCGCGCAGGACCATCTGATTGACCATGAACTTGCCGTTGTACTCGCCCACCGCACCGGCTGACGGCTTGAAGCCGGGGTAGGGGCTGTAGGCGCTCTGGGTCCATTGCCAGGCGACATCGTCGACCTGCTCCAGCAGACCGGCCCGGGCGGCCGCTTCCCACTCGGCTTCGGTGGGCAGGCGCGCGTCGGCCCAAGTGGCGAAAGCGGCGGCCTCGTAATAGCTGATGTGCGTCACCGGCGCAGTCGGGTCGATCGCTTCCAGGCCGCGCAGGCTCATGCGCTTCCAGCCGGTGTCGTCATGCTGCCAGTACAGCGGGGAATTCCAGCCGTTTTCCTGAACCAGCGTCCAGCCTTCGGACAGCCACAGCGCGGCGGTGTGGTAGCCGCCGTCGGCGATGAAGCTCAGCCATTCGCCATTGGTCACCAGCCGGTCGCTGATCTCGAACGATTGCAAGTAGGTGGTGTGCCGCGGCCCTTCATTGTCGAAGGCAAACCCGCGACCGCCATGGCCGATCTGGGTCAGGCCCGCGCTCAGCGGCTTGAAGCGACCACGCCGGCCACCCTGGTCCGCCGGCCAGTCACGGTTGTAGGCCGGCTTGAGCGAGGACAGGCTGAACAGGTGAAGGATGTCCATCAGCAGCAATTCCTGATGCTGCTCTTCGTGGGCCAGACCCAGCTCGATCAGGCTGGTCATTTCGGCAGAGACGCCGCTCATCAGCAACGCCGCCATGTGTTCGTCGACATGTTTGCGATAGGCAAGCACCTGCTCGACGCCGGGGCGGGTCATCAAGCCGCGCTGCGGACGCGGATGACGCGGGCCGACAGCTTCGTAATAGGAGTTGAAGAGGTAGCCGAATGCAGGATCGAACGCGGTGTAATCGGGAATGTTCGGGGCCAGCAGAAAGGTCTCGAAGAACCAGGTGGTGTGCGCCATGTGCCACTTGGCCGGGCTGGCGTCGGGCATCGACTGTACGACCATGTCCTCGGCACTGAGCGGCGCCACCAGCCGCTCGGTGTGGCTGCGTACGCTTTGGTAGCGCTGGCAGAGCGGGTGGCTGGCAGGTGTTTCGCGTAGCTGGCGTGAAGGGCGCGTCATCGGTGCTTCTCCGGAGTCTGCCGGCGCCGGTAGGCCAAGGGCCGCCGGGCGCAGAGGTCGTCTCATCGCCAGCGCGACATGGGGTTCGCGGCCTGGCGGCGTGTCATGCAACGTTGAAACTGAAACCGTCCTACCGTGGAACCGCTCAGTGAACTTCCAGGCTCACCTTGTCCGGATAGAACGCCACGTGCCCCTCGATCTCCTTGACCGCCGGGTACGCCTGTTCGTAGGTCCAGACTGCGTTCACTGCCGTTTCACCGTTGGCGTTGAGGGTGAAATAGCTGGCATCGCCCTTGTAGGGGCAATGGGTTCGATGCTCGCTGCTTTCGTAATGTTCCATCGAAATGTCCGAGCGGGGGATGTAGATCACCGGGGGATAGCTGGACTCACGCAATTCGAGCGCGCGGTCGCTCTGGGCCACGCGCACGCCCTTGAATTGCACGGTGACGCGGCCCTTGAGCGGGGCGATGGTGATGGGGTGGTCGGGACCGGGGATTTTCATGGCGGCAACTCCTGCAACACAGGCGTTCAGGTGAGGTTGGGGAGTGTAGACGGGATGAATATGGACGCCCGTATTTTTGGGAATGGCGGGATGTACGGTCGAGGGCGTGAGGCTTCATGGTCAGCTGATTGGTTGATACACACAGGCTTCTCAACTGTGGGAGCGAATTCATTCGCGATGGGATGTGTAAGGCGACGGGGATGTGTCGGCCCGGACAGCCCTCTCGCGAATGAATTCGCCCCCACAGGGTAAACAGGTGAAGCAGGAGGGTTTTGAATCCGGCACGCAATCTGCTATCCCTTTGCAGATATCTAGCGTATACGCTGAATATACGACCGGCCAGATACCCGTGTGGAGGGGCGCATGAATGATTTATCCAGCCTGCTCGCCGCGCTCGACGAAGCGCAGGCCGGGCAGCAGGACGCGGTGATCGCCACCGTGGTCAAGGTCGAAGGCTCGGCCTACCGACGCCCCGGGGCGCGCATGGTCATCGGGCAGATGGGCGCATTTACCGGCACCGTCAGTGGCGGTTGCCTGGAAAGCGATGTCAGCAAAAAAGCCTGGTGGCTGACCACCAGCGGCAAACCGTCGATCAGGGTTTACACCACTGGCCAGGACGATGACGATCTGGAAGAGGCCGAGCTGAGTTTCGGTCTGGGCTGCAACGGTACGGTGCACATCCTGTTCGAGCGTGTGCCAGCGGGGAGCGTTTCACTGGTGGTGGACGTGCTCAGAGGCGTGCGCGACAGCGGCCGGCATGGGGCGCTGGCAACGGTGATCGGTTCGCACAACGAGCGTTTTACCGCACCGGGCGAGCGGGTCGCGTTGACCGCTGAGCAGGGCGTGAAAAGCGGTATGCGCGACCGCTGGCTGGCCGCGTCGATTGCCGAAGACCTGTACGCCGTGCGCGCGGCGCGACGCTCGGCGACACGTACGTATGAAACGGCGGGCGGCGAAGTCGAGGTGCTGCTGGAGTACATTCCGGCGCCGCGCCGACTGGTGATTTTCGGTGCCGGTCACGATGCCGTCCCTTTGGTGAACATGGCCCGTGTACAGGGCTGGCACATCACGGTGATCGACGCTCGCCAGCACTACGCCCGTGCGTCGCGTTTCCCCGAGGCCGATGCGGTGCTGGCTGTTCCGTTGGCGCCACTGGCGGGACTGCAGGCGATGGTCGCCGATGCCGCCGTGGTGCTGATGACCCACAGCCTGACCCAAGACCGCCACTGGTTGGGCCAGGTGCTGCAAGGGGCACCGCGCTACATCGGTCAACTCGGCCCACGCAGCCGCACCGAACGCCTGCTCGACGAACTCCCGGAGCACACCCGCGAAGCGGTGGCCAGCGCCAACCTGCATTACCCGGTCGGCCTCGACCTGGGCGGCGACGCACCGCACAGCGTGGCCCTGTCGATCCTTGCCGAGATCAACGCCGTCTTCAACGACCGCGAAGGCGGCATGCTGCGGCATCGTCAGGCGAGTATTCATGCAGTCGACCCACGAATGGCCCAGGCGCCGGGATTGCGGATGATTGGGTAGGGGTTCGATTGGGTACGATGGAAACCTGTGGGAGGGGGCTCTGCTTGCGATGGCGGTGTGTCAGTGGATGTCGCAATGGCTGAAGTGACGTCATCGCGAGCAGAGCTCCCTCCCACGGATGTGTTGTGTTTGCACAGTCTTGGTACGGCAACACAACCCGCACACCACAACCCCTGTGGGAGGAATCCGAGATTACGAGGGTCGCGAAGGCGGTCTTTATGACGCACCACCTTCGCCAGCAAGCCGGCTCCCACGGCCTTCGGCCAGAATCAAAAGCAGATGGTACATGCCGTCTCGTAGCAGTCCGGCTTGCCGGCGGTAGCGATCTTGAGGACGTCTTCGCGGGCGAGCCCGCTCCCACAGGAAGTGTGTGTTTCGCCAGCTTTTGATCTGGCTTTTGATCTGGCTTTTGATTTGGGTTTTGATCTTGGGGCCCCGTCCCAGAAGGCCGAACGCAGGCGATGCGCAGTGGGCCGAGCGACAGGATGTCGCGAGAGCCGCGTGGGCCATGGATGGCCCATTCGCGGCGGGCCCACGGAGCGTCGCCGGAGTGAGGGCACATCGAGCATCAGCGAGATGCCGTATGGCGGGGATAAGAGCCCTTGGTTACTTGGTCTTTTCCAAGTAACTCGCCGCCAGGCGAAACAGGGCTGCGTTAGCAGATCAGCAATCCATCAGACACACCGCATGCACAAGTTTTACGACGACTCCGTCGCCGCTCGCAGGACAAGCCAGCTCCTACAGCCGGTCGCGGGCAAGCGCGCTCCTACAGGTTTGCGTAGATCGCCGAAGATCAAACCGGCTACGATCACCGGCAAGCCCGCGTCTACAGATCATCGGTTGTAACCGCCCTGCAGTCTGCCAACGATTAACTAAACTCCCAACACCCCGAATCGTCACAGGGCAGGACCGAGCGGTGAGTCATTTCCCCTCGGTCACGGTCTCAGCACAGAATCCATCAGGCCTGCTCGATGAACGACAAATACAAACCCCATGAATGGGCGCCCCACGAACGACCGTCGATCCCCGGCTCACCGTCGACGCCGCTGCATCCCACACCCAAACGTCTGGCGTTCGCCGTTGTCGGCGTGATCGTCGCGCTGACCGGCGGCCTGGGCAATGCGCTGGTCGTCGCCAACCTGCAATACCTGCAAGGCGCGCTGGGCGCGACCCAGGCCGAAATCGCCTGGTTGCCGGCGGCGTACGTGATGACCAACGTCTCCATCAACCTGCTGCTGGTGAAATTCCGCCAACAGTTCGGCCTGCGCGCCTTCACCGAAGTGTTCCTGCTGCTCTACGCACTGGTGACCTTCGCCCACTTGTTCGTCAACGACATCAACTCGGCCATCGCCGTGCGTGCTGCCCATGGCATGGTCGGCGCCGCGCTCAGCTCGCTGGGCCTGTATTACATGATCCAGGCCTTCCCGCAGAGGTGGCGGATGAAGGCGTTGGTGCTCGGCCTCGGCACCGCGCAACTGGCCACGCCGCTGGCGCGACTGGTGTCCGAAGACCTGCTGCAGATCGCCGAATGGCGCGGCCTGTATCTGTTCGAGCTGGGCATGTGTCTGTTGTCGCTGGGCTGTGTATTGCTCCTGAAACTGCCGCCGGGAGATCGCTTCAAGGCTTTTGAAAAACTCGACTTTCTGACCTTCGCCATCCTTGCCTCGGGCTTTGCCGCGCTGTGTGCGGTGCTGTCGCTGGGGCGTATCGAATGGTGGCTGGAGGAACCCTGGATCGGCGTTGCGCTGGCGGCAGCGATTGCCCTGATCGTGATTGGCATCGGCATCGAACACAACCGCACGCGCCCGTTGTTGATCACTCGCTGGCTGGGCAGCGGACGCATGCTGCGTTTCGCTCTGGGCGTGACCCTGACCCGCCTGGTGCTGTCGGAACAGGCCACCGGCGCGGTGGGTTTTCTGCAAGGGATGAATCAGGGCACCGAGCAACTGCATACGCTGTACCTGTTCATGCTGCTGGGCAGCGTGGCGGGGCTGGCGGTCAGCGCCCTGACGATCGATCCACAGCATCTGTTCAAGCCGCTGATCATCTCGCTGGGCATGGTGGCGGCCGGGGCGATCATGGACAGTTTTTCCACCAGTCTTACCCGTGGCCCGCAGATGTATTTCAGCCAGTTCCTGCTGGCCTTCGGCGGCACCTTCTTCCTCGGTCCGACCCTGGTGCTGGGCATGAGCGGGGTGCTCAGCAACCCGCGCAACATGGTCAGTTTTTCGGTGATGTTCGGGATCTGCCAGAACGTCGGCAGCCTGATCGGTTCGGCGCTGCTCGGCACGTTCCAGGTCTGGCGCGAAAAGTTTCATTCAGCGCATATCGTCGAGCACGTGACCCTGTTCGATGCGCAGGTGCAATCGCGCCTGACCGGCACCAGCGCCTCGTACATTTCGGCGATTGCCGATCCGTCGGCGCGTACCAATCAAGGCATCCGTTCGCTGGCTGCTGCGGCCACCCGTGAGGCCAACACGCTGGCCTACAACGACGTCTTCATGCTCATCGCGTTGATCGCCATCCTGACCATGATCTGGATCACCAGCCGCGCGACCTGGCTGTGGATCACCACCGAACCGGTGGCCCCCTTCAGTCCTGCGGCCCCAACAGCGACCGCCGCTCCCGTTCAACCTTCCGGCGCCCAATCTTCATGACCGAACCGAGTAACCCGAACCCGCCCCAGACTTCTGCGCCGGCTGCCGCGCCACCCCCGGCAACCATGCCGGCCACGACGCAACCGCGTTCGGCGCGGATCCGTTTCGTCTCGTCGATCCTCTTTGGCGGCGTGGCCCTGGCCGGTGTGCTGGTGGTGCTTTATGCCTGGCAACTGCCGCCGTTCAGCAGCCCCATCGAAAGCACCGAAAACGCCCAGGTACGCGGCCAGACCACCATCATCGGCCCGCAACTGAGCGGCTACGTTTACGAGGTGCCGGTGCAGGATTTCCAGTGGGTCAAGGAGGGCGATTTGCTGGTGCGTATCGACGACCGCATCTACCAGCAGCATCTGGATCAGGGCCTGGCGCAACTGGGCGTGCAGCAGGCCGCGCTGGAAAACAACCTGCAGCAACGGCGCAGTGCCGAGGCCACCATCGTGCAGCGTCAGGCCACCGTGGCCAACGCTCAGGCCCAGAGCGAAAAAGCCGCCGCCGATCTGCGTCGTAGCACTGCGCTGGTGTCCGACGGTTCGGTGTCGAAAAGCGAACTGGACGTGACCCGCGCCGCCGACGCCCAGGCCCGTGCCGCACTGGCCGAAGCCAAGGCCACGCTGGAAATCGCCCGGCAGGATCTGCAAACGGTGATCGTCAATCGCGGCTCGCTGGAAGCCTCGGTGAAGAACGCCGAAGCGGCCATCGAACTGGCGCGCATCGACCTCAGCAACACCCGCATCACCGCGCCCCGTGACGGCCAGTTGGGGCAAATCGGCGTGCGCCTGGGCGCCTACGTCAACTCCGGTGCGCAGTTGATGGCGCTGGTGCCGAAACCGCGCTGGATCATCGCCAACATGAAGGAAACCCAGATGGCCAACGTGCGTTTGGGCCAGCCGGTGAGCTTCACCGTCGATGCGCTGGAAAACCGCAAGATGCGTGGCCGCGTGCAACGCATCTCGCCAGCCGCCGGCTCCGAATTCAGCCTGCTGCCGGCGGACAACGCCACCGGCAACTTCGTCAAGATCGCCCAGCGGATCCCGGTACGCATCACCGTCGACAACGATCAGGAAGCCGTCGACAGACTGCGCCCGGGGATGTCGGTGGTGGTCAGCATCGACACCAGCCAGGACGGCCCGGTGCCGCCGGATCCGGTGGACGGGACGATTGATACGCAGCATTGACGACACCCTTCATTCCTTAACGGCCCGGCTTGCCGACGGTGGCGATTTCATGGGCGCCAAACAAGGCTGGCGCCAGCATCAATCCATGTGGGAGGGGGCTCTGCTCGCGATGGCGGAGGGGCGGTTGATGCGGTGTTGTCTGGAGATACTTTCGCGAGCAGAGCTCCCTCCCACGGCCTTCGGTCAGAATCAAAAGCAGATGGCACACACCGCCCCGTAGCAGTCCGGCTTGCCGACGGTAGCGATCTTGAGGACGCCTTCGCGGGCGAGCCCGCTCCCACAAGGAGTGTGTGTATCGCCAGCTTTTGATCTGGCTTTTGATTTTGATCTTGGGGCCCCGTCCCAGAAGGCCGAACGCAGGCGATGCGCAGTGGCGCCGAGCGGCATGGATGCCGCGAGAGCCGCGTGGGTCATGGATGGCCCATTCGCGGCGGGCCCACGGAGCGTCGCCGGAGTGAGGGAACACCGAGCATTAGCGAGGTGCCGTATGGCGGGGAGAAGAGCCCTTGGTTACTTGGGGCTTTTCCAAGTAACTCGCCGTCAGGCGAAACAGAGCTGCGTTAGCAGACCAGCAATACACCAGACACACCGCATGAACAGGTTTTACGACGACTTCGTCGCCGGTCGCAGGGCAAGCCAGCTCCTACAGCCGGCCGCAGGACAAGCCAGCTCCTACAAGGGGCCGCGTAACCTGACGCAACCCGAGAGCGCTTTTTGTATCCCAATGTATCCCCGCCCCCCACGGACACGTACCGATTAAATTGACCGCTTTACCGACACATCCGCGATACCTCCGGAACGTTCAATAGGCGCCATCGAGAGATCACATCCCGCCGTGATCACAACGTCCTGGAGAACCGCCATGAACTGGAAAAACCTGACAATCGCCACCCTGTTCGCCGCCTTCAGCCTGGGTGCCCTGTCGGCACAGGCGCAAGAGGTCAAGCCAGAGACCTACCGCTACGGCACTCACCTCGACATCAAAAAGGTCCTGTCCTCGCAAGAAGGCACCACCCCGGCCTGCAGCGTGGTCACCTCGCGCCTGACCTACCTCGACTCCACCGACCAGGTGCGTGTGCTGGATTACCAGAGCTTCTCCGGCGGCTGCCACGACAACTGATTCGCCCCTGACCCTCTCACTGATCGCAGGTAGCCCCCATGTTCCTCATCGCATTTCTGGGCGGGATCGTGACCGTTCTCAGCCCCTGCATCCTTCCCGTGGTGCCGTTTCTGTTCGCCCGCGCCGACCGCTCGGCGTCCTCGGTGCTGCTGACCCTGCTCGGTCTGGCCCTGACCTTCGCCCTGGTGTCGAGCCTGGCGGTGGTCAGCAGTGACTGGGTGGTAACCGCCAACGGCATCGGCCGTCAGGTTGCGCTGGTGGTGCTGGTGCTGTTCGCGGTGTCGCTGCTGTCGGCGAAGGTCGGTCACTGGTTGACCTGGCCACTGGTGGCGCTGGGCAATCGCCTCGATCCGGCAACGCGTCGCCTGTCCGGGCCGCTGGGGTCGCTGCTGATCGGTGTCGCCACCGGCCTGCTGTGGGCACCGTGCGCCGGACCCATCCTCGGCATCATTCTGACCAGCGCCATGCTGCAAGGGCCGAGCGCGCAGACCAGCCTGCTGTTGCTCGCTTACGGTCTGGGCAGTGCCGTGTCGCTGGGGGCATTGATCTTTGCCGGACGTGGCCTGCTGACGCGGATGAAACTGTCGCTGCCGGTCACCGCCTGGCTGCGTCGCGGCGCCGGTCTGGCTGCGCTGTTGGTGGCGGTGACGATCGCCAGCGGTTCCCAGGGTCAGTTGCTTGCCGGAACCTCGTCTCAGGGCGCTGCGGCGCTGGAGCAGGGCGTGTTGAGCGGCGTGCCGAAGGTCATCGACTACCTGGTCGACAGCGTCAAGGCTGCGACCGCGCCGGATGTCAGCGCCAAAGGCGAAATGCCGTCGCTGTCGGGCGCCGTCGAGTGGCTCAACTCGCCGCCGCTGAGCAAGGAGTCGTTGCGCGGCAAGGTGGTGCTGGTGGATTTCTGGACTTTCGACTGCATCAACTGCCAGCACAGCATTCCGTACGTGAACGAGTGGGCGAAGAAGTACGAGAAGGACGGTCTGGTGGTGATCGGAGTGCACAGCCCCGAATACCCCTATGAACGGGTCATCGACAACGTGCGCAAGAACGTTGCGAAGCTGGGCCTGAACTACCCGATCGCCATCGACAACGACTACAGAATCTGGCGCGCCTTCAACAACCAGTACTGGCCGGCGCACTACATCATCGATGCCAAGGGGCAGATCCGTTACACCCATTTCGGCGAAGGCGGCTATGACACCCAGGAGCAGGTGATCCAGCAATTGCTCAAGGAAAGCCAGCAGTAACAACGACCTCCGATCCGCCGTATGGGGGCCTGTGGGAGCGAATTCATTCGCGAAAAGGTTTCCGGTCGAGCCGATACAGCGACTGGAACACCGAATCGCGAATGAATTCGCTCCCACAATGGATCGCGCTCACATCATGGGAACAGATATTCCCCGGAGCAGGCCAGACGATCTCTCACACCATGCGCCGCACGGTGTTGTCTTTGCGCACGAAGTGATGCCAGAGCGCGGCAATCACATGCAGGCCGATCACGTAGTAGAAGATAGTGCCGAGCAGCACGTGATAGTGCTCCAGCACTTCAGCGGTGTCCTTGGAAATGCCGAAGGGCGCTGGGATGGTGATCGAGGTCAGCGGTATCGGCAGCGCGCCGCGTTCCAGCAAAACCGTGAACAGTCCCAGCAGCGGCTGGGCGAAGAAGAACGCGTACAGCGCGTAATGGGTCACGGTCGCCGCGGTGTGCAAGGCACCTTCAAGGGGCGGCGTAATGGCCGGTGGTGCATGACGGCGCCGTTCGGCCAGGCGAAAGAACGCCAGCACCAGTACCACGATCCCTACCCAGAAATGGCTCTGTATCACGAACAGCCGCGGATCGCTGCCCTTGGCGAACTGACTGCGGCTGAGGATCAGGACGTAGGCCAGCACGATCAGGATGGCCATGACCCAGTGAAACCAGCGGGCTTTCGAGGTGAAGCGGTCGGACGGTGTATTCACGGTAGGGGTTCCTCGTTTTTCTTCAGAGTAAAGCTCAGACGTCTTGGCGCGCCATTCGCTCCGGATTCGGACCACAACAGGCATGGAATGCTCGCAACATCTGTGCCCGAAGGTAAAAGAACACGCCAGTCAGGAAAAATATGCACAGTGAAAATTAAATAATTTTTTATAGTTGAACGCGTCGACGGTTTTTTCAAAAAACGCATTCGCGAAAAGACGAATGCAGAAGAGCTTTGCACTTTTGTTAGCACGCTTATTGTTATATCGCCGTCGATACCCTGAAGTATTCAATTGAAGTTATTCAAATGAGTATGTTTGAAAACGGGCAATAGCCGATATTTTTTGAGGTATCAAATATTCTTTTTTTAGACGTATTCGTGATTAACAATCCACTGAAATGGATTTGACAGGGGATCCGCTTGGATCCATCTTTAACGCCGAAGGTTCAGTTTGTCTGACTATCAGCCTGAAAGGGTTGGCATTATTGCCCGAATGTTTCCGGGACCCTCTTCACCACATCCTGGTAATCGGCAAAAGGACCTTCTCATGGATGTTCCGGGGTTTGCTCGTCTATTAAAACAACACACGGTTGACTCGGAAGTCTGGTGGGATTCATCTCCCGCTTTATATGGCGACTATAAAACTAAATTGATTCAGCAGTACCCGGACATGTTCGATGCCATCGAGAGTTTATTGCCGGATAACTTTATCGGCGCTCTTTCAGGTATCAGCGGGGCCACCACCAATCCCGGACTCATCAGTCGTGCCATTGTTGAACAACCACGGCAATGGCAGAGCTACATCGACACGTTGCCCACGGGCCTGTCCTGCCAGGACAAGGCCCGTGACGTGTACGACCGGGCCATCCGCCTGGGCGCCGCACAGCTGCGGCCATTGTGGATCACCTCGCAGCAGCGCTGCGGCTGGCTGTCGGCGCAAGTCGAAAACGGTCACGCCATGCGCGCCGAAGATATTGTGGCGCGCGGGCTGCAGCTGGCGGCACTGGCGCCGAACGTGATGGTCAAGGTGCCCGGCAGCGAGCAGGGCTATCAGGCGATGGAGCAGTTGGTGTCATGGGGCTGTTCGGTCAACAACACCTTCTGCTTCACCGTGTCGCAATTCTCGGCAGGCCTCAGAGCCGTGCATAACGGCCGCTTGCGGGCGCGCATTCACGGCATCGACACCGACAAGGCGCGCTATGTCATCTCCTACATGATCGGTCGGCTGGGCGCCGAAAGCGCCTTCGCCGATCAGGCCAGAACCCGGCGTCTACGGCTGACCGACGACGACCGGCGCTGGGGCGAACTGGCGGTCTATCAGGCCATGCAGGCGATGCTGCGGCGTTCACAGACACCGGCACGGCTGTTGCTGTGCAGCCTTAAAGTCGACACCGATGCCCAGGGCCGCGAGCACTGCTGGCACCTGCAGCGCACCGGCGCGGACACCACGCTCTACACCATGACCCCGCAGATCATCGAATTCCTGATCCGCCGCCAGCAATGCAAACGGCCGATTCTGCCTGCCCTCGATTGGGTGCAGGTGCCCAAACGGATCATGAACCGGCTGATGGCGATCCCTTATTTCACCCAAGCCTACTTCGACGGCGAACTGCCGCCCGCAAGCTTTGCCGGACACCCGGCCTTCAGGACCGCAGGTTACGACGCAAGCCTCGGCCAGCATCGCCTGCTGGATTTCATCGAATCGGCCGACGCCGGACCGGTCGCTGCAGTGGCCGCCCCCAGAGCTCAGGCAATGGCGGGAGGTGTGCGATGAATCGCATGATCGCCCTCTGGGCCCACCCCCGTTCCCGCTCCACGGTGCTTGAGCGCGTGTTCATCGAGCGCGGCGATTTCGAGGTGTTCCACGAACCCTTCGCCCATGTCGCCTTCAACGAGCAGTCGGCGATTCCCCACGACGATCTGGACTGCGGCCTGCCGCGCACCTACGAAGGGGTCAAGGCGCTGCTGCGCAAAAGCCGTCAGCACCACCACGTGTTCCACAAGGACATGGGTTACCACTGCCTGGATGCGCTGAAAGCGGACGCTGAATTTTTGCTCGAACAGCAGAACGTTTTCATCATTCGCGAGCCGGGGCGCGCCATCCTCTCGCACTTCGCCATCTATGAGCAGATGCCGGAGCAGGCCATCGGCCACAAGGCGCTGTATGAAGTGTTCTGCCAGGTCACCCGGCTCAGTGGAAAGATCCCCTATGTGATCAACGCCGAAGACCTCGCCCGCCAGCCTGAAGACACCCTGCGCCGGCTTTGCGACCACCTGCAGTTGGAATACTGCCCGCAAGCGCTGCACTGGGAGCCGTGTTGCCCGCCGCAATGGCAGGCCTGGCGCAGCTGGCACGCGACGGCGGAGCAGAGCACCGGCATCGTGGCGCCGACGGATGATTTCGATGCACGCCAGCTCGACCCGCACCCACGCCTGCTCGGCTTTTATCAGGCCCATCGGCCTTTCTACGAACGCATGAACCAGTTTGCTCAGGGGACGAGCGCATGAACATGAAGAAGATCGTCATCACCGGTGCTGCTCACGGCATCGGCAAAGCGACCACTGTCGCCTGTGTGGAAGCCGGCTTTTATGTGATTGCGGCCGACAAGGATCGCCAGGGCTTGCAGGATTTGCAGAGCAATCTGCCGTCGCACCGGCTGGAAACCCATCTGGTGGATTTTTCCCGGCCCGAGGTATACCAGACCTTCATCAGCGACCTTTACGAAATCCACAAACATCGCGCCTTGCACGGGCTGGTGAACAACGCCGGGCTGTATCACGGCAAAAGCGTGTACGACTACAGCGATGAAGACATCGAGGAAATCTGGGCGGTCAACCTCAAGTCGCTGGTCTACCTGTCCAGGGATTTCGCTCGCCAGGAGCCGCAGGCACCCCATGCCCGTGCCATCGTCAACATCACCTCGGTGGCGGGCGAGGTGGGCAGTATGGATGCCCTTTACGGGGCGACCAAGGCCGGGGTCATCGGCCTGACCAAAGCCAACGCCTGGAATTTCGCGCCCCGCGTGCGGGTCAATGCGGTGTCGCCGGGGCTGGTCCGCAATACGTCGATCCATGACCGGATCCCCGAGCATCGACGCAAGGAGTACGAACGACAGGAAGTCCTCGATGAGCCGATTCAACCCGGCGCCGTGGCCGATGTGATCATGTTCTTGCTGTCTGACCAGAGTCGCCATCTGACCGGAAAAGTCATTGCGGTGGATAACGGTGCCTACCCGCGCTAGTCGCGCAGCACCCGGACCTTTCAGGGAGACAGTTTCATGCAACGGAAAAAGCTGCTTATCGTCGGTGGGGGCAACCTGTGTCTGCAGATCCTGCAGATTCTGGTGCCGCGCAATCAGTTCGAGTTCCACGTCGCCAGCCGCAATCCGGAACAGACCGGACGGCTGTGCAATCTGGTGCGCCTGGCGGCGCTGCAACAGGACGTACCGGCACAGGTCCACGGCTGGGAGATGAACCTGACCGAGGCCAATATCGAGCGCAATGCCGAAACGCTGGCCAAGATCAGACCGGACATCATCCTCAACTGCGCGTCGCTGCAATCGTGGCGGGTCATCACCCAGTTGCCCAAGGCCACCTTTGACGAGCTGGATCAGGCGCAACTGGGGCCATGGCTGCCGATGCACCTGGCGCCGGCCTATGCGCTGATGCGCGCGGTCAAACAGGCCTGCCCGAAATGCCTGGTGGTCAACGCGGCGTTCCCCGATGCGGTCAACGCGGTGCTGTACAAGGTCGGCATGGCGCCGGACATCGGCATCGGCAACGTCGCCAACCTGATCCCGGCGACCCGCTGTGCCATCGCCCGGCTGGCGAGCTGCGAGCCGATGCAGGTGAAGGTCAAGCTGGTCGGTCAGCACTATTTCAGTCATTACGTGCCGCGCCTCGGCTTGCCGACCCAAGCCAATTTCAGCCTGTGTTACTGGGTCGACGGGCATGAGTGCAGCGACGAGTTCAGCGCCGAAGCGATCTTTGGCCGCGTGGCCGACAACTTCCGCCGTCTGGGTGGCGTGGACGGCCAGTACCTGACCGCGATGTCGGCGATTTCGGTGCTGGAAAACCTCTTCGCCGACAAGGAGGTCCATGTCCATGCCCCCGGTCCTCACGGCTTGCCCGGTGGCTATCCGCTCAAGGTCGGCATGGGCCAGGTGTTGCTCGATCTGCCGTACGGCGTCAAGCGCGACGAGGCGATCCGGGTCAATGAAGCCGGACAGCGCCAGGACGGCATCAAGTCGATCATGGCCGATGGCACGGTGCTGTTTGCCGCGCAACAGATGGATGTGATGAGTCAATACCTGAATTACCGGGTGACCGACATGAAAGTCAGCGAAGCCGCTGACCGTGCCCGGGAACTGGGCCACAAATATCAGGCATTCGCCGCCAGCGTCGCTCAAAAGGGAGTACCACGCCATGTTCCTTCGCCGCTCATCCTCGCCCGTCAGTACGGCTGAGAGCCGTGACCGGGATTACGCCCGGCAATACAACGCCGACTTCGTCAGCCGCTGGGACGAGTTGATCGACTGGGACAAACGTGCCGCCGGCGAGAGCGGATTCTTCAATGACCTGCTGCTCAAGGCCGGCGTCTGTCGAGTCCTCGATGTGTCCACCGGCAGCGGCTTTCATGCCGTGCAACTGCGCAAGGCCGGGTTCAACGTCACCGCCTGCGACGGCAGCCCGACCATGGTCGAGCGGGCGCGGGCCAACTTCATCAAACACGACGTCGACATCCCGCTGCTGTGCAGCGACTGGCACGACCTCGAACCGCGCCAGTTAGGCACCTTCGATGCAGTGCTGTGTCTGGGCAGTTCGCTGTGCCATGTCTTCGACGAAGACGAACGCATCGCGGTGCTCAAGGGCTTTCGCCGCCTGCTGCGACCCGGTGGCTTGATGCTGGTCGATCAGCGCAACTTTCAGGCGATTCTGGAAGGCCGCTTCTCGTCCTCCGGTCAGTATTACTACTGCGGCAAGACCGCCAAGGTCACCTTGGGCGAGCTGCACGACTCGCTGTGCGAGTTCGTCTACAGCTTCGCCGACGGCGCGGTGTACCGCCTGCGGGTGTTCCCGGTGCGGCCACGGCAACTGCGCAGTGAATTGATGTCGGCTGGCTTTGTCGTGGACAAGAGTTACGGCGATTTCAAATGCATCTACGACCCGATGCGCGCTGATTTCATCATTCACCAGGCCCACGTTTGAACGTTGGGGCCTGGCTCAAGGAGGAGAGTTGTCATGAACATCGACAGCGGGGTCATGGCCCCGGAACGTAACCTGTTTCCACACCCGTTCAGCAGCCTGATGCCGGTTGCTGCGCAAAAGTCCCACGTGGTCTGGCTCACCGGCCTGTCGGCGGCGGGCAAATCGACGATCGTCGACAGCCTCAACCCGCTGCTGCGAGCGCGTGGTGTGGCGACCTGCATTCTCGATGGCGATTCGTTGCGCACCGGGCTGTGCCGCGATCTGGGCTTTTCCGCCGACGACCGCGATGAAAACGTGCGGCGGGTCGCGGAAGTCGCGGCCCTGATGGCCGATGCCGGTCTGACGGTGATGGTCGCGCTGATTTCGCCGACGCGCGCGGCCCGGCATTACGCACGCTCGATCGTCGGCACCGAGCGGTTCGTCGAAGTGTTCGTCGATGCGCCGCTCAAGGTGGCCGAAGCCCGCGACCCCAAAGGCCTGTACCGGCGGGCACGCAGTGGCGAGATCAAAGGCTTCACCGGGGTGGATTCGGCGTATGAGACGCCGGTCTTCCCGGAAGTGCATATCCGTAGCGACCGGGTCAGTGCGGCGGTTGCCGCGGATATGATCGACGAATGGTTGAGGCGATCAGCGGCGATGTAGAGCGAACGGCGTCGTACAGGGCACATCCCGCGAAAGTGTTAGTCAGAAAGTCCGGTGAGAATGATTTTCTCTGCCATGATTAATTTCTGCACTCGACTCCGAGGATGTGCGATGTCTATCGGCCAATTGAAGATCAACGCCATCCGTTTGGTGGGTGGCGTCGGCGTGCTCGACTACCTGAACACCTGCGACGGCCGCCGCCCGGGCAGCGCGCTGGGGGAGGTGGTCGACAAACTGTCGTGTCTGCAAGACATCGTGCACTGGTTCCTGCACGCCGGCCTGATCGAGGCCGACGAGCACGAACACCTGCTCGGCACGGTCGAGGCGGCGTCATGGCACGGGTTGACGGCGTTCCGCCAGTTGATCGACTTTCGCGAGTCGTTGTACCAACTGCTGCTGCCGGTTGCACTGGGCCATGGCGTCGACCCGCTCAAGCTCGACACCCTCAACGCCGAACTGGCCCGCACTGCCGGCCAGCGCATCCTCGTGCCCACCCCCCTGGGCGCCCTCTGGCACTGGCGCCCCTGCGACAGCCTGCAAGCCATGACCGACGGTTTCATCAGCCGGCTGGCGGTGCAGGCGGCGGCATTGCTCACATCCCCCGACATCCTCCGCCTCAAAGTCTGCGGCACCCCCAACTGCGACTGGCTGTTCATCGACACCTCGAAAAACGGCCGACGCCGCTGGTGCCAGATGAACGTCTGCGGCGCGCGGGAGAAAGCCAGGCGGGCGCTGGAACAGGCGTGAGCTGAGGGCTTTCTGCTACGGCCTTCGGCCAGAAGCCAGTGCAGCGGCGTTTGTGAATCTGTAGCAGCCCGGCTTGCCGGCGGTGTTGATTTTGCGCAGATCAGCAAAGTTGAGATCAGCACAAATCCATGTGAGAGGGAGCTCTGCTCGCGATAGCGGTGGGGCAGTGGATGCAGCGTTGTCTGGATTGACGCTATCGCGAGCAGAGCTCCCTCCCACAGGTATGTGGTGTTTGCGGGATCTCGGCATGGCAATGCATTCGGCAGAATCACCGCAGACCTCTGTGGGAGGGATCCGAGGTTACGAGGGTCGCGAACGCGTCAGGCCTGACGGCGCACGGTTGATTGATACGGCGCATTCGCCAGCAAGCCGGCTCCTACAGGGCTGTGTTACGCCGATCTACTGTGGGAGCGAATTCAGGATGTCTGGCTGGTTTCAGCACGCCGCCGAACCCCGTAGCAGTCCGGCTTGCCGGCGGCGGCGATGTTGAGGGCGCCTTCGCGGGCGAGCCCGCTCCCACAGGGAGTGTGGGTTTCGCCGGCTTTTGATCTGGCTTTTGATTTGGTTTTTGATCTTGGGGCCCCGTCCCAGAAGGCCGAACGCAGGCGATGCGCAGTGGGTCGAGCGACAGGATGTCGCGAGAGCCGCGTGGGCCATGGATGGCCCATTCGCGGCGTGCCCACGGAGCGTCGCCGGAGTGAGGGAACACCGAGCCTAGGCGAGGTGCCGTATGGCGGGGTAGAGAGCCCTTGGTTACTTGGGGCTTTTCCAAGTAACTCGCCGTCAGGCGAAACAGAGCTGCGTTAGCAGATCAGCAATCCATCAGACAAACCGAGTGCGCAGGTTTTACGACGACTTCGTCGCCGATCGCGGGCAAGCCACGCTCCTACAGGTCCAAGTAACTCGCCGTCAGGCGAAACAGAGCTG
This sequence comes from Pseudomonas sp. NPDC090208, assembly GCF_044746785.1. Lineage (NCBI taxonomy): Bacteria > Pseudomonadati > Pseudomonadota > Gammaproteobacteria > Pseudomonadales > Pseudomonadaceae > Pseudomonas > Pseudomonas sp. NPDC090208. The sequence continues at coordinate 255,606 of NZ_JBIVCU010000010.1, forward strand.
CGTTAGCAGATCAGCAATCCATCAGACAAACCGAGTGCACAGGTTTTACGACGACTTTGTCGCCGGTCGCAGGACAAGCCAGCTCCTACAAGGGGCTGCGGAATGTGCCGGGGGCGACCTGCCAAACCACCGCCCACCCGCCCAACGACAAAAACAGGGAACCGCTCAAAACCCCAGGCTTCATATCTCTTGTTCAGGGCCGTTGCGGTCGGCACGGCCCCACAGGCAGAGAGCAGAAGCATGGGCGATATCCGTATCGGCATATCCGGCTGGCGCTACGTGCCCTGGCGCGGCGATTTCTACCCGGAAAAACTGGCGCAGAAAAATGAACTGAAATTCGCCTCCCGGGCGGTGAACAGCATCGAAATCAACGGCTCGTTCTACTCCCTGCAGTCGCCGGATCTCTACGCCCGCTGGTTCGCCGACACACCGCGAGACTTCGTGTTCAGCCTCAAGGCACCGCGCTACATCACCCACGTCCGCCGCCTGAACGGGATAGAGGAAGCGCTGGCCAACTTCTTCGCCTCGGGCATCTTCCAGCTGCGCCAGAAACTGGGCCCGATCCTCTGGCAATTTCCCCCGAGTTTTCGTTTCGATGCCGACCGTTTCGAGCATTTTCTCGCCCAATTGCCCCACGACGGCGAGGCCGCCAAGGCTTGCGCGAAACACTGCGCGACCCGCATGGAAAAGCCCGGCTATCTGGATATCCCCGCGAAAGCCCGCCTGCGCCATGCCGTGGAGATACGCCATGAAAGCTTCGCCGTGGCCGCCTTCATCGACCTGCTGCGCAAATACAAGGTCGCCCTGGTGGTGGCCGACAGCGCTGGCAAGTGGCCTTATCTGGAAGACCTCACCAGCGATTTTGTCTACCTGCGCCTGCATGGTGACGAAGCACTCTACGCCAGTGGCTACACCGCCAAGGCGCTGAACCGCTGGGGCGACCGCATCGAGGCCTGGCGGCACGGTGGGCAACCCGACGACGCGCAACTGGTTTCCAGCCGCAAACCCAGGCCACGCAAGTCGCGGGACATCTACTGCTACTTCGACAACGACATCAAAGTCCGCGCGCCCTACGACGCCCGCCGTCTGCTGGAGCGTTTCGACCTGGCCGGACAACTGGAAGTCGCCCCCGGCGATCTGCAAGGAGTGAGCCTGTGACCAGCGCATTGACCCCCGACCATCTGGACAACCGACGACAACCCACGGCGGCTGCGGTCACCGTCAACGTGCTGACCATGAACATGCACATGGGCTTCGGCTTTCTCAACCGGCGCTTCATCCTCCCGGAACTGCGCGACGCCGTGCGCAGCGTGTCCGCCGATGTGGTGTTTTTGCAGGAGGTCCATGGCGAGCAGCAAAACCACGCACAGACGGTCAAGAACTGGCCGACCCTTTCCCAGTACGAGTTCCTCGCCGACAGCATGTGGAACGACTTCGCCTACGGCCGCAACGCCGTGTATCCCCATGGCCATCACGGCAATGCGCTGCTGTCGAAATACCCGATCCTGCGCCACGAAAACCTCGACATCTCCATCCTCGGCACTGAAGAGCGCGGTCTGTTGCATTGCGTACTGCAGGTGCCGGGTTTTGGTGAATTGCATGCGATCTGCGTGCATCTGGGCCTGAAGGAAATTCACCGCCAGCAGCAACTGCGCCTGTTGGCCGATCTGGTGACGCGCCTGCCAGCGGACGCGCCCGTGGTGATCGCCGGCGACTTCAACGACTGGCGGCAGAAGGCCGATGCCGTGCTCGAACCGGTGGGCCTGCGCGAGGTGTTCGTTGAGCGTTTCGGCGCTCCGGCAAAAAGCTTTCCGGCGCGTTTCCCTCTGCTGCGGTTGGACCGCATCTATGTGCGCAATGTCAGTTGTCGCGGGCCGTTGGTGCTGTCCAATCGACCCTGGTCGCACCTGTCCGATCATGCGCCGCTGGCAGTGGAGGTCACCCTGTGAAGTCCCTCGATGACCGCTGTGGTGTATGGCAGGACGGCAATGCTGTGGAGCTGCTGATCAATGGCGAGGACTTTTTCGCCAGCGTCTTCGACAGCATCCGCGGCGCCCGCGAGGAAGTGCTGCTGGAGACCTTTATCATCTTCGAAGACCGTATCGGTGAGGCTTTGCAACGGACGGTGATCGACGCTGCGACACGAGGCGTGCGCGTGGTGATCACGGTGGACGATTACGGCACCAGCGACCTCAGCTCGGCGTTCGTCGCGCAGATGCTGGCCGCCGGTGTGCAGATACAACTGTTCGATCCGCGCCCGAAACTCATGGGCATGCGTACCAACCTGTTTCGCCGTCTGCACCGCAAGGTGGTGGTGATCGACGGTGAACTGGCCTATGTCGGTGGCATCAACTACAGCGTCGACCACATGGCCGACACCGGCATCACCGCCAAACAGGACTACGCCGTGCGCGTGCGCGGGCCGATCGTCGCCGACATCTACCGCTCGACCCTGAACATGCTCGGCCCGACAGTGCGCAAGACCTTCACCCCGCTCAAGGTGCAGAGCCGTCAGACGGGCAGTGCGCGCATGCTGCTGGCCGAGCGCGACAACCATCGCCACACCACCGATATCGAAGAGCAATACCTGCTGGCGATGCGCAACGCCCGACAGCGCATCACCATCGCCAACGCCTATTTCTTCCCCAGCTACCGCTTCCTGCGCGAACTGCGCAGCGCTGCCCGGCGCGGGGTCAGGGTCACGCTGATTCTGCAGGGCCAGCCGGACATGCCGTTCGTGCGCATGTGTTCGCGGCTGACCTACACCTGGCTGCTGCGCGAAGGGGTAGTCATCCACGAATACAAACAGCGCGCCCTGCACGGCAAGGTGGCGCTGATCGACCAGGAATGGTCGACGGTCGGTTCCAGCAACCTCGACCCGCTGAGCCTGGCGCTGAATCTGGAAGCCAATCTGTTCATTCATGACCGCGCCCTTAACCGGCAACTGCACGAGCATCTGCAGGAACTGATCGCTGCCCACAGCAAACAGGCCAGCCTCAAGGGCCTGGCGAAAGGGCAGTGGTGGCGCGCGCCGATGATCTTTTTGAGCTTTCACTTTCTGCGGCATTTTCCGGCGCTGGCCGGGCTGTTTCCGGTACACGGCCCACGGCTGAAACCGGTGCGCACTCCGGACGTCATGCCGGAAGCGGCGGCCCTCAAGCAAGAGCTTTCCGTTGATCAGGAGAAGTCGCTATGAGCGGTCTGTCACACGCCTCGGCAGAGCGGGGCAAAACCTCTGCAAGCGGCCACCACTCGATCTGGCTGACCTGGGCCAAGCGCGGCCTGACCCTGTTTTTCTTCATCGCCGTGCCGGTGCTGTTGTTCATGCTGGTGAAGAACCTCGACTGGAAGGAAGTGACCCACGCGCTGGCGTCGTACAAGGCCATGACCCTGATCCTCGGGTTTCTCATCGCCTTCGCCAGTTACCTGACCTACTGCGGTTTCGACGTGCTGGCGCGGCGCTACACCGAACACAAACTGTCGGTACTGCAGATCGTGCCGGTGACGTTTGTCTGCTACGCGTTCAACCTCAACCTGAGCTCCTGGGTCGGCGGCATCGCCCTGCGTTACCGGCTGTATTCGCGGCTGGGGCTGGACGTGCCGACCATCACCCGCATTTTGAGCCTGAGCCTGATCACCAACTGGCTGGGTTACATGCTGCTGGCCGGTTTTGTGTTTGCTGGCGGTTTCATCGACCTGCCCGAAGGCTGGAAAATCGGCGACACCGGTTTGCAGGCCATCGGCTTTGTGCTGCTGGCGGTGTGCTTCGGTTACTTCCTCGCGTGTCGCTTTTCTCGCCGCCGTACCTGGACGATCAGGGGGCAGCAACTGGTGTTGCCTTCGCTTAACCAGGCATTGCGCCAGGCCAGCCTCGGTGCGTTGAACTGGGGGTTGATGGCGCTGCTGATCTACGTGCTGCTGCCGGAAAAAGCGTTCTATCCCGCGGTGCTGGGAATACTGCTGATCAGCAGCATCGCTGGCGTCATCGCCCACATCCCGGCGGGGCTCGGCGTGCTGGAAACAGTGTTCATCACCCTCATGCAGCACCAGTTCAGCAAAGGCCAATTGCTGGCGGCGCTGATTGGCTATCGGGTGATTTATTTCCTGATTCCGCTGCTGCTGGCAGTGGTGGTGTATTTGATCCTGGAAAACCGCGCGAAGACGCTGCGCAGCAGGAATGAGGCACGGGAACGGTAGCTTAACCGCCGGTCTGTAGGAGCTGGCTTGCCCTGCGACCGACGAGTGCCTCGCCGCTCGCAGGGCAAGCCAGCTCCTACAAGGGTCCGCGTAACTCGCCGCCAGGCGAAACAAGGTTGCGTGTCAGATACAGGGGATTGCGTTCGTTCAGAAGCCGGATGGCGTTTGAGCGACGTCAGTCAATCCTCAAACCCCACCTGCTCCGACATCTCATCCACCTTCAGCTCCAACCGGTAGGCCACTGCAATAAACAGCGCCTGACACAGGCACAACGTCGCACTCAAGGAACGGAACGCAAACGAGCTGCCCTCATTGACCAACAACACCGAATTGGCCCGCTTGGCCAGTGGCGACAGGTTGCTGTCGGTGATGATCAGCGTCTTCGCCTGATGATGCTGGGCAATACGCAAGCAATGCTGGGTTTCCTTGCCGTACGGCGTGAAGCTGATGGCGATCACCAGATCGTTGGCACGCACGCTACGCATCTGCTCGCGATAACTGCCGCCCAGACCGGAAATCAGATGGATACGCTTGTTGGTGTGCTGCAGGTTGTAAACCAGATAATCCGCCACCGCGAACGAACGACGCACCCCGACCACATAAATGTTGTCGGCATTGACCACCAGATCCACCGCCTTCTCAAAGGCCTCGTCATCCAGCTCCAGGGCCAGGCGCTCAAGCCCCGACAGCGTCGCGTTCACGCACTCACGGGCCAGGTCGCCGCCGCTGGCCTTCTGCGACTTGTTGGCGATCATGCTGCGGATGCGCTGCTGATAGTTCTGCACCGGCGTGGCCTTGTGCGTATACGCCTCGCGGAACAGCGCCTGCATTTCGCTGAAACCGCTGAAGCCGAAACGCTGGGAAAAACGCACGATGGCCGACGGATGCACCTCGCATTCGCGAGCGATATCACTGATGCGGTCGACCATGATCCGGTCGCTCTGCTGGCTCATGTAGCTGGCGATGCGCTTGAGCTGGCGCGGCAGGCTGTCGTATTCGGCAGTGATCAGCTTGAGCAGCGCTTCGGCGCTGGACGGCGGCGCGAGGCCAGCCTGCGCATCATCGGCGGCGGCTTCGACGGAAGACTGATCAGTGCTGGACATACGCATGCATCCTCTGGCTTGTTCTTGTGAAACGCAGGTGGCCAGTTCAACAGACATTGCTGTGGGAGCGAATTCATTCGCGAAGAGCTGGCACAGGTACCCCATCTATCGGCAGAAATCGCATCGCGAATGCATTCGCACCCACAAGGTCATGGGCTGGTTCCGCCGAGCGCGCAGTTTACAGGTGTTCGCATTTATATCCTGCCTGTTTAGCACGCTGTGCCAGCATTTGCACAAAGTGGAAAAAATATTCCACATGAAAAGAAATTAGAAAAAATCATTGATCCTTGTCGCACGGCGTTCTAGTCTGCATCCACGAACAAGGCACCGGGCACTCACGCCCGGGGCAGGGCTTAATAAGAATAAGAGGAGCCGGCATGGGCCAGACTCGTTTTGCCAGTGGGCGTCAGTTGGACGTGATTTGTCTCGGGCGTCTGGGTGTCGACCTGTACGCGCAGCAGATCGGTGCGCGTCTGGAAGATGTCAGCAGTTTCGCCAAATACCTGGGTGGCTCGTCCGCCAATATCGCCTTCGGCACCGCGCGGCTGGGTGTGAAGTCGGCCATGCTGACCCGTGTCGGCAACGACCACATGGGCCGTTTTCTGGTCGAGTCCCTGGCCCGCGAAGGCTGTGACGTCAGCGGCATCAAGGTCGATGCCGAACGCCTGACCGCCATGGTCCTGCTCGGCATCAAGGACCGCGAAACCTTCCCCTTGGTGTTCTACCGGGAAAACTGCGCCGACATGGCTCTTGCCAGCGACGACATCGACGAAGCGCAGATCGCGTCGAGCAAGGCGCTGCTGATCACCGGCACGCATTTCTCCACCGATCAGGTGTTCAAGGCCAGCAGTCAGGCGCTGGACTACGCCGAGAAACACAACGTGCGCCGCGTCCTCGACATCGACTACCGCCCGGTGCTCTGGGGGCTGACCGGCAAGGCCGACGGTGAAACCCGTTTCGTCGCCGACCAGAACGTCAGCCAGCACGTGCAGCGCATCCTGCCGCGTTTCGACCTGATCGTCGGCACCGAAGAAGAATTCCTTATCGCCGGTGGTTCCACCGACCTGCTGACCGCGCTGCGCAAGGTCCGCGAACTGACCGCCGCGACGCTGGTGGTCAAGCTCGGCCCGCAGGGCTGCACGGTGATTCATGGCGCGATTCCGGCGAATCTGGAAGACGGCGCGATCTATCCCGGCGTGCGGGTGGAAGTGCTCAACGTGCTGGGGGCCGGCGACGCGTTCATGTCCGGCTTCCTCAAGGGCTGGCTCAACGATGAAAGCGACGAGCGCTGCTGTCAGCTGGCCAATGCCTGCGGCGGTCTGGTGGTGTCGCGCCACGCTTGCGCGCCGGCCATGCCGACCCCGGTGGAACTGGAATACCTGTTCAACAGCCCGGTGCCGATCACCCGCCCGGATCAGGACGTCACCCTGCAGCGCCTGCATCAGGTCAGCGTGCCGCGCAAGCAATGGCAGCAACTGTTCATCTTTGCCTTCGACCATCGCGGACAATTGGTGGAGCTGGCGCAGAAGGCCGGCCGCGATCTGTCCTGCCTGCCGAAACTCAAGCAATTGTTCATTCAGGCGGTGGAGCGGGTCGAAGCCGATCTGGCAAAGCGCGGCATCGCCGCCGATGTCGGGCTGCTGGCTGACCAGCGCTTTGGTCAGGACGCGTTGAACGCGGCCACCGGGCGCGACTGGTGGATTGCCCGTCCGGTTGAAGTGCAGGGCTCGCGGCCGCTGGCCTTCGAGCATGGCCGCTCCATCGGCAGCAACCTGATGGCCTGGCCGAAAGAGCAGATCATCAAGTGTCTGGTGCAATACCACCCCGACGACGAGCCGATGCTGCGCCTGGAGCAGGAAGCGCAGGTGATGGGTCTGTATCAGGCGGCCCAGGCCAGCGGTCATGAACTGCTGCTGGAAATCATCCCGCCGAAGGATCATCCGTCGCCGCACCCGGACGTGATCTACCGCTCGCTCAAGCGCCTGTACAACCTTGGCATTTACCCGGCGTGGTGGAAGATCGAGTCGCAACCGGCCGAGGTCTGGGAGCAGCTCGATGCGCTGATTCAGGAACGCGATCCTTATTGCCGTGGCGTGGTACTGCTGGGCCTCAACGCACCGGCCGAAGAACTCGCCGCCGGTTTCCGTCAGGCCGGGCGCAGCACCACCTGCCGTGGTTTCGCCGTGGGCCGGACGATTTTCCACGAACCGAGCCGTGCGTGGCTGGAAGGTGAAATCGATGACGCCGGCCTGATCAGCCGGGTGCAGAGCACCTTTGGTTTCCTCATCGAATCGTGGCGCGATGCGCGGTCCTGAGCCGCCGCATTGCAGGATCATTTTCACGGCAGAACAACAATGCTGCGGTACAGAAAGACCGCAGTACACAATAAAAGGTGCAGCCATGCCCGCTTCCGCAATCCGAATTGGCATCAACCCGATTTCCTGGAGCAACGACGACCTGCCGGCGCTCGGTGGTGAAACGCCGCTGAGCACCGCGCTGAGCGAAGGCAAGGAAATCGGCTACGAAGGTTTCGAACTCAACGGCAAGTTTCCCAAGGACGCCAAGGGCGTGGCCGATGTGCTGCGGCCCTACGATCTGGCGCTGGTGTCGGGCTGGTACTCCAGCCGTCTGGCGCAGCGTTCGGTGGCCGAGGAAATCGACGCCATCGCCGGGCACGTCGAACTGCTCAAGCACAACGGCGCCAAGGTGCTGGTGTATGGCGAGGTGGCCGATTCGATTCAGGGCCAGCGCATCCGCCTGGTCGAGCGCCCGCGCTTTCACAGCGACGCGGCGTGGCAGGCATACGCCGACAAGCTCACAGAGCTTGCGCGTTTCACCTTGTCTCAGGGCGTGCGTCTGGCGTATCACCATCACATGGGCGCTTACGTCGAGTCGCCGGAAGACATCGACCGGTTGATGGTCCTGACCGGCAGCGAAGTCGGCCTGCTGTTCGATTCGGGCCACTGCTACATGGGCGGTGGCGATCCGTTGCAGGTGCTGCGCAAGCACATTGATCGGGTTTGCCATGTGCACTTCAAGGACGTGCGCAAGCCGGTGGTGCAGTTGGCGCGCAACAACCTGTGGAGCTTCCCGGATTGCATCGTCAACGGCACCTTCACCGTGCCCGGTGATGGCGACATCGATTTCGCGGCGTTGCTGGATGTGCTGCTGCAGGCACGTTATGAAGGCTGGCTGGTGGTCGAGGCCGAGCAGGATCCGGCAGTGGCGCCGAGTTACGTCTACGCCAAAAAAGGCTATGAGACCCTGCGCAACCTGCTTGCGGCCGCGCAGGAACAGAACCCTGCACAAAGGAGCCTGTGAACATGAATCTGCTGGTCAAGAGCAAGGCCGAGGGCCGTGATGTCGTGGCGCTGGGCGAAGGCGTGCTGGAGTACGTCGGTTTTTCCGCCCACCGCCTGACGGTGGGTGAGCGTCTGCCGGTTCATTCGGCGGACAAGGAACTGTGCCTGGTGCTGCTCAGCGGCCGGGTCAGCGTCAGCGGCGAAGCGCCGGGGCAGGGCGGTTTCGCCTGGGACAACATCGGCGACCGGCAATCGGTGTTCGAGGACAAATCGCCGTTCGCGGTTTACCTGCCGCCGAACAGCCAGGCCCAGGTCACCGCCTTGAGCGCGGTGCAGATCGCCGTCTGCGCAGCGCCCGGTGATGCCGGCAAAGACTTGCCGGCGCGGCTGATTCGTCCGGAAACCATGAAACGCAGCGTGCGCGGCAAGGCGGCCAATACCCGTTATGTCTGCGACATCCTGCCGGATTCCGAACCGGCCCATTCGCTGCTGGTGGTGGAAGTGCGCACGCCGTCGGGCCATTCCTCCAGCTACCCGCCGCACAAACACGACAAGGATGATCTGCCCCACGAAAGCTTTCTTGAAGAAACCTACTACCACCAGATCAACCCGCCCCAGGGCTACATCTTCCAGCGCGTCTACACCGACGACCGCAGCATCGATCAGGCCATGGCCGTGGAAAACAACGATCTGGTCACGGTGCCCAGGGGCTACCATCCAGTCAGCGTGCCGTACGGTTACGAGTCGTATTACCTGAACGTGATGGCCGGCCCGAAACGCGCCTGGCAGTTCCACAACGACCCGCAGCATGAGTGGCTGCTGGATCTCTAAAACGCTCACGAATCCTGTGTGTAGGAGCCGGCTTGCTGGCGAAGGCGTCGGATCAGGCAGCACAACGGTGAATGCACTAACGCTTTCGCGAGCAGGGCTCTCTCCCACAAGGGATGGTGTGATGGGGCAGATCGGTGTCATCACAGGCTTTTCTATGGGAGGAGTGGTGTGATGGCGCAGATCGGTCGGTTACACCTTTTCCTGTGGGAGGGATCCGAGGTTACGAGGGTCTGGGCCGCATCCGGACGAAGGCGTCGGATCAGGCAGCACAACATTAATTGACTCAACGCCATTCGCCAGCAAGCCGGCTCCCACGGCCTGCGGCCAGAGGCAAAAAAAACAGCATTCAAAGAGGCTTGACCTTTTTTCAAGGAGTTCTGTAATGAGCAATACCCCGATCATCGGCCACTACATCAATGGCCAGGTACAGGACGCCAGCGAGCGTTTCAGCGACGTGTTCAACCCGGCCACCGGCGCGGTGCAGGCGCGGGTGGCGCTGGCTGAACTGAAGACTGTCGACGAGGCGGTCGCCGCCGCTCAAGCCGCATTCCCGGCATGGGCCGATCAATCGTCGCTGCGCCGCGCGCGGGTGATGTTCAAGTTCAAGGAATTGCTCGACCAGCACCACGACGAACTGGCCGAAATCATCTGCCGCGAACACGGCAAAGTGTTCGCCGACGCCAAGGGCGAAGTGGTGCGCGGCATCGAAATCGTCGAGTTCGCCTGCGGTGCGCCGAGCCTGCTGAAAAGCGATTTCAGCGACAACATCGGCGGCGGCATCGACAACTGGAACCTGCGTCAGCCGCTGGGCGTGTGCGCGGGTGTGACGCCGTTCAACTTCCCGGTGATGGTGCCGCTGTGGATGATTCCCATGGCGCTGGTCACCGGTAACTGCTTCATCCTCAAACCGTCTGAGCGTGACCCGTCCGCCAGCCTGCTGATGGCACGCCTGCTCAAGCAGGCCGGGCTGCCGGACGGCGTGTTCAACGTGGTGCAGGGCGACAAGGTGGCGGTGGACGCGCTGTTGCAGCACCCGGACATCGAAGCGGTGTCCTTTGTCGGCTCGACGCCGATTGCCGAGTACATCCACCAGCAAGGCACCGCGCAGGGCAAGCGTGTGCAGGCGCTGGGCGGGGCGAAGAACCACATGATCGTCATGCCCGATGCCGATCTGGATCAGGCCGCCGATGCACTGATCGGCGCTGCCTACGGTTCGGCCGGCGAGCGCTGCATGGCGATTTCGATTGCCGTGGTGGTCGGCGATGTCGGCCAGAAACTGATCGACAAGCTGCTGCCGCGCATCGACTCGCTCAAGGTCGGCAACGGCATGAACGCCGATTCCGACATGGGCCCGCTGGTCACCGCCATCCACAAGGCCAAGGTCGAAGGCTACATCGACCAAGGCGTGAAAGAGGGCGCGAAGCTGATCGTCGACGGCCGCAACTTCAAGGTGCCGGGGGCGGAAAATGGCTTCTTCGTAGGCGCCACGCTGTTCGACGACGTGACCCCCGAGATGACTATCTATAAGGAAGAAATTTTCGGCCCGGTGCTGGGCATCGTTCATGTGCCGGACTTCGCTTCCGCCGTGGCGCTGATCAACGCGCATGAATTCGGCAACGGTGTGTCGTGCTTCACCAGCGACGGCGGCATCGCCCGGGCCTTCGCCCGCAGCATCAAGGTCGGCATGGTTGGCATCAACGTACCGATTCCGGTGCCGATGGCCTGGCACTCGTTCGGCGGCTGGAAACGCTCGCTGTTCGGCGACCATCACGCCTACGGCGAAGAAGGCCTGCGCTTCTACAGCCGCTACAAGAGCGTGATGCAACGCTGGCCGGACAGCATCGCCAAGGGCGCGGAATTCAGCATGCCGACGGCGAAGTGATCGCGGTCTCCATTTGAAACGCGATTGATTGTGGGAGCGAATTCATTCGCGAGGCGGCGGTACAAGCGCAACATGTGTATCTATTGCCCCTGCCTCTCGCGAATGAATTCGCTCCCACAGGTAGTCGTCCGGCTTGCCAGCGGTGGCAGCTTTGAAATCGCTACCGCCGGTAAGCCGGACAGCCACAGATTTTCGAAAGCTGCCTCCAATAAAAACAAGGTGCAAGCATGACCACGACACGATTGACCATGGCCCAGGCCCTGGTGAAGTTTCTCGATAACCAGTACGTCGAAGTCGACGGCGTGCAGAGCAAGTTCGTCGCCGGGGTGTTCACCATCTTCGGTCATGGCAACGTATTGGGCCTGGGTCAGGCGCTGGAACAGGACAGCGGCGACCTGATCGTCCACCAGGGCCGCAACGAGCAGGGCATGTGCCACGCGGCCATGGGCTTCGCCAAGCAGCACCTGCGGCGCAAGATCTACGCCTGTACTTCCTCGGTCGGGCCGGGCGCGGCGAACATGATCACCGCCGCTGCAACCGCCTCGGCCAACCGCATTCCGCTGTTGCTGCTGCCCGGCGATGTCTACGCCAGTCGCCAACCCGACCCGGTGCTGCAACAGATCGAACAGTTCCATGACCTAAGCATCAGCACCAACGATGCCTTCAAGGCCGTCAGCAAATACTGGGACCGCGTCAACCGGCCCGAGCAACTGATGAGCGCGGCGCTGAATGCCATGCGCGTGCTCACCGACCCGGCGGAAACCGGCGCAGTCACCCTGGCCCTGCCGCAGGATGTGCAGGGCGAGGCCTACGATTATCCCGACACCTTCCTGCAAAAGCGCGTGCACCGCATCGACCGCCGTCCACCGAGCGAAGCCATGCTCGGTGACGCGCTGGCGCTGCTCAAGGGCAAGCGCAAGCCGCTGCTGATCTGTGGCGGTGGCGTGCGTTACTCGGGTGCGGCGGCCGAGTTGCAGGCGTTTGCCGAACGCTTTGACATCCCCTTCACGGAAACCCAGGCCGGCAAGAGCGCCATCGTGTCGGCCCATCCGTTGAACATGGGCGGCATCGGTGAAACCGGCTCGCTGGCCGCCAACACCCTGGCCCGCGAGGCGGACCTGATCATCGGCGTCGGCACCCGTTACAGCGACTTCACCACCGGTTCCAAATCGCTGTTCCAGAACCCTGAGGTGCAATTCCTCAACCTCAATGTCGGTGCCTTCGACGTGCAGAAGCTCGACGGCGTGCAAGTGCTGGCCGACGCGAAGGTGGCGTTGACGGCGCTGGCCGATCGTCTCGGCGATTACCGTGCGGCCTGGGGCGAGCAGCCTCGGCAGGCGCGGGCAGCGCTGGATGCTGAAGTCGACCGGCTGTATGCCGTGGAATACCAGACCCAGGATTTCGAGCCGGAAGTCAGCGGCCACCTTGACCCACAGGTGCTGCGCGATTTCATTGAAATGACCGGTTCGTGCTTGACCCAGAGCCGCGTGCTCGGCCTGCTCAACCAGCAGTTGCCGACCGATGCGGTGATCGTCGCAGCGGCGGGCAGTCTGCCGGGCGACTTGCAGCGAGCCTGGCGCAGCACCAGCGTCGACAGCTACCACGTCGAATACGGTTATTCGTGCATGGGCTATGAAGTCAACGCCGCGCTGGGCGCGAAAATGGCTGCGCCCGAGCGTGAGGTCTACGCACTGGTCGGCGACGGTTCCTACATGATGCTGCACTCGGAACTGGCGACCTCTATCCAGGAGCGACGCAAGATCAACGTGGTGCTGCTGGATAACATGGCCTTCGGTTGCATCAACAACCTGCAGATGGGCAACGGCATGGGCAGCTTCGGCACCGAGTTCCGTTTCCGCAATCCTGAAACCGGGCAGCTGGACGGTGACTTCGTGCCGGTGGATTTCGCCATGAGTGCGGCGGCCTATGGCTGCAAGACCTACAAGGTGAAGACGGTCGAGGAGTTGCAGGCGGCGCTGGCCGATGCGCGCAAACAGACGGTGTCGACCCTGATCGACATCAAGGTGCTGCCGAAAACCATGATCCACGGCTACCTGTCGTGGTGGCGCGTGGGCGTGGCCGAGGTGTCGACCAGCGACAAGACCGCCGAGGCGTACCAGCGGCAAATGACGATGCTGGCCAAGGCCCGTAAATACTGACGAGACACAGCCTGTGGGAGCCGGCTTGCTGGCGAATGCGTCAGGTCAGACGCTGCGATATTGAATTAAACACCGCTTTCGCCAGCAAGCCGGCTCCCACAGTTGCAAGCATTCATCCAGAAAAGTGGATAGAGGGGTTGATATGAAAATCGGACTCATCGGCTACGGCAAGGGCGGGCGTTATTTCCATGCGCCGCTGATCGCCAGCATGGCCGGCGCCACCTTTGCCGGGGTGGTGACACGCTCCCCCGAGCGTCGCGCGGAACTGCGCAACGATCATCCCAAGGTGCCGGCCTTCGACAGCCTCGCCGATCTGGTCACCGCTGGCGTCGATGCCGTGGTGATCTCCACGCCGTTGGCCTCTCGCCGCGAACTGATTCTGCAAGCCATCGAGCTGGGCGTGCCGGTGGTCAGCGACAAGCCCTTCGCCCCCGATGCACAACAAGCCCAGGAACTGGTCGATGCCGCAGAACGCCGTGGCGTATTGCTCGGGGTTTATCAGAACCGTCGCTGGGACTCGGATTTCCTCACCGTACGCAAACTGATCGATCAGGGTGTGTTGGGCGAGGTCAGCCGTTTCGAATCGCGGGTCGAGCGCTACTCGCCGTCGTCGGTGGGCAAGGAAAGCGGCGGCGGCATCCTCCGCGATCTGGGCAGCCATCTGGTGGACCAGGCGCTGTTGCTGTTCGGCCCGGTGACGCGGGTGTACGCGGAACTGGAATTCGCCACGCCGACACAAAAAGTCGATCACGGCTTTTTTGTCTCGTTAACCCACGCCAATGGCGTGATTTCCCACCTGTGGGGCAATTGTCTGCAAAACGCCAAGGGGCCGCGCTTCCGGGTCAATGGCGCCCAGGGCTGCTATACCGTTGACGGGCTGGACGGTCAGGAGGACGCGGCGCTGGCCGGCCTGTCGCCAAAATCCGAGGGGGATCGCTGGGGTGTCGAGGAGCATCGACGCTGGGGCTGGTTCGAGCAGGGCGAGCACCGCGAACGGGTGCCGTCCGAGCGCGGTTGCTGGACCGAGTTCTATCGGCAGTTGCAGGAGGCGGTGATGAACCGTGGCCGCAACCCGGTGGACGCGCGGGATGCCGTGGCCTCGGCGAAGATCCTCGATGCGGCGCGGGTCAGTGCGTTGCAGGGCAGGGTGGTGAGTCTGTAACGGTTTAACCGATCCCCGTGGGAGGGAGCCCTGCTCGCGAAGGCGCAGGATCAGGCAACGCAGTGGTGTCTGATCCGGCCTCTTCGCGAGCAGGGCTCCCTCCCACAAGGGGCCGTGTGGCATCCATGAATCGCGTGCAAAATGCGCTAGAAAAACAAAATAGAAATAAATTCTAAAATTTGTTGAAGTAGAAATTATTTTCCAATAGAGTCATTTCCAGGTTGCCGACTATCGACGTCGGTCCGCTGTCGGAATCTTCAGACAACGGGCACGGCGAGCGACACAAAAACAAGAACGCCAACAGTAGACAGGTACCGTCGATGAACATCCTTAAACATGCCGTCCAGGCTTGCCGATCCGCATCACGTTCCCCTCTTTTCGTTTCCCGTATCCGCCCCGCTTTCGAGACCGCCATTGACCGTTCGCTGCACACCGCCGCCCGTGTGCTGTGCGTGGAAAGCCACGGGGTGATGACCGCCGGCCCGTCGTCGGCTTCGGTCGCGCATCTGACGAATCACCGCAATACCCAGTGATCACCCGCAGTCGTTAGCCAATTCACTACAACAACAAAAGAATTTGGAGAAAGACCGTTCATGAACACCAAGCTCCGTTTTACCTCTCTGGCACTGGCCCTGATGCTCGGCAGCGGCGCCACCCTGGCGGCCGATCTGAAAATCGGCGTGGCCATGTCGCAGTTCGACGACACCTACCTGACCTACATGCGCGAAGACATGGGTAACAAGGCCAAGGCCATGGGCGGCGTCGATCTGCAATTCGTCGACGGCCGCAACGATGTGAACAAGCAGCTCGATCAAGTGCAGGAGCTGATCGGCAAGAAAGTCGACGCGCTGATCGTCAACCCGGTCGACACCGCTGCCACGGCGCGCATCACCAAGGCCGCCACGGCTGCCGGCATCCCGCTGGTGTACGTCAACCGTCGTCCTGATGATCCGAAGCTGCCGGCCGGTGTCGCCTCGGTGACGTCCGACGACAAGGAAGCCGGCCGGCTGCAGATGGAGTACCTGGCGAAGAAAATGGACGGCAAGGGCAGCATCGTGATCCTGCTGGGCGAGCTGTCGAACAACTCCACCCGCGACCGCACCGAAGGGGTGAAGGAAGTCCTGAAGAAATACCCGGACATCAAGATCGCCCAGGAGCAGACCGGTGCCTGGGGGCGGCAGAAGGGCATGGACATCACCAACGACTGGTTGACCCAGGGTCGTGACTTCTCGGCGGTGGTTTCCAACAACGACGAAATGGCCATCGGCGCCGCCATGGCCTTGAAACAGGCCGGCAAGAAACAGGGTGACGTGCTGGTGGCCGGTGTCGACGGTACGCCGGACGGCCTGAGCGCGGTGAAAAAGGGCGACCTGACGGTTTCGGTGTTCCAGGACGCCAAGGGGCAGGGCGAAGGCTCCATCGACGCAGCGGTGAAGATGGCGAAGAAGGAAGCGTTGCCTGAACAGGCCATCGTGATTCCGTTCAAGCTGATCACCCCCGACAACGTCAGCACCTTCAAATAACGTTCACATCACGACAACTGACCGGACGCAGAGCCCGGCCCGCCGGGCCTCTGCATCCGCTGTCACTTGAGGAGCCTGTGACCATGTTCGCTTCAGCTACTGCTTCGACTGCCGGCAGAACCGACGCAACCCCCGAGCTCGCGGTCAGCGCTGCCGAGCATCCTTACCTGCTGGAAATCAGCAACATCAGCAAAGGCTTCCCCGGTGTGGTGGCGCTGGATAACGTGGAACTGCGCGTGCGTCCCGGCAGCGTGCTGGCGCTGATGGGCGAAAACGGCGCGGGCAAATCGACCCTGATGAAAATCATCGCCGGCATCTACCAGCCCGACAGCGGCGAGATCCGCCTGCGCGGCAAACCGGTGGTGTTCGAGACGCCGCTGGCGGCCTTGCAGTCGGGCATCGCGATGATTCACCAGGAACTCAACCTGATGCCGCACATGAGCATCGCCGAGAACATCTGGATCGGCCGCGAGCAGCTCAACAGCCTGCACATGGTCGATCACCGCGCCATGCACCGCTGCACCGCCGAGTTGCTGGAGCGGCTGCGCATCAACCTCGATCCTGAAGAGCAGGTCGGCAACCTGAGCATCGCCGAACGGCAGATGGTCGAGATCGCCAAGGCGGTGTCCTACGACTCCGACGTGCTGATCATGGACGAGCCGACCTCGGCCATTACCGAAAAGGAAGTGGCCCACCTGTTTTCGATCATTGCCGACCTGCGGGCGCAGGGCAAAGGCATCATCTACATCACCCACAAGATGAACGAAGTGTTCGCCATCGCCGACGAAGTGGCGGTGTTTCGCGACGGCGCCTACATCGGCCTGCAACGCGCCGACAGCATGGACGGCGACGGGCTGATCTCGATGATGGTCGGCCGCGAACTGACCCAGTTGTTCCCCGAGCGGGAAAAGCCGGTAGGCGAGCTGTTGCTGTCGGTCCGCGACCTGTCACTGAACGGTGTGTTCGACGGCGTGTCGTTCGACCTGCATGCTGGCGAAGTGCTGGGCATCGCCGGGCTGATGGGCTCCGGGCGCACCAACGTGGCGGAAACCATTTTTGGCATCACCCCGTGCAGCCGGGGCGAGATTCGCCTGGACGGCGTGCCGATCAATGTCACTGATCCGCACTTCGCCATCGAGAAGGGCTTCGCCCTGCTGACCGAGGATCGCAAGCTGACCGGCCTGTTCCCCTGCCTGTCAGTGCTGGAAAACATGGAAATGGCGGTGCTGCCGCATTACGTCGGCAAGGGTTTCGTGCACCAGAAGGCCCTGCGCGCGCTCTGTGAAGACATGTGCAAGAAGCTGCGGGTCAAGACCCCGTCGCTGGAGCAGTGCATCGACACGCTGTCCGGCGGCAACCAACAGAAAGCCCTGCTGGCGCGCTGGCTGATGACCAACCCGCGGGTGCTGATCCTCGATGAGCCGACCCGTGGCATCGACGTGGGCGCCAAGGCGGAAATCTACCGACTGATTTCGCTGCTCGCCAGCGAAGGCATGGCGGTGATCATGATTTCTTCGGAACTGCCGGAAGTGCTGGGCATGAGCGATCGGGTCATGGTCATGCACGAAGGCGAACTGATGGGCACCCTCGACCGCGCCGATGCGACGCAGGAGCGGGTGATGCACCTGGCATCGGGAAACGCCGTGCACTGACGACAGGCTGGCCGACGACCCGTTGCCGGGTCGCAACAAGAACAAGAGGCAGGTATGAAAATGAACGCGATACTGGAAAACAAACCCGCTCTGGCCCCGAACCGGCACAAGCGCCGGATGCCCACGGAACTGAGCATCTTCCTGGTGTTGATCGGTATCGGTCTGATCTTCGAGGTGTTCGGCTGGATCGTTCGCGATCAGAGCTTCCTGCTCAATTCCCAGCGTCTGGTGCTGATGATTCTGCAAGTGTCGATCATCGGTCTGCTGGCCATCGGCGTGACCCAGGTGATCATCACCACCGGCATTGACCTGTCGTCCGGCTCGGTGCTGGCGCTGTCAGCGATGATCGCCGCGAGTCTGGCGCAGTCCTCTGACTACACCCGCGCAGTGTTCCCTTCGCTGACCGATTTGCCAGTGTGGATACCCATCGTGGCTGGGCTCGGGGTCGGTCTGCTGGCCGGGGCCATCAACGGCAGCATCATCGCCATCACCGGTATTCCACCGTTCATTGCCACCCTCGGCATGATGGTGTCGGCCCGGGGCCTGGCGCGCTTCTACACCGAAGGCCAGCCGGTGAGCATGCTCAACGACTCCTATACCGCCATCGGGCAGGGCGCCATGCCGGTGATCATCTTTCTGGTGGTGGCGGTGATCTTCCACATCGCCCTGCGCTATACCAAGTACGGCAAATACACCTACGCCATCGGCGGCAACATGCAGGCGGCGCGCACCTCGGGGATCAACGTCAAGCGCCACCTGGTGATTGTTTACAGCATCGCCGGCCTGCTGGCGGGGCTGGCCGGCGTGGTGGCATCGGCACGGGCCGCGACCGGCCAGGCCGGCATGGGTGTGTCCTACGAGTTGGACGCGATTGCCGCTGCGGTGATCGGCGGTACCAGTCTGGCTGGCGGCGTGGGGCGGATTACCGGTACGGTGATCGGCGCGCTGATCCTCGGCGTGATGGCCAGCGGTTTCACCTTCGTCGGCGTCGATGCCTACGTGCAGGACATCATCAAGGGCCTGATCATCGTGGTGGCAGTGGTCATCGACCAGTACCGTAACAAGCGCAAGCTAAAACGTTAAACTTGCCGTTCATCGAAAAGGGCCTTCATTGGCCCTTTTTGTTTTTGCCACAGGCGTGAACCGAATGGACGATGGCCGGTCAGACAACCCCTTCAGGCGTTGTGATGACGTGTTGCCTGATCTGTCGCTATCGCGAGCAAGCTCACTCCTACAAAGGTGCGCGCATGATTGTAGGAGCACGCTTGCCCGCGATGACGAGGGTGGGGTCCCCCACAAATGGTGCGGAAGACAACGTTTTCGGCCAACGCTTACGGGGTTTTGGGGGCTTGTTGGGCGATTTCTGTTCAATTATGTTGCCGAGTACGGAACCCGGCCTTAGACTGCCGCCCCTCGTAAATTGAGTGCCAGGTGGCGCTTGGAGAGCATGGCGCTTTTACGGTGACGTCAAGGCGCTCCTTTGATTCGCCTTAACGCACGTTTTTTTATAGAGAAATCAATGACCAAGGAAAAGTTGCTGGCGATGCCGGCCGATGACTACATGAACGCCGAGCAGCACGCTTTCTTCATTGAGCTGCTGCAAAACATGAAGGTGGAAATCCACGAGCGCATCGAGCAGAGCCGAATTGCCATCGAAAGCCTGGACACCCCGGCCGATCCTGCCGACGCCGCTTCCGTGGAAGAAGAGCGTCACTGGCTGGTGAACGTGATTGACCGTGACCAGCGCATGTTGCCGCAGCTGGAAATGGCCCTGACCCGGATTGCCGAAGACACCTTCGGCTGGTGCGACGACAGCGGCGAGCCTATCGGCCTTAAACGCCTGCTGATCAGCCCGACCACCCGCTACTGCATCGAAGCGCAGGAGCGTCACGAACAGATCGATCGCCACCAGCGTCAGATCTGATTCTCTGGATCGACTGCCCTCACCGGGCAGTCGATCGGTTTCCCGCCCGGTTTTCCCGCTGCTGTGCGCAATGCCAGACAGATCGCAGTTTTTTTACCCTTTCCGACAGACAACGATGTCCGGGCTGTACAGCACCATTGTGCTGTTGTAAGGCTGTTTTCTACTTGTTGTTTATGTGTCCTAAATATCGGTGGGAAGTTTCTGAAGTTCCGTTCTGCCTGTTGACGCTGGGGTCAATACATCATTCTGTGAAACATATTTCCGAATATTTAACTGTTCGGGTGTTAATTGTGTTCACAGGTGGTTTTTCAAATGACAGCACTACACCGTTCAACCCGGAGCTCAGGCTCTGCGGCCGGTGCGCTGGGCGTTACAGTGCGGATCGGCATATTTTTCGACGGAACCGGAAACAATCGTGTCAACAGCCAGATTGGCGCCGATTGTCAGGCCATGGCAGAGATTTACAACCATGCACATATCAAGGAGTGCGGCGGTCGGCACAGCGACCCCAACAGCAGTTACAGCAATGACTTCACCAATATCGCCCGATTGGTAACGCTTTATCGGCAACAACCCAAGGCGATCAATCGGGGCGAGGGGTTCAAGGTATACGCCGCCGTCTATGTCAGCGGCGCCGGTACCACGTCCGGTCGCCGTGATTCGGTGTCGGGGCTGGGCTGGGGGCGAGGGGCGACCGGTGTGCTGGCCAAGGTGTCGCGGGCGGTAAAAAAGATCGCCGAGGTGCTGGCGGGGTTCGAACAGGACAATCCGGGGTGCGTGATTGCCGCTCTGGAACTGGACATTTTCGGCTTCAGCCGAGGCGCCGCATCGGCCCGCCATCTGGCCAACGAAGTACTCAAACAATGCCGTGGCGCAATGGATGCGGTACTCGATCAGCGCAAGTTGCCACTGGCTGCGGACTTTTCCTGGGGCAATGGCAGCGTCCGGCTGAAGGTCATCGGCCTGTTCGATACCGTGGCCGCTATCGGCGGCATCGCCGATCTGGGCAATGTGCGCGACAGTGTGAATTCCCGGGTCAACCTGTACCTGTCGCCCGGTTGTGCGCAACAGGTGCTGCATCTTGTGGCGGCCGACGAGCACCGGCGCAATTTCGCCCTCAACAGTGTGACGCCGAGTTGGCCAAAGGAAATCGTGCTACCGGGTAGCCACTCCGATATCGGCGGTGGTTATCACCCTCAGGCCCGGGAAAAGGTCGCGCTGACCCGGCCGCGGCGCAGTCTGGTCAGCGTGGGTACGCCGTTCGATGAAACCGAGGTGTGGTTGCAGACCCATGCCGACCTCGCCGATGTCGACGGCCAGCACTGGCTCGACGCCGACGATGCCAGCGCCTCGATTGCGGTGGAGTGCGTGGAGCGCATGGGGCAACGCAGTCATGGGGTGAAAACCGTGGTAGCCAGTGTGGTGCTCGAACGTCAGGTGTTCGGGCATCTGTCACGGGTCTATCTGCGGGTCATGCATGCGCTGGCCCTTGATGAAGGGGTGCCGTTCGAACCAGTGCCGGATACCCCGGAGTTGAGCCTGCCCGCCGAACTGCAGGACATCGCGCTCAAGCTGGTGGCGTTCGCCCGTGGCCGTGGCGAGCCGCTGAGCGACGCTGAAATGCAGATGCTGTACCGGCGATACATCCATTGTTCGTCGCACTGGAATCGCACTCTGTTCCGCCGCGGAACCCTGGCCGAGGTGCTGTTTGTGCATGCCCCGGCCCGGAATGGGCGGGAGATGTTTTTCAATATGGGCCAGACGCAAGGGGCGCCGCCGTTATCCCTGTAGGAGCGCGCTTGCCCGCGATTGCAATCGGTCTGAGACACATTGATTGACTGACCCAGCGCATTCGCCGGCAAGCCGACTCCCACAGGTTTTGTGGTGGGGTCAGAATTTTTGCCCGAGACTGAACTCGTAGGAGCCGGCTTGCTGGCGAACCCGTCAGGTCAGACACCACAAGGTTGACTGATCCACCGCGTTCGCCAGCAAGCCGGCTCCTACACGGTTATGGCGGGTTCAGGATATTTGTCGTACGCCCGCTCCCACCGATTTACCTGTGCGGGTGCAACAATGCGTTCAGTTCATCCACAACCGGCGCCCAGTCGGCGTCTTCGCGCAGTTCTTCCTTGAGGAAGCGCGCCTGTTGCGGCGTCCAGAAATCGGCTTCGGACACTTTCACGTTTTCCGGCAGCGCATGTTTGTCGACGAAGGCATCGATACTGGCCTGATCCGAAGCAAGACCCAGTTGTTCAAACAGTGTCACCAGTGTCGGGGTATGCAGTTCCATATCTGTTCCTCCTCGGGCGCGTGGCCCGCATGGGCGTGGGGAGTTACAACTCTGTGCTGCATGTGAGTGTCTGGCAAGGCCGGGAGTTCTAAATATCGGCGTTAACGATTCAGCGCGTGTTTTTCGGGCACAGGTGCGGACTGCATACCGTTTCTGCCCTGGATTCGTGTACAAAAAACAGCGATTCAACGGACGAAAGGTATATATCCCGTATAGACTCTCAGCCGGTAGAATCCTTGCCCATGCCAGCGCCCGGCATCCGGGGCGCACCGTTTTCTCGTTTTTTCCTTGCCTGGCCTCGACGCCGGGCGAGCTCATATCAGGTTGGGAGTTGGTACATTGGCAGTCAGTAATCTGGATACCCATGCGTTATTCGTGCTCGGGGATCTGCGCGCGAAGTTGGTGAAACAGTTCCAGGCACGTTTCGTTTATGTCATCGAGCAATCCCCCGAAGGCGTTTACATGTCCGAAATCGACACCGAAAGCGCTCTGGTGGTCGATGACAAACCGCGTCTGGAACTGAAAGTCGGCGATCACTTCCGCGCGGCGGTATTGCCGAGCCGTGAAGGCGGCAAGTTCGAAATCCGTTTTCGCGAAATCAAGATGACCGTCTACGGTCTGGGCGAATATGCCTTCGTCGATGTGCCGGAAGGCCACGGCATCGTTTTCAAGGAATCCAACAGCGTGTTCATGGTGTTTGCCGCCCATGAGCAGATCCAGCTGGGCCTGAGCAAGGTGCTCAAGGCCGCGACCGCCAAGGCCGCCAAATGGCGCAAGGGCGAACTGGCGTTCAAGGCCAGCGAGTGATACGCCGGCCCTGAACGGCTGTGTCGCGTCAGAAGCGCGTCTGCACGGCCAGTTCGAAGGTGCGCGGTTCTCCCAGGTAATACGCCGGTGAGACGTGGGCGAAGCGAGCGTAGACCTCGTCGGTCAGGTTGCGCACGCGCCCGGTGATCGATGTGTGGTTATCCACCTTGAAGGTCAGAAAACTTCCGTACAGCGTGTACGACGGTACGGTCTGAGTATTGGCATTGTCGGCGTAGACCGACGCCACGTAGCGCGCATCGATGCCACCCTGCCAGGCCGGAGAAAAATCGTAGGTCAGCCACAGATTGCCGACCCGCTCCGGCACGTTGGTTGGCGTATTGCCCTTGCGTGACACAACCACCCCGGCGGCGTTCTTTTCGTTGAACTCGTCGTATTGCGCATCGACCCAGGCAAAATTGCCTTCCAGCAGCAGTCTCGGCGTGAGGTGCAGCGAGCTGGCCAGCTCCATGCCGTGGGAAGACTGCTGACCGACCGGAATGCTCAACGTCGGGTCCTGCGGGTCGGTGACGGCGAAGTCCTTGCGCTCGATGGTGTAGGCCGCCACGGTGGCCGAGCCGCGCCCTTGCAAATAATCGAACTTGCTGCCGATTTCCCACTGTTTGCCGGTGGAAACGTCGAAATTCTGCGTGCCGTTCGGCTGCTCGGCGGCGGTGCTGTACTGCACATAGACGTTGGCCTGGGGCAGGAATTGCCAGGTCAACCCGGCACGCCCGGTGACAGGCTGCCAGTCGCGGCGCAGGTGACGCGGGTTGCTGGCAGTGATCTCGCGGTGGTTGGTCACGTCCAGGTCGATATCGTCGTAGCGCAGCCCGGTTACCAGCGACAACTGTGGCGTGAGGGCCAGACGGTTTTCCACGAAAACCGCTCGGGTGGTCACTTCGTTGGTCTTGTCCTTGACGAAGCCCTGGCGGGTGCCCGGCAGATCGTAGAAATGGCCAGGATCGAAATGATCCGGATCGACACTGTTGGGCGCCGTCACGTTCCATGGATTGTTGGTGGTGCTGTTGATCTTGTATTCGAAACCGCCGGCCCAGGTGGTCGGCAGGCCCAGCCATGTGCCTTCATGACGCAGTTCGAACTGATCACCGCCCTGAGTACCTTCGTGCCGCACCAGGTAGGCGGTCGAGCGGTTGATCGCGCTGTTGTCGGCGTTGTACTGGTAGGTTTCCAGGTTGCGGTAATCGCGCTGGCTGTCCAGGTGATACAGCGTGTTGCGCAGGGTGGTGGCGTCGTCGAGGCGGTAATCGATGATCGAGCGCACCCAGCGCGTGCGCTGTTCGTACAGGCCGTCGTCGACGTTGTAGTTGCGAAAGCGGTTGTGCCTGTCGATCTTCAATTCGCCGGCCTTGGGGTTGAGCACCGGCGTGCCCCAGTACGGGCTGTCCTCGTGTTCGTCCTGGTATTCCAGCGCCAGGGTGTGGGACAGGTTCGGCGTGATATCGCTGAGCAGGGAAAACGCCACGTTCCACGCATCGTTTTCCTGACGGTCGATGTAGCCGTTGCTGGTGCTGTGGCTGATGTCCAGCCGGGCGTAATGCTGCACCTCGGCGGTCGGGTCGCTGAGTGCGTGGTTGACGCCGAAGGCAGTCTGCGTGGTGTCGAAGCTGGCGTAGCTGACCCGGCCTTCGGCGTGCTCTTCGTCGCGGCTGGCGAGTTTGGTCACGTAATTCAGCGAGCCGCCGACCGAGCCCGCACCGTTCATCAATGACGACGGGCCGCCCAGCAACTCGACCCGGTCATAGATCCAACTGTTCACCGGCCGCGCCAGACCGGTGGCGACGTTGATGCCGTTGAACATCTGCGTCACCTGGCTGCTGGTGAAACCGCGATAGGAAATGAACCCGCCAAAGCCCGGCGGCGCACTGGCGTTGACGCCGGGCAGGAAGTTGGCCGCGTCCTGAAAGTTTTCCGCGCCGTGACGTTCGATGTCGGCGCGACTGGCCACGGCAACCGAAGCGGGTGTTTCGCGCAGGCTCAGGCCGAGGCGGGTGGCACTGGCGGCCTGTTGTTCGAGGTTCAGCCCGGTGGGGGCGGCGCTCTGTTCGTCGTTGATGGTGACGGGGGCCAGGTCGATGGCCGATTGTGCGTGGACGAGCGGAGACAGGCCGCCGATCAGACCGGCGAGCAGGGGGATACGTTTCATGGTGAAAACCTGAAATGAGGTCGAGCGGAACCCGGTTTTTCGGTGTGTGCAGCGCGCGCCTGTAACGGCGCTTCTGGAGACGCCGAACTGATCAGCCAATACCAGTCCCAATGTGGGAGGGAGCCCTGCTCGCGAAAGCGTCGTGCCAGTCGATACTGTGGCGTCTGACTTGACGCCTTCGCGAGCAGGGCTCCCTCCCACAGAGATTGATGTCTGACTTTTCGTCGGTGTCGCCAAAACGATATCCACGGGAAATCGCGGCGTTCACGGCATCCGGAAAACGGGTCGATTGAGTGCTGGAGTCAGATCAGGCGAAGGGCGGCGCGCGTGGATGGGCCGCAGGCCAATGGAAGGCCGGAGGGATGTCGAGGGAGGCCACCACCGCAGGCGGCGGGCTGTGTTGCTCGGGGAGGATGGCCAGGGTCAGGCTGGAATTCAGCGCCGGCCCCATGCCGCCGGTCGAGCACAGCGGGCAACCGAAGGCGGCGGACAGCGTCGGCAGCTTTTGCTCGCCGGGCTTGAAGGCATCGACGGTCTTCAAGGCGCGGCCATCGGTGGAACAGACTTCGCCGCCGATACCGTTGAGCTGCATGCCGACCATCTGACCATGACCGATGCTGCAGGCGAACACGTTGAACAGGACGCAGCAATAGAGCATCCATGCAATCAGGTGTCGGTCTGAACGGGCCATTTTCATGGCCGGGGAATGTAACAGAAGTTTTACGATGGACGGGGTGCGACAAAGTGGCGCAAGTGGGTCAGGCCCGCCAACCAATCTGTAGGAGCCGGCTTGCTGGCGAACCCGTCAGGCCAGACGCTGCAGCGTTGACTGATCCACCGCATTCGCCAGCAAGCCGGCTCCCACGGCCTGCGGCCAGAATCAAAAGCAGCGTGCAGCCGCTGCTGTCGATTCCGAAATCAATGCCCCTCCCGCGACCCTTCGCTCACCTCTGGCGGCACGTCGGCATCGCCGGCCATGCGCTTGCGAAACAGACCGGTGCGCGCCAGCAGCAGGGTGGTGACCGGTACGGTCACGGCCAGCAGGATCGGAATCAGCCACGCGTGCAGGACCACGGCTTCTTTCAGCGCAGAGAAGTAAAGGATCGACGCCAGCGCCACGCACCAGGCGCCGAGGGTCGAGGCCAGCGCCGGCGGGTGCATGCGCTGGAAAAAGTCCTTCATGCGCAGCAGCCCCAGCGCTCCGATCAGCGCGAACAGGCTGGCGAGCAGCAACAGCAGGGCGACCAGCGCCTCGACCCACATCGGCAGGGCATTCATTCGATCACCTCGCCACGCAGGAGGAATTTGGCCAGGGCGAACGACCCGACGAAGCCGAACAGGGCAATCAACAGCGCCGCCTCGAAGTAGGTGTCACTGGCATAACGGATGCCCAGAACCAGCATCATCAACATCGCCAGGACGTACAGGTAATCCAGCGCCAGCACGCGGTCCTGCGCCGAGGGGCCTTTGAACAGGCGGATCAGGGTCAGGACCATGGCGATGGCAAAGACGAACAGACTGAACAGAATCGTGTTGGCGAGCAGCTCGCTCATTGGAAGATCTCCATCAACGGGCGTTCGTAGGTGGTCTTGAAGTGCTCGATGAAACGCGCTTCGTCATCCAGATCGAAGACATGCATCAACAACACGCTGCGATCCAGCGCCAGCTCCGACCAGACGGTGCCGGGCACCACGGTGCAGACCATCGACAGGGCGGCCAGGCCGTGGGCATCGCGCAGGTCCAGCGGCACCTTGACGAAGGCCGAACGCGGCGGTCGCTGGCCGGCACGCAACACGCCCCAGGCCACTTGCAGGTTGGAAATCAGCACGTCGTGACCGACCCGGAAAAACAGCTTGATCGCCACTAAAGGCTTGCCCAGCCGTGCGGGTTGCGGGCGCAGCGGCGCGAACATCAGCGGGGCGAGGAACGCCAGCAGGGCGCCGAACAGCAGATTGCCCGCGCTCAGCGACAGGTTCAGCAACAACCACAACCCCCACAGGGCCAGCGACAACAGTGGCGCGGGAAACAGACGCTTCATGGCTGCACCTCCACGGCGGCGGTGTCTGGCCCCGGCACCGGACGCGCAGCGGTGACCGACAGCACGTACTGCTGCGGGTCATGCAGCGCCTGGGCGGTGTCCTGGGTGTAGCGCAGCAGCGCCTGGGCCTGGAAGGTCAGCACGATGCAGGCGCCCAGCAGCAGGACGATGGGGATGCATTCGTTGAGGCGCAGGGCGGGCGACGGCCGCTCCTGAGGCGTCCAGAAACGCTTCATGCCAACGCGCACGAAGGCGAACAGCGACGCCAGCCCGGAGATGATCAACAGCGCCACCAGCGTCCAGCTGTCGCCACGAATCGCTTCGTCCTTGGCGACGTCCAGCCCCAGCGGGTTGAGCAGGGCGCTGATCAACGTCAGCTTGCCGAGAAAGCCCGACAGCGGCGGCATGCCGATGATCAGCAGCGCGCAGACAATGAAGCTCAGGCCGAGAAAGGCCATGGTCCAGGGGATCACCTGGCCGACCACGGCTTTCTGTTCGTCGTCGAGGTTGGTGCCCGGCACCGGGTGCAACGACTCCAGCGCCTTGGGCAACTGGTCGGCGTCGTCTTCCAGAGCCAGGTCGTTGGCCGAGCGCGAGCGTTCGACCAGTTCGGCCAGCAGGAACAGCGCGCTCAGGGCCAGGGTCGAGCTGACCAGATAGAACAGCGCGCCGGCGGTCAGGCTCGGCTGAGCAAAACCGATGGCCGCCAGCAGGATGCCCGCCGACGCCAGGATGCTCAGGCTGGCCATGCGCTCCAGACGCTGAGCGGCGACCACGGAAATCGCCGCCACCGCCAGTGTCGCCATGCCGCCCCAGATCAGCCAGTCACCGCCGAAGAACGCCGAGGCGCCAGCCTGCCCGGAGAACAGCAGCGTCCACAGGCGCAGCAGGGTATAGGCGCCGACCTTGGTCATGAGGGCGAAGAGTGCGGCCACCGGCGCACTGGCTGCCGAGTAGGCCGGCACCAGCCAGAAGTTCAGCGGCCACATGCCGGCCTTGGCCAGAAATGCCACTGCCAGAATCGCCGCGCCGGCATGCAGCAGGCCCAGATCTGCCTGCGCGACCTGTGGAATTTTCACCGCCAGATCGGCCAGGTTCAGCGTGCCGGTGACGCCGTAGATCAGCGCTGCGCCGATCAGAAACAGCGACGAAGCCAGCAGGTTGATGGTGATGTAGTGCAGGCCCGCCGACACCCGCGCGCGTCCCGATCCGTGCAGCATCAGGCCATAGGAAGCGGCCAGCAGCACTTCAAAGAACACGAACAGGTTGAACAGGTCGGCGGTGAGAAAAGCGCCGTACAGGCCCATCAATTGAATCTGGAACAGCGCATGAAAACTGGCCCCGGCGCGGTCCCAGCGGGCCAGGGCGAACAGCAAGGCACAGAAGGCGACGATGCCGGTCAGCACCATCATCAGCGCCGACAGGTGATCGACCACCAGCACGATGCCGAACGGTGATTCCCAGTTGCCCGGCAGGTACACGCCGATGGCGCCGGTGGTGCCGGTTTTCTGCACCCACATCATCAGGGTGACGGCGATGCCCAGGCCCAGCGCGGTGGACAGCAGGTTGATCCGCGCTTTCAGCGGACGGTGTCTTTCCCCCAGCCACAGCATCAGCGCGGCGGTCAGTACCGGCAGCAGGATCGGCGCGACGATCAACTGATTCATCACACTCATTCACTGCCCTCCCGGCCGTCGACATGGTCGTTGCCGGTCAGGCCACGGGACGCGAGCAGCACCACCAGAAACAGCGCGGTCATGGCGAAGCTGATGACGATGGCCGTCAGCACCAGCGCCTGGGGCAGCGGGTCGGTGTAATTGAGCAGGTCTTGCGGCACGCCGTCCTTGATGATCGGCTCCTTGCCGATGAACAGGCTGCCCATGCTGAAAATGAACAGGTTGACGCCGTAGGACAGCAGGCACAGGCCCATGACCACCTGAAATGTCCGGGGGCGCAGGATCAGCCACACACCGGAGGCGGCGAGCACGCCGATGGCAATCGCGATGACTTCTTCCATCACAGGGCTCCTTGTGAAGAGGTGGGGGCGGCTGGCTCGACGGGCTGTGGCAGCGAGGTCGGCCGATGGGCGCGCACCGACTGGTGAGCCAGCGCGGTGAGGATCAGCAGGGTCGAACCGACCACCACGGCGTACACGCCGATGTCGAAGAACAGCGCACTGGCAATGTGTACGTCGCCCAGCAGCGGCAGGTGCAGATGCGCGGTGTGGGTGGTCATGAACGGATAACCCAGGGCCATCGAACCCATGCCCGTCGCCAGGGCGAAGAACAGACCGGTGCCCATCCAGCGCAGCGGTCGCAGGCTCATGTGCGCCTCGACCCACTGCGTGCCGGCGACCATGTATTGCAGGATGAACGCCACCGACATCACCAGCCCGGCGACAAAGCCGCCCCCCGGCTGGTTGTGGCCGCGCATGAACAGGTACATCGACACCACGAAGGCCACCGGCAGCAACCAGCGCACCAGCACCGCCGGCACCATCATGAAGCCCAGTGCGGTGTCGGTGGCATGGCGCGGGTTGACCAGATCGGTCACCACGTCCCGCGCCAGCAGACGCTGCTGCGCAGGCAACAGGATGCTTTCCTTCGGCGGGCGGAAGCGTCGCAACAGGGCGAACACGGTCAACGCCACCACCGCCAGCACGGTGATTTCGCCGAAGGTGTCGAAGCCGCGGAAGTCCACCAGCATGACGTTGACCGCGTTGGTGCCGCCGCCCTCGCTCAACGCGCGGCTCAGGTAAAACTCCGAGATCGTGTTGGGCGTTGGTCGGGTCAGCATGGCGTAGGAGAGCAGCGCCATGCCGCCACCCACCGCCACCGACAGAATGAAGTCGCGCACCCGGCGAACCCGGGCGCGATTGCGCGAGCGGATTGGCGGGGCGACGTTTTCGTTACGCCGTGGCAGCCAGCGCAGGCCGAGCAGAATCAGCACCGTGGTGACCACTTCCACCACCAGTTGGGTCAGTGCCAGGTCCGGCGCCGAGAACCAGACGAAGGTCACGCAGGTCATCAGGCCACAGACGCCGACCATGGTCACGGCCGCTAGGCGGTGATACTTGGCCTGCCACGCCGCGCCGAGGGCACAGGCAATCGCGATCAGCCAGAGCATGACGAACACCCCGGAACCCGGAATCTTCGGCCGGTCGCCCCAGGTCAGTCCGCCGTCGTACATCGGCACGAAACCGGCGACGACGGCGACGAACACCATCAGAAACAGCTGCGCCTGCAGGCGGCGGGTGGTCAGCAGTTGTTCCAGGCGACGTGCCGAGAGCATCTTGATCACCAGCACGCGCTCGAACAGACGCTTGCCGTTGAGGCGCCACATCAACGGCGGGCCGACGAAACGCTCACGACGAAACGGCCCGCGCAGCAGCAGATAAAGGGTGATACCGGCGGCCATGGCGATCAGGCTCATGACCATCGGCGCATTCAGACCGTGCCAGATGGCCAGGCTGTATTCGGGCAACGTGCCACCCACTACGGGCTGCGCGGCGGCAGCCAGCAAAGGCCCGACCGAGTGCGCCGGAAAGATGCCGACGATCAGGCACGCCAGCACCAGCAATTCCACCGGCACACGCATCCAGCGCGGCGGTTCGTGGGGCGTGTGCGGCAGGTCGGTAGCCTTCGGGCCGAAAAACACATCGACGGTAAAACGCAGCGAGTAGGCGACGCTGAACGTCCCGGCCACGGTGGCGATCACCGGCAACGCCGCTTCGACCCAGGCGGTGGAGGTGATGAACACGGTTTCGGCGAAGAACATTTCCTTGGACAGGAAACCGTTGAGCAGTGGCACACCGGCCATGGCGGCGCTGGCGACCATTGCCAGGGTCGCAGTGAACGGCATCAGTTTCGCCAGCCCGCTGAGCTTGCGGATGTCGCGGGTGCCGCTTTCGTGGTCGATGATCCCGGCGGCCATGAACAGCGACGCTTTGAAGGTGGCGTGGTTGAGGATATGAAACACCGCAGCGACTGCCGCCAGCGGGCTGTTCAGGCCCAGCAGCAGAGTGATCAGGCCGAGATGGCTGAGGGTCGAGTAGGCCAGAAGGCCCTTGAGGTCGGTCTGGAAAATCGCCGCGTAGGCGCCGATCACCAACGTACAGGCGCCGGCACCGCTGACGATCCAGAACCACTGTTCACTGCCGGACAACGCCGGCCACAAGCGCGCCAGCAAAAATACCCCGGCCTTGACCATCGTCGCCGAGTGCAGATACGCCGACACCGGCGTCGGCGCGGCCATGGCGTGGGGCAGCCAGAAATGGAAGGGAAATTGCGCGCTTTTGGTCAGTGCGCCGAGCAGGATCAGGGTCAACAGCACCGGATACAGCGCGTGGGCACGGATGACATTGCCAGCAGCCAGCACCCGATCCAGGTCGTAACTGCCGACCACATGCCCGAGCAGCATCACCCCCACCAACAAGGCCAGGCCCCCGGCGCCGGTGACCATCAACGCCATGTAAGCGCCCCGTCGAGCATCGGCGCGGTGGTGCCAATAGCCGATCAACAGGAACGAGAAGACGCTGGTCAACTCCCAGAAAAACACGATCTGGATCAAGTTGCCGGACATCACCAGCCCCAGCATCGCCCCCATGAACGCGAGAAAAAACGAGAAAAACCGCGGCACCGGATCGTCCGGCGACATGTAATAGCGCGCATACAGCGACACCAGCGTGCCGATGCCCAGTACCAGCATGGAGAACAGCCAGGCGAAGCCATCCAGCCGCAGCGAGAAATTCAGGCCCAGGCTCGGCAGCCAGAAAAACTCCTCGCGAATCACCCCGCCGTGAGCGATCTGCGGATACCAGAGAGCAACCTGAACCGCACCGGTCAGGGCAATCAGACCGGCCAGAATGGATTCGGCGTTACGCGCATTGTGCGGCAACAACGCCGCCAGACAGCTGCCAATGAACGGCAGAAGCAGTAGAACTATCAGGGACATAGGCTTCTAATCTGCAAAAAAATGTCAGAAATCATACGTGTCGGGGTGTGTCATCACCAACCGCGAAGATGTCGCAGGATCCTACAAAGATGGTAGGCAGCAGCGTAGTTGACATGGGGGCGGAGGGTATCGGACGGGGCTGAGGTTACCTACGGACGACAGCAGTTTGCCTGACATACCGCCTTCGCGACCCTCGCAAACTCGGATCCCTCCCACGGCCTTCGGCCAGAATCAAAGGCAGATGGCACACACCGGCCCGTAGCAGTCCGGCTTGCCGGCGGTGGCGTCCGTGAAATCGCAACCGCTGGCAAGCCGGACACAGAGCTTTTGATCTTGATCTTGGGGTCCCGTCCCAGCAGGCCGAACGCAGGCGATGCGCAGTGGGCCGAGCGGCATGGATGCCGCGAGAGCCGCGTGGGCCATGGATGGCCCATTCGCGGCGGGCCCACGGA
>NZ_JBIVCU010000011.1:0-177944 GCF_044746785.1 Pseudomonas sp. NPDC090208
AGCTTGGCTCCCTCACGTGCTCAAAAGGCACCGCTGCTCATCAGCTGCCATCCACCCCTCTCACCTCTGACATTACCTCAGCTAAAGACACAAGCAGGCTCTCGCGTTCGCTTCGAACTCAACGGTGTCGTGGCGACATTCCATCGCCCACACCCGGACAAAGAGGCCAAGCCTTATCAGGTCCGTGATGCACGAGCGTTTCTTGAACAGGCAGGAGTTGTTCCATGAACATCATGAATTACAAGGGCTATGCAGCCCGCATCGAATACAGCGACGAGGATGCTGTATTCGTCGGGCATGTCGCTGGAATCCGCGACGTTATCGGCTTTCACGGCGAATCGGTCAAAGAGCTCCGTGCCGCATTTGAAGAGGCCGTCGACGATTATCTCGACACCTGCTTAAAGCTTGGTCGGGCACCGCAGAAAACCTATTCCGGAAAACTGAGCCTGCGGCTGGAGCCCACACTACATGCCAGTATTGCCTGCAAGGCCGAACTGGCACACAAAAGTATCAATCAGTGGGTCAATGATCTGCTCTGCCGCGCCGCGCAAGCTGATTAGAATTTGATATCACCACGCAACCCCTGCGCGAATCCATGGTCAACCCTTTTGACGCTGCTTCGGACTCGCGCGGGGCTTTTTGCCATTCACATGAATGGCAAACCGGTACTCCCTCTTCCGATTGCCTTTCAAGTGGATGTGAAAGGTGAGGAATTTCACCGCCGGCTTCGTCAATGGTTCTCACCTGACAGTAGCTTGCCGCGTTGACCCGACATTCCCGCTTTCCCACAGGCGTCAGCGAAGCCGGTCGCGTCATCAGCGCGCGTGACTGGAGCGGCACTGCGCTGGGGCCGATGGAGCAGTGGCCGCTCGCGCTAAAGATCCACCTGAATCAGATCCTCAACTCGCCCGAGTCGATGTACCTGTTATGGGGCCCTGACCTGCTGTTTTTTCATAACGACGTCTACGCACCGATTCTCGGCCCGCGGCTGACATCGGCCATGGGCATGCGCGTGCAGGAGCTGTGGTCGGATGTCTGGGATCAAGTGCGGCCCTTTGCCGAAAAGGCCCTGCGCGGAGAACCCTGGCAATGCGATGACATGCCGCTGACCATGGCCCGTTATGGCGAGATCGAGCGCACCTGGTGGTCATTTTCCTTCTCACCGCTGATCGACGAGCACAACCGCATTGTCGGCCTGCTGTGCGTCACCCGAGAAACCACGCAGCGCATCGTCGATCAACGCGCCCTGCGCGCCAGCGAACAACAGCAGGCTGACGATCTGGCGGCGCGCAGCGCCGAGGAAGCACTGCGGCAATCGCAGAAAATGGAGGCCGTCGGCCAGTTGACCGGCGGTCTGGCCCACGACTTCAACAACCTGCTGATGGGCATCAGTGGCAACATCGAATTGATGAAAAACCGCGTCGCCAAAGGTCGCACCGAAAACCTCGACCGCTATATCGACGCAGCACTGGAGGCGTCACGTCGCGCGGCGGCGTTGACCCACCGCTTACTGGCCTTCTCCCGCCGGCAGACCCTGGACCCCAAACCCACCGATGTCGATCAGTTGATCGATGGTATGGCCGAGTTGATCCGGCGCACGGTGGGGCCGTCGATTGCCATGGATGTCATCGCGACCCGCGACCTGTGGTCGACGCTGGTGGACCCGCACCAGCTGGAAAACGCGCTGCTGAATCTGTGCCTGAACGCCCGCGATGCAATGCCCGATGGCGGGCAGTTGCTGATCGAAACCGCCAACAAGCGGCTGGACAAGCCCTCCCTTCGCGACCTGGATCTGCCCCGTGGCGATTACGTGGCGCTGTGTGTCAGCGACAACGGCAGCGGCATGAGCCAGGAGGTGGTCAAACGCGCCTTCGATCCGTTCTTCACCACCAAACCGACCGGCATGGGCACCGGCCTTGGGCTCTCGATGATCTACGGTTTCGCTCACCAGTCGGGCGGTGGCGTGCATATCGACTCGACACCGGGCAAGGGCTCGCAGGTGTGCATCTATCTGCCGGCGTACAGCGAAGCGGTACCGGTATCTCCCGTCGAGCCCGATGTGCAAAAGACACTTAGCCATCGAGCGGGTGGTGAGACGGTGCTGGTGGTGGACGACGAGCCAGCGGTCCGGACACTGGTGGTCGAGGTGCTGGTGGAGCTGGGTTACCACGTTCTGGAAGCCGATCACGGCGCCGCCGCGTTGCGTGTGCTGCAAAGCAGCCAGACCATCGATCTGTTGATGTCCGACGTCGGCCTGCCCGGCGGCATGAACGGTCGCCAGCTGGCCGACGCGGCGCGCAGCCTGCGGCCGAAGCTGAAGGTGCTGTTCGTCACCGGTTATGCAGAGAATGCAGCACTGGACAAAGGCCGGCTTGAGCCCGGCATGCATGTGCTGACCAAGCCGTTCTCGATTCCGGCGCTCAGCGAGCGGGTGAAGGCGTTGCTGGAGCGTTGAAGCAGAGGCTGCCCATACACATTGGCGTTTGATTCTGGCCGCAGGCCGTGGGAGGGAGCTCTGCTCGCGATGGCGTCAATCCTGACAATGCTGCGCCGCCTGACTCACCGCTATCGCGAGCAGAGCTCCCTCCCACAAAAGCAAGCGAGTCCTCGTCAGTCCCGCAAATCAGACTCATGGATCGGCTGATCGCGGTGGGTCGCGCGCTGGTATTGCGCCGGCCAGACGGCGCTGCGCCCGCCCAGGTCATCGTCGGCATGCAGCGGCCAGTACGGGTCACGCAACAGCTCGCGGGCCAACAGAATCAGGTCGGCCTGGCCGGTACGCAGAATGGTGTCAGCCTGGAACGGTTCGGTGATCAATCCCACCGTACCGGTGGCAATACCCGATTCGTTGCGTACCCGCCCGGCAAACTGGGTCTGATAGCCCGGTCCCACCGGAATCTCGGCATTGGCAGCGGTGCCGCCGGAGGACACGTCGATCAGGTCCACACCCAGAGTTTTCAGGCGTTTGGCCAGCTCCACGGTCTCATCCGGGTTCCAGCCGTCTTCCACCCAGTCGGTAGCCGATACTCGCACGAACAACGGCAGTTCCTCCGGCCACACCTTGCGCACCGCTTCGGTGACATCAAGGGTGAGTCGGATGCGGTTTTCGAACGAGCCGCCGTACTGGTCACGGCGCTGGTTGCTCAGCGGCGAAAGAAACTGGTGCAGCAGATAACCGTGGGCCGCATGCACTTCCACCACCTTGAAGCCGGCGATCAGCGCGCGTTTCGCCGCGTCGACGAACGCCTGGATCACCTTGCCGATCTGCTCTTCGTCCAGCGGTGTGGGTGGTGTGTGCTGCGGGTCGAAGGCGATCTTCGACGGCCCCCAGGGCGTCCAGCCGCCTTCATCCAGCGGAATGCTGCCGTGCTTGCCCAGCCAGGGTCGCCAGGTGCTGGCCTTGCGCCCGGCATGGGCCAGCTGGATGCCGGCCACCGCGCCCTGGGCGGTGATGAAACGGGTGATGCGTTGCAGCGGCTCGATCTGTTCGTCGGTCCACAGCCCGAGGTCTTCCGGGGTGATGCGACCATCACGGGTAACCGCTGCCGCTTCGGTGAAGATCAGCCCGGCACCACCGACCGCACGACTGCCCAGATGGACCAGATGCCAGTCATTGGCCAGCCCGTCCACCGAGGAATACTGGCACATTGGCGACACGGCGATGCGGTTGAGCAGGGTCAATTGACGCAGGGTATAGGGTTCAAGCAGCAGGCTCATGGGCACCTCTCAGTCAGCTCAAGGGTTCCTTATGTTCTGACCCTTGAGCCTAGACGACAACCCGGGAGAAGTGCGGGTTCCTGCTGCGTGGCAAATACCGATCAGCGTGGCGAGAGGTGGACGGCCATGAGTTGCACCGTTTCATTGCCGCGGAATTCATTCACGTCGAGCTTGTAAGCCATTTCGACCCAGCGGATGGAGGGATTGGGCCAGATGTCACGGTCGACACCGAAGGCGATGCCATCGAGTTTCACCGAACCGCATTCGGTCTTGAGCACCATCTTCAAATGCCGCTCGCCGACCACTCGCTGCTCCACCAACTGGAACACGCCGTGGAACAACGGCTCGGGGAAATGTTGCCCCCAAGGACCGGCATTGCGCAGTGCGCGGGCCAATTCCAGATGGAACTCCTCGACCGCCAGCGTACCGTCGGACAGCAGTCGGCCGGTCAGATCGTCTTCATTGAGCTGGCGGCGCACCTCGGTATCGAAGGCCTCGGCGAAGGCTGGAAAGTTGGCTTCCGGCAAAGACAAGCCGGCGGCCATGGCGTGGCCGCCGAACTTGCTGATCAGATCGGGATGGCGAGCGGCCACGGCGTCCAGTGCATCGCGGATATGAAAGCCCGGCACCGAACGCGCCGACCCCTTGAGCACACCTTCGCCGGCGCTGGCGAACGCGATGGTCGGCCGGTGATAACGCTCTTTCAGACGCGAGGCGAGAATGCCGATCACGCCCTGGTGCCACTCCGGCTCGAACAGGCACAGACCGAACGGCATCGATTCCACCGGCAGGTCCTTCAACTGCGCCAGTGCTTCGCGCTGCATACCCTGCTCAATGGACTTGCGGTCCTGATTGAGCTCGTCCAGCTGCGTTGCCATCTCCCGCGCCAGCCCCTCGTCGTCGCACAGCAGGCACTCGATGCCCAGGCTCATGTCATCCAGACGGCCGGCAGCGTTGAGCCGTGGCCCGAGGATGAAACCCAGGTCGGTGGAAGTGATGCGCGACGGTTCGCGACGGGCGACTTCAAGGATGGCGCGTAGGCCAGGACGCGCGCGGCCTGCGCGAATCCGCAGCAGGCCCTGGTGCACCAGAATGCGGTTGTTGGCGTCCAGCGGCACCACATCGGCGACGCTGCCCAGCGCCACCAGATCCAGCAATTCACCCAGATTCGGCTGCGCCTGGCCGTTGGCCTCGAACCAGCCGATCTCGCGCAGCCGCGCACGCAGGGCCATCAGCACGTAGAACATCACGCCGACCCCGGCCAGGGCCTTGCTCGGGAACTCGCAGCCGGGCTGGTTGGGGTTGACGATGGCATCGGCGGCAGGCAACTCGTTGCCCGGCAAGTGGTGATCGGTGACCAGCACCTTCAGGCCGGCCGACTTGGCAGCAGCCACACCGTCAACGCTGGAAATGCCGTTGTCCACGGTCATCAGCAGGTCCGGGTTGCGCTCAAGGGCCACACCGACGATTTCCGGAGTCAGGCCGTAGCCGTATTCGAAACGGTTCGGCACCAGATAATCGACATGGGCGGCACCGAGCAGGCGCAGGCCGAGCACCCCGACGGTACTGGCCGTGGCGCCGTCGGCATCGAAGTCACCGACGATGAGAATGCGCTGGCGCTGCTGCAATGCAGCGACCAGCAGATCCACGGCGGCATCGATGCCTTTGAGCTGCTGATACGGGATCAGCCGTGCCAGTCCCTTGTCCAGTTCGCTCTGTTCAAGCACGCCACGGGCAGCGTACAGGCGAGTCAGCAAAGGTGGCAGATCGCCAAGAAATGGCAGAGTGGCAGGTAACGGGCGTGGTTCGATGCGCATGCGGGTTCCGCTGGTGTTCTTCTATCGGAGCTGAATCAAGGCGACTGAGGGTAACGTCGGCGGTCAGCCGCGATCACCCACCAGCCACTGCAGTTGCACTTCGTGCTGGCCGCGGTCGTCGGTGACGAAGATCGTCCCTTCGCTGATCATCACGTCCCACTTGATCACCCGTGGCATGTCTTCGGCCAGGGTTTCCAGCACTTCCTGCGGAACCGCTGCGATGTGTACGTTTTTCAGCGACTGCGCTGCTGGCGGCACCTTGCCTTCCCACACCCGCAGGCTGCCATAGGCGAGCAGACTGGTGCGTTCGGTACGGCGCGAGCACCAGGTCAGGCGCTCGATGTCCGGCTGGCCGACTTCGATCCAGTGCAAGACACGGTCATCCAGACTTTTTTCCCACAGCGCCGGCTCGTCTACTTCGGAAAGGCCACGGCCGAATGCGAGCTGCTCGTTGTACCAGAGCGCATAGGCCAGCAGGCGCACGGCCATGCGCTCTTCGGTTTCCGAAGGGTGGCGGGCGATGGTCTGTTTGACGGTTTCATAAACCCCGCGATCCAGGTCGGTGAGGTTCAGTTCGAATTTATAGGTCGTGGACGGCTGGGCCATGTGGGCGCGCTTCTAAGAGTCGGGAAGGGCGCCAAGTCTAACCGAAGCCGGACTTTTGAACGACCGGCGTCGATGATTGATCGGTCCTGCGCCGCAAATTGACGCTACCGAGCGACGCTGCAGTGCTTTACTCATGCACAGGTGACGATTGTTAAACAAATGATCCACAACGCCGATACCTTACTGCGAGACCCTCTAGCATGAAGTACAGAGAGTGGCGCGTCGTGACAGCCAGCCATCGATTGCCTCACGGCAACCCGGCCTGCACCGACCTCGGCCCCAGTCAGATTTTTCGGAAATTGCAACGACGGATGGTCAATCGTTCCCCGCACAATCACCGCGCCGGCCTGTTCGCCTTGCTGGTCAGCTCATGCCTGAGCGTGCTCCCCGCCAGCGCGTCCGCCAGGGAAACCCTGACCTGGCTGCTGCGCGACTTTCCGCCGCTGACGATTTTTGCCGGACCGCAGGCCGGCAAGGGTGCCATCGACAAGATGATGCCCGAGCTGATCGCGCGGATGCCTGAGTACGACCACCAGATCATGCACGTCAACCGCGCCCGTGGTACGCAGATGCTGCAGGACCCTGACGGTTTTGCCTGCGACCCTACGCTGCTGTGGACGGCGGAGCGGGCAAAAACCATTCTGTTTTCCATCCCCACCTACGCCACGCCCGGCAACGGCGTGACGATCGAGCGGCGCAACCATGGCCTGTTCGCGCCGTATCTGGGCAGCGACGGGCGACTCGATCTGGCAGCCCTGCTGGCCAGCGACAAGGTGAAGGTCGGCATTGTCGGCGAACGCAGCTATGGGCCGGTGATCGACAAGGTCATTCGTGAAACGACGAAGCCGGACAACCTGATCCTGCATTACGGTAATGCGGCGGTGGGCAGCATGTTGCAGATGGAGAGGATGGGTCGCTTCCAGGCGCTCATCAGCTACTGGCCCGAAGCGCGGTTCCACGCTCAGGATCAGCACATCCCCCTCAATGAACTGGAATTCTTCCCGGTCAAGGACGCGCCCAAGTACCAGTTCGCCCACATCGGCTGCTCGAAGAATGAAAAGGGACAAGCAGCGATGGCTATCATCAACCGCGAAATGCGCGTGCTGCGCACTACCCGCCTGATCGATTTCTACGCGGAATGGATGGTCAGCCGCGACGAATACCTGCGCGATGCACAGACGTTCTTCGACGAGCCGGAACAGAATTGAAGCGCGGAAAAAAAGAAACCCCGAGCAGCGGGGAGACTACTCGGGGTCAACCGTAGCCCACCTTGGGCTCGTACGACAGGCGACAAAAACACCGGAGCACAATGCCTGTGCCTGCCGTAAAGGATAGGAGCCTATGTAATCGATAAGGTTCCATCGCCTTCAGACAAAAGCCTGACCAGCGGCATGAACGGCTCCCTGGCCGGCATTGCGCATCGCGGCAATGACGCAGGGCTCCAGCCGCCCTTCAGCCACCATCAGATCACGGTGCAAACCGTCCACTACATCGGTCAACTGGCGTTTGTCACACAACTGGTTCGCGGAATAGGTCCGCTCGATCACGATCGCACCGGCTGCATTTTTCAATGTCACCAGACGTTCGCCCTGTACACCGGCCACGCCCAGGCTCGCCTGATACGGTGCCAATGCCTCGCTTAGCAGCAAGCTGATATTTTCCATCCGGATCACCACTCAACAGTTTGAATGCAAAGGTGCTTATCAATGACCGTGGGCACCTGCACAAAGTTCTTTTGGCCGTGGGTCGGCTGACTGCGGCAACCCGACCCTCTGGAGCATGCCTGCGCAATGTGACAGACAGAATTCAGCTTTGCGGCCAGGCAATACGGCGGCCTGTCTGCCATCTTTCAAGCCATGATTTCGATAACAGGCCAATGGCTCAACCTTTTCTTTCCGCCACGGCCATGTCCTCGCTTCGCTGTGTCAGCTTCAGTTCACGCTCCAGTTGCCTGCGCTCGGTAAGGTCCAACCAACCGCCCAAAAGCCCCTGCAACTCACCATCTGCCCGAAAGAACGGCACGGTCCATTGCCGCGCTTCGACCAGCCTCCCGGCGATGACCATACTGCGATCCACCACCTGCGGCTGACCGGTGCGCAGCAGGCTCATGTAATCACTGTGCAGACGTTCGGCGCTGTCCCGCGGGATCAGGTCGACGTCGATCAGCCGTCGGCCATTCATCTGCTCGAAGCTGACGCCCAGGCATTCCTCATAGCTGCGGTTACACGACATCAGCCGCCCCTGCAGGTCGCGCACATAGATCGGGTCGGGGATGCCATCGAGCAACGCCTGCTTGAACGCCAGTTGATCGCCGAGCAGCGCTTCGATCCGCAGCCGTTCGCGGATCTGCACTCTCAGGCGGCTGCTCCAGCCCAGCGATACCAGCCCCAGCAACAGTGCAAGCGTCAGCACCCAGTAAATCCACGCCGGAACGCGCTGCCACAACGGCGGCTGCGACATCACCGCTCCCAGCCATTTCATGCGGATCGCGCGCATTTCCGCGACCGGAAACTCCTCCAGCGCCTTGTTCAGAATGCTCAGCAATTCAGGCTCACTCTTGATGACCGAGAAACGGTCTGCGGACCATTTGCCCTCGATGCTGCGCCCGACCTTCAGAGCCCCTCTGGGGTAAAGCCAGGCGCCCGCCTCGCTCTGAATGGTCGCTTGCGCATCACCTCGCTCCACCAGATTGCGGGCCTCCTCGTAGGTTGCCACCAGACGCAGACGGATCCCCGGGTGACGCTCGCGAATGAACTCCAGCAAGGCATGGCGGGCCGGAATCGCCAGCACCTGACCGCTCATTTCCGCCAGGCTCACCGGCGAAGGACCGTTCGAGCGCACCACGAAAACCCAGCTATTGCCCCCGAAAGCATGGGTGAAATCGAGAACGCGCCGACGTTCCGGAGCGTCGGCCAGGGTTGTGTTCATATCCGCGGTGGCCGCGCTCAAGGCGTCCAGCGCTGCTTCGGTGGACGGCATTTCCTGATGGACAAAGCTCAACCCGGTCATGCGCGCAATACGCGCCAGCACATCGGCATTCAGACCGACCCAGCGGCCATTGCTGTCCTTGTAGAGGTAAGGAGGTTGTTGCGTCGAGGCAACGATGACTTCGGGGTGCTTGCGTACCCAGCGCTGCTCGGCACTGCTCAGGGCAATGCGCTGGCCAACGCCATCGACGCCAAGACCGGTTGTCCAGCGTGCCAGAATTTCCCGCCCGACCGAGTCGTCCAGCCCGCCGAGAGCGCGGTCCAGCAACCCACGAAGCTGGCTGTCGCCCTCACGCAGGGCAAAGGAAAAGCTGCCCGCAGGCAGCCGACTGTCGAACTTGATCTGCAGGCCGAGATAAGGGCGCAGCGCCGCGTACGCCCGCACGATGATCTCATTGCCGATGAAAGCGTCGGCATCACCCTGGGTCAGTGCCTCCATGGCACTGTACAGATTGGGGGCCAGCACCACTTCGCTGTGAGGATAAGCCTGATGCACGCCTGCGGAATCGGCGTAGCCATCGAGCAGGACAACGCGCTTGCCTGCCAGCGAAGGCGACAGGTCGCTGTCGTCTCCCCGCCCCACCACCACGGACTGATCCGGCAAATATCCACGGGACATGGCGATGCCGGAAATGGCTCTTTCATAACCGCTGGCGCTGGTCAGCACATCGATTTCACCGGCCTGCAGCGCCGTGACCGCCTGCTCGTGCCGCGCATAGCCAGTCACCTGCACCGGTACCCCCAGGCGCGCGCCCATCAGGCTGAGGTAATCGGCACTGATGCCTTGATAACGGTTGCGATCACCGGTGATGTCGATCGGCTCGTAATCGGCTATCGCAATACCCACTCGCAGTACCCCACGCCTGTCGAGCATGTGGCGCTCGTCTTCTTCGAGTGTCAGCATCGATGCCGCAATGAAAGGCGCTGCCAGGGTGAAAGGCAGACTTTGCGCAGCCTGTACGGTGCCGCCGCCGAACGCGAGAAGCAGCAGGCACACACGAAGCAGATACTTGCAAAAGGAGGTGTCGATGAGCCGTTTGACGGCCCTGGCGACGGGATTTTCAACAGCCACAGGTCTATCCGCGAAATTCAAAATACTTCGCAAGTGTGGCATGCAGAAACGATGAAGCCCGCCGGGTGGCGGGCTTCAAGTTGTTACATGACGATTCCGTTACAGCGGCTTGCCACGGTTGCCGTGCTGGCTGACAAAGGCCTGCATGGATTTCAGGTCGTTTGGCAGAACGGTGCAGCGCTCTTCTCGCTCAAACAAATCAGACAAGTGTGCAGGCAGCTCCAGCGCTTTTCCTACACCGGCTTTCTGCACGGCTTCAGGGAATTTCACCGGATGCGCCGTGCCGAGGATGACCATCGGTGTCGACAGGCTGCGACGGCAATCACGGGCAGCCTTCACGCCGATGGCAGTGTGCGGGTCGAGCAGTTCGCCGGTGCTGGCGAAGACATCAGCGA
The DNA here is from genome assembly GCF_044746785.1 of Pseudomonas sp. NPDC090208. Lineage (NCBI taxonomy): Bacteria > Pseudomonadati > Pseudomonadota > Gammaproteobacteria > Pseudomonadales > Pseudomonadaceae > Pseudomonas > Pseudomonas sp. NPDC090208. Next base: position 10,595 of record NZ_JBIVCU010000011.1, read on the forward strand.
TGGTTTCGCAGGTCTGTTCGTCGCTGACGGCCAGCGAGTCGAACAGCTTGCGGGTTTCTGTCCAGCGGTCTTCTTCGACGCTGAAACCGCCACCCTGCTTGAAGGTGTCCATCAGCTCGGCGATGGCAGCGCCATTGCGACCGTGCATGTCGAACAGCAGGCGTTCGAAGTTCGACGACACCATGATGTCCATCGACGGCGACAGGGTCGCGTGCAGGGTTTCCTTCACATACTGGTTGCCGCTCATGAAGCGGTGCAGGATGTCGTTGCGGTTGGTGGCGACGATCAGCTGGCTGATCGGCAGACCCATGTTGCGCGCCAGATAGCCGGCAAAGATGTCACCGAAGTTGCCGGTCGGTACCGAGAACGCCACCGAACGCGCCGGACCGCCCAACTGCAGGGCTGCGTGGAAGTAGTAGACGATCTGGGCCATGATCCGCGCCCAGTTGATCGAATTCACTGCCACCAGACGCGTGCCTTTGAGGAAGCTCTGGTCAGCGAAGCTGTTCTTGACCATTTCCTGGCAGTCGTCGAAGTTGCCTTCGATGGCGATGTTGTGGATGTTGTCGCCGAAGATGGTGGTCATCTGGCGACGCTGCACGTCGGAAACACGGTTGTTCGGGTGCAGGATGAAAATGTCGACGTTATCGCAGCGACGGCAGCCTTCGATGGCGGCCGAACCGGTATCACCAGAAGTGGCGCCGATGATGACCACGCGCTCGCCGCGCTTTTCCAGCACGTAATCGAGCAGACGACCCAGCAGCTGCAGGGCGAAGTCCTTGAACGCCAGGGTCGGGCCGTGGAACAGCTCCATCACCCACTCGTTGCCTTCCAGCTGACGCAGCGGCGCGACAGCGTTGTGGGCGAACACACCGTAGGTTTCCTCAAGGATCTTCTTGAAATCGGCATCCGGAATGCTGCCGGTGACGAATGGGCGCATCACCCGGAACGCCAGCTCGTGATAAGGCAGACCGGCCCAGGAAGCGATCTCTTCCTGAGTGAAACGTGGCAGGTTTTCCGGCACATACAGGCCGCCATCACTGGCGAGACCCGCCAGCAGTACGTCTTCGAAATTCAGGGCCGGTGCCTGGCCACGGGTACTGATATAACGCATTTTTTGCAAACCTTCGGTTTGAGCCGCAAGCTTCAAGGGGCAAGCGGCAAGTCAGAGCGATTCGCTTGTACTTGCAGCTTGCGGCCTGAAGCTCACCGCGATGTGATTTTGCTTTTACTTGCAGCTTGCCACTTGAAGCGTGCGGCCGCTCTCAGTTCAGGTGTTCGACGCGAATGCGCACCACCGGGCCCACTACACCCTGCAGGGCTTCCAGCGCCTGGATAGCGTCATTGATGCGCTGCTCGACCACGCGGTGGGTCAGCAGGATCATCGGCACCAGACCGTCATGCTCTTCGGCTTCTTTCTGCATGATCGATTCGATGTTGATGCCACGCTCAGACAGAATGCTCGCCACTTGAGCCAGCACACCCGGATGGTCCTTGGCCTGGATACGCAGGTAGTAGGCACTTTCGCAGGCGTCGATCGGCAGGATCGGGTGCGCCGACAGCGAGTCCGGCTGGAAGGCCAGATGCGGAACACGATTTTCCGGGTCGGTGGTCAACGCGCGAACCACATCGACGAGGTCAGCCACCACCGACGAAGCGGTCGGCTCCATGCCGGCGCCAGCGCCGTAGAACAGGGTCGAACCGGCGGCGTCGCCGTTGACCATGACCGCGTTCATCACACCGTTGACGTTGGCGATGAGGCGGTCGGCCGGGATCAGCGTCGGGTGTACGCGCAATTCGATGCCCGCCGGGGTGCTGCGAGCCACACCCAGGTGCTTGATGCGATAGCCCAGCGCTTCGGCGTAGTTGACGTCAGCGGTGGTCAGCTTGGTGATGCCCTCGGTGTAGGCCTTGTCGAACTGCAGCGGGATACCGAAAGCGATGGACGCCAGAATGGTCAGCTTGTGCGCGGCATCGATGCCTTCCACGTCAAAGGTCGGATCGGCTTCGGCATAACCCAGCGCCTGGGCTTCGGCCAGAACGTCCGGGAAAGTGCGGCCTTTCTCGCGCATTTCGGTGAGGATGAAGTTACCGGTGCCGTTTATGATGCCGGCAAGCCAGTTGATACGGTTGGCAGCCAAGCCTTCACGAATCGCCTTGATCACCGGGATACCGCCGGCTACAGCCGCTTCGAACGCGACAATGACGCCTTTTTCGCGGGCCTTGGCGAAGATTTCGTTACCGTGCACGGCGATCAGCGCCTTGTTCGCGGTGACCACGTGCTTGCCGTTCTCGATGGCCTTGAGCACCAGTTCGCGGGCGATGGTGTAACCGCCGATCAGCTCGATGACGATGTCGATCTCGGGGTTGCTTGCCACCTCGAACACGTCGTGGGTGGTCGGGGTACCGGTAATCTGGCAATTGGGGTTTGGCGAACGCATGGCAATCTGCGCCACTTCGATTCCACGCCCGGCACGGCGGGCAATCTCCTCGGCGTTACGCGTCAGCACATTGAAGGTACCGCCACCGACAGTACCCAGCCCACAGATGCCTACTTTGACCGGTTTCACTATGAACTCCCCATAAAACGACCGGCGCGGAGCCGGCCGTGAAAACAGCCGCAATGCAGTGCGGCCCGCTGTTGAATTACTTGGCGCCGAGCGCCAGTTTCGCCACTTGTGGCGCCGGCTGATAGCCCGGAATCACCTGACCGTCGGCCAGAACGATGGCCGGTGTGCCATTGACGCCGATGGACTGGCCGATCTGGAACTGTTTGGTGACCGGGTTATCGCATTTTGGCGCTTCGATGTTCTTGCCGTCGACCATGCGGTCCATGGCGTTGCGACGGTCCTTGGAGCACCAGACCGCCTGCAGTTGTTCGTCACCCGGCGAGCCCAGGCCCTGGCGCGGGAACGCCACGTAACGCACTTCAATGCCACGCTTGTTCAGCTCGGCCACTTCACCGTGCAGTTTGTGGCAATACGGGCAAGTGGTGTCAGTGAACACGGTGATGTGCGACTTGGCTTCGCCCACCGCCGGATAGACGACCATGTCTGAAACCGGGATGCCGTTGATGGTCTTGGCAATTGCCAGACGCTCGACCTTTTCAGTCAGGTTGACCGGCTTGCCGCCCTGGATCTGATACAGGTTGCCCTGCATGACGAACTGGCCGTCGGCACTGGCGTAAAGCACGCGACCGCCTTTGAGGTTGACCTCGTACAGCCCATTGAGCGGGCTGCTGGAGATGCTTTCTACCGGAATTTCCAGGTTGAGCGATTCCAGCGTCTTGCGGATGGCTTTTTCCGACGCTTCGTCAGCGTGGGCGAACAGGCTGAAGGTACTGGCCAGCGCTACGACGGCAGCACCGATAAAACGAGTCACGCGCATGAAAACTCCTCGAACGGGGGGCAGACGGGCACGAATTGAAAACGGCGGACATGGGCGTTCCGGGCGGTTTTCCGGGCTCCGATCTGCGAAACCGGCAAAGCCTATCACATAAGGCCGGCAAGGCAGACGCCGACTGGCGCCAGACTGTGGAGAAATCGTTGCGGCTTATCCGCGCGGATGATGCCTGGCATGCAGATCCTGCAGACGGGCGCGGGCCACGTGGGTGTAGATCTGCGTGGTCGACAGGTCGCTGTGGCCCAGCAGCATCTGCACCACTCGCAGGTCGGCGCCGTGGTTGAGCAGATGGGTGGCAAAGGCATGACGCAGCGTATGCGGTGACAGGCTTTTGCCGATGCCGGCCACCTTGGCCTGTAGTTTTATACGGTGCCAGAACGTCTGGCGGGTCATCTGTTCGCCGCGCAGGCTGGGGAACAAGACGTCGCTGGGGCGTCCACCGAGCAGCTCCTGGCGGGCGTCACGCATGTAGCGCTCGACCCAGATGATGGCCTCCTCTCCCATGGGCACCAGTCGCTCTTTACTGCCTTTGCCCATGACACGCAGCACGCCCTGACGCAGGTTGACCTGCTCCAGAGTGAGGCTGACCAGTTCGGTGACTCGCAGTCCGCAGGCATACAGCACTTCGAGCATGGCGCGGTCGCGCTGGCCGATGGCTTCGCTCAGATCAGGCGCAGCGATCAGTGCTTCAACGTCGGCTTCGGACAGGGATTTGGGCAATGGCTTGCCCAGTTGCGGCATGTCGACCTGCAGGGTGGGATCGACGGCAATCAGTTTTTCCCGCAACAGATACCGATAGAAGCCGCGGGCGCCGGACAGAAAGCGGGCTGTCGAACGTGGCTTGTAGCCGTTATCCACCCGCCAGGCCAGGTGATCGAAAATCACCTCGCGGGCGACGTTCAGCAGATCGAGGTTCGCTTCCTGGAGCCAGCCGTTGAACAGTGCGAGGTCACTGCGATAGGCGTCACGGGTGTTGTCCGACAGGCCCTTTTCCAGCCACAGGGCGTCGAGGAAGCGGTCGATCATGGGGTGGTCGATGGCGGGCATGTATGCGTGGAGTCCTTACCGTGTTCAATCCGGAACATCTTACATGCGATCGGCGAGGCACTCGTCGTAAAACCTAGCATGCGGTGCGTCTGATGGATTGCCAGCCTGGCGGCAAGTGACGCGGTCAAATGTAGGAGCTGGCTTGCCCTGCGACCGGCGAGGCACTCGTCGTAAAACCTGTGCACTCGGTTTGTCTGATGTATCGCTATGGCTGCTAACGCAGCCTGATTTCGCCTGACGGCGAGTTACTTGGAAAAGCCCCAAGTAACCAAGGGCTCTCTACCCCGCCATACGGTGCCTCGCCTTGGCTCGGCATACCCTCACTCCGGCAATGCTCCGTGGGCTCGCCGCGAATGGGCCATCCATGGCCCACGCGGCTCTCGCGACATCCTGTCGCTCGGCCCACTGCGCATCGCCTGCGTTCGGCCTTCTGGGACGGGGCCCCAACATCAAAATCAAAAGCCAGGTCAAAAGCCAGATCAAAAGCCGGCGAAACACATACTCCCTGTGGGAGCGGGCTTGCCCGCGAAGGCTTTTGACTCTGGCCGAAGGCCGTGGGAGGGAGCCAACTGTCTTAAGCCTCCCACCCGACTAACGGCTGGCAAGCGGGCTCCTGCAGGCTGCAATTCCTGCCCGCTCAATAAATCACAGGCAACAAAAAAGCAGCCCGAAGGCTGCTTTCTTTTGCATCGAAAAGCTGGACTTAAGCCAGTTTTTCCTTGATGCGAGCTGCTTTGCCCGACAGGTCGCGCAGGTAGTACAGCTTGGCCTTGCGAACGTCGCCGCGGCGTTTGACAGCCATGCTGTCGATTTGCGGGCTGTAGGTCTGGAAAGTACGCTCAACGCCAACACCGTTGGAGATCTTGCGAACAGTGAAAGCACTGTTGATGCCACGGTTACGCTTGGCGATTACAACGCCTTCGAAAGCCTGCAGACGCGAACGGTCACCTTCCTTTACTTTCACCTGAACGACGATGGTGTCGCCCGGGGCAAAAGGAGGGATTTCTTTGCTCATCTGCTCTGCTTCGAGGGCCAGAATGATTTTGTTTGTCATGTTGTGCTCCTAAGGTAAATCAGTCGGATCTACCATCGATACGTTAACTATCGTCCCGCTCACGGAGGTATTCCGCCAGCAGCTTGTTCTCTTCTCCAGAAAGCGAGCGTCTTTCCAGAAGATCGGCACGTCGTTCGTAGGTCCTCCCAAGGGACTGCTGCAAACGCCAGCGCCGGATATGTGCGTGATTGCCGCTAAGCAATACGTCGGGTACACGCTGATCCGCATACACCTCAGGTCGGGTGTAGTGCGGGCAATCCAGCAGACCGTCCGTGAAGGAGTCTTCCTCCGCGGAGTCCGCATGCCCTAAAGCTCCAGGCAGCAAACGTGTAACCGCATCGATCAGGACCATGGCCGGCAGCTCACCGCCAGACAACACGTAATCCCCTATCGACCACTCTTCATCGACATGCGCCTCAATGAAACGCTCGTCGATGCCTTCGTAACGACCGGCAATCAGGATAAGTGCTTCTTCCTTGGCCAGTTCGCGTACCGCAGACTGATCCAGCTTGCGGCCTTGTGGCGACAGGTAAATCACCTTCGCCGCATCCCCCGCTGCCTGTCTGGCCTGAACCAGAGCGTCTTCCAGGGGCTTGATCTTCATCACCATGCCGGGGCCGCCGCCAAACGGGCGATCGTCCACCGTGTGATGCCGATCCGTGGTGTAGTCCCGCGGATTCCAGCAGGTCAGTTGCAACAACTCCTGCTTTACCGCACGGCTGGTAATGCCGTATTCGCTGATGGCGGAAAACATCTCGGGAAACAGCGTGATCACTTCTATGCGCAGGCTGGCCATTGCTTAGAAATCCGCGTCCCATTCCACCTTCATCTCGCCTGCAACCAGATCGACGGCCAACACGCATTGCTCCGTATAGGGCAACAGGCGTTCACGATCGTCCAGACTGCCTGCGCAGGGCTTGACCACCATTACATCGTTTGAGCCGGTTTCCAGAAGATGATCGATTTTCCCGAGCATCTGCCCAAGGTGGTCGATGACCTTCAGACCTTCCAGCTGGTACCAGTAGTACTCGCCGTCGGTCAGTTCAGGGAACAGGTTGCTTGGCACGCAGATCTCATAACCGGCCAGAAGACGAGCTTCTTCACGATCATCGAGACCCTTGAGCTTGGCGACCAGGAACTTGTCGTTCCCGCGTCCACTGACCAGCTCGACCTGTTTCACGCTACCTTCGCGCTTGAGCGTCCAGGTTTTGTAATTCAACAGGTTTCCAACCGGATCCGTGAAAGAGTAAACCTTCACTTCCCCGCGAACGCCATGTACCGAATAAATCTTGCCGATGACGATCAGATCGTCGGCAGAAGCTGGCGTCGCGTTCATGCTACTCAGGCCGCAGCCTTCGAAGCTTCCTTCAGCAGCTGAGCAACGCGCTCAGATGGCTGTGCACCAACGCTCAACCAGTAGTTGACGCGCTCTTGGTTCACGGACAGACGGATTTCCTGACCACGGGCAACCGGGTTGAAGAAACCTACTTGTTCCTTGTGCGAACCGTCACGTGGGTTACGGCTGTCGGTCACAGTCAGGTGGTAGAACGGGCGCTTCTTGGAGCCGCCAAGGGCCAGACGGATTGTTAGCATTTAACAAGTTTCCTGTTAGTCGGTGCTGCAAATCTAAGGTGCACGGACGGGCACGGGTGCCCGAAAGGCCGCATATTCTCAAGGAATATCCGGACTTTTGCAAATGACTTTTTCCGGCGCAAACAGCCGGGCCATCCAGATCTGCGATTGGAGCCGTCATCGCTGACGGCGTTTTTTGCCTGCCTGAGCAGGCCAGTGGGACAGTCATCCCAAAGAAGGACGCGCGAACGCAGGGTCCGCGCGCTGCAAATCAGAGTTTCGGCATGCCGCCGCCGGGCATCATGCCGCCCAGGCCGCGCATCATTTTGGCCATGCCGCCTTTGGTCGAAAACTTCTTCATCATCTTCTGCATCTGTTTGTGCTGCTTGATCAGACGCCCGATGTCCTGCACCTGAGTGCCGGAACCCATAGCGATGCGGCGCTTGCGCGAACCGCTGATCAGCTCGGGGTCGCGACGCTCGGCCGGGGTCATCGAGTTGATGATGGCTTCCATCTGCTTGAACTGTTTTTCCGCCGCGTTCTGCGCGTTGCCCATCTGCGACAGGTTGACGCCGCCGATGCTCGGCAGCTTGTCCATCAGGCCGCCGAGGCCGCCCATGTTCTTCATTTGCTGCAGTTGATCGCGGAAGTCTTCGAGGTCGAAGCCCTTGCCCTTCTTCAGCTTCTTGGCCAGCTTGTCGGCCTTTTCCTTGTCGAGGGTCTGTTCAGCCTGTTCGATCAGGCTGAGCACGTCACCCATGCCAAGAATGCGCGAAGCGATACGGTCCGGGTGGAAAGGCTCCAGGGCGTCAGTCTTCTCGCCCATACCGATGAACTTGATCGGCTTGCCGGTGATGGCACGTACCGACAGCGCGGCACCGCCACGGGCGTCGCCGTCGACCTTGGTCAGGATCACGCCGGTCAGTGGCAGCGCATCACCGAAGGCCTTGGCCGTGTTGGCCGCGTCCTGACCGGTCATAGCGTCGACCACGAACAGGGTTTCCGCCGGTTTGACCGCCGCGTGCAGGGCCTGGATCTCGCCCATCATCTCGGCGTCGATGTGCAGACGACCGGCGGTGTCGAGAATCACCACGTCGATGAACTTGAGGCGCGCTTCCTTGATCGCCGCTTCGGCGATGTCCACCGGCTTCTGGCTGATGTCGGACGGGAAGAAGGTCACGCCGATGTCGTTGGCCAGGGTTTCCAGCTGTTTGATCGCCGCCGGACGGTAAACGTCGGCAGAAACGACCATCACGCTTTTCTTCTTGCGCTCTTTGAGGAACTTGGCGAGCTTGCCTGCGGTGGTGGTCTTGCCCGCACCTTGCAGACCGGCCATGAGCACGACGGCCGGCGGCGCGACATTAAGCGTCAGCTCTTCGTTGGCCGCGCCCATCATCTCTTCGAGTTCGGCCTGGACGATCTTCACGAACGCCTGGCCCGGCGTCAGGCTGCGCGACACTTCGGTGCCGACGGCGCGCTCCTTGATGCGGTTGACGAAGTCCTTGACCACTGGCAAGGCGACGTCCGCCTCGAGCAGCGCCATACGCACTTCGCGCAGCGTGTCCTTGATGTTGTCCTCGGTCAGCTTGGCCTTGCCAGTGACCTGGCGCAGCGTCTGCGAGAGACGATCTGTCAGATTTTCAAACATGCGCGATCCTTTGGGTGCGTACGGGGCGCCGGTGGCCTGTTCTCGCTGGCACCGACTTTCGCGGTGACCCTATATAAGGAAGAAACAGTGCCCGGCGAGCCTGTGCCTTGAGCAGGTCGCGAATTATAGCGAAGACTCCGGCGCACGGACACCACGGCGTCGGCTTCGCCGGTCTTTCGTGTCCCGCCGGTTCTATGCCAAACTCAGCGGCTTTCGGGCACGCCCATCAGGATCTATGTTCCCCTTGTCACCGAGTTTGCTATTCAGCCTCGCCGCCGCCGCCCTCTACGCCGCTGCGACTCTCTATCAAGGCATCCGCCTGCGTCAGGGCAAAAAGACCGACAAATGGCTGCTGTGCCTGATCGGTACCCTGGCCGTCGCCTGCCATGCCAGCGCCCTGGTCGGTCAGCTGGTGCGCCCTATCGGCCTGGGTCTGGACTTTTTCAGTGCCGCCAGCCTGATTGCCGTCGCGGTGATCATCGTGACCATGCTGGCGTGTATCCGCATACCGGTGGAAATCCTGCTGGTTCTGCTGTTTCCGCTGGGTCTGTTGACCACGTTGATGGCGCAGTTCGCACCGGTCGGCACGCTGCAGCCGATCACCGGAGAAAATGGCCTGATCGGCCATATTCTGCTGTCGATCCTCGCCTACGGCATGTTCACCATCGCGATGTTCCAGGCACTGTTGCTGCTGGTGCAGAACCGCCAATTGAAGAACAAGCACCCGTCAGGCCTGATCCGCAGTTTCCCGCCGCTGCAGACCATGGAAAGTCTGCTGTTCGGCTTTCTCTGGGCGGGCTGGACCCTGTTGTCGATGTCACTGGTGTCCGGCTGGCTGTTCGTCGAAAACCTGTTCGCCCAGCATCTGGTACACAAGACCCTGCTGTCGATCCTCGCCTGGATCGTCTTCAGCGTGCTGTTGTGGGGACGCCACAGCCTGGGCTGGCGTGGGCACAAGGCCATCCGCTGGACCCTGGGCGGTTTCTGCCTGCTGATGCTGGCCTATTTCGGCAGCAAGCTGGTACGCGAATACATCCTGCACATCTGACAGGCGTCGATCATGGATAACCTGCCCATCGGCACGATGCTCGCGCTCCTCGCCCTGCTCACCTCGTGGTCAGGGCTGTTCACCGCCGTCGAAGCGGCCCACCACAATCTGCGTGCGGCACGGGTCAATCCGCGCTCGACCGAGCCGCCGAAACCGGTGCTGGCTTTCAATCTCAATAGCCTGATCCTCGGCAACACCCTGCTGCGAGTGCTGATCACCGTGCTCGTCACTCTGCTCGCAGTCGGCCAGTGGTATTTCCACGGCGCGCTGATCGCCTGGCTGGCGGTCGGCAGCCTGCTAGTGGTGGTCACCGAGTTCATTCCGCGCAAACTGGCGTCCCGCCGCCCGGAAGCGATCCTGCTGCTGGGCAACAACGTGCTGCGCATTCCCATGCGGCTGCTGCGGCCGCTGACCTGGTTGTACAAGAACATCGCCAAACTGCTGTTGCGGCCGTTCCTGTCGAAGCGCCGCCCCGACACCGCCGGCGATGACGACGACATGGGCCCGACGATCTACCAGGAAAACGAAAACGGCTTTGGCCGCGCCCAGGTAATTTCCGGCATCCACGCGCTGGCCAGCATGACCGTCAACGACATATTGGTGCCCCGCAGCGAGGTCGACGGCATCAACCTCGATGACACCATCGAGGAAATCATCGACAAGCTGATCATTTCCCGCCACACCCGTCTGCCGGTCTATCACAACGACATCAATCAGGTCGAAGGCGTGCTCAACACGCGGATGATCAGCCACCTGCTGCCGCGCGGCGAACTGACCAAGGAAGCGCTGAAGGCCGCCTGCTACGAACCGTACTTCGTGCCGGAAAGCACGCCGCTGCAATTGCAGTTGCTCAACTTCCACAAACAGCAGCGGCGGATGGGCGTGGTGGTCGACGAGTATGGCGAAGTGCTGGGCATCGTCAGCCTGGAAGACATTCTCGAAGAGATCGTCGGCGAGTTTGAAAGCGAGCAATCCCTCGACAACCCGCACATTCACCCGCAGCCAGACGGCCGTCTGGTCATCGAAGGCGCAGCGTCGATCCGCGATCTGAACAAGAGCCTGGGCTGGCACCTGCCGTCCGATGGCCCGAAAACCCTCAACGGCCTCATCACCGAAGCGCTGGAAACCATTCCCGACAGCTCGGTGTGCCTGAAGATCGGCCCGTACCGCCTGGAAACGCTGGAAACCGAAGACAACCGGGTGACCCGCGTGCTGATGTGGCAGAACACCCGCACCAAAGATGTGACCTGAGGCTCTGGCGCGGGCTTGTAAACACTTGTTTCCGCGCCAGCGCCGTTCCTATAATCAAACCGCTTACCCAGCCCCGCCGATCCGCGTGCTACCCGCACAGAGCGCGATCCGGCCAGCCAACAGCCTGACGTCTTCACGCAACACCCCTGGCGCCCGCTCTCATCCCGAGCCTTGCCAACGCCCCTGCCCGCATCCGGGCTAGTCTGTTCAGCGCTGCCCCCACAACAATTAACGATTGCCCCGGTTTTCGCGCGATGTTCGACGCCTGCCGGCCGGCAAGATGATCCAGGGATAATTGCATGAGCACGACTTCTGCCTATCAACCGGGCGACGAGAGCGAAGCCCGCCCCGCCAACTCGGCGGCCCGCGTCGCCACGGCGAGCTTCATCGGCACCGCCATCGAGTTCTACGACTTCTACGTCTACGCCACTGCGGCAGCACTGGTGATCGGCCCGGTGTTCTTTCCACAGACCTCCAGCACCGCACAGATGCTGTCGGCCTTTCTGACCTTCGGCATCGCCTTCCTCGCCCGCCCGCTGGGCTCGGCGCTGTTCGGCCACTTCGGTGACCGCATCGGGCGCAAATCGACACTGGTCGCTTCGCTGCTGCTGATGGGCGTCTGCACCACCCTGATCGGCGTGCTGCCCGGCTACGAAGCCATCGGCTCATGGGCACCGATCCTGCTGTGCGTGTTGCGCTTCGGCCAGGGCCTTGGGCTGGGCGGTGAATGGGGTGGCGCAGCGCTGCTGGCCACGGAAAACGCGCCGAAAGGCAAACGCGCCTGGTTCGGCATGTTCCCGCAACTGGGCCCGTCGATCGGCTTTCTGGCCGCCAACGGCTTGTTCCTGACCCTGGCGGTGACCCTCAATGACGAGCAGTTCCGCTCGTGGGGCTGGCGGATTCCGTTCCTGCTCAGCGCCGTGCTGGTGGTCATCGGCCTCTACGTGCGCCTGAAACTGGAAGAAACACCGGTGTTCGCCAAGGCGATTGCCCGCCACGAACGGGTGAAAATGCCGATTGCCGAGCTGTTCGCGCAGTACTGGGCACCGATGCTGCTGGGCGCGGCGTCGATGGTCGTGTGCTACGCGCTGTTCTATATCTCCACGGTGTTCTCGCTGAGCTACGGAGTGAAAACTCTTGGCTACAGCCGTGAATCGTTCCTCGCCATGCTGTGCTTTGCGGTGCTGTTCATGGCCTTGGCCACTCCGCTTTCGGCCTGGGCCAGTGACCGTTTCGGACGCAAACCGGTGCTGATCATCGGCGGCGTGCTGGCGATTCTGTCCGGCTTCCTGATGGAGCCACTGCTGACCCACGGCACCACATGGGCGGTGACGCTGTTTCTGTCCATCGAACTGTTCCTGATGGGCGTGACCTTCGCCCCGATGGGCGCCATGCTGCCGGAACTGTTCCCGACCCGCGTGCGCTACACCGGCGCTTCGGCGGCCTACAACATCGGCGGCATCGTCGGCGCTTCGGTGGCACCGTTCTTCGCCCAGCAACTGGTGGAGATGGGTGGTCTGAGCTGGGTCGGCGGGTATGTCTCGGCGGCGGCGCTGATCAGCCTGATCGCCGTGCTGTGCCTGAAAGAGACCCGGCATGCGGATCTGGACAAGATCGCCTGACGCTTGAATTGCGTGGCGCTTGATCTGTAGGAGTGAGCTTGCTCGCGATCGCTCAGGATCAGGCATCTCGGTGCTCCTGAAGCATTGCAATCGCGAGCAAGCTCACTCCTACGACAGGCTACGAATACACCAACAAAAACGGCGCCCCAAGGGGCGCCGTTTTTCATTGCCGATGCCGCTTACAACTGCACTTTCACCGCGCCCGATGCGCGGGTCGCCTTGGCGCGAGCAGCTTCGATCGACTCATCGCGGGCCAGGGCCACGCCCATGCGGCGCTGACCGTTGACTTCCGGCTTGCCGAAAAGACGCAGCGCGGTGTCTGGCTCGCTCAGGGCCTGCTCCAGATTGGCGAAAGCGGTCTGGGTCGACGTGCCTTCCACCAGAATCACCGACGATGCCGACGGGCCGAACTGACGAATCAGTGGAATCGGCAGACCGAGAATCGCACGGGCATGCAGGGCGAACTGCGACAGGTCCTGGGAAATCAGGGTCACCAGACCGGTATCATGCGGACGCGGCGACACTTCGCTGAACCAGACCTGATCGCCCTTGATGAACAGCTCGACGCCGAACAGGCCACGACCGCCCAATGCTTCGGTGACCGCCTTGGCCACGCGCTCGGATTCGGCCAGCGCCACCGGGCTCATCGCCTGAGGCTGCCAGGATTCCTGATAATCGCCCTTCTCCTGACGGTGGCCGACTGGCGCGCAGAAGGTGGTGCCGCCAACGTGACGCACGGTCAGCAGGGTGATTTCGTAGTCGAAATCGATGAAACCCTCGATGATCACCCGGCCCTTGCCGGCACGACCGCCTTCTTGCGCGTAATCCCAGGCCTTCTGCACGTCAGCTTCGGTCTTGAGCAGGCTCTGGCCTTTGCCCGACGAGCTCATGACCGGCTTGACCACACATGGGAAGCCCAGGTCTTCAACGGCCTTCTTGTAATCTTCGAAGGTGTCGGCGAAGTGGTACGGAGAGGTCGGCAGGTCCAGCTCTTCGGCGGCCAGACGACGGATGCCTTCGCGGTTCATGGTCAACTGCGTGGCGCGAGCCGTCGGGATCACGGTAAAGCCTTCGGACTCCAGCTCCACCAGCGTCGCGGTGGCGATGGCTTCGATTTCCGGAACGATGAAATGCGGCTTCTCGGCCTCGATCACAGCACGCAGCGCGGCGCCGTCGAGCATGTTGATCACATGGCTGCGGTGCGCGACCTGCATGGCCGGAGCATTGGCATAACGGTCGACGGCAATCACTTCAACGCCCAGACGTTGCAGTTCGATCACCACTTCCTTGCCCAGCTCGCCGCAACCGCAGAGCAATACGCGGGTCGCGGTCGGCGACAGTGGAGTTCCGATTTGAGTCATCTCAGGTCCTCGTGGAGCAGATATCAAGGGCAGCCCGCCACAGGCGAGCAACCGCAGGGGAGAAAGGCGCGCAATTTACCATGAAGGCCGGGGATAGGGTTGAGTAGCGGACAGATGCCTGATGATCGACGCGGTTAATTGTAGGAGTGAGCTTGCTCGCGATTGCGGTGGGGCATTCAAGGCGATACTTCTGAGCGACTCCATCGCGAGCAAGCTCACTCCTACAAAAGCACGGTCAGTTGTTACCCACCGAAAACATCATCCCGGACGCCTGCGCCCGCTCGCCGCACAACACCAGCACCGCCCGGCGCTGGTCGTTGTCCATGCGGCTCCAGGCGGTGATTTCAGCCACCGTGCGCTGGCAGCCGGTGCAGATGTCGTCCTCGTCCAGCGCGCAGATGCTGACGCAGGGCGAACGGACAGGTTTTTCGTGGAGCGGCTTGTCGCTGGACATCAGTCTTCCTGGGGCGCCAGATCGCGGGCGTAGCGCTGGGCGTTGTGAACATAGTGAGCGGCGCTGGCTTCGAGCATTTTCTTCTCCGCGTCGGTCAGCTCGCGGACGAGCTTGCCCGGCGAACCCATCACCAGCGAACCGTCCGGAATCACCTTGCCTTCGCCGATCAGCGAATTGGCGCCGATGATGCAGTATTTACCGATCTTCGCGCCATTAAGGATCACCGAATTGATACCGATCAGCGTGTTGTCGTCCACCGAACAACCATGCAGCATCACGTTATGACCGATGGTGACGTTCTTGCCGATGGTCAAGGGCGATCCCATGTCGGTGTGCATCACCGTGCCATCTTGCACGTTGCTGTTCTCGCCGATGTGGATCAACTCGTTGTCGCCGCGCAGCACCGCGCCAAACCAGACGCTGGCGTTGGCTTCCAGTTTGACCTTACCGATCAGCGTGGCGGTCGGTGCGATCCAGCTTTGCGGATGGGCTTCGACGCGGGCGTCTCCCAGACGGTATTTCATGCAAGGGTCCTTGTTGTTATTGCTTAGTTCACGGTTGGATGAGACGCGTCACTTGACGACGTGAATGGCCGAGCGCTTGGGTGGCTCGTTAAGGCGGATATCACTGTCAAACAGCACATTCATCAGTTCGACGATCATGATCGCGGTCAGTCCCCAGATCTTGTACTCGCCAAAGCGGTAGCTGGGCACGTACCAACTGCGCCCCTGATAGTCGATGCGGTGGGTATGTTCGCGGGCGTCTTCGCGGAAGAAACTCAACGGCACACTGAACACCGACGCAATCTCGGCGTCGTTGGGCCGGTATTCGACAAAATCGGGAATCACGCCGACATAAGGCGTGACCTTGATGCCATGTTTGGAGATCAGCGGGCTGAGCGGGCCGACCACTTCGACCAGGCCTGGCGGCAGACCGATTTCCTCTTCGGCTTCGCGCAGCGCGGTGAAGATCAGATCAGGGTCTTCGGGGTCACGACGACCGCCGGGAAAAGCCACCTCGCCACCATGGGTCGACAGCCCGCTGGCACGCAAGGTCAGCACCAGTTCCGGTTCATCACGTCGAGTGATCGGCAGCAGCACCGCCGCCTCCGGGAAGCGTGCGTCAGTGTCCAGCGTGCCCGGCGTGTGGCTGCTTATACGGCCAAGTAGCTCGTCCAGCATGGGAAGCCTCGATCTGTTGCCTGCCCAGCATCATGCACCAAAGCGACGACACGCCCAAGCCCTTGTCGGCTTGCAGGCATATGCCGCTTGCCCGCTACCCGCGCACACGCCAAGATAGCCGCAGACTCAAGGAACCCGATCCAAACATGAAATTCTGCAGCCAGTGCGGCGAAAAGGTCATCCAGCGCATCCCCGAAGGCGACAGCCGTCTGCGTTTTGTCTGCGACCATTGTCAGACCATTCACTACCAGAACCCCAACATCGTCGCCGGCGTGCTACCGGTGTGGGGCGACAAGGTATTGCTGTGTCGCCGCGCCATCGAACCGCGCCTGGGCTACTGGACCCTGCCCGCCGGGTTCATGGAAAACGGCGAGAGCGTGGCCCAGGCCGCCCGCCGGGAAACCGTCGAAGAGGCCTGTGCCGTGCTGGCCGACGACCTGCAGCTGTACATGATGATCGACGTGCCGCACATCAATCAGGTGCACATCTTCTACCGCGCCAACATGGCCAGCGAAGACTTCGCTGCCGGGGTCGAAAGCCTTGAAGTGAGGCTGTTCGACGAAGCCGAGATCCCGTGGTCGGAACTGGCCTTCAACACCGTCAGAAAGACCCTGGAATGTTTCTTCAACGACCGACGGACTCAAGAATTCCCGGTCCATACCGATTGTTCTGTTGTCACTACACCACTCAAAACCGTTTGATCGATGATGCGCAGTCGCTGCGCAGGCTTCAGGGAAACTCTTTAAATGCGTTGGTTGCTTGTTGCTCTATGCCTGTCGTTCGCTCCGTTGTCACAGGCCGCGTTTACCCAGACCATCGTGCCCAAGGGCAGCGAACAGAAGTTTGTCGACGGCAAAGTCGTGGACACCGGCGACATCGCCGACCACGCCATCGATAAAGTGCTGGTCCTCAAATCCGCCCGCCAGCTGCAACTGATCAGCCATGGCGAGCCGCTGAAAACCTACCGCATCTCCCTGGGCAAATACCCCAAAGGCCCGAAGCTGCAGGAAGGCGACCAACGCACACCGGAAGGCTTCTACTGGCTCGACTGGCGCAAGACCAGCGACGCCTTCAACCTGTCGATGCACATCTCCTACCCGAACATCTCCGACTCCGCCCGCGCCCGCCGCGAAGGCGTCAACCCCGGCAGCATGATCATGATCCACGGCACGCCGATCAACGAGGAATACCCGGAGTGGTACTTCCACACCCTGGACTGGACCAACGGCTGCATCGCCATGCGCAACGGCGACATGCGCGAAGTCTGGGAACTGGTCAAAGACGGCACCATGATCGAGATTCGGCCGTAATCCTCCCCGCAATTCTGTCCCTTTCCCTGTAGCAGTCCGGCTTGCCGGCGGTGGCGACGTCAACGGCGCTGTCGCTGGCAAGCCAGCTGCTTCGCAGTGCTTGATGCCTCCCCTGCACAAACAACGCGAAAACACGCGAATTTCCCGATAATCGGGATCGAAATGTGGGAAATTTCTGAAAATCCAGCAATGCTTACAGAGTCAGCCCCTGAGCGCTTGTTCGGCCCAAAGCTCCCGGCTAGTGTGCCCGCCGTCGCTGCAAACTCAGCGGCCGGGTGTGGAAGCCCGAACACAGGGCACGAAAGCTCATGACAGGCATCTGGAACAGAAATGTTTCGGCGGCTGTGCTATGGCGGCTGTGCGTCGGGCTCCTTCGGGTGCGCCGGGGTCTCCTGTGACCGGTCTTCCACACCTTCGCACAGCTGCCACCCATTCATGTGGAAGTGATGGATGTCAGCTCAACCTCACAGGAGCTGCACAATGTTCAAAATCACACCCAATCCCCCGGCCTCCAAACCCGTTTCGATAGCGAACACCGGAGGTGCCGCATGACTCGTTTCATCCCCCTGAAAAGCAACAACTCCGCCTGTCCCGTTCTGCACATCGATACCGAAGCGCCGCTGGACTACCTCTACGCCAGCGCCGATCGCCGCATCCGCATGGCCCGCCAACTGCTGCAATACCTGGACAGTGTCGAAGACCAGGAAGTGCGTTACCTCGCCAACTGCGCCCTGATACTGCTCAGCGATGGTTGTGATGCGCTGGAGGCGGTGGAAGCCCATATCTCCCCGCCGCCCTCCTGCACGTTCATCTGAGTCCACTCAAACAGCCGCCAGCTCTCATGCTGGCGGTTTGGTTTTGTGAATAAGCGCACTAAATATTGCTCAGTCGTGTAGGAAACGTCTTTGCATTTCGTCCTACTCGTCTTGATCGCAATCGCTCATCTGGAGCCTCAGGCTGAAATCCCGCATCGTCCGTCCCCTCTGAAAAAACCGACACATTCGTCGTCACCCCAGTCATTCCAACCACGTTGCCATGGAGGCGCCGGGTGACTGATGCCTTTCATGGATGCCCGTACATGCCCAATACCATAAGCACTGCCTTCCTCAACCACTCCTGCCACGAGCTTGAAGTCCAGGATCCTCACGCTCCACTCGATGTTCTTACGTTCACCCGCAGCGAAGGCAACTGCGAGCCGTTCACCTGCACCCTCGAATTCACGTCCATGGTGCAAGACATCGCCATGGAAGCAATCCTCTGTGCAAAAAGCCGGTTTCAACCTGTGTGCGCGGTGCAAGCCGCCGTCCTCCGACATCTTCAAGACCTGATTGGGTGGGGCCAGTATTACCGCGACCCCAGTCCGGCCACCCAAGCCTGGATCAAGGAGCACGGCATTCCCTATGGCAACTGGTAACCCGACCCAATGCCGCACGTACGGCACCGGCAAGCAAATCACAACCCCGGCAGTGCCCTCACAGCAGGCATGGAGCCCATTCGAATTTGATGGAGTGTGAACACATGAGCCAGAACAATACCCCTATCGCCGTAAACCGTCTCGGCAGAGATGCCCCCGTCGCTGATGTATACCGCTCGGCGTTGCGCTGCTACTTCCGACCGGAGACCGAGGAGTTTGTTTTTCTCTCCGACAAGGACGCAGGAGAATTCGAAACCCACTGGCGCGGCATGATGGTTGCCATGGATGACTTTCACCAAGCCAAAGCTAACTACTCGAGCGCGCTGAAGTACTACGACGATTGTGCCAAGGCACGAGCGTCCTCCCTGCAGATGGACAAGAGCCTTAAAGCTATCGATGCAGCCGAAACCGAACTGGAAAAGACACGTGAGGCGATCAAGGAAAAACTTGGAAGCCTTTCTGAAGAGGGGCTGGGTTATGACGATGTTGTTGAATTGATCCCTATCGCTGGACAAAACCGGGGAAAAGGTAAAAGAAGCGGAAAATCGGTGCCTTACGCGTACGTTAAAAAAGGCTATTTCGAAAAGACCGAAAAAGGTCTCAAGTTGCACAAAGTCAAGCTCAAACCGGCTGACAAACTCGGCGGCCAAGAAAACTTTCTGACCCGTGATCGCCAGGGTCGGCTCACCATCGACAGCGATAAAATTGCAAAAAGAATCGAAAACACGGACTGGTCAAAGATCAAGATAGAACTTCAGGATGTGCTCGATTGGGCCGGTTCAGATTTCAAGTTGGAATCACTGAAGGAAGATCGAACGTTACATGACTGGGCTAAAGAGTGGAACGAAAACCTGACCATTGACAAGCCGCTATTTGAAAACGTCGATTTCTCCGGCGGGGCTCAGTTCATGCGATTCACCTCCAACGTAGGGGCGAGCCTGGAGTTGGATGTTGCAAAGCGGCAAAGTTCGCTCAATGTAGAGCTAAAGAGAACCTTGACCCTCGCTTCCGGTTTTCTTAACTTAAAATGGACATTGCCCGATCAATTCGGCTGGAACTTAAAAATGAAAACCCGAAGCGGCGAGATCCTTAATCTTGGCAATCTTCGTGTGCGGGTGGATGGTCAAATCGGCGGATTTGTAGGCGGCTCATTGCAACTTGAGGGGCAAGTCCAGGTGATGCTCAAAGGCCAACAGCAGGTAATCGCTGGACAGCCTGGCCTCCTGCCGCGCTTTCGGACACGCAAGGCCAAGGGCATCGAGTTTTTTCAAGCCATGGAGGCGGAAGACGAAGGTGTAAAACTGGCCGGAGAACATTTCCGGGGCGCGCGCGTTGAAGGCACCGTAATGGGGGCGTTGCAGTGGTTGAAGCCGACGCCAGCACCGGAAAGCTCGGATACGCGGGCACAAGGTTTACGTAAATATGCCGGCGAATATGAAGACTTTGCCAGCATCGGCTACAACATCGCCGGTCTGACCGGGCTAGGTGTGGGCGGAAAGTTTTTCTGCACGTTTATCAACGGTAAATTCTGCTTCCATGTTTCCGCCAGCGTATGTGTTGGCAGGGGGGCTAAAGGTGGATTTATTGCCGAAGTCAATGCCAACAACATTATAGAATTTGGTTCATGGCTAGCCTATCAAATATACACTTTGGACTATGGCTTCTTTGAAGTGATGAACCAAGACGCCTATAAAGCTTACGGTCACATTTGCGCTCTGGAAATAATCCTCGGAAAAAGAAAAGCCTATCTGGCTCACGACTGGGGCTTTAAATACTCCCGCGATATTTTTACGGCACTAAAAAAGGCGACAGACAGCCTTTTTGATGATGCAAAAAATGGAATAAGTGCATCAAAAAAACGCAACGCCATCGCCGAAAACGTTATGAACATCGGAGACGAATTATTGCGATGCACTCCCGAGACCAAAGGAATATTACTTTATCTATTGACACGACACAGCAAGCTTGATCATGCCGACATAAATAACAGAACCATATCCGGCGATATCTATCATATACGTAAAGAGGCTGTTATCCGCATACTGACTAGCATTCAAACCATCTCAGAATGGCATACGGTTTTGTGTAGAATGTCAGATGATGGCACTAAAATACCAGGCAAAACCAGCAATATATCTAAAGCTCAAGAAGGTCATTTGTTGCGTTTTTTGCGCGAAGGCCACGACCGTGACGATGCGTTGATTGAGCACAAGTGGAATATTGAGGTAATTTTCGAGCGCTTGAAAGCTGAGCCTACAGCGGGCTATTCCTTGGCGATGAACGATAGTTATTATTACAACATTTTTCAAGACTCTAACCCACACTATCCCAAGCAATGCTATTTTGGCGAGTGCGAACCCACGACTACTCAGCTAGTATAAGGCCGCAAAAAACATGAACACACAACTACTATTGATACCCCTTCTGTTTATTGTCGCGCTTCAAGGATGTGAACGCCAAGATGCTCCGGACAACAATGAGATTAACGCCTTGACCGGAGATGAACTGCAGGCTTTCATAAAAAACGTCAAGGACGATTTGATTTTTGTAGAAGGCGGTTTTTTTCTGATGGGAGACTTTGGCCCCGAACATTCGCCTGAAAGACTACCTTACGATATAGAAAAGCATAGCAAACCATTGCACAAAGTTGAACTCAGCAGCTTCTCCATGAGCAAGCATAAAACTACCAATTCTGAATTTCAGCATTACCTAAAATTCAATGATTTACCTTTGAGAGAAAATGGCACCGTTAGAAAATCTGAATGGGACCAGATGAATAGCATCGCAGAGACACCAGCACATGCGGATTGGTACGAATCCGCAAAATATTGCGACTGGTTAAACGAAATCACTGGACTTCCTTTTTCTCTGCCCACAGAAGCACAGTGGGAATACGCTGCACGTAGTCGCGGACAATATTATATGGTGGCCACAGACGATGGCACCTATAGAGCAGAGCCTTATGACCTAGTGACAGAAAATTACAACCCTAAAGGAATAAATATTTCAAGCCGCGGAAATAGAATTGAATTTTCCAGCTTGCAGGGGTGGACACTAGGTAGTACTTCCCCTCTCCCAGTGGATATGTTTCCGCCTAATCCGTTAGGAATATACTCGCTAACAGATAACGGCCTGGAGTGGGTCAAGGACTGGTACGCTCCTGACTACTACCAAAACTCTCCTATGAAAGACCCTCAAGGTCCTGACAGGCCTGTATTTAAAAATAAGTACGGACAGTATTTAAAAGTTATGCGCGGGAATGCTGAGACTGATCCGTATTGGGGAGGCGGCGTCAACATACTTCGACACGCGGTGGATCCACTGGGTAGATTCGACGGGGACGAAATGCCGTATTTGGACTACAAGACCATGCGTTGTGTGGTCAACAATCCAGAACCAATCATAACTGGACGGTAGGGCCGGCCGGCAATCTCACTCAAACGGTGAGCTAGACCGTGCTCAGGTCAGCATAAAAACTCATCCGCGCGACAGAACGCAGATGATAGACCGGCCTCTGCCGGTCACCCATGGACCACCGGACGCCGCCTTCTACCAGCTACCGGCTCTAGGGAGTTCAGGATGTCCAAGCAGTTTTTTTGGAAGCGCGATAGACAACCTATCCCGGGGCGGTCCAGCCCGCTGGCTTGAGCTATCCCGAGCATGTCACCGCCGTAAGCTGAACTAACGGAGCCGATCGAAACATCACAACCCCGTGACCAAAAACCCACAACAACCATACCAATTCCATTGACGTGGTATGCAAGTGGTATTATTTTCGGCCCATCATCCGAAAACAACGACTTGCTACCGATGAATTCAATTCTTGCCCTGCGTCCCGATGATTCTCAGCCGACGCCGCTGTATTTGCAGTTGGCGCGCAATCTGGAGGCGGCGATTCATGCCGGGCACTGGAAGGCTGAGCAGGCGTTGCCGTCCGAACGCAGTCTGAGTGAAACCCTGAATATTTCCCGGGTCACTGCGCGCAAGGCGCTGGAGGTGTTGCTGGAGCAGGGGCTGATTCGGCGCAGTCAGGGGTCTGGCACCTTTATCACGCCGCGTCTGGAGCAGCCGTTGTCGCGGCTTTCCAGTTTCAGCGAGATGTTGCGGCTCAAGGGTTTCACGCCGAGTTCGCAGTGGCTGTCCCGTGACATTGCCTTGCCGACCCATGAGGAGCTGATCCGTCTGAGCCTGTCGCCGACGGAGAACGTGGCCCGACTCAAGCGCCTGCGCAAGGCCGACGGCATTGTCATGGCGGTGGAGATGAGTGCCCTGCCCGCTGCGTTGCTGCGGGACCCGCAGGCCATCGGCGACTCGCTGTATGCCCATCTCGACAGCATTGGCCGGCCCGTCGTGCGCGCCTTGCAGCATATCCGTGCGGTCAATGCGTCGGCGGAAATGGCAGCGCTGGTGGGGATCGAAACCGGCACGGCGATGCTGCTGATGACGCGGATCGGTTATCTGGCCGACAACACGCCCATCGAGCTGACCGACACCTATTGCCGCGACGATTACTACGACTTCGTCGCCGAATTGCGACGCTGAGTCCGCGCTCGCGACACAACGGAGCCCTTATGTCCGATTTCAACATTCTCACGCCGACCGGCTGGGTCCGTGGCCAGTTGCAGCAGCGCGACGGCCGGGTCACGCAGATCGACGGCACACCATGCGACCCGCAGGACAACGACCTGCCCTACCTGCTGCCCGGCTTCATCGATCTGCATGTGCATGGGGGTGGCGGCGCCGACATCATGGAAGGCCGCGACGGTTTCGCGACCATCGCCCGCACCCATCTGCGCTTTGGCACCACCTCGATGCTGGCCACGACCATGACCGCGCCGGCTGCCGAAATCAGTCAGGTGCTGGAGCAACTGGGCACGTTCTGCGAAACCCGCCAGCCCGGCAGTGCTCGCGTGCTCGGCGTGCACCTGGAGGGTCCGTATATCAACCCCGGCAAACTTGGCGCTCAGCCCAACCATGCCCACGCCGCACTGCTGGAAGAGGTCGAAGATTACCTGCGTCTGGCGCCGATCCGAGTGATCACCATCGCCCCGGAAATCGCCGGGCATCTGCCATTGATCACAGCGTTGGCGGCGCGCGGTGTGCGCCTGCAGATCGGCCACACCCTGGGCAGTTACGAAGAAGGCGTGAAGGCGCTGGAGGCCGGCGCCACCAGCTTCACCCACCTGTACAACGCCATGAGCCCGCTGCATCACCGCGAGCCCGGCATCGTCGGCGCGGCGTTGGCCCATGCGCGTTTTGCCGAGCTGATTCCGGATTTGCTGCACGTTCACCCCGGCGCGATCCGCGTCGCGCTGCGCTCGATCCCCTGCCTGTACTGCGTCACCGATTCCACCGCGGCCACCGGTATGCCTGACGGCCAATACAAGTTGGGCAGCCACACCGTGACCAAATGCCTGGGTGGCGTACGTCTGGCCGACGGCACCCTGGCCGGCAGCACGCTGACCATGGATCAGGCGCTGCGCAATCTGGTGAAGATCGGCGTGCCGCTGGCCGAAGCCTCGCAGCGCCTGTCGCAGTTCCCTGCCGACTATCTGGGCCTCCACGAGCGCGGCCGCCTGCAATCGGGCAGTTGGGCCGATGCCGTGTATCTGAATCGTGACCTGACACTGACCGCCGTTATGGTTGAAGGAGAAACCATTGAACTCGAAGATGCTTGAAGAGGCGCTCGCCTCCGCCGATGTCGTGCGCCGCCAGTTGGAGGTGCTGGAGCCGCCACTGATCGACGTCGCCGCACGCCTGCGCCAGAGCCAGCCACAGGTGGTACTTACGGTAGCCCGGGGCAGTTCCGATCATGCCGCCAGCTATTTCGCCTACCTGACCATGCAACTGGTCGGCGTGCCGGTGGCGTCGCTGCCAATGTCGGTGGTGACCCTGCACGACTCGCCGATGCAGGTCAGCGGTCAGCCGGCGATCGCCTTCTCGCAGTCAGGGCAAAGCCCGGATCTGGTCAGCACGCTGCAGACGTTGCGCGAGCGCGGCGCTCTGAGCATCGCCATGGTCAACGCCGAAGGCTCGCCGCTGCAGCAGGCCTGTGAATACCACCTGCCGCTGAGTGCCGGCGCCGAGCTGAGCGTGGCCGCGACCAAGAGCTTTATCGCCACCTTGAGCGCCAGCGCACGGCTGGTTGCCCACTGGCGGCAGGATCAGGCGCTGTTGCAGGCCGGCCAGCGTCTGGCCGAAGACCTGCACGCGGCAGCCCGTCAGGACTGGTCAGCCGCCATCGAGGTGCTGCGCGACTGCCAGCGGTTGATGGTGATCGGCCGAGGGCTGGGTTTCGCCATCGCCCAAGAGGCCGCGCTCAAATTCAAGGAAACCTCGGCGATCCAGGCCGAAGCGTTCAGCAGCGCCGAAGTACGCCACGGGCCGATGGCGCTGGTCGACGATCAATACCCGCTGTTGGTGTTTGCACCCCGTGGTGCCGAACAGGCCGGTCTGCTGGCACTGGCTGCAGACATGCGTCAGCGCGGCGCACGGGTGCTGCTGGCTGCGCCGGACGATATCGCCGAGCGCGATCTGACCCTGAGTTGCGCCGGCCATCCGGCCCTCGATCCGATTCTCGCCATTCAGAGTTTTTACGTGATGGCCGCCCATCTGGCCCGCGCCCGGGGTCTGGACCCCGACCAGCCGCGGCATCTGAGCAAGGTCACCAAAACCCGTTGATTGCGCGCCACCCTGGCCGACGCCTACAAGGACGATGTCATGCATAACAATAAACAGATGACGCTCAGCGCCCCTTTCAGTGGTCCCATTCTCCTCCTCGCGGACGTGCCCGACCCGGTGTTCGCCGGTGGCGCCATGGGCGACGGTATCGCCATCGACCCACTGGACGAGGTGCTGCACGCGCCCTGTGCCGGGGTGGTGATCAACGTCGCGCGCAGTCGCCACGCCATCAACCTGCGGGCGGACAACGGCAGTGAATGGCTGCTGCACGTCGGCATCGACACGGTGACGCTCAATGGCGACGGTTTCGAGGCGCTGGTCAAGGAAGGTC
Source organism: Pseudomonas sp. NPDC090208 (assembly GCF_044746785.1). NCBI lineage: Bacteria > Pseudomonadati > Pseudomonadota > Gammaproteobacteria > Pseudomonadales > Pseudomonadaceae > Pseudomonas > Pseudomonas sp. NPDC090208. Next base: position 35,971 of record NZ_JBIVCU010000011.1, read on the forward strand.
AGCGGGTCAGCGAAGGCCAGCCGCTGTTGCGCTTCGACCTCGACAAGGTGGCGCGGCAAAGTCGCAGCCTGATCAGCGTGCTGGTGCTGCTCAACGGCGAGCAATTCAGCATCGCCCCTGTGAACGGCCTGCGTTCGATCAACGTCGGCGAGCCGCTGCTGCAGGTGTCTGCGGTCACGACGGACGCATCACTCGACATCGTTCAGGAAGCTGCCGCCAACGAAGCACGTGGCAGCATTCGGGTGGCGCACAACGGCGGCCTGCATGCGCGGCCGGCGGCCCTGTTGCGGCAAACGGCGCGACAATTCGCCAGTCGGGCCGAACTGCATTTCGCCGGTGCCAGCGCTTCCACCGACAGTGTCACCGGCCTGATGAGCCTGGGTGTCGGCGAACATGACGAGGTGGAGGTGATTTGCCTCGGCCATGACAGCGAGGTCGCCTTACAGGCGTTGCTCAAGGCGTTGTCCACGCCGTCGGCAGAGGAAAAACCCCACGCGGCACCGATGACACAACCAGTCAGCCCACGCCCTGTCGGCCTTGCCGACGGCGTGTTGGCGGGCATCACTGCGTCTCCGGGTCTGGTCAGCGGGCCACTGTTCCGTCTGGGCAATATCGAACTGGAAGCCGATAACGGCCAGCACGCGCCGGACGAGCATCGGCAGCAACTCAGTGCAGCGCTGGTTCAGGTGCGTACCGATATTCATCGGGCGCAGCACGGCGGGTACGATGAACAGTCGGCCATCTTCGCCACCCATCTGGCGATGCTGGAAGACCCGGCGCTGCTCGACGCCGCGTTCGACAGCATCGATCAGGGCCACAGCGCCGCCCACGGCTGGAGTCAGGCGGTGCTGGCCCAGTGCGAATTGCTGGAAAGCCTCGACAATCTGCTGCTGGCAGAACGCGCCAATGATCTGCGCGACCTGCGGCAACGGGTGCTTGTGCAGTTGCTCGGCGAAACCCGAGCCTTGCAGGTGCCCGCGGGCGCCATTGTCATCGCCCACGAACTGACCCCGTCCGATCTGCTGATGCTGGCCCGCTGCGAAGTCGGCGGCATCTGCACGGCCATTGGCGGCGCCACCGCCCATGTGGCGATTCTGGCGCGCAGCCGAGGGATTCCGTTACTGGTGGCGATGGGGCCGGCACTGCTGGAAAGCAGCAGTGATTTACTCGGTCAGCCAGTAGTGATCGACGCCGACCATGGCCGTCTGGAATTGAAACCGGACGCCACCCGCCTCGCCCAGGTACAAACGCTGACCCGGCAGCGTCTGGCGCAACATCAGCGTCAGCTTGAACACCGGCATGCGCCAGCCCTCACCCTGGATGGCGTCACCGTCGAAGTCGCGGCCAACGTGGCATCCCGCTACGACACGGAAAACGCCCGGGACAACGGCGCCGATGCCGTGGGCCTGCTGCGCACCGAGTTTCTCTTCGTTGACCGCGACGACGCGCCGAGCGAAACCGAGCAGTTGAGCGCCTATCAAGGCGTGCTCGATGCCATGCCCGACAGGCCGGTGATCGTCCGCACCATCGACATCGGCGGCGACAAGCAACTGGCCTACCTGCCGCTGCCGGCTGAAGCCAACCCGGTGCTGGGGCTGCGCGGCATCCGTCTCGGCCAGGCCCGTCCGGAACTGCTCGACGAACAATTGCGGGCGCTGTTGCAGATCAAGCCGCTGAGCCGCTGCCGGATTCTGCTGCCGATGATCAGCGAGGTCGGCGAACTGTTGGCGGTGCGTGAGCGCATCGAGCAACTGGCGACTGAACTGGGCGTGAGTGAGCGGCCGCAGCTCGGGGTGATGATCGAAGTGCCCTCCGCTGCCCTGCTCGCGGATCAACTTGCCGAGCACGCGGACTTTCTCTCCATTGGCACCAACGACCTGTCGCAATACACGCTGGCCATGGACCGCGACCATCCCGGTCTGGCCGGGCGGGTCGATGCCTTGCACCCGGCGCTGCTGCGGCTGATCGCCATGACCTGCTCCGCCGCAGAGAAGCACAGCCGTTGGGTCGGTGTCTGTGGCGCACTGGCGTCGGAGCCCTTGGCCAGCGCCGCACTGATCGGCCTGGGCGTACGCGAGTTGTCGGTGAGCCCGCCACAGATTGCCGAGATCAAGGCCGGCGTGCGCGAACTGGATGTGCGCCAGTGTCAGGCCCTCGCCCAGCACCTGCTCACCTTGGGCAGCGCCGCCGATGTTCGCGCAGCCTGCACCACCTGGCAGACACAAATGCAGCCCCGCCCCGTCAGCGCCTGAATAACAACAACGACTGGATCAAGGAGAGACGCCGTGTATCAACACTTCATCGAAGGCCTGCAACGGCTGGGGCGTGCCCTGATGCTGCCCATCGCGATTCTGCCGATTGCCGGCCTGTTGCTGCGCCTGGGCGACACTGACCTGCTCGACATCGCGATCATTCACTCGGCAGGCAACGCGATCTTCAGCAACCTGGCGCTGATCTTCGCCATCGGCATCGCCGTCGGTTTCGCCCGTGACAACAACGGCACCGCGGGCCTCGCTGGCGCCATCGGTTATCTGGTGATGACCTCGACCCTGAAAGTGCTCGACGCGCACATCGACATGGGCATGCTCGCCGGGATCATCAGCGGCCTGCTCGGCGGCGCCATGTATAACCGCTTCAAGGACATTGCCCTGCCCGAGTATCTGGCGTTCTTTGGGGGGCGCCGCTTCGTGCCGATTGTCACCGGGCTGTCAGCGGTGGTGCTGGGACTGCTGTTCGGCTGGATCTGGCCACCGGTGCAGCAGGGCATCAACAGCCTCGGCCAGTTGATGCTGGAAAGCGGCAGCATCGGCGCGTTTTTCTTCGGCGTGCTCAACCGCGTGCTCATCGTCACCGGCCTGCACCACATCCTCAACAACCTGGTGTGGTTCGTCTTCGGCAGCTTCAGCGATCCGGAAACCGGGCGTGTGGTCACGGGTGATCTGGCGCGCTATTTCGCCGGCGACCCGCAGGCCGGGCAGTTCATGACCGGCATGTTCCCGATGATGATCTTCGGCCTGCCGGCGGCGTGTCTGGCGATGTACCGCAATGCCCTACCGGACCAGCGCAAGTTGATCGGCGGGATTCTGCTGTCGATGGCGCTGACCTCGGCGCTGACCGGCGTGACCGAGCCCATCGAATTCGCCTTCATGTTTCTCGCGCCGTTGCTGTATGTCCTGCATGCGCTGCTCACCGGTCTGTCGATGGCCCTGGCCAACCTGCTGAACATCCATCTGGGTTTCACCTTTTCCGGCGGCGCAATCGACATGGCGCTGGGCTGGGGCAAATCCACCAACGGCTGGCGAGTGTTCCCGCTGGGGCTGGTCTACGCGCTGGTCTACTACGTGGTGTTCGATCAGTGCATCAAACGCTTCAACCTGAAGACGCCGGGACGTGAACAGGTCGCCAGCAGTTCTGCGCAGGTGGCTCAGAGTGATCGCGCCGGCGCTTATATCAAGGCACTCGGCGGCGCAGCGAATCTGCTGGCCATCGATGCCTGCACCACGCGCCTGCGTCTGCAACTGGCCGACCGCAACAAGGCGCAGGACGCCGAGTTGAAGACCCTCGGAGCGATGGCGGTGGTCCGCCCGGGCAATGGCGGCAGTCTGCAAGTGGTGGTGGGGCCGATGGCCGACAGTCTGGCCGATGAACTGCGCAATGCACTGCCCCATGCGGCGAGTAGCGTCGCTTCGGTCGATCAGCCGCAGACGGCCGCTATCAACGTTGATGCCATTCAGGCGCAACAGTGGCTGCAGGCACTCGGCGGCAAGGCGCTGGCCGAGGTGGAATGCGTAGCCATGACCCGCCTGCGGGTTCAGTTGAAAGACGGCCAGCAGCCAGCGACTCAGCAACTGGAAGCGCTGGGTTGCCAGGGTTTCAGAAACCTGGGCAATGGCGTGTGGCATGTGTTGGTGGGGGACGGTGCTCAGGGGTTGAGCGAGGTGTTGCGGGGGATGGTCAAAGCGAGCTGAAACTGTAGGAGCTGACTTGTCCTGCGACCTGCCGCGAAGCGGCAGCAAGCCCGGCAGACACGGTCTTTCTGATACACCGCGTTCACTGGGTTTACGACTGCTACGCAGCCGGTCGCAGAACAAGCCAGCTCCTACAACAATCGCGCCCAACGCATCAGCCGATCAGAATTCCTCCAGCTTCCACACTTCATAAGCTGGCGTTTCATAGGGATGGCTGCTTTTCAGGGCAGCCACCGCCTCGCGGATCAGCTCATCGGCGACGACCAGCTCGACCTTCCACTCTTGCACCTGCTCGATCTCGCCGGTCTGCCCAATGAACGGCTGGCTGCCGTCCAACGGGCGAAACTGGCCTTGACCGAGCACCTGCCAGGCGCAGCAGTCATAGGCACCGATTCGCCCCGCACCGGCGGCGAACACTGCGCTTTTGACCTGCTCCACATGGCTCAGCGGCACGAAGAAGGCGAGTTTGTACATCCTCTATCAATTCACCCAGACGCGAGCGTTCCGAAACATCCGCATCCACGCGCCGTCTTCGCTCCACTCATCCGGACGCCACGAGTTGTTCACGGCGCGGAACACACGCTCAGGGTGCGGCATCATGATGGTGACGCGACCGTCGCGGGTGGTCAGGCCGGTGATACCGCGCGGCGAGCCGTTCGGGTTGGCCGGGTAGTTTTCGGTGACCTTGCCGTGGTTGTCGACGAAGCGCATGGCAACGGTGCCGGACACATCGGTTTCCAGCAGCGCCTCAGGGCTCTTGAACTCCGCATGGCCTTCACCGTGGGCGATGGCGATCGGCATGCGCGAACCGGCCATGCCTTGCAGGAAGATCGACGCCGACTTCTGGATTTCCACCATTGCCACACGCGCCTCGAACTGCTCGGAGCGGTTGCGCACGAAGTGCGGCCAGAACTCGCTGCCCGGAATCAGTTCGCTGAGGTTGGACATCATCTGGCAACCGTTGCACACACCGAGCGCGAAGCTGTCGCTACGGGCGAAGAAACCCTGGAAGGCATCGCGGGCACGGCTGTTGAACAGTGCCGACTTGGCCCAGCCTTCACCGGCACCCAGTACGTCACCGTAGGAGAAGCCGCCGCAAGCGACCAGACCCTTGAACTCGTTCAGGTCGACACGACCGGCGAGGATGTCGCTCATGTGCACGTCGACCGACGCGAAGCCGGCACGGTCGAACGCCGCCGCCATTTCCACCTGACCGTTGACGCCCTGCTCACGCAGCACCGCCACTTGCGGGCGTACGCCCTTCTTGATGTACGGCGCAGCGATGTTGTCGTTGACGTCGTAGCCCAGCTTGACGCTCAGGCCCGGGTTGTCTTCTTCCAACAGTGCATCGAATTCCTGATCGGCGCAGTCGGCGTTGTCACGCAGACGCTGGATCTGGTAGCTGGTCTCTGCCCACTGGCGTTGCAGCAGACGACGGTCGCCCTTGAACAGCTCTTCGCCGTTCAGGCTGATCACCACTTCGGCGTTGTTGACCGGCTTGCCGATCACGGCGACGCAGTCTTCGCCCAGGCCGGCAGCGCTGAATTGCGCCAGTACGACCGGAGTCGCGTCCTGACGCACCTGAATCACCGCACCCAGTTCTTCGTTGAACAGGATGGCCGCAGCTTTTTCACGCTTGCCGGTCAGGGTGTCGAGTTCCAGGTTCAGACCGCAGTGGCCGGCGAACGCCATTTCCAGCGCAGTGGTCAGCAGGCCGCCGTCGGAACGGTCGTGGTAGGCCAGCAGGTGACCGTCGGCGTTGAGGCCCTGGATCACGGCGAAGAACGCCTTCAGGTCTTCAGCGTCGTCGACGTCCGGAGCAGCCTTGCCCAGCAGGCCGTGGGTCTGCGCGAGGATCGACGCGCCCATGCGGTTCTGGCCACGGCCGAGGTCGATCAGAATCAGATCGGTCTCGCCCTTGTCCATGCGCAGTTGCGGGGTCAGGGTCTTGCGAATGTCGGTCACCGGCGCGAAACCGGTGACGATCAGCGACAGCGGCGAGGTGACGGTCTTCTCGGCACCTTCATCGCTCCAGCGGGTTTTCATGGACATGGAGTCCTTGCCCACCGGAATGGTGATGCCCAGCTCAGGGCACAGTTCCATGCCGACCGCTTTCACGGTGTCGTACAGACGCGCGTCTTCACCCGGGTGACCGGCAGCGGACATCCAGTTGGCCGACAGTTTGATGTCGGAAATCTTCTCGATGCGCGAGGCCGCCAGGTTGGTCAGCGTCTCGCCGATGGCCATGCGGCCCGACGCCGGAGCATCCAGCAGCGCCAGCGGCGTACGCTCGCCCATGGCCATGGATTCGCCGGTGTAGACATCGAAGCTGGTGGCGGTGACGGCAACGTCGGCCACCGGGACCTGCCACGGGCCGACCATCTGGTCGCGGTTGACCAGACCGGTGATGGTGCGGTCGCCGATGGTGATCAGGAAGCTCTTGCTGGCGACGGCCGGATGACGCAGCACGCGCTGAACGCTGTCTTCGATGTCCAGGGTGGTCGGGTCGAAATCGTCGCCCAGCTCCGCTTCGCGATTGGCCGAACGGTGCATGCGCGGCGGCTTGCCGAGCAGGACTTCCAGCGGCATGTCGACCGGCGTGTTGCCGAAGTGGCTGTCGGTCACGGTCAGTTGCGGCTCTGCAGTGGCTTCACCCACCACGGCGAACGGGCAACGCTCGCGTTCGCAGATCGCCTGGAAACGCTCGAAGTCGACGGCGCTGACCGCCAGCACGTAGCGCTCTTGGGACTCGTTGCTCCAGATCTCGTGAGGCGCCATGCCCGGCTCATCGTTGGGCACATTGCGCAGCTCGAAGCGACCGCCACGGCCACCGTCATTGACCAGTTCCGGGAAGGCGTTGGAAATGCCGCCGGCACCGACGTCATGGATGAAGGCGATCGGGTTCTTGTCGCCCAACTGCCAGCAGCGGTCGATGACCTCCTGGCAGCGGCGTTCCATTTCAGGGTTTTCACGCTGAACGGAAGCGAAGTCCAGATCCGCCGAGCTGGCACCGGTGGCCATCGACGAAGCGGCACCGCCGCCCAGGCCGATCAGCATGGCCGGGCCGCCGAGCACGATCAGCTTGGCGCCGACGGTGATCTCGCCTTTCTGCACGTGTTCTTCACGGATGTTGCCCATGCCGCCTGCCAGCATGATCGGCTTGTGGTAGCCACGAACCTCGTCGCCACGCGGGGTGGTGATCGACTGTTCAAAGGTACGGAAATAGCCGGTCAGGGCCGGACGACCGAATTCGTTGTTGAACGCGGCGCCGCCCAGCGGGCCTTCGATCATGATGTCCAGCGGGGTGACGATGCGCTCAGGCTTGCCGTACGGCTTTTCCCAAGGCTGCTCGAAACCCGGGATGTTCAGGTTGGAAACGGTGAAACCGGTCAGGCCGGCCTTCGGCTTGGCGCCACGACCGGTCGCACCTTCGTCGCGGATCTCGCCGCCGGAGCCGGTCGATGCACCCGGGAACGGCGCAATGGCGGTCGGGTGGTTGTGGGTCTCGACCTTCATCAGGATGTGCACCGGCTCCTGCACCGCGCCGTACTGGCGGGTTTCAGGGTTCGGGAAGAACCGGCCGGCGGTGTGGCCGACGATCACCGAGGCGTTGTCCTTGTAAGCCGACAGGACACCTTCGCTGTGCATCTGATAGGTGTTCTTGATCATGCCGAACAGGCTTTTTTCCTGGCTCTCGCCGTCGATGTCCCAACTGGCGTTGAAGATCTTGTGACGGCAGTGCTCGGAGTTGGCCTGGGCGAACATCATCAGTTCGATGTCGTGCGGGTTGCGCTTCAAGCCCGTGAAGGCGTTGACCAGGTAGTCGATCTCGTCTTCGGCCAGGGCCAGGCCCAGTTCGACGTTGGCTTTTTCCAGCGCGGCGCGGCCACCACCCAGCACGTCGACCGCGGTCAGCGGTTTCGGCTCGGCGTGACTGAACAGGCCGGCGGCCTCCTCCAGCGCGCCCAGCACCAGTTGGGTCATGCGGTCGTGCAGGCTGTCGCTGATCAGCTGCGCTTCGGCATCGCTGAACTGGCCTTCCACATAAAAGGCAATGCCGCGCTCAAGACGCTGGATCTTGGTCAGGGCGCAGTTGCGGGCAATGTCGGTGGCCTTGCTCGACCACGGCGAGATGGTGCCGAAACGCGGCAGCACCAGGAACAGACGACCACGAGGCTCTTGAACCGGCACGCTCGGGCCGTATTTCAGCAGACGGGCAAGCACTTGTTGCTCGTCTTCGGTCAGAACGCCATTGACCTCCGCGAAGTGGGCGAATTCAGCGTACAGGCCACTGACAGCCGAGACCTTGTCGGTCAGCTGTGCAAGCAATTTCTTGTGGCGGAAGGCGGAAAGGGCGGGAGCACCACGCAGGATCAACATCGTCGGGACAGCCTCGGGGAAGGGGGTGTGCTTTGAGGCCGTGCATTCTAGCCTAAACCGCCACTTTCGGCACCCGTCAGCACCGGCATAAACGCACCCGAATGTCGGTGATAGACGATGGACTACACATTTAGGGAAAAAAACCGACTGCTCTATCAGACGCGCTCCTTACTGTCGAGATATGGCGGTCGGGTTCCTTTGCGTATACTGCACCGATGTTTTCTCGATCAGATTTCCGCCCACGCTGCGCCAAGTGGCTCATCGCAACCGGAATCTTCCTGCTGCTCGGTGCCTGTGTTGAAAAACCCAACACACTGGAACGAGTCAAGGAGGATGGCGTCCTGCGCGTCATTACTCGCAACAGCCCGGCCACCTACTTCCAGGATCGCAACGGTGAAACCGGTTTCGAGTACGAACTGGTCAAGCGTTTCGCCGACGATCTGGGCGTAGAGCTGAAGATCGAAACCGCCGACAACCTCGACGACCTGTTCAACCAGATGAACAAACCCGGCGGTCCGGTGCTGGCGGCAGCCGGCCTGGTCAGCACCGAAAGCCGTACCAAACAGGTGCGCTTCTCACATTCGTATCTGGAAGTCACCCCGCAGGTGATCTACCGCAACGGCCAGTCTCGCCCGACCGAACCTGCCGATCTGGTCGGCAAACGCATCGTCGTGCTCGAAGGCAGCAGCCACGCCGAACAGTTGAAGGCGCTGAAGGCCAAGTATCCCGGCATCAACTACGAAGAGTCCGATCAGGTCGAAGTGGTCGATCTGCTGCGCATGGTCGACGAAGGCCAGATCGACCTGACGCTGGTGGACTCCAACGAACTGGCAATGAACCAGGTGTACTTCCCCAACGTGCGGGTCGGTTTCGATCTCGGCGACGGCCGTGACCAGCGCTGGGCCGTGGCCCTGGGGGACGACAACAGCCTGCTCAACGAGATCAACGCCTTCCTCGACAAGATGCAGAAGAACGGCATGCTGCAGCGGCTGAAAGACCGCTACTACGGGCATGTCGACGTATTGGGCTATGTGGGTGCCTATACCTTCGCCCAGCATCTGCAGGAGCGCCTGCCCAAATACGAGAAACATTTCCAGGCGTCGGCCAAGGAAGAACAGGTGGACTGGCGCCTGCTGGCCGCCATCGGTTATCAGGAATCACTGTGGCAGCCGAGCGTCACCTCGAAAACCGGTGTGCGCGGCCTGATGATGCTGACCCAGAGCACGGCGCAGGCCATGGGTGTGTCCAACCGGCTGGATGCGAAGCAAAGCATTCAGGGCGGCGCCAAGTATTTTGCCTACGTGAAGGATCAGCTCGATGACTCGATCAAGGAACCGGACCGCACCTGGCTGGCGCTGGCGTCCTACAACATCGGCACCGGGCACCTCGACGATGCGCGCAAGATGGCCGAAAACGAAGGCCTGAATCCGAACAAGTGGCTGGACGTGAAAAAGATGCTGCCGCGCCTGTCGCAGAAGAAGTACTACAGCAAGACCCGCTACGGTTACGCCCGTGGTGGCGAACCGGTGAGCTTCGTGGCCAACATCCGCCGCTATTACGACATTCTGACGTGGGTGACTCAGCCGCAGCTGGAAGGCAGTCAGATGGCCGAAGGCAATCTGCACGTGCCGGGCGTGGACAAGACCAAGCCGCCGACCGACAAGGCGCCGATGTAACGCAAGGCCTTTGCTTTTTGTAGGAGTGAGCTTGCTCGCGATGGCGCACGTTCAGGAATGACGATGTGATTGATCGATCGCGATCGCGAGCAAGCTCACTCCTACGGCCCCCCCTCCTCAGCCCTTCGCCCTTCTCATCCTGAAAAACTCGCTCAACATCGTCCCGCACTCCTCACCCAGCACACCGCCCTCGAACAGCACACGATGGTTGAGAAATGGCTGAGTGAAGAACTGTCCTTGACTTTGCACCACGCCGGCCTTCGGCTCGGTGGCCCCATACACCACGCGGCTGACCCGCGAATGCACGATCAAGCCGGCGCACATGCTGCAGGGCTCCAGGGTGACGTACAGCGTGCTGCCGGGCAGACGATAGTTGCTCGCCGCCTGGGCAGCGGCGCGGATGGCGACCATCTCGGCATGGGCGCTAGGGTCGCTACCGCTGATGGGACAGTTGTAACCCCGACCGATGATGACGCCATCCTGCACCAGCACCGCGCCGACCGGCACCTCCCCCAGGGCAGCGCCTTCGGCAGCCAGCGCCAGCGCTTCGCGCATGAAATGCTGATCGCGGCTGCGATCGATGATTGGCGGCTGACGCATCACGACACCTCGATGGCGGCCATCAGGCCGGTTTCCATATGATCGATCACATGGCAGTGAAACATCCATGTGCCGGGATTATCCGCCACCAGCGCCACCCGCGCGCGCTCATTGCGACCCAGCAGATAAGTGTCGGTGAAATACGGAATCACCTCCTTGCGGTTGGAAGCGATGACCTTGAAGCTCATGCCGTGCAAGTGAATCGGGTGCTGATACTGGGTCATGTTCTTCAGTTCGAAGATATAACTCTTGCCCTTCTCCAGCCTGGCAATCGGCCGGTCGGCACAGGTCTTGTCAGTGATGTCCCAAGCCTGGCCGTTGATCTGCCACAGGCTCGGCGGCTTGCCGTTATCGACGTTGACCGACATCGAACCGACCCATTCAAAGTTGAAGTTGAGCTTCTCGGCATTGGCCAGATCCGGCTCGGCCACCGGGTTGGCCGGCAGCTCGGGCGGCCATTCGCCGGGGGCCTCGTTGCTGGCGACCGAACGGAACGTACCCAACCGTACAGGGCCATTGCGCAGCGACAGCTCTTCACCCGCCGCAGGCGCCTTGATCGCCAGACAGATACGCATCCCCGGCCCCAGCCAGTAATCCTTGCCCAGCGGACGCGGCTTGACCGGATTGCCGTCCAACGCATAGATCATCGCCTCGGCATCCGGGAGGTTGAGACGATAGGTCACGGTGTTGTCGAGATTGAGAATCCGCACGCGAGTAATCTGCCCCGCTGGCAGCTCGACCACGCCCTGCGGCACGCCATTGATGGTCGACAGGCGTCCCGCCGTGCCTTCCCGCGCCGCCTCACGCACCACACTGAAATCGGTGAAAGCACCCTGCTCGTCCACATGCCAGCTCTTCAGGCTGACCGTACGCTCATGAAGGAAACCGGTGGGCTCGCGTTCTTCGACAATCAGCGGCCCGACCAGCCCGCGACCCAGTTCTTCGCTGCTGCTGACGTGCGGGTGATACCAGTAGCTGCCGGCATCCGGCACACGGAACTTGTAATCGAAATACTCGCCCGGCTTGACCGGCAACTGCGACACGTAAGGCACGCCGTCCATTTCCAGTGGCAGGCGGATGCCATGCCAATGAATGGTGGTTTCCACCGGCAGATGGTTGATGAAGCGCACCCGCAGCCAGTCGCCCTGACGCACCCGCAATTCGGTACCCGGCGCCGTACCGCCAAAAGCCCAGGCCGGCGTCTGATGCCCGGCAACCAGCTCGACATCCAGGGGCGCTGCGATCAACTCATAGTCATGCCCCTCACCCGGCCCGGTCCGGCCCAGCCAATAACGCGAAGCACCGCCCGCGCCCAGCCCGACCATGGCAAGACCGGCCAGACCTCCGATAAATTGTCGACGGGTGAAAGACATCAGCCACGGCACCTGTGTGAAAGCCAGAATGAAACAAAGCGCTTGATGAGAGACTTTGCGAGGGGCGGATACGATACACCCGCATTTGAGGAAATTTAAGCGATGGGGTTAGGCGCTACACATTCGGTAACCGATTCAGCGAATCCGGCCGGAATACCGAGCCCCAAACGACGAAGCCGGATGCGCCTCATCGAGACATCATCCGGCTTCATATCAGAACAGCCGAGGACTCAGGCGAGCCCGCGGCAATATTCCGGGATCATTCCCACTCAATCGTCGCCGGCGGCTTGCTCGACACGTCGTAGGTGACGCGGGAGATGCCGTCGATTTCGTTGATGATACGGCCGCTGACGGTTTCCAGCAGTTCGTAGGGCAGGTGTGCCCAACGCGCGGTCATGAAGTCCACGGTTTCGACGGCACGCAGGGCAACGACCCAGGCGTAGCGACGACCGTCGCCGACGACGCCGACCGATTTCACCGGCTGGAACACCACGAATGCCTGGCTGGTCTTGTGGTACCAGTCGGCCTTGCGCAGTTCTTCGATGAAGATGTGGTCGGCACGACGCAGGATGTCGGCGTATTCCTTCTTCACTTCACCAAGGATGCGCACACCCAAGCCCGGACCCGGGAACGGGTGGCGGTAGACCATGTCGTACGGCAGGCCCAGTTCCAGACCGATCTTGCGCACTTCGTCCTTGAACAGTTCACGCAGTGGCTCGACCAGCTTGAGGTTCATTTCCTCCGGCAGGCCGCCGACGTTGTGGTGGGACTTGATCACGTGGGCCTTGCCGCTCTTCGCGCCAGCCGATTCGATCACGTCCGGGTAGATGGTGCCCTGAGCGAGGAACTGGATGTTGTCCAGCTTGCTGGCTTCGGCATCGAACACGTCGATGAAGGTACGGCCGATGATCTTGCGCTTCTTCTCCGGGTCGGCTTCGCCTTCCAGGTTGTCGAGGAATTGCTTCTCGGCGTCGGCACGGATCACTTTGACGCCCATGTTCTCCTTGAACATGGCCATCACCTGGTCGCCTTCGTGCAGGCGCAGCAGGCCGTTGTCGACGAAGACGCAGGTCAGTTGGTCACCGATGGCGCGGTGCAGCAGCGCGGCAACCACGGAGGAGTCGACGCCGCCGGACAGGCCGAGCAGGACGTTTGCCGAACCGACTTGCTCGCGGACTTGGGCAATAGCGTCTTCAACGATGTTGGACGGGGTCCACAGGGCTTCACAGCCGCAGATGTCCTGAACGAAACGGGAAAGGATGCGACCGCCCTGCTTGGTGTGGGTCACTTCCGGGTGGAACTGCACGCCGTAATAGCCGCGCGCGTCATCGAACATGCCGGCGATCGGGCAGCTCGGGGTGCTGGCCAGGATGTTGAAGTTGCCCGGCATGCGGGTGACCTTGTCGCCGTGGCTCATCCACACGTCCAGGCCCAGTACGCCGTCGTCATCGACATGGTCTTCGATGCCGTCAAGCAGGCGGCTCTTGCCGACCACGTCAACGCGGGCGTAGCCGAACTCGCGCAGGTTGGAGCCTTCGACCTTGCCGCCCATCTGTTCGGCCATGGTCTGCATGCCGTAGCAGATGCCCAGCAGCGGAACGTTCAGGTCGAACACCGCTTGTGGAGCACGCGGGCTGTTGGCTTCGTGAACCGACTCGGGGCCGCCGGCGAGGATGATCCCGCGCGGGTTGAATTCACGAATCGCTTCATCGTCCATGTCGAACGGATGCAGTTCGCAGTACACACCGATCTCACGCACGCGGCGGGCGATCAGTTGGGTGTACTGGGAACCGAAGTCGAGGATCAGGATGCGGTGGGCGTGGATGTCGAGGGCCATGGGGTCTTCTCGTCGAAAATCAGAAACAAGACGGGGCTGTAATGAACAGCCCCGCTACTAAATTCTCGAAAGACGCCTGCGGTGACAGGCGTATTTCGGATCAACCTACGCGATAGTTCGGCGCTTCCTTGGTGATCTGCACGTCGTGGACGTGGGATTCAGCCATGCCGGCACCGGTGATGCGCACGAATTCAGGCTTGGTGCGCATTTCCTGGATGTTGGCGCTGCCGGTGTAACCCATGGAAGAACGCAGGCCGCCCATCAACTGGTGGATAATGGCGGACAGCGAGCCCTTGTACGCCACACGGCCTTCGATACCTTCCGGCACCAGTTTCTCGGCACCAGCGGACGAGTCCTGGAAGTAGCGGTCGGACGAACCTTGCGCCTGCGACATCGCACCCAGCGAACCCATGCCGCGGTAAGCCTTGTAGGAACGGCCCTGGAACAGTTCGATCTCACCCGGTGCTTCTTCGGTACCGGCGAACATCGAACCCATCATCACGCTGTAGGCACCGGCCACGATGGCCTTGGACAGGTCACCGGAGAAACGGATGCCGCCGTCAGCGATCAGGGGAACGTCGGTGCCTTCCAGTGCAGCTGCCACGTTGGCGACGGCGCTGATTTGCGGCACGCCGACACCGGCAACGATACGGGTGGTGCAGATAGAGCCTGGGCCGATACCGACCTTGACGCCATCAGCGCCAGCTTCGACCAGTGCACGGGCTGCTTCACCGGTGGCGATGTTGCCGCCGATCACCTGCACATCAGGGAAGTTCTGCTTGACCCAACGAACGCGGTCGATCACGCCCTTGGAGTGGCCGTGAGCGGTGTCGACGACGATGACGTCAACGCCGGCAGCCACCAGAGCACTGACGCGGTCGCCGGTGTCTTTACCGGTGCCGACCGCAGCGCCGACGCGCAGACGACCCTGGTCGTCCTTGCTCGCCAGCGGGTAAGCCTTGGCTTTTTCGATGTCCTTGACGGTCATCATGCCCTTGAGCGCGAACTTGTCGTCGACGATCAGGACTTTTTCCAGACGGTGCTTGTGCAGCAGCTCGCGGACTTCGTTCTTGTTCGCGCCTTCGCGGACGGTGACCAGACGCTCTTTCGGCGTCATCACTTCGCGGACAGGCACGTCCAGACGGTTTTCGAAGCGCACGTCACGGGAAGTGACGATGCCGACCAGTTCGCCATCATGCAGCACTGGCACGCCGGAGATGTTGTGCAGACGAGTCAGTTCGAACAGGTCACGTACGCTGGCATCCGCCTCGATGGTGATCGGGTCTTTCACCACACCGGCTTCGAACTTCTTGACCTTGCGCACTTCGGCAGCCTGCTGCTCGATGGTCATGTTCTTGTGGATGATGCCGATGCCGCCTTCCTGAGCCATGGCGATGGCCAGACGGGCTTCAGTGACGGTGTCCATGGCGGCAGAGACGAGGGGGATGTTCAGTTCGATGCCACGAGTCAATCGGGTTTTCAGACTGACTTCGTTGGGAAGCACCTCGGAATAACCGGGCACAAGGAGAATATCGTCGAATGTAAGGGCTTCTTGGCTGATACGCAGCATCGCTGGGCTCCCGAGCGGGAAAATGGAAGCGCGCCATTATACCCAGACACCCACCTCTGCTCAACGTAAAGATCAGCCAATTTGATAATGATGGCTATAGTCACCCGCTATCGCGAAATCAGCGCCTTACAGACGCACCTTGACCCACGACACCTTGCGATCAAGGCGCTCGGCGAACTCTTCCAGAAAGGAAGCTTTGAAGCCGGCATCCAGCCAGTCGTTGAAAATGAAGCCCAGGTTGGAAAAACCGCACGGATCAAGAAACAGAAAGCCGTTGATGTCATCTTCAAAACGGCATTCCGGACACATGAAATTGTCGGTGTGCCGCGGCATCCATTCTTCAAGGCTGTCGAACAGCGCTTCGCCGATTTCGCGACGGCATTCCGGGCAACCGGCCTCCTCCTTGAAGCCCTGCTGCGGTGTATAGATGCAGCGCTTGAGCACAATTTCCAGGCCGTTGACCGGCTTGCCATACGGCAGCGCATCGGGATTTTCGACGAAGCGCCGGGCGCCGGGGCCGATGGCATAGGCCATGCGATTGAAACTGCGGCCGCAGGTGGTCATCGACTCTTCCACCACTTCCAGCTTCACCAGCCAGCGCAGGATCGCCCGCGCCTTCAGCTCGTGGCCGGGAAAGCTGGAGATTTGCGGGACGATGATGCTTTGCGTGTTCATGGCGGCCTGTCGCTGAGGTTGAATCGGGGGGCGGCAGCTTAATACCGGCGGCGCCCACGTCAAGTATGGCCGTCAGCCAGCGAGGTAGCGACCGATCAACGTGATGCCACTGATCAGCACCATCCAGGTCACCAGCCGCACAAACATCTCCCGCGACAGGCGCATCACCAACCGGCGTCCCACCCACGAACCGACGATCATCGCCGGCAAAATGCAGACTGCCAATACCAGCAGGGAAAGCTGCGCATAGACCCCGGTGATCACGAACAGGCTCAGGCGCACGATGGTGCTGCAGCTGATCAGCGCATTCTGCGTGGCACGGGCCTGCTGTTTGTCAGTCAGACGGCCGTTCAGATAGATCGCGTAGAGAAAACCGCCACTGCCGAACAGCGCCCCGAACAGGCCACCGACCGTGCCCATCGGCACCGACCACAGCGCCGAAAGCTGGGTCGGGCGCACTTTCACCGCGAGGCTGTACAGCGAGTAGCCGATCAGAAACAGCCCCATCAGCAGCAACAGCACGTCGGACTTGAGATTGAGCAGGAACAGCACGCCCATTGTGCAACCCACCGCCATGCACGGCACCATGCGCAGCAGTTCTCCCCGCACCACCGCCTGTCGCGACGGCAGGAAATGGCTGAATGCCGCGAGAAAATCCAGCATCACCAACAGCGGAATGATTCTGGACAGCGGCATGAAGTGAATCAGCACGGGACCGGCGACCAGTGCGGTGCCAAAACCGGCGATGGCGAACACCAGATAAGCAGCGATCACACCGCCTTCTATAAAGAGCCAGTCGAGCGGCGTGAGGCCCAACTGGTTGAACGCGGTCGATACATCGGCAAGCGCGGCGAGCATGTTTCCTCCATGGATGGGCGATGGGGCGGCAAAGCGCGCGACAGCATACTCGATACCCGACATTGAAACCCTGTGGGAGCGAATTCATTCGCGATGGGCATTCCAGCCGACACCAAGGCATTGCCTGGCACATCGCATCGCGAATGAATTCGCTCCCACAGACCGTTGCCATGACATGTCATCGACGGAGCGAGGCAAATGTCAGCGCAGGACAGACGGCCCCCAATGCCTTTATCATGCCCGCCATGATCAAAGACCCCTTCGCCAGACTCGGCCTCGACCGGGAAGTCCTCACTGTCAGCCAGCTCAACGGCCGTGCCCGTGTGCTGCTGGAAGACGTTTTCTCCAGCATCTGGGTCGAGGGCGAGATTTCCAACCTGTCGCGCCCGGCATCCGGCCATGTCTATTTCACCCTCAAAGACAGCGGTGCCCAAGTGCGTTGCGCGTTGTTCCGCAGCAATGCGGCACGGGTCCGACAGGCGTTGAAGGATGGTCTGGCGGTCAAGGTTCGCGGCAAGGTTTCGCTGTTCGAGGGCCGCGGCGACTATCAGTTGATCCTCGACACCGTCGAACCGGCCGGTGATGGCGCGTTGCGTCTGGCCTTTGACGCGCTCAAGGAAAAACTCGGCGCCGAAGGTCTGTTCAGCACCGAACGCAAGGTCGCACTGCCACAGCATCCCAAGCGGATCGGGATCATCAGTTCGCCGACTGGCGCGGTGATCCGCGACATCATCAGCGTGTTCCGGCGCCGCGCGCCACAGGTTGAACTGACGCTGATCCCCACCGCCGTGCAAGGCCGTGAAGCCATCGCACAGATCGTGCGCGCCCTCAAGCTGGCCGACGCACGCGGCTTCGATGCGCTGATCCTGGCCCGTGGCGGCGGCTCGCTGGAAGACCTCTGGTGCTTCAACGAAGAAGCCGTGGCGCGCGCCATCGATGCCTGCGTGACGCCGATTGTCAGCGCAGTGGGCCATGAAACCGACGTATCGATCAGTGACTTCGTCGCCGACGTGCGCGCACCGACGCCCTCCGCGGCAGCCGAGTTGCTGGCCCCCGACTCCAGTGATCTGCACCGCCGCGTGGAGAACCTGCAGCGCCGCCTGATCACTCGCATGCGTGACCGGCTGATGCGCGAGCAACTGCGCCTGGACGGCATCTCACGGCGCCTCCGTCATCCCGGTGAACGCCTGCGTCAGCGTGCGCAGCGTCTGGACGATCTGGACATGCGCCTGCGCCGCGCTTTTGAACAACAGATGCACAAACGCCAGTTGCGCATGAGCCATCTGCAAAGTCGCCTGGCTGCCCAACACCCCGGACGCACGCTGGCGTTCCTGCGTCAGCGCCTGGAGGTGCTCGCCGAGCGCCTGCCACGGGCGATCAAGGAAAACCTCAAAACCCGTCGCCTGCAGCTGCAAAGCCAGGTGCAGACGCTCAACGTGGTCAGCCCGCTGGCGACCCTGGGCCGTGGCTACAGCATTCTGCTGGACGAGCGCGGCAAGGCCATTCGCTCCGCCGAACAGACGCAGACCGGCCAGCGCCTGACGGCAAAGCTTGGCGAAGGCGAACTGCAAGTTCGTGTCGAAGACAATCACCTGACGCCTGTCACCCTTTCACTTCTGGACTGACCGATGCTGCCTTTTATCTCACGCTCACTGGCCAGCGCCGCGCTAGCCCTGTGCCTGTCTCTGCCGGCCTACGCCGACAGCTATATTTCGCGCCTGCTCAACAAGCCGGTGCCCGGCGGTGTGGCGGTGGTCGACCTCGGCCCGGCCGCACAAGCGCCCAAAGCCACTTTTCAAGGCAAGCCGGTGCTGGTGGTCAACGATCAGGATGCGCGCTGGCTGGCGATTGTCGGCATTCCGCTGAGCGTCAAACCCGGCACTTCACAGCAGGTGAACAGCGGTGGACGCAACCTGCCGTTTACCGTAAGCAGCAAGAAATATCCGGAACAGCACATCACCCTGAAGAACCAGCGCCAGGTCAATCCGAACCCGGACGATTTGAAACGCATCGAGCAGGAACTCGACGTGCAGGTCCGCGCCTATCGCAGTTTCAGCCCCGGCACTCCGAGCAATCTTCTGCTGGACAAACCCGTCGACGGCCCGCTGTCGAGCAAGTTCGGTGTGCGTCGTTTCTTCAATGGCGAAGAGCGCAATCCCCACGCGGGCCTCGACTTCGCAGTGCCGGCGGGTACACCGATCAAGTCGCCGGCCGCCGGCAAGGTCATCCTGATCGGTAACTACTTCTTCAACGGCAACACCGTGTTCGTCGACCATGGCCAGGGTTTCATCAGCATGTTCTGCCACATGTCGAAGATCGACGTGAAAGTCGGCGACGCGGTGCCGCGCGGCGGCGTGGTAGGTCGCGTCGGCTCGACAGGCCGCGCCACCGGGCCGCACATGCACTGGAACGTCAGCCTCAACGACGCGCGGGTCGATCCCGCGATCTTTATCAACGCATTCCAGCCTTGACGCAAACCTGTAGGAGCTGGCTTGCCCTGCGACCGGCTGCGGAGCAGTCGTAAAACCGGTAAATGCGCTGGATCAGACGAAACGCATACACAGGATTTACGACGGATTCCCCGCCGCTTGCAGGACACGCCAGCGCCTACAGGAAAACGAACCGCACGCCACGGATTGCGTGAGACAAAACCGCTCAGCAATAAATAATCGATTGAAGCGAGCACACCGCTGAAAAATCTCGGCCTTCGACATTTTTCGAAATCTTCTCTCAAATTTTTCCAACTGCTTGCCAGCTTTCACCTCATTGGTTACGGTTGGACACATGAAAACCTCTCACACCCTCATTCTGCTGCGTCAGCACCGTTGCCTCAGGCTCGTCAGCGCACGACTGCCAGGCTGAATCGCGCTGCCTCGACCCCGCCTCTCGCATCAACCGGTTGGCCGCCTGTTCTCGGCCCTGAGTACAAAAAGGATTCGTCACATGACCATGCTCAAAGATCCATCGAAGAAGTACCGTCCGTTTCCGACCATCGATCTGCCTGACCGCACCTGGCCTTCCCAGACCATCACTGCGGCGCCGATCTGGTGCTCGTCCGACCTGCGTGACGGTAACCAGTCGTTGATCGAGCCAATGGATTCGGTCAAGAAACTGCGCTTCTGGAAAACCCTGGTGCAGGTAGGCGTCAAGGAAATCGAAGCGGCCTTCCCTTCGGCTTCGCAGACCGACTTCGACTTCGTCCGCACCCTGATCGAAGACGGCCACATCCCGGATGACACCACCATTCAGGTGCTGACCCAGGCCCGTGAAGACCTGATCGCGCGCACCTTCGAATCGCTGCGCGGCGCCAAGAAGGCCATCGTCCACCTGTACAACGCCACATCCCCGTCGTTCCGCCGTATCGTGTTCAATCAGGACCAGGCCGGCGTGAAGGAAATCGCGGTCAATGCGGCCAAGCTGTTCGTCAAATACGCCGCCCAGCAGCCTGAGACTCAGTGGCAGTTCGAATACTCGCCGGAAACCTTCAGCGCTACCGAGATGGAGTTCGCCAAGGAAGTCTGCGACGCCGTCATCGAAGTGTGGAACGCCACCCCGCAGAACAAAGTGATCCTCAACCTGCCGGCCACCGTTGAAGTTGCCACCCCGAACGTCTACGCCGACCAGATCGAATGGTTCTGCCGCAACATCACTCGTCGTGACAGCGTGATCATCAGCCTGCACACCCACAACGACCGTGGCACCGGTGTTGCCGCGACCGAACTGGGCCTGATGGCTGGCGCCGACCGCGTCGAAGGCTGCCTGTTCGGCAACGGCGAACGTACCGGTAACGTTGACCTGGTGACCGTGGCCCTGAACATGTACACCCAGGGTCTGGACCCGCAACTGGACTTCTCCGACATCGACGGCGTGCGCAAGGTCGTCGAAGAGTGCAACCAGATTCCGGTGCACCCACGCCATCCGTACGTTGGCGACCTGGTCCACACCGCGTTCTCCGGCTCGCACCAGGACGCCATCCGCAAGGGCTTCACCCAGCAGAAAGCCGACGCGCTGTGGGAAGTGCCTTATCTGCCGATCGATCCGGCCGACATCGGCCGCAGCTACGAGGCGGTCATCCGCGTCAACAGCCAGTCCGGCAAGGGCGGCATCACCTATCTGCTGGAACAGGAATACGGCATCTCCCTGCCACGCCGCATGCAGATCGAATTCAGCCAGGTGGTTCAGGGCGAAACCGACCGTCTGGGCCTGGAAATGACCGCGCAGCAGATCTACTCGCTGTTCAAGCGTGAATATCTGCAAGCCAACAAGCCGTACGCACTGGTCAGCCACCGTCTGCAGGAAGAAAACGGCCACAGCGCCGTGGAAGTCGAAGTCACCGGCAAGGGTGACGGCGAGAGCAACCTGCACTGGCGCGGCAAGGGCAACGGCGCGCTGGAAGCACTGGTCGCCGGCCTGCCAGTTCAGGCGGAGATCATGGACTACAACGAGCACGCCATCGGCGCAGGCACCACGGCCAAGGCCGCTGCCTACATCGAACTGCGGGTGAACGGTGATCGTGCGGTGCACGGCGTCGGTATCGACGAAAACATCACCACCGCCAGCTTCAAGGCGCTCTTCAGCGCCCTGAACCGTGGCCTGCTGCAAGCGGACGAGGCAGCAAAAGCCGCCTGATACTAAGCGCAGGATGACGCCAGCTGCCTGCACCTGTAGGAGCTGGCTTGCCCTGCGAGCGGCGACGGAGTCGTCGTAAATCCTGTGTATGTGTTTTACCTGACACACACCGTTTAACGACTTTACGACTGCTGCGCAGCCGCTCGCAGGACAAACCAACTCCTACAAGGGGTTCGCGCACCACCCATAAAAAAGCCCCGAATCTGTCGGGGCTTTTTTATGTCAGGCCGTGGTGTTGACCGTGCCTTTCATCAGTTCCAGCAGCGATGCCTGCAACGCCATCAACTGCGAAGTGGTGTTGGCAATCTGCTGAGAGATAGCCGCTGCCTGTTGAGCCTTTTCCTGCTCTGACAGCTTGCTGTGCTGTACTGCCGCCAGACGCTTCTGCTGCTCCTGAAGTGTCTTCTGCACTTCTTTGATCTGCTCCTGCAACTGCTTGATCATCTGCTCACGAGTGGTGCTGCCCACCGTGGAGGATTTGCTCTCAGGCACTGCCCCGCTCAGGTTGGCGCTGGCCGTCACTGCCTCGCTTTTGGTGGACTCGTCATTCTTGAAGCCAGCCGTAAAAGTGCTGGAGTACGCGCTCAAGGAACCGACATTGATCGTTGTCATGATGAACTCCTGTTAAGTGCACCTTGTATCGGCTGGCTTACAAAGAACTGAAGTCCATCTGTCAGGCGCGCACGCAAACGCCCCACGACCGCAGTCATGGAGCGTGAGTTTCGGATCAGTGAATCAGGCGGTGGTGTTGATGCTGCCGGACTTCTGCAGTTGCGCCAGCGCCGCTTCCTGGGTGGCCAGGGTCGCGGAGGTCGTGGAAATCTGGCCCTGAATGGCCATGACCTGCTGCGACTTTTCGTCTTTCGAGCCGCTACCCGCTTGAGCCGCGGCCAGTTGCTGTTCCTGCTCTTGCAGACGCTTTTCGGTTTCCTTGATCTGCTGCTCCAGCTTCTCGATCGCCTGTTCGCTTTCGCTGGAAGTGCTGGAGTTGCCGCCTGCGCCGCCCGCCGCTGCAGCACCACCTGCCGCGCCGCTGGCTGAGGTGGAGGTCGAGGCGGCGGTGCTGGTCGACGTGTCGCTGTCGTCGGTGCTCACCGTGGCGTCTTTTTTGACCGCGACGGTGAAGCTGCTGGCGTACGAGTTCAATGAAGATGCGTTGATGGTAGTCATACCGGTCTCCTGTTCTGGTACAAGGCTATCGACCGGCGCCCCCGCAAACTCTATGAACTTAGTGTATCTCGAATGTATCGGCGTCGAGATATGCCGGGAATTTCTGTCGGTACGCCGCCAGGCTTTCGGCCGACAGGCTGATCTGGAACACACCGTCAGCCTCGCCGATGTTGAGCAGGCTCTCCCCCTGAAAGTCCACGACCTGGCTGTCCCCGGTGTAGGCAAAGCCCTTGCCGTCAGTGCCAACCCGATTGACCGCCGCGACGTAGCAGAGGTTCTCGATGGCCCGCGCTGGCAGCAGACGATTCCAGTGCTGACGGCGAGCGCCCGGCCAGTTGGCGGTGTACAGCAGCAGATCGGTGTCCTGTACTCCACGGCTCCAGACCGGGAAACGCAGGTCGTAGCAGATCAGCGGACGAATCCGCCAGCCGTTGAGTTCGAACTGCACCTGACGCTCGCCAGGGCTGTAATGCTCATGCTCGCCTGCCATGCGGAACAGGTGACGCTTGTCGTAGTGCAGCAACTCGCCATCCGGGCGCGCCCAAAGCAGGCGGTTGCGGTGGCTGCCATCGGCGGCGCGGACGATCACGCTGCCCGTCACCACGGCATTCAGACGCTTGGCCTGGGCCAGCAGCCATTTGCTGGTCACACCGTTTTCCGGCTCGGCCAGGGTCTCGGAATCCATGGAGAAACCGGTGGTGAACATCTCCGGCAGAATCACCAGATCGGCGCCGCGCGCCTGCTCCAGCAGCTCTTCGAAATGCGCATGGTTGGCCTTGGCGTCGTGCCAGACCAATGTGGTCTGCACCAGGGCAAGGTTCAGGTTGGGCAGTTGACTCAGATCGCGCATAGTTTCTCCGCTGCCAGACGCAACGTCTCCTCACGCTTGGGGAAGCACAGCCGAATCAGGCGCTGGCCTTCGGGCGGATTCTGATAGAACACAGACGGCGGGATGCTCGCCACGCCATGCTCGCGGGTCATCCACAGCGACATCTCGATATCGTTCAGGTCGGGACGGATCTGCGAATAATCCACCAGCTGGAAATAGGTGCCAGCGGCACGGGTGAAGGTGAAACGCGACGACTCCAGACGATCACAGAAGAAATCGCGCTTGGCCTGATAGAACGCCGGCAGTTCCTCGACATGCTGCGGGCAGGCGGCCATGAAATCGGCCAGCGCCCATTGCAACGGGGTCACGCCGCAGAAGCCGACGAACTGGTGAATCTTGCGCATTTCGGCGGTGAGCGCCGGTGGCGCCACCACGTAGCCGGTTTTCCAGCCGGTGACGTGATAGGTCTTGCCGAACGAGCTGACCACGAATGCACGCTGGTACAGCTCGTCATGACCCAGCACGCTCGCGTGTTTCACGCCGTCGAACACCAGGTGTTCGTAGACTTCGTCGCTGACCAGATAGATGTCGCGGTCACGGATCAACGCCGCCAGTTGGTCCAGCTCGCCCCGGCTGATCAGGGCGCCGCTGGGATTGTGTGGGGTGTTGATGATGATCATGCGAGTGCGCGGGCTCAGCGCAGCGGACAGCTTCTCCCAGTCAATGGAGAATTCACCGTCCTTGAGCTGTACGTGTACGCAGCGGCCACCGGCCAGTTCGACGGATGGCTCGTAGCTGTCATAGCTTGGGTCGAAGACAATGACTTCGTCACCGGCACGCACCACGGTCTGGATCGCACAGAAGATGCCATGGGTGGCACCGGGGGTAATGGTGACTTCGCTGTCGAGATTGACCTGACGGCCATAGGAGCGGGCGATCTTGGCCGCGACCTGCTCGCGCAATGCCGGCAGGCCGGCCATCGGTGCGTACTGGTTGTGGCCGTCCATGGTGTGACGACAGAGGGCTTCACGCAGCGCTTCGGGCCCGTCGAAATCGGGAAAACCCTGGGACAGATTGATTGCCCCGGTATCAGCGGCAAGCTGGGACATCACGGTGAAAATGGTGGTGCCAACGTTCGGTAATTTGCTGGTGATCATAGGGTTTTCCTGCTCCACACCCGGCTCCTGAACGGCACGGGGACTCGCAGAATAGCCCGAATTGTGAATACAAAAAAAGGCGCCATTGGCGCCTTTTCGAAGAAAGTCCCTTACAGAATCAACGCTTGTCCTTGCGCTTCTTCTCGGCTTTCTTGTGGTGCGACATCAAACGACGCTTCTTGTTGACCTGGCGGTCGGTCAGCGTGTTCTTGTTGCCCTCGTACGGGTTTTCACCGCCCTTGAACTCGATGCGGATCGGCGTACCGACCAGCTTGAGTACACGGCGATAAGTGTTCTCCAGGTAACGAATGTACGACTTCGGCACCTTCTCGACCTGGTTGCCGTGGATCACGATCAGCGGCGGGTTGGCACCGCCCAAGTGAGCGTAACGCAGCTTGATCCGGCGACCGTTGACCATCGGTGGCTGGTGCTCGCTGACGGCGTCTTCGAGGATCTGGGTCAGACGGCTGGTCGGCCAGCGGGTGACCGCCGATTTGAACGATGCCTGCACCGACTGGTACAGGTTACCGACGCCAGTGCCGTGCAGCGCGGAGATGAAGTGAATGTCGGCGAAGTCGACGAAGAACAGCCGGCGCTGCAATTCGGTCTTCACGTAATCACGCTCGCTTGGCTCCATGCCGTCCCATTTGTTCAGGGCGATGACCAGCGCACGGCCGGCTTCCAGCGCGAAGCCGAGCAGGTTGAGGTCGTGGTCGACCACGCCTTCGCGGGCGTCCATGACGAAGATCACCACGTTGGCGTCCTTGATCGCCTGCAGGGTCTTCACCACCGAGAACTTTTCGACTTCCTCGTGGATCTTGCCGCGCTTGCGCACACCGGCGGTGTCGATCAGCGTGTACTTCTCTTCGTTGCGCTCGAACGGGATGTAGATACTGTCGCGGGTGGTGCCTGGCTGATCGTAGACGATGACCCGGTCTTCACCGAGCATGCGGTTGACCAGGGTCGACTTGCCGACGTTCGGACGACCGATAATGGCGATCTTGATGCCATCTTTCTCGCTCGGGCCTGGAATGCGCTTGGCTTCCTCGCCCTCGGCGACGTCCTCTTCTTCGCCTTCCTCGACCTCATCGGCATCCTTGGGGAAGCCGCCGAGGGTGATTTCCAGCATCTGCGAAATGCCACGACCGTGGGCGCCGGCAATCGGGATCGCATCGCCCATGCCCAGCGGGCTGAACTCGGCGCGAGCCATGTCCGGGTCGATGTTGTCGACCTTGTTGGCGATCACGTAAGAGGTCTTGTTGCGCTTGCGCAGGTGCTCGCCGATCATCTGGTCGGCAGCGGTGAAGCCGACCTTGGCGTCCACCAGGAACAGCACCACATCGGCTTCTTCGATGGCCAGCAGCGACTGCTCGGCCATTTTTTCGTCCATGCCATGCTCGTCGCCGGAGATACCGCCGGTGTCGATCACGATATAGGAACGCCCTTGCCACTTGGCCTCACCGTACTGGCGATCCCGGGTCAGACCGGACAGGTCGCCGACGATGGCGTCGCGACTACGGGTCAGGCGGTTGAACAAGGTGGACTTGCCGACGTTCGGTCGACCCACCAGGGCGATTACGGGAACCATGCGGCTCTCCACTTCGTTATTTCAGAAAATACAAAAGCCGCTGCAAGGCAGCGGCCGGAGTTCGGAGCGACACCAAAAGTGTCGCAGGCCCCGACAGTGCGGGGCCGCCAGAGGAAAGCCGGTGATGGCCCCCTCAAGCATAGACAGCCACTACTTGATCGTCAGCGCTTCCAGCTTGCCGCTGTTGCCGAAGACATAAATGGTGTTGCCCGAGACCAGCGGACGCGCACGCAGGCCGTCGCTGTCGATCTTTTCCCGGCCCACGAAGTGACCGTCGACCTGGCTGAGCAGGTGCAGGTAGCCTTCCATGTCGCCGACTGCCACGTAGCTGGAGAACACCTCCGGTGCACCCAACTGGCGACGGGCCAGCGATTCGTTGCTCCACAGACCGGTGGACGAACGCTCGTCGACGCCTTCCACGGTGCCGTTGGCCAGCGACACGTAGACGCTGCCGAAGCCCTGGGCAACGCCCGAGTAGCTGGAAGCATCACGCTGCCACAGGACACGACCGCTCTGCATTTCCAGACCGGCAACGCGCCCCTGATAGGTCGCGACGTACAGGGTGCCGTTGGACAGCAGCAGACCGCCGTCGATATCGACGACACGGTCCAGCTCCGAGCGACCTTGCGGGATCGCTACGCGTTGTTCCCACACCGGCACGCCGTTGGAGGTGTCCAGCGCAACGACCTTGCCGGTCGACAGGCCGGCAAAGGCCAGACGGCCGTTGACCAGCGGTGCGCCAGTACCACGCAGGGTCAGTACCGCAGGGCTGCTTTCGTAGATCCAGCGACGGTCACCGGTGGTGGCGTCGTAACCGATCACACGGTCGTCCTGGGTCTGCGCAACCACCACGTCACCGTTGGTGGCCGGTGCCGACAGCACTTCGCTGGTCGCCTTGGCTTTCCACTTCTGCTCGCCGGTGGCCTGATCCAGAACGATCACTTCACCACGCAGGGTGCCGAGCATGACCAGACCGGAACCGACACCGACAGCGCCGGAAACCGGCTGTTCGAGTTCTTTCTTCCAGACCACGTCACCGCTGTTGCGGTTGATGGCCATGACCAGACCGTTGGCGTCGGCAGCGTAGATGTTCTCGCCGTCGATGGCCGGAACCAGGATGTTGTAGATGTCACCCTGGCCGTCACCGACCGAACGGCTCCACAGCTTCTGCAGGACTACTTCTTCTTTGAAGTCGGTCAGCTCGGCCGGCGGCAATTCCTTTTTGCTGTTGCTGCTGCAACCCGCGGCCAGAATGGCCAGAGCCAGCAATGCTGCATGTTTCCAACGAATCACGTCACGCATCCCCTTTCGCCAGATCGTCGAGCTTCATTTGCAGACCACCGACAGCCGCCTCTTCGGACAGCGCAGCCTTGGCCTTCTTGTATGCAGCGTACGCGTCATCGGTACGACCCAGCTGAACCAGCAGGTCGCCACGCAGCTCTTCACGGCTGGCGGCAAAGGCCTTGTCGGCCTGACCGTCGAGCAGCTTCAGGGCATCTTCAGCCTTGTTCTGCGCCGCGAGAACACGGGCCAGACGCTGACGGGCGATTTCGCCCAGGGTGGCGTTGGCCGGCTTGTCGGTCACGCTTTTCAGCTCGTTGGCAGCGTCATCGAGTTTGCCGGTGTCCACCGCGACCTTGGCCACGAACAGGCTGCCGTACTGGGCGTATGCGCTGCCACCGAACTCGCTTTTCAGTTTGCCGGAGATTTCCGCCACGCGACCGGCATCGGCCTGACCACTCGGGGTCAACGCCGTTTCCAGCAGTTGCTGATAGAGGGCCGATGCACCTTGTGCCTGGCTGTTCTGATAGCGGTGCCAGAACTGCCAGCCCAACACTACGATCACTGCGATCAGACCACCGGTGACCAATGGCTTGCCGTTACGCTGCCACCAGTCCTTTACCGCGGCCAGTTGTTCTTCATCGCTACTCGACACCCCAATACTCCTATTCGCTTTCGCTAATCGCTTGTTATTCGGCTTCAGCCCTGCTGGATGCAGGCGGCCAGGTGTGCGGACAGCGCATCCCAGGCAATGTCTTGTTGCTCGCCCTGGCCGCGCAGTGGCTTGACGCCCACTTCCTTGCGAGCCAGTTCCTCATCACCGAGGATCAGCGCATACAATGCGCCGCTCTTGTCAGCCTTCTTGAACTGGCTCTTGAAGCTGCCAGCCCCGGCGTTGACCTGCAGGCGAAGGTTCGGCGATTCGTCACGCAGGCGCTCGGACAAGGCCAGCGCTGCCAGTTCGGCCGCTTCGCCGAAAGCGCAGACATACACGTCGATGGTGCGCGAGATCTCTTCCGGCACCTGCTGCAGGGTTTCCAGCAGCAGCACCAGACGCTCGATGCCCATGGCGAAACCGACGCCTGGGGTCGGTTTGCCGCCCATCTGCTCGACCAGACCGTCGTAACGGCCACCGGCACAGACGGTGCCCTGGGCGCCGAGCTGGTCGGTGACCCACTCGAACACGGTCTTGCTGTAGTAATCCAGGCCACGCACCAGTTTCGGGTTGATCACGTAAGGGATGCCAGCGGCGTCCAGACGCGCTTTCAGACCTTCGAAGTGAACGCGCGACTCTTCGTCCAGGTAATCTGCCAGCTTCGGCGCATCGACCAGAACGGCCTGGGTTTCCGGATGCTTGGTGTCCAGCACGCGCAGCGGGTTGGTCTTCAGACGGCGCTGGCTGTCTTCGTCCAGTTGGTCCAGACGAGCCGAGAGGAATTCGACCAACGCATCGCGATAGCGCGCACGGGCTTCACTGGTGCCCAGGCTGTTGAGCTCAAGCTTGACCGCGTTGCGGATGCCCAGCAGGCCCCACAGGCGCCAGGTCAGCACGATCAGTTCGGCGTCGATGTCCGGACCGTCGAGGTTGAACACTTCGCAGCCGATCTGGTGGAACTGGCGATAACGGCCTTTCTGCGGACGTTCGTGGCGGAACATCGGGCCGATGTACCACAGTTTCTGCACCTGACCGCCGCCGGTGATGCCATGTTCCAGCACCGCGCGCACGCAGGCCGCCGTGCCTTCAGGGCGCAGGGTCAGCGAGTCGCCGTTGCGGTCGGCGAAGGTGTACATCTCTTTTTCGACGATGTCGGTGACTTCGCCGATGGAGCGTTTGAACAGGTCGGTGAATTCGACGATCGGCATGCGGATCTGGCGATAGCCGTAGTTGTCCAGCAGACGCGATACGGTGCCTTCGAAGTAGCGCCACAGCGGCGTCTGGTCCGGCAGGATGTCGTTCATGCCACGGATGGCTTGCAGAGACTTACTCACAAAAATTCCTTGGAAACTGGGTTAGCCGCGAACGATCAGCGCTGCGTCGGCCTGGGCCTTCTCGGCCGCTTTCTCGCGGATCAGGCGTTCAAGCTCGTCCACAAGGTTGTCATTGGTCAGCTTTTGCGAAGGCTTGCCGTCGATGTAGATCAGGTTCGGCGTGCCACCGGTCAAGCCGATATGGGCTTCCTTGGCTTCGCCGGGACCGTTGACCACACAGCCGATCACCGCCACATCGAGCGGCACCAGCAGGTCTTCAAGGCGCCCTTCCAGCTCGTTCATGGTCTTGACCACATCGAAGTTCTGCCGCGAGCAGCTCGGGCAGGCGATGAAGTTGATGCCACGGGAACGCAGGTGCAGCGACTTGAGGATGTCGTAACCGACTTTCACTTCCTCGACAGGATCGGCAGCCAGCGAAATACGGATGGTGTCGCCGATGCCTTCGGCCAGCAGCATACCTAGGCCGACGGCCGATTTCACCGTGCCCGAGCGCAATCCACCCGCTTCGGTAATCCCGAGGTGCAGCGGCTGGACAATTTGTTTGGCCAGCAGGCGATAGGCTTCCACCGCCATGAACACGTCGGACGCCTTGACGCTGACCTTGAAGTCCTGGAAATCCAGCCGGTCGAGGTGTTCGACATGGCGCAGCGCCGACTCGACCAGCGCCGCCGGCGTAGGCTCGCCGTATTTCTTCTGCAGGTCTTTTTCCAGCGACCCGGCGTTGACGCCGATACGGATCGGGATGCCGCGGTCACGGGCGGCATCAACCACCGCGCGCACACGGTCTTCACGACCGATGTTGCCCGGATTGATGCGCAGACAGTCGACACCCAATTCGGCCACGCGCAAGGCGATCTTGTAGTCGAAATGAATGTCGGCGACCAGCGGCACCTTGACCAGTTGCTTGATGCGTCCGAACGCCTCGGCAGCGTCCATGTCCGGCACGGAGACGCGGACGATGTCCACGCCCGCGGCTTCCAGACGGTTGATCTGTGCGACGGTTGCAGCGACGTCGTTGGTGTCGCTGTTGGTCATGCTCTGCACCGCGATCGGCGCATCACCGCCAACCGGCACCGAGCCGACCCAGATTTTCCGAGATTCGCGACGTTTGATCGGAGATTCGCCGTGCATGACTTATTGTCCCAGCTTCAGGCGAGCGGTCTCGCCACTAGTAAACGGTGCGACATCGACCGGCTGGCCGTTGTAGCTGACCTGAGCGCCACGGGCATAGCCCAGGCGCAGGGCCAGTGGCGGCTTGCCGCTGACGTCCACGCTGTCACCCTTGTGTTTCAGACCGCTGGTCAGCACTTTGCCATTGGCATCGGTGACCTGGTACCAGCAGTCGGCAGTGAATTGAAGCTGCACATGGCCGAAACCGGCCGGTACGGCAACAGGCTCACCGCTGGTTGGTGCCGGAGCCGGCGTCGGAACCGGTGCAGGCACTGCCGCAGTGGCAGGCGCGGTCGGCACTGGCGCGGTGTGTGCAGGCGCAACTGCCGTGGCGGGCGCAGGTGCAGCCGTCGTGCCATGGGCCGGTACGGCAGGTGTCGCCGGAGCGGCAGCAGTCGGTGCCGGAGTCGGTACAACCGGTGCTTCAGTGGTCGGTGCAGGCGCAGCATTGTTCAGCGGCAGCGACGCCTGATTGCCATTCTGCGCTTCTGCGGCAGGCTGGTCTTCCGGTTCGTCGAGCGGATGAATCTGCGTGGTGCCGTCGGCGCTTTCGACTTCGACGTGTTCCATGCCCAGGCTGGTCGGCTCCTTGCCGCGCTGACCGGTCTGATCCTGCCACAGCACGAAACCGCCGCCGATCAAGGCGACCAGCAGCAGCAGGCTGACAATGCGCAGGATGTTGTGCGACAGCCGCACCGGCTCTTCGATACGACCCAGCGCGTGAACGTTGCTGCCTTTGCCGTCGGTGCCGGTGTACTGGTCGAAGTCATTGACCAGCGTAGCCTGTTCCAGGCCCAGCAGTTTGGCGTAGGCACGGATATAACCCCGGGCAAAGGTATGGCCAGGGAGCTTTTCGAATTCGCCGGCTTCCAGATACCCCAGGGAAGTCGCGGTGAGGTTCAGCCTCAACGCCACATCGGGCAGCGACCAGTTTTTGCTCTCGCGTGCCTGACGCAAGGTTTCGCCAGGATTCGAGCGATTGGCTGCTACAACTTCAGGATGCGCCGCTTTCATCTTTGCTCCGACAGGTATTGCTGATATTCCGGCGTACCGGGATAGAGTCTTTTGAGTTGCAGGCCATAACTGGCTGCCTTGTCGCGATCGTCGTAGATCTTCGCCAACCGCGTACCCAGCAACAGGCTGCGTGCATTCTGCTGGCTCAACTGGCTGAAACGGTCATAGTAGTCACGCGCCGGCACATAATGCCTGTCTTCGTAAGACAACTCAGCCATTTCCAGCAATGCGCGAGGTTGTTGACGATCAAGCCGCAAGGCCTTGTTGAAATGTTCCAGCGCCTTGTCGCGGTCGCCCAGCTTCAGCGAGGTCATCCCCAGGTTTTCGAAGACCCGGGCGCGTTCGGCGTAAAGGTTATCATCGGCGGCCTGTTCAAAGCGCGCGTAGGCTTCCTTGTAGCGTTTTTGCTCGTAAAGGAAACCGCCGTAGTTGTTGAGGATTCGCGCATCCTTGGGACGAGCGGACAGCGCCTTGCCGTAATACTGATTGGCCAGTTCCGGTTCAAGTTCAGTCTGAAAGACCAACGCAAGGGCGGCGTTGGCATCGGCATCGGAACCGTCCAGCTCCAGCGCCTTCTTCAGCGGCGCCTTGGCGCGCTCCATCTGCCCTTGCTGCAGATAGCCCAGGCCCAGTTGCACATAGGCCTGGCGCGCCTCTTCACGTCCCTTGCCGGTACTCAGCGGATCGACGTTGCCGGTGGACACACAGGCTGCGAGCAACGTTGCAGAACACAGCATCAGCGCAGCGCGCAGGGACATAGAGATCCTCTCAGTCAAATTCGCAGTCAGTTGCGAGCCACAGCGACTTGAGCCTCATCGGCCTCGGCGCTGAGTTCGCGCACGGCGATATAGCGCTCGCTGCGGCGAGTGCGGTCCATGACCTGTCCGACCAACTGGCCGCAGGCGGCGTCGATGTCTTCGCCACGGGTGGTGCGGACAGTGACGTTGTAGCCGGCGTTATGCAGCAGATCCTGGAAACGCCGGATCGCGTTGTTGCTCGGCCGCTCGTAGCCCGAATGCGGGAACGGGTTGAACGGGATCAGGTTGATCTTGCACGGCGTGTCCTTGAGCAGTTCGATCATCTCGACTGCGTGCTCCGGACGGTCGTTGACGTCCTTGAGCAGGGTGTACTCGACGGTCAGCACGCGCTTCTCGCCCAGCGCCGACATGTAGTTGCGGCACGATTCGAGCAGGACCGAAAGCGGGTACTTCTTGTTGATCGGCACCAGCTGGTTGCGCAGCGCGTCGTTCGGCGCGTGCAGCGACAGGGCCAGCGAAACGTCGATGTGCTTGGCCAGCTCATCGATCATCGGCACCACGCCGGAGGTGGACAGGGTCACCCGGCGCTTGGAAATGCCGTAGCCCAGGTCATCCATCATCAGATGCATGGCCGCCACGACATTGTCGAAATTGAGCAATGGCTCGCCCATGCCCATCATCACCACGTTGGTAATCGCGCGGTCGATGGTGGCCGGGATACTGCCAAAGGATTTGTTGGCAATCCACACCTGGCCGATGACTTCGGCGGCGGTGAGGTTGCTGTTGAAGCCTTGCTTGCCGGTGGAGCAGAAACTGCAATCCAGCGCGCAGCCCGCCTGGGACGAGACACACAGGGTGCCGCGCTTGCCTTGCGGGATGTACACGGTCTCGACGCAGCTGCCGGACGCCACGCGCACCACCCATTTACGGGTGCCATCGCTGGAGATGTCCTCGCTGACGACTTCCGGACCGCGGATTTCGGCACGGCGTTCGAGCTTCTCGCGCAGCGCCTTGCCGACGTTGGTCATGGCGTCGAAGTTATCGACGCCATAATGGTGAATCCACTTCATGACCTGACCGGCGCGGAAGCGTTTCTCCCCGATCGACTCGAAGAATTTTTCCATTTCCGGCTGGGTCAGACCCAACAGGTTGATTTTGCCAGTTGTTTCAGTCATGGGGATTCACCTTCACTCGCGGCAGCAGCTTAGCGAGTGGTTACCTCGGTAGCAGCGAAGAAGTAAGCGATTTCGCGGGCAGCAGCAGCTTCGGAGTCCGAACCGTGAACGGCGTTGGCGTCGATGGACTCGGCGAAGTCAGCGCGGATGGTGCCGGCAGCAGCTTCTTTAGGGTTGGTAGCGCCCATCAGTTCGCGGTTTTTCAGGATGGCGTTTTCGCCTTCCAGAACCTGAACGACAACCGGACCGGAAGTCATGAAGGCAACCAGGTCACCGAAGAAGCCACGAGCGCTGTGCTCAGCGTAGAAACCTTCTGCTTCGGCCTTGGACAGTTGCTTCAGTTTCGAAGCCACGACGCGCAGACCGGCTTTTTCGAAACGGGTGGTGATCTCGCCGATTACGTTTTTAGCAACGGCGTCAGGCTTGATGATCGAGAAAGTACGTTGAACAGCCATGTGAAACTCCAGAAACAGTGATTGTTGCGAAAAATTAAACCCGCGAATTATACGCGGGTTCTGTTGTATTGCCTAACTTGCAAAGATGATCAGTCTATTTCATCGGCCCAAAGGGTCTGGACCGCTTCCAGGACCTTCTCGCCGACCCGACCCGAGGCGTCGTCAAAATCCGGCAACGCCTTGATCCACTGCTGAAGCTCGACGAAATTCACCGAATACGGGTCGACGCCCGGCTTGGCTTCGGCCAGTTCTTCGGCAATGCGCTGTACATCATTCCATCCGTAACTCATGACAGCTTCTCGATCAGTGCGGCGCTTCGGCGGCGTGGTTGAGCGAATATTTCGGGATTTCGACGGTCAGGTCTTCCTTGCCGACCTTGGCCTGACAGGCCAGACGCGACTGCGCTTCCAGGCCCCACGCACGATCAAGATAGTCTTCTTCCAGCTCGTCGGCCTCTTCCAGCGAATTGAAACCTTCGCGGATGATGCAGTGACAGGTGGTGCAGGCGCAGACGCCGCCACAGGCACTTTCCATCTCGATGTGGTGTTCGTGAGCCAGTTCGAGGATAGAGACACCCTCCTCAGCCTCGACCACCAGCCCGTCCGGGCAAAATTCGTGGTGGGGCAGAAAAATCACCTGCGGCATCAGTTATTCCTCAATCTCATTCAGGTTGCGTCCTGCCAGGGCGGCTTTCACCGTCGAGTCCAGGCGGCGGGCGGCGAATGCGTCGGTGACCTGCGACAGACGCTTGGTCTGTTGCTCGATCGCCAGACCGTCGGTGCCCTTCATCAATTCACGAAGTTCGTCCATCTGCATTTCGATGACCATGCGCTCTTCGGCATCGAGCAGACGCTCGCCGTCGGCCTGCAAGGCACCTTCGACCGCCTCCAGCAGACGCTGGGCATCAACCTGCTGCTCCCGCAGCGCACGGGCAACCTTGTCGTCGCCGGCGTACTGGAAGGAATCCTTGAGCATGCGGGTGATTTCGCCGTCGGTCAGGCCATAGGACGGCTTGACCTGAATGCTGGATTCGACGCCCGAGGCCAGTTCGCGAGCGGAAACGCTCAGCAGACCGTCGGCATCGACCTGGAACGTCACGCGAATCTTCGCCGCACCGGCCACCATCGCCGGAATGCCACGCAGGTCGAAACGGGCCAGGGAACGGCAGTCGCTGATCAATTCACGCTCACCTTGCAGCACGTGAATCATCATCGCCGACTGGCCGTCTTTGTAAGTGGTGAACTCCTGCGCACGGGCCACCGGAATCGTGGTGTTGCGCGGAATCACCTTTTCCATCAGGCCGCCCATGGTCTCAAGACCGAGGGACAGCGGAATCACATCGAGCAGCAGCAGTTCGCCGCCGTCGCGCTTGTTGCCGGCCAGAGTATCGGCCTGGATCGCCGCACCGATGGCGACCACCTGATCAGGGTCGATCGAGGTCAGCGGCTGACGACCGAACAGCTCGCCAACGGCTTCACGCACACGCGGAACACGGGTCGAACCACCGACCATGACCACTGCCTCGACTTCGTCCAACTCGATGCCGCAATCACGCACCGCACGGCGGCAAGCCTTGAGGCTGCGCGCAATCATCGGTTCGATCAGCTCGTTGAAGGCCGCGCGGGTCAACACACCACGCCATGCACCGTGCACGACATCGACCGAATCAGTGTCGGTCAGCGCCTCTTTGGCCGCACAGGCCGTCTGCATCAGGCTGCGCTGGGCAGCCGGATCGAGATCGTCGGACAGGCCGGCTTCGCTGATGATCCAGCTGGCAATGGCGTGGTCGAAATCGTCGCCGCCCAAGGCACTGTCGCCGCCAGTAGCCATGACTTCGAAGACACCGCCAGTCAGGCGCAGGATGGAGATATCGAAGGTACCGCCGCCCAGGTCATAAATGGCCACGACGCCTTCGGCGTTTTGGTCCAGACCATAGGCCACCGCCGCGGCGGTCGGCTCGTTGAGCAGGCGCAATACGGTCAGGCCAGCCAGCTTGGCTGCGTCCTTGGTGGCCTGGCGCTGCGCGTCGTCGAAATAGGCCGGCACGGTGATCACCGCCCCCACCAGATCGCCACCCAGAGTCGCTTCAGCGCGCTGACGTAGCACTTTCAGAATGTCTGCCGAGACCTCCACCGGGCTTTTCGCGCCCTGCACGGTCTCGATGAACGGCATGTGCGACTCGCCACCGATAAAGCGGTACGGCAGCTGTTCGCCGAGGTGCTTCACGTCGGCGATGCCGCGCCCCATCAGGCGCTTGACCGAAATAATGGTGTTCAGCGGATCGGTGGCGGCGGCGTCTTTGGCCGACTGGCCGACTTCCACGCGGTCGGCGTGATAGCGCACGGCCGACGGCAGAATGACTGCACCGTCTGCATCCGGCAGCGGTTCACTGATACCGCTGCGCAGCGCAGCGACCAGCGAGTTGGTGGTGCCGAGATCGATCCCGACGGCCAGACGACGCTGATGAGGTTTTGGACTTTGGCCGGGTTCGGCGATCTGCAGTAGAGCCATTGCTGTTCTGATATCACTGGCGCGCCGCCCAGGGGCGACGCGGGGTTAATCGTCGAGGCGCTCTTCCAGCTGGCGCACTTCGTAAGAGAGCTTGTCGAGGAACTGCATGCGGCGCATCAACCGTTCGGCCTGCTCACGCTGTACAGCATCGTCCCAACAGGCCGCGAAGCTTTCGTTCAGGTTTTCCTGAGCCGCCTTGAGGCGCCGCTTGAAGGTCGCGACGCCGTCCAGATCCGCTTCATCCTGCAGATCTTCGAGCTCTTCGCGCCACTGCATCTGCTGCATCAGGAAATCGGGATCGTGAACGGTGACCTCCAGCGGAACCTCACCCTTGAGCGCCAGCAGATAACGCGCGCGTTTCGGCGCGCTTTTCAGCGTCTGGTAGGCGTCATTCAAGGCTGCCGAGCGCTCCAGCGCGACACGTTGCTCACGCTCGGAAGCGTCAGCGAAACGGTCGGGGTGCACGCCGCGGGCAAGCTCGCGATAGCGGGTGGCCAGCAGATCGAGGTCCAGCGTAAAGCCCGGCTGCAGATCGAACAAAGCGAAATGACAAGGAGTACCCACAATAAGCCTCAGACGTTGAAGCTTTCGCCGCAGCCGCATTCACCGCGCGAGTTGGGGTTGTTGAACTTGAAGCCCTCGTTCAACCCTTCCTTGACGAAATCCAGCTCGGTGCCGTCCAGGTAAACCAGGCTCTTGGGATCGATGATCACCTTGACGCCATGCTGTTCGAACACGGTGTCTTCGCTTTCCGGTTCGTCGACGAACTCGAGCACATAGGCAAGGCCCGAGCAACCTGTAGTGCGGACACCCAGGCGAATGCCATCACCCTTGCCGCGCCCTTCGAGGGAACGACGTACGTGGTTGGCGGCCGCTTCGGTCATGCTGATAGCCATCGGAACTCCTTACTTCACGCAAGTGACTTGTCGCAAGCTGACTGCTTAGAGCAGACCTTTCTTCTGCTTGTAATCGCGAACGGCGGCCTTGATGGCGTCTTCGGCGAGTACCGAGCAGTGGATCTTGACCGGCGGCAGCGCCAGTTCTTCAGCCAGCTGGGTGTTTTTGATGGTTTCAGCTTCGTCCAGTGTCTTGCCCTTCATCCACTCGGTGGCCAGGGAGCTGGAAGCGATGGCAGAGCCGCAGCCGTAAGTCTTGAACTTGGCGTCTTCGATGATGCCCTGCTCGTTGACCTTGATCTGCAGACGCATGACGTCGCCGCACGCCGGCGCGCCGACCATGCCGGTGCCGACATCAGGATCTTCCGCGTTCATCTTGCCGACGTTGCGCGGGTTCTCGTAGTGGTCGATGACCTTTTCGCTGTAAGCCATGGTTCATATCCTCATCAAATCAGACTGTCGCTCTGGCGACACTTCAAAAACCCGGTTTTCAAAGCGCCGCATCATGTGGCGACTTGAAATTAGTGTGCGGCCCACTCGATCTTCGAGATGTCGACGCCATCCTTGAACATGTCCCACAGCGGCGACAGAGCACGCAGCTTGGTCACGGCTTCGCAGACTTTCTGCGCGGCGTAGTCGATTTCTTCTTCGGTGGTGAAACGACCGAACGTGAAACGGATAGAGCTGTGTGCCAGTTCGTCGTTGCGGCCCAGGGCGCGCAGTACGTACGAAGGCTCCAGCGAAGCCGAGGTGCAGGCCGAACCCGAGGAAACCGCGAGGTCCTTGAGCGCCATGATCAGCGACTCGCCTTCGACGTAGTTGAAGCTCAGGTTCAGGTTGTGCGGTACGCGGGCAGTCAGGCTACCGTTGACGTACAGCTCTTCGAGGTGCTCGACCTGCTTGAAGAAGCGGTCGCTGAGCGCCTTGATGCGCACGTTTTCGGTCGCCATGTCTTCTTTGGCGATGCGGAACGCTTCACCCATGCCAACGATCTGGTGGGTCGCCAGGGTACCGGAACGCATGCCGCGCTCATGACCACCACCGTGCATGGTGGCTTCGATGCGCACGCGAGGCTTGCGGCTGACGTACAGCGCGCCGATGCCTTTAGGACCGTAGGTCTTGTGCGCCGAGAAGGACATCATGTCGACTTTCAGCTTGGCCAGATCGATCTCGACCTTGCCGGT
The DNA here is from genome assembly GCF_044746785.1 of Pseudomonas sp. NPDC090208. NCBI lineage: Bacteria > Pseudomonadati > Pseudomonadota > Gammaproteobacteria > Pseudomonadales > Pseudomonadaceae > Pseudomonas > Pseudomonas sp. NPDC090208. Next base: position 74,714 of record NZ_JBIVCU010000011.1, read on the forward strand.
GGACTGGGCAGCATCGACATGGAACAGCACGCCGCGCGAACGGGTCAGTTCGCCAATGGCAGCGATGTCGTTGACGGTGCCGATTTCGTTGTTGACGTGCATGACCGACACCAGAATGGTGTCTTCGCGCAGCGCTGCTTCAACCATGGCCGGAGTGATCAGGCCATCTTCGGTCGGTTCCAGATAAGTGACTTCGAAACCTTCGCGCTCCAGTTGGCGCATGGTGTCGAGGACTGCCTTGTGCTCGATCTTGCTGGTGATCAGGTGCTTGCCTTTGGTGGCGTAGAAATGCGCCGCACCTTTGATTGCCAGGTTGTCGGACTCGGTGGCACCGGAGGTCCAGACGATTTCACGCGGGTCGGCATTGACCAGATCGGCGACCTGACGGCGAGCGTTCTCGACCGACTCTTCGGCTTTCCAGCCAAAGACGTGGGAGCGCGAAGCCGGGTTACCGAAGTTGCCATCCATCAGCAGGCAATCGCTCATTTTCTGCGCAACACGCGGGTCGACTGGAGTCGTCGCGGAATAATCGAGGTAAATCGGCAATCTCATTGAATATCTCCTATCGGGCAGGCGCGCCGCGCGTTCATCTGCGTTCACTCAACGGCGGATGTTTCAATCTTGTCCAGGGTCTGGGTCTTGCTACCGCAACGACGCAGGTCCTGGCGCTGGGCGACTTCCTGCACTTCACGGCGAGTGACGAGGTCAGCCAGGCTGATACCGCTTAGAAATTCGTGAATCTGCTGACTGAGGTCACACCACAAGTGGTGGGTCAGACAGGTATCGCCAGCATGGCAATCACCGAGTCCCTGACAGCGTGTCGCATCGACCGATTCGTTGACCGCATCGATCACCTGCGCCACCTGAATGCCCTGCATGTTGCGGGACAGCTGATAGCCACCGCCGGGCCCGCGTACGCTGGACACCAGATTGCCACGACGCAGCTTGGCGAACAGCTGCTCGAGATAGGAAAGGGAAATCCCTTGCCGCTCGGAGATATCGGCCAGAGACACTGGCCCATGCTGCGCATGTAACGCCAGATCAAGCATGGCAGTTACGGCGTATCGGCCCTTTGTAGTCAGTCGCATGACGTGTACCGCGGAGGTTCGGAATAAGCGCGAGTATGCTATTCCCGACTATTTAAGTCAACTTTAAGACCTACTGAAACAGTCGGGATTACCCGCAAAGAGCGGGCGGCATAATAGCAAAAGCCGATGTCGAATAGTACGTTACAACGACCCTTTTACAGCCAAGGCCGTCAAACACCCTGACCGACCTTGGTCTCGTTGCGCTCCTTGATGCATTCGAATACGTCCTGTTGCAGCTCCGGAAGCGCCTTCTCCCGGTATTCGCAGCCGAGGCTCTTGAGCGCCTTGCCCATGTCTTCCATGCGCACATCGACCGCCTGCAGATGGTCGAGCAACTGGCCGATGGCCTTGGCCACCGGGTCCGGCATGTCTTCACCGACGCCGTAGGCATCAAAGCCGATCTTCTCGGCCATGGCCTTGCGCTTGGCTTCGGCCTCGTCGCCGGATTTGACGATGATTCGCCCGGGAATCCCCACCACCGTCGCACCAGCCGGCACCGGCTTGGTCACCACCGCATTGGAGCCGACCTTGGCGCCAGCGCCGACCGTGAACGGGCCGAGCACCTTGGCACCCGCCCCCACCACGACGCCGGACTCCAGGGTCGGGTGGCGCTTTCCTTTATTCCAGCTTGTGCCGCCCAGGGTCACCCCCTGATACAGCGTGACGTCATCGCCGATTTCGGCGGTTTCGCCAATCACGATGCCCATGCCGTGATCGATGAAGAAACGCCGACCCACCTTGGCACCCGGATGAATTTCGATGCCGGTGAACCAGCGACCGAAGTTGGACACCATGCGTGCCGACCATTTCAGGTCCTTGCGCCACAGCCAGCCGGATACCCGATGCAGCCAGATCGCGTGCATGCCGGGATAGCAGGTCAGCACTTCAAACGCGTTGCGGGCTGCCGGGTCACGGTGAAAAACGCTTTGAATGTCTTCTCGCAGACGCTCGAACATCACTGATCCTTCCGCTTGTAGGGCTCACCGTCGGCCGCTTTCTGGGTCTCGGTGAGGATGCCACGCAAAATGCTCATTTCAGATCGGCTGATGTCCGAACGACCGTACAGCCGCCGCAGTCTGGCCATCAGATGGCGCGGCTTTTCCGGATCGAGGAAGCCAATCTTCACCAGAGTGGCCTGCAAATGCTCATAGAATTTCTCCATGTCATCCATTGCCACCAACTCGTCGGCGTGCGCCGTCGCCGCATCGACCTTCTTCACCGTGGTCGCCCGCCCCTCGGCCGCCAGCCACGCCATGCGCGCCTCATAGCTGAGCACCTGGACGGCGGCAGCGAGGTTCAGCGAGCTGAAATCGGGGTTGGACGGAATATGCACATGGTAATGACAGCGCTGCAGCTCTTCGTTGGTCAGGCCGGCGTATTCACGGCCGAACACCAGCGCGATCTCCTCGCCCTGCCCGGCATGCTCGATGGCCATGCTGCCGGATTCCCGGGGATCGAGCAGCGGCCACGGAATCTTGCGGTCGCGGGCGCTGGTACCCATGACCAGATTGGCACCGACCAGCGCCTCTTCCAGCGTGGCGACCACCTGCGCGCTTTCCAGAATATCGGTAGCGCCCGACGCACGAGCATCGGCATCCGCATGGGGAAACTGCGCCGGATCAACCAGCACCAGGCGCGAAAGCCCCATGTTTTTCATGGCTCGGGCGGCGCCGCCGATATTGCCCGGATGGCTGGTACCGACCAGGACTACACGAATATGTTGCAGCAATGGCGAAGCCTCGCTAGCAGGTGAAAAGGGGGACGAATGTTACAGAAGCGACCCCGGCAACGCCACGGATCGCCGCACATGAGGCGACCGGACGCACCGTAAAAGGCCGCACTCGCGCTGGAAATCGTCGGCAAGAACCCATAGAATGCCCGGCTCTCTTTAACAGACCTAGGTGATACATCCATGCAGCCCATGCTGAATATCGCGCTGCGCGCCGCCCGCAGCGCCAGCGAATTGATTTTCCGCTCCATCGAGCGCCTGGATACCATCAAGGTCGACGAAAAAGACGCCAAAGACTACGTCAGCGAAGTTGATCGCGCCGCCGAAAAAACCATCATCGACGCCCTGCTCAAGGCCTATCCTACCCACGGCATCCTGGGTGAAGAAAGCGGCCTGCGCGAAGGCAGTGGCGAAGGCGCCGACTACCTGTGGATCATCGACCCACTGGACGGTACCACCAACTTCGTCCGTGGCGTCCCGCATTTCGCCGTCAGCATCGCCTGCAAATACCGTGGCCGCCTGGAACACGCCGTCGTTCTGGACCCGGTCCGCCAGGAAGAATTCACCGCCACCCGTGGCCGTGGCGCTCAGCTGAATGGTCGCCGCCTGCGCGTCAGCCCACGCAAGAGCCTGGAAGGCGCTCTGCTCGGTACCGGTTTCCCGTTCCGCGAAAACCAGATGGACAATCTGGAAAACTACCTGAACATGTTCCGCTCTCTGGTCGGCCAGACCGCCGGCATCCGCCGCGCCGGCGCTGCCAGCCTGGACCTGGCTTACGTGGCAGCCGGTCGCTTCGACGCGTTCTGGGAATCGGGCCTGTCCGAATGGGACATGGCAGCCGGCGCCCTGCTGATTCAGGAAGCTGGTGGCCTGGTCAGCGACTTCAATGGCGGCCACGACTTCCTCGAAAAAGGTCACATCGTTGCAGGCAACACCAAGTGCTTCAAGGCCGTACTGACCTCGATCGCACCTTACGTCCCGGCTTCGCTGAAGCGTTAAGCTTCAAGCAGCTGCAAAAAAAAACCGGCCATTGGCCGGTTTTTTTATGTCCCGCGATCTATCAATGAACGCCTTTGAACCCTGTAGGAGTGAGCTTGCTCGCGATAGCAGCGCCTGAATCAACATCGTATCGACTGACCTGATGCCATCGCGAGCAAGCTCACTCCTACAAACGAGTCACGCGGCCAGCCCGCCATCAATCAGATAAATCGCCGCCGGAAAGGTCAGGATCGACAGCACCGTACTCACCAGAATCGATGTCGCCGCCTCGCTCTGATAGGCGCCGGTCTCGTTGGCGAACATCGCCGGGATCGTCGCCGACGGCAAGGCACACAGCAGAATCATCTGCTGGGCGTAAATCCCGTGCACACCCAGCAACAACGTCGCAGCGATCATCAGCGCCGGGTGAATCAGCAGTTTCAACCCGAGATTGGTCCACACCTCGCCCGACAGCTTCATCTGCTCCGACGACATGATCAGCCCCAGGCACAGCAGCGAAACACCCGGCGTCGCTTTTCCCAGCAAGGTGAACGACTCTGCCACCACCGGCGGCAACTTGATCTGCAGCAGCGAAATCAGGATACCCAGCGCCGGCGCCCACATCAGCGGACGACGCACTGCTCCGGACAGACTCGACACGAAAGCCTGAGCCCCACTGCCCTTTCCGTCGGCGACCGTGAGGAACATCGTGGTCAGCGGGATCATCACCAGACTGGCCACCAGATTCAGCACCAGCACCGAATAAATACTGCCCGCACCGAACATCGTGCCGAGAATCGGAATGCCCATGAAAGCAGCGTCCGGGTAGCCGTTGACGAAGCCCTTGAGCGTCGCCACCTTGAGATTACGGAAGCGCAGCCAGCCAACGACCATCGCCATCACATACATGCCCATGATGCCGATGAAGGTGGCGACGATGAATTTGAAATCGAGCAACTGTTCCCGCGGCGTGCTGGCCATCCCTACAAACAGCAGCGCCGGGAAGATCCAGCCCAGCACCAGCCGGCTGATCAGCAGGCTGTCCGAGCGAGTGAGCCGTCTGCGCTTGCCGGCGATGAAGCCGAGCAGAATGACAAAGGCGACGGGCAGGATGGGCCCTATGATTCTGTCCAACATGTCTTCAATCCTCTTGTTCTTATCCAGGTATCGAGTCGGTGGCTGGCCGCGCCGATGACCACCGGCGCGATGCAGGAATGTCTGGCTGAACGGTCGATTCAGGGCTTGAAGCGGTATTCGCGGATCACGTCCTGATCCGGCTCGATACCCAGGCCCGGACCTTGCGGCACGGTGATGCGGCCGCTTTTCGGAATGATCGCGTCGCCGTACAGTTGCGCTTCGAGATCGAAATAGCGCCATTCGACCAACGACTTCGCACCACCCAGTGCCGCGCTGCCATGCACAGCGGCAAGCAGGCCCGGGCCGTCATAAAAGGCGTGAACCATGACGGTGACGTTGTGGGCGTTGGCCAGCGCGTAGACCTTTTGCAGCTCGGTGATGCCGCCCATCTTGGCCGGGCTTGGCTGCACGAAATCGACCGCGCCGGCTGCCAGCAGATTCTGGAAATCCATCAGCGTCGAAGCGTTTTCCCCGGCAGCGACCGGAATACCGCCCTGCAGGCGCACTGTCGCCAGGCCCGAGTAGTTTTCCGGCGGCCACACCGGCTCTTCGATCCAGCGCAGGTTCAGCGGACGCAGCTGTTCAGCCATGTCCAGCGCTTCGCGCACGGTCCACGGGCAGTTGACGTCGAGGGTGATTTCCACGCCCGGCCCGGCGGCAGCGCAGGCAGCACGAATGGTGTCGAGGTCCACTTCATGCAGCTTGAGATGACGAAAGCCGTCATTGACCGCGCGCTTGACGTTGGCCTGGATCAGCTCCGGGTCGGCGTAGCGGATCAGGCTGGCATAGGCCGCGAGCGAAGTGGCTTCACTGCCGCCGAGCAGCTGGTAAACCGGCTTGCCGGCGGCTTTACCGGCGATATCCCACAAGGCGATATCGATGGCCGACAAACCGAAAATGAACGCACCGCTGCGGCCGAACACGTGATACTTCTTCTGCAGATCACCCTGCAGCTTTTCCCGTCGAGTGACATCGGCACCGATCAGCTCCGGCGCCAGAATGGTGTCGATCACCACCTTCACTGCCGGAATCGCCGTAAAGCCGAAGGTTTCGCCCCAGCCGACGATGCCGTCGTCGGTCGTCACCTTGACCACCAGTGAGTCGACCATCTGAAGGTCTTTCGGCCCCCACACGCCACCGGCCGAACGGCCGCCCGTGGTGAAAGGGATACGCAGGGGAATGGTTTCAATGCTGGCAATTTTCACAGGCTGCACCTCAAGCAGATGACAAGACTGGCGCGGCGAATGTAGAACCTCGCTCGCATCAGGTTGAGAACAACCTACCTGACATCCTGTTGTCCCACAATAGAACAACTAAGGCTTTTTGCTTGTACTTTTCCAGAACAGCAACCAACCCCCTGATTTTACTGAGAGAGATTCGTTCGTCGGATAAGCCGAAGTGGTTTTTAACTGACGCTGCACATCTTCTGATGTAGATTAAGTGGACAAGCAGGAAGAAAAAAAGGAACAAGCATGAGCGAAATGAATGTGCAGCCCGTCGCACGACGACCTCATCTGGCCGAACACATTGCACGCTCGTTGAGCGACGAAATTGCTTCCGGCCGCCTGCGTCCGGGCGATCGATTGCCGACCGAGCAGTTTCTCGCGCAGAACTTCGGGGTCAGTCGCAACGTCGTGCGCGAAGGTATCGCCACCCTGCGTGCGCAAGGCTTGATCCAGTCGCGCCAGGGTGTCGGCGTGTTTGTCGCGGCCTCCGTGCTATCGCCAGAGCCGCCCCCGCAATCACCTGCACCGACAACGGCTCCATTGTCACGCGAGAGTGCTGTGTTGCCGGACGGCGATAACACCATTCGCAATATGTTTGAAGTGCGCGCTGTGCTGGAAAGCCAGGCCGCCGCGCTGACCGCATCGCACATGACCCCGCGCAAGCTGAAGATCATTCAGGATGCCGTACAGCGCATGCGCTACGAAGGTTCGCCAACGCTGGACACCGTCAACGCGGACCTCGACTTTCACCGCGCCGTGGCGGCGGCGTCGGGCAACGAGTATCTGGAGACGATGATCCGCACCGTGCTGGAGCCGATGCGTGCGCTGATCACCATGACGTTTGCCCGCCAGGGCCCTGTGTACAACAACATTCCCCATGCCGCACGCGGGGAGCATGAAGAACTGGTGCAGGCCTTCATTGACCGCGACGCCGATGCTGCGCGACGGATCATGGGTGAGCACATCGTCAATGCAGCAGCCCGCTTCGGTTACAACATCGCGTTTTTCTGACTGCGGCTGACTTGTTGTTCTACAAAAGAACATCGCCGCCCTACCCGTGTAGGAGTGACCTTGCTCCCGATAGCGGTGCTTGAATCAACATCGCACTGACTGACCTGACGCGATCGCGAGCAAGCTCACTCCTACAACAGCCGTCGCGAATTACGGGTATAAAAAAACACCTCATCAGGAGGTGTTTTTTTGATGCAGCCGACAGTCGTCTTACTGTTGCTGGGCCTGGCTCAGCTCCAGCTGGCCATCCTTGTTGACCGGGATCTGGTTGCCCGGATCGCGATCCATCCGCACCTGACCGACCTTGTCGTTCAGCTTGTACTTGACGTTGTAGCCCACCACTTTGTCGCTGATGTCATTGACCGTGTTGCAACGGGTTTCCGTGGTGGTGTACGTGTCGCGGTTCTGCATGCCTTCCTGAACCTTGTTGCCGGCATAGCCACCGCCGACCGCACCGGCGACGGTTGCGATTTTCTTGCCGGTGCCACCACCGACCTGGTTACCCAGCAGGCCACCTGCCAGGGCACCGACGACCGTACCGACGATCTGGTGCTGGTCCTTGACCGGCGCGCGGTGAGTCACCGCCACGTCCTTGCACACTTCACGCGGAGTCTTGATCTGCTCCTTCACAGGCTCTACGGCGAGTACGTCGGCGTACTCCGGACCGTTGTTTTTCACGAGGCTATAGGTGGCCATAGCACCGCCGGCGGTCACGCCGACAGCACCCAATACCGCACCAACTAGCAACGACTTGTTCACGTGAACCTCCTGACTGTATTCAGCGCAATTTCTTACGCTACTCCCAGCCTTGGAGCACAAAAAAAGGCGCGAGTTCACACTCGCGCCTTTTAGCATGATGACCGGTCAGCAAGATTGGCTTACGGGCGGTCGTCCACCTTGTCAGTGGTGACCGGCGGCAGCAGGTCTTCACTGCGCAGGTTCAGCCAGATCAGCACCACGTTGGCGATGTAGATCGACGAGTAGGTACCCGCCAGAACACCAATGAACAGCGCCACCGAGAAGCCGTGCAGACTGTCGCCACCGAAGATCCACAGGGCGACGATTGCCAGCAGCGTGGAGATCGAAGTCGCCAGGGTACGCAGCAGGGTCTGGGTGGTCGAGATGTTGATGTTCTCGATCAGCGAAGCCTTGCGCAGCAGACGGAAGTTCTCACGAACCCGGTCGAACACGACGATAGTGTCGTTGAGCGAGTAACCGATGATCGCCAGCACCGCCGCCAGCACCGTCAGGTCGAAGGTGATCTGGAAGAACGACAGGATGCCCATGGTCACGACCACGTCGTGAATCAGCGAGATGATCGCGCCGACCGCGAACTTCCACTGGAAGCGGAAGGCCACATAGATCAGAACGCCCCCCAGCGCCAGCAACATGCCAATGCCGCCCTGGTCGCGCAGTTCCTCACCGACTTGCGGGCCAACGAACTCGACGCGCTTCACGGTGGCCGGGTTATCGGCACCCGATTTGCGCAGCGCTTCGGCGACCTGAGCACCCAGCTGCGGGTCTTCACCCGGCATGCGCACCAGCAGATCGGTGGTAGCGCCAAAACTCTGCACCACGGCTTCGTGATAGCCCGCAGTCACCAGCTCTTCACGCACCTTGCCCAGATCGGCAGGACGCTCGTAGGTCAGCTCGATCAGCGTACCGCCGGTGAAGTCCAGACCGAAGTTCAGACCCTTGTAGAACCAGCTGAACAACGCCAGCAGCGTCAGGAGCATGGTGAGGGCGAACGCAATGTTGCGCACGCCCATGAAGTTGATCGTACGTTTCATGGCAGCCCCTTAAATCCACAGCTTCTTGAAGTCACGGCCGCCATAAATCAGGTTGACCATTGCGCGGGTCACCATGATGGCTGTGAACATCGAGGTAAAGATACCGAGCGACATGGTCACGGCGAAGCCTTTGACCGGGCCGGTGCCCATGGCGTAGAGAATGCCGCCGACCAGCAGCGAGGTCAGGTTGGCGTCGAGAATCGCCGTGTAGGCGCGGTCGAAACCTTCGTTGATCGCCCGCTGTACGGTCATGCCGCCGGCCAGCTCCTCACGGATCCGCGAGAAGATCAGTACGTTGGCGTCCACCGCCATACCCATCGTCAAGACGATACCGGCGATACCTGGCAGCGTCAGCGTCGCACCCAGAATCGACATCAGCGCCAACAGCATGACCATGTTGAAGGCCAGTGCCACGGTCGCGATCAGGCCGAAGAAACGGTAGATGGCGATGATGAACAGCGAGACGAACAGCATGCCCCACAGGGATGCATCGATACCCTTGGTGATGTTGTCGGCACCCAGGCTCGGGCCAATGGTGCGCTCTTCAGCGAAGTACATCGGCGCGGCCAGACCACCGGCACGCAGCAGCAGCGCGAGTTCGGACGATTCACCCTGGCCGTTCAGGCCGGTGATGCGGAACTGGCTGCCCAGTGGCGACTGGATGGTCGCCAGGCTGATGATCTTCTTGTCTTCCTTGAAGCCCTGAACCGGCACTTCTTTCTCGACACCGTCAACCATCTGCTTGACGTAGGTGGTCACCGGACGCTGTTCGATGAAGATCACCGCCATGCTGCGACCGACGTTGGAACGGGTGGCACGGCTCATCAGATCACCACCGTGACCGTCGAGCTTGATGTTCACCTGTGGACGACCGTGTTCGTCGAAACCGGCCTTGGCGTCGGTCACCTGGTCACCGGTGATGATCAGGCCACGCTCCACGGGTGCTGCCGGACGACCGCCTTCGCGGAACTCGAACATTTCAGTGGTGGCCTTGGTGTCATCGGGACCTGCGCCCAGACGGAACTCAAGGTTGGCGGTCTTGCCGAGAATACGCTTGGCTTCGGCAGTGTCCTGCACGCCCGGCAGCTCGACCACGATGCGGTTGGCGCCCTGACGCTGAACCAGTGGCTCGGCCACACCCAGCTCGTTGACCCGGTTACGCACGGTGGTCAAGTTCTGCTTGATGGAGTATTCGCGGATTTCGGCAATCTTGGCCGGCGTCATCGCCAGACGCAGGATCGGCATCTCGCCACGATCGCTGGTGGTGATCTCGAAATCGCTGTAATCCTTGCGGATCAGGACACGGGCCTGTTCGCGGGAATCGGTATCGCTGAAGCCCAGCTGAATGGCGCCGTTATCCTGTGGCAGGCTGCGATAACGCAGTTTTTCCTTGCGCAGCAGGCTTTTCACTTCGCCTTCGTAGACGTTCAGACGCGCACTGAGTGCCTTCTCCATGTCCACTTCCAGCAGGAAGTGCACGCCACCGGAGAGGTCCAAACCCAGTTTCATCGGGCTTGCGCCCAGGCTGCGCAGCCATTTCGGGGTGGTTTGCGCCAGGTTCAGCGCCACGACGTAGTCGTCACCCAGGGCCTTGCGCGCAACATCCTTGGCTGGCAACTGGTCTTCCTGTTTGGTCAGACGCAACAAACCGCCCTTGCCATTCTCGGCCAGAGACGCGCCCTTGACCGCGATACCGGCATCGGTAAGCGCCTTGCTTACGCGATCCAGATCGGCCTGAGTGACCTGCAGCGCCGTGCTGGTGCCGCTGACCTGGATGGCCGGATCGTCAGGGTAGAGATTGGGTGCGGAATAAATAAAGCCGACCACCAGCACTGCCAGGATCAGGATGTATTTCCACAGAGGGTATTTGTTCAACATCACGCCGCCTGCTTAGAACGCGGGGCGCCTTGCGCGCCCCGTCGATTGGTAAAAGACTGGAATCAGATGGCTTTCAGGGTGCCTTTCGGCAGGGTGGCAGCGATGGCGCCCTTCTGAATCTTCAGTTCTACAGTGTCGGAAACTTCGATTACCACGAAGTCGTCGGTCACTTTGTTGATCTTGCCCGCGATACCACCGGAAGTAACGACTTCATCGCCCTTTTGCAGGTTACCAAGCAAGTTCTTCTGCTCTTTGGCACGTTTGGCCTGTGGGCGCCAGATCATCAGATAGAAGATGACCAGGAAACCGACCAGGAAAATCCACTCGAAACCCGAACCCGCCGGGCCCGCGGCGGCAGGCGCAGCCGCGTCCGCCATGGCGTTGGAAATGAAAAAGCTCATTTAGCACTCCAGTTGCATAATTTTTAATTAAGAGAAGCGGTAAGACCGGCTGTCATTCAATCCAGCGGCGGGGTTGCAAGCCCGCGTTTGGCATAGAAGTTATCGACAAAGGCGGCCAATGTACCCTGTTGAATTGCCTCGCGCAAACCAGCCATCAGGCGCTGGTAATGCCGCAAATTGTGGATCGTATTGAGCATGCTCCCCAGCATTTCGCCGCACTTGTCCAGATGATGCAGATAAGCGCGGGAGAAGTTCTTGCAGGTGTAGCAGTCACAGGTCGGGTCCAGCGGCGAATCATCGTGGCGATGTAACGCGTTACGGATCTTCAGCACACCGGTGTCGATGAACAGATGACCGTTGCGGGCGTTGCGCGTAGGCATGACGCAGTCGAACATGTCGACTCCGCGGCGCACACCTTCAACCAGGTCTTCCGGCTTGCCTACACCCATAAGGTAACGAGGTTTGTCAGCGGGCATGCGGCCCGGCAGGTAATCCAGCACCTTGATCATTTCGTGCTTGGGCTCGCCCACCGACAGGCCGCCAATGGCCAGACCGTCGAAGTCCAGCTCGTTCAGGCCTTCCAGCGAACGCATGCGCAGGTTTTCATGCATGCCGCCCTGGACGATACCGAACAGCGCCGCGGTGTTGTCGCCGTGGGCGATCTTCGAGCGCTTGGCCCAACGCAGCGACAGCTCCATCGAGGTACGCGCCACGTCTTCGTCGGCCGGGTACGGCGTGCATTCGTCGAAGATCATCACGATGTCCGAACCCAGATCGCGCTGCACCTGCATCGACTCTTCCGGGCCCATGAACACCTTGGCGCCATCGACCGGAGAGGCGAAGGTCACGCCTTCTTCCTTGATCTTGCGCATGGCGCCGAGGCTGAACACCTGGAAGCCGCCGGAGTCGGTCAGGATCGGGCCTTTCCACTGCATGAAATCATGCAGGTCGCCGTGGGCCTTGATCACCTCGGTGCCAGGACGCAGCCACAGGTGGAAGGTGTTGCCCAGAATGATCTCGGCGCCAATGGCCTCGATATCCCGGGGCAGCATGCCCTTGACCGTGCCATAGGTGCCCACCGGCATGAACGCCGGGGTCTCGACCGTGCCACGGGGAAAGGTCAGACGACCACGGCGAGCCTTGCCATCGGTGGCCAGCAGCTCGAACGACATACGACAGGTGCGACTCATGCTTGATCCTCGGGGGCCGCATCTGATCCTTGAGGTGCAGTCGGCGCCGGATTGCGGGTGATGAACATGGCATCCCCGTAACTGAAGAAGCGGTAACCGTTTTCCACCGCCGCCGCGTAGGCCGCCATGGTTTCCGGGTAACCGGCGAAGGCCGAGACCAGCATCAACAGCGTGGACTCCGGCAAATGGAAGTTGGTGACCAGGGCATCGATCACATGGAACGGTCGCCCCGGATAAATGAAGATATCGGTGTCGCCGCTGAACGCCTTGAGCACGCCATCACGGGCCGCACTCTCCAGCGAACGCACGCTGGTGGTGCCGACGGCAATTACCCGCCCGCCCCGCGCACGGCATGCCGCCACGGCATCGACCACCTCTTGCGTGACTTCCAGCCACTCGTTGTGCATGTGGTGATCTTCGATCCGCTCCACCCGCACCGGCTGAAACGTGCCCGCGCCGACATGCAGGGTGACGAACGCCGTCTCCACGCCCTTCTCGGCAATGGCCGCCATCATCGTCTGATCGAAGTGCAGACCTGCGGTCGGCGCCGCCACCGCACCGGCACGCTGGGCGTACACGGTCTGATAACGCTCGCGGTCGGCATCTTCGTCCGGGCGATCTATATAAGGAGGCAACGGCATATGGCCGACGCGCTCCAGCAGCGGCAACACCGGTTCGGCAAATTGCAGCTCGAACAGCGCATCGTGACGCGCGACCATTTCGGCCTCGCCACCGCCATCGATGAGAATCACCGAGCCCGGTTTCGGCGACTTGCTCGACCGCACATGAGCCAGTACACGGTGCTGATCCAGCACCCGCTCAACCAGAATTTCCAGCTTGCCGCCCGAGGCTTTCTGCCCGAAAAGACGCGCCGGAATCACCCGGGTATTGTTGAAAACCATCAGATCGCCGGGGCGCAAATACTCCAGCAAATCAGTGAATTGGCGATGGGCCAGCGCCCCGCTCGGCCCATCAAGGACCAGCAGGCGGCTACCACGGCGCTCCGCCAGCGGATGGCGGGCGATCAGGGAATCAGGAAGCTCGAAGGTGAAGTCAGCGACACGCATGATGGGGGTTCGTCCAGCAGGGCCGGGAAGTTTAGCGGAAACGACAAAAATAGGCCATGAAACATGATTGACCAACGGTAGGCACGTCTCTATACTCCGCCGCCACATGCCCTGATGGCGGAATTGGTAGACGCGGCGGATTCAAAATCCGTTTTCGAAAGGAGTGGGAGTTCGAGTCTCCCTCGGGGCACCATTTGATGTACATAGACGTTCAACGACGGCTAAGCAATACCCCTAGAGCCCGCTAACTGCGGGCTTTTTTGTCTCTGGGGTTTCATCCCCGTCTCTCGCCAGCCACACCCTTTTTGGTACATTTTCCGTACAGATTCCAGTTCGAGGATTGGAGGTGTACAGATACGCCCTATGCATGATCGGGGCGCTCGTGGCGAGGGTTTAGCTTACGGGAGTCGTAGCCTAATGATGTCCCGCGACCACCTTGGAAGAAAACGGATAGTGCCCGATAACCGGATAGGACCAGTAACCGGCTTGGCCTGACGGTTCGACTGGCAGAAACCAGAAAAAGCGGACGCGCGAGCTAAGGCTGGTCCCGGGCAAAGCAGACTCCAACCGAGGGCGCGCGCAGAACGGGTTGTGATTGCTGCCAACTCGGTAATATGAAAACTATGTTTCATGCTCGCACATTGCCGTCCATAGTGGCATATTGAACACCAAGGGTCGCCGAGGTTAGTCTGGCGTGCTTTCCAAGACGTTGAGCACTTAATCCTCAGTGGATTCTGCTTTTCATGACCATCGGAATCAGCCAGAACCTAGCGACCAAAAGGCTTACTTAATTCAGATCGTTTTTTGCCAAGTACAGATAGTGCTATTCCAAAAACCGGCTCAATATCAACCTACAACATCTAGGGATGGAAAAATGCACCTCGTAACGAAATCTTACTTTGATGCGTTTTGCAAAGATTTTGGTGCGCCATACGAAGACTCTAAAAACTTCGAGGCATTTGTTAGCTATTGTGCTTTCTCCAAATATTCTGGAGATAAAGTTGAAGCAATTGACTTGGTCTATGAAGGCGCCGACCCTGGAATAGATGGAGTGCTTTTATTTCTCGATGATCGCGCGATCTTCTCATTAGAAGAGCTAGATGAGATATTCGAAACGAGCAGGCGCGAATACAAAGTCACAATCGTCCTAATTCAAGCAAAAAGATCGGTGACTTGGTCGAAACAAGAGGTTGACTCTTTTGTTGCTGCCATCGTTGATTACTTATCAGAAGTGCCAGCACAGCCTCATAGCGCATATTTGGCCACATTCAAAGACATGTTCAAAAAAGTATTTGAAAATATCGGCCGAATTCGAGGTGGCTTGCCAGATATTCACGCTTATTTTTTTTCCGCTGCTCCAAATACGGATGCGGTCGAGATCAATGCGGCATTTCAAGTCGGCGAAGTCGCGCTGAAGAGAATGGGGTACTCCAACGAAACTCTTCTTATTAAAGCTCATCGCGAGCTAATCCATGAACTGTGGTTGTCGGCTGACGGACCAATGGAGGCGAGATTACCAACTGTCGGCTATGCTCCGTTCCCCTCCGCACCCGATATTAATAATGCGTATGTCGCTACGGTAACCGCTCGAAATTTTATAGATGCAGTCCTTAAAGATCCAAACGGGAATCCTCGAAAGAAACTGTTCGAAGAAAACGTGCGCGACTTTTTGGGCGTAGACGTCGAAGTCAACTCTGAAATTGCCGAAACATTAAATAGCGCGGATAAAAAGCAGCGTTTCGGCCTTATGAATAACGGCATTACAATTGTCGCATCCAGCGTTAGGCCTGCAGGGCAGGAAATTTTCATTCGCGACTTTCAGATTGTGAATGGATGCCAGACCTCAAATATACTTATATCTTCAGACACTCAAGTTGACAGCACGGTAAGTTTAATGATTAAGCTTATTGAGGCTGACAAACCATCTGTAATTGATGACATTGTCCGCGCAACAAATCGACAGTCCAAGGTAGAAGATGCGCAATTTATATCAACACTAGACGCTTTGCGCGTTCTAGAACAATACTTCAATGCAAGAGGCGCATCAGAGACAAATAGAATTTACTTTGAGCGCCGCAAAGGACAGTACAGAGTAGAGAACGTAGCTCCCGCGCGCATATTTGACGCAAGGGAAGTTGCACGTTGTTATGCTGCCGTGGTTATGATGCGCCCGGATTTATCAAGCAGGTATGCGAACAGATTGACCGGAGATCTTTTAAATGATGTATTTACTCAGGGCCGACACGAAGAAGACTATTACACGGCGTGCTATATTTATTACCGCCTAAGGCTCCTCACGGGCAATAAGAGATTTGACGGCAAGTACTCCAAGCTTCGCTGGCACATAATGACAGCGGCATCAAAATTTTGCGGATCAATGTTCAAAGAGTTTGGTTGCAAAACTAAAAATGAAGCCCTGTACAACCTGTTCTCTGCTAATGATGGTGCTTGGTTTGATAGGCTGGATCTTTTGATTAAGACTTCAATACCTGATCCAAATATTTCACGCGACCTGCTTAAGTCCCCTCCCCTCACGGCAACAATGCTCGGAAATGTGGACGCTATAATCAAATAATAGGCTATCAGCCAACAAGGGATTAAGCGTCTTGAAGATGAAGAAAACCGGCCATGTTTGAGCCGGTTTTTTGTGCCTGCAATGAGCGATACAGCATCAACGTCAGACTGTTGCGCGCACTTCTGTCTTGCCGAAATGCGGTTTAAAAGAGCCAATGACCCGTACGATTCCACACAACGACCTTGTTCGCCGACGCCTTGCGCCAGGCAACAAGTCATTTTCCGCAGTTGTTCATCGGGCTTCCCATCACCTCCGGCACATCCCGCAACCTCACCCAATATTCACCGCGCCACGTCAGCAATCCCACCTTACTTTTCGACCATTTCATCAGCCCAAGGCTCGGCGCGTCGGGTTGTGGTTTGTCGCGCAGCACCGGCAGCACCTCATAGGTCAGCCAGTACCTGAGCGCGCGGTTTTCCGGAATGTAGTGACGAGCGAGGAAGGTGTAGAGCGCAGACTCACTGATCAGCAACTGCTTGCTCCAATGCTCGCAGCATTTGATCCAGGCCGTACGGCATTGGTCAGGGTCGAGCTTTTTGGTGGAGCGTTCATCGAGGGTCTTGCCCATCAGGAGGGCTACGTCGGCGAGGCAGAACCAGCCTTGATTGTCGAGTTGAAAAGCACGGAGTTTGCGGTGGTAGCGTCTGAACAGTTGGGTTTTGAAGCACTCGGTCAGCATGGCCTTATCCCCCGGAGCTCGGTGGACGGAGCAGAGGGAGAGTGTTCGGTTTGCGATGCCTGCATGGGATGAAGCTCCTTTGAGTGAGAGCAGCCATCAAATGTCGTCAAACATTAGGGTGACGGCTGTGCGAGGGTTGACGAACCGGCCTCAAAGATACCGGCAGACCCGAAGATCTCCGACGCACAGCCGCCATAACGCGTGCTTCAAGCATTGAGCTTAAGCCACGATGGAGGCGCTGATGCGCTTTGAGAATAGGATCGCTAAATCCGGTCGTTGAGATTAACGACGCCGGGGAGACTAGCGCCGAACAAGACAGCTGGAAAAATTCAGAAACGTCCTACAACCAGCCCTTTTCTCCGCTCATGAGAGGACACTGCTCGACTCCATTGACAGGAATATCAGCGCAAATCCCGAAAATTCAGACGCGTCCTACAGCGGTGACACTGATGCTGCGGATAACCTCGCATCCCCTGATTTTTCAATCAGGGACGACTGATTCAACTCGTCAATGCAGAGGGATTTCAATTGCGCGCACTCGTCCGCCTCGGCGACCAAACCACCTTCGGTTTCGTCATCACTGCCACCACCACCTGGTCTGAAGACCGAAGGGCGATTGCCCGAACGGGTGACCTTGCGACGTGCAGCAAGTGCAAAGGCGCATTTCCACTGCTTGGCACGGCGTTCGACTGGACCGAAGAACACCGGGCTTTCGTTGCCACGGGCGACCGGGTCAACTGCGGCTGCCCAAACCATGTGGCGTACGGCTCAACGACCCAATATTCACGCACCGAACCTGTCGTTACTCCTGCGCCCGCGCCTGTTCGCGCGGCTGCCCCTGCTTCAGCCGCATCGCCGAATGTCAGAGCACCTGCTGCGTCACCTGCTGTTCAACCTCAGCAGAACGCCAGCTTTTCCAACAGCACGATGGCAGCAGTCAAAGCCCGAACGCCTGTGCCCGAGTTGGTTGAGTTCTACGACCCAGGTTTCTACATCGTCCCCAAAAGCAACACGGTGGAAAAACTCAAAGCCGAACTTTTCACCTCGCCGACAACCGCCGTGCTCGATAAATTCAGAGCCTTGAATCCTGAACTGGGTCCGCAGGTGAAAGCCGGTCAGATGATCGTGCTGAGCGACCCAACCAATACACAGTGCACCGAGGTGGAAGCGCTATTGATGACGGCCGCTCAGCGTGTCAATGACATTCTGCAGAACATGACGCCGGAAGAAGCCGATTTCATGACCCGACACGGCAAAGAGATCGAATCCTTCCTCTCCCACGGTTCAACTTCCGTGGGGGTTGCGGAAACGGCGCTGGGTAAACATATGGAGTCGATCAAGGTGCTGATGCAGGACATCGACAGGCTGCATTCGGACACACTGGCCAAACACGGTCATTTGAAATCCGAAGAGTTTTTTGCCAGACGCAGGCAATTGCTGAGCAGCCTCGATAAGCAACTCAATGGTCTGACGAAGAAATCGATTGGCTTCCCGGATCACCCGAAGCTGAAAACTGCTTTGGGTATCTCCAGTCGCAGCCTTGTACATCAGTTTCGTCTTACGGGGACATACCAGCAGAGCGCCGGCTATCTCACCCACCTTGAAGGTGTGGCGAAAGCTGCGAAGTACATCAAGGGAGGTGGCTATGTTGGGATTGCTGTGGGCGGCGCGGCGTCGGCAGTGAAGGTACAAAACGTATGCGCCAAAGGGGATGACCAAGCCTGTGAGAAGATCAAATACACAGAATCGGGGGCATTTATCGGCGGCCTTACAGGAGGTTTTTTTGTAGGTAACGCAATTTCTGCTTCAGCAGTCCCTATTTGTATAGCACTAGGCGTCCCGACCGGAGGTGTTGGAACCGCAGTGTGCGCCGTTGGAGTTGTTGGAACTGTTTCTTTGGCCTCAGGTAAATTTTTTGAGAAAGCCGGTGAGTTAGCAGGCGAACTTATTTACAAGGCGGCACAATGAACTTAAACACGGAGGAGATATTATATTTGTGGGCAGCATTTTTTGTGTTTGCAGTGACGCTCACCTGTATTGGCTTCATGCTGTACCTTGCTTATATAAGGATGGATGAAATGCGAATGCATTTAAAGAATTGCGCAGTAGTTAATAGTCATAAATTTTGGAATCACGCAGGCGTTTGGGGTCGAATTAATATGCTTGGCACAATCATGGGGGTGGTAGCAATGCCGCGAATATATTTGCGATTTGGAGGAGTCTGCGCAGAGAACTTACAAAGCTTCCCTAAAAACCTAAGAAAAAAACTAATAACTTTATACTGGACACTTTGGGCGTGCTTGATTGCCGGCTGCATAATGGGAGCCATAGCTCAGCTAGATTTAATTTAAAATTAATTTCATCAGTTACAGGAAGGCTACTGCAAGCACAGAACAAGCGCTTTAGCATAG
Organism: Pseudomonas sp. NPDC090208; assembly: GCF_044746785.1. Taxonomy (NCBI): domain Bacteria; kingdom Pseudomonadati; phylum Pseudomonadota; class Gammaproteobacteria; order Pseudomonadales; family Pseudomonadaceae; genus Pseudomonas; species Pseudomonas sp. NPDC090208. The sequence goes on from NZ_JBIVCU010000011.1 coordinate 93,874, forward strand.
CTGCCTAAAGCAAAGCTTGGCATCAAAGCAATTTACATTTCTCATATGGCAGGGCAGAGACCATGCTTAAATCTATTCATGATTACACTTTAGCAATTAGTGCCTTGCTGATGCTGTTGACATTTCCCATGGGCATCTACCTCGGATACTTTAAATCCAGAAAAATCCTTAAACTCTTAGAAAAATCAGCATCTGGTCAGGAATCTAGTTTTTTCTGGGGAGTACGTGGACGTTTCATGTTCCTGGGAAATATTAATGAAATTTTGAACAACCCCACCGGTTGCCGTCACGGACTTGGCGCAGACCTTGAGGAAGTAAAAAACTTCCCAGATATATTAAAGTGGCAAATACGGCTGACCTGTTGGGGAGGTTGGGCTTGCCTTATTGCAGGTCTGGCAGCGTGGCTGACTGAAAAGACAATGTAAGTCTTATCAGCTATAGGCATCACATCAATGAGCGCCATTATCAGAACACTGTTGGCGCGTTGTAGGCAGACCAAAAAAACCGGCCGCCGTATTTCGGCAGCCGTTTTTTTTACAGCCTTAACGCGTTATCAGAAATCCTGCGAAGTCGGGCGCAGTACGATTTCGTTGATGTCGACATCAGCCGGTTGTTCGATGGCGTAGGCGATGGCGCGGGCTACCGATTCGGCCGGGATGGCTTGTTTGTAGAACTCTTGCACGACGTCAGCGCTCGGCTGATGGCCGCTGCCGAATTTCAGTTCGGAGTCCACGGCACCCGGCTCGATGGTGGTGGTGCGGATCTTGCCGCCGACTTCGTGGCGCAGGCCGTCGGAGATGGCGCGTACGGCGTATTTGGTGCCGCTGTAGACCGAGCCGCCCGGGCTGAAGACTTTGATGCCGGCCACCGACGAGATGTTGATGATGTGGCCGAAGCCCTGTGCCTGGAACAGTGGCAGCGCCGCCGCGATGCCGTAGAGCACGCCTTTGACGTTGATGTCGATCATGCGGTCCCACTCGTCGATGCGCAGTTCGGCGATCGGCGAGATGGCCATCAGGCCGGCGTTGTTGATGATGACGTCGACTTTGCCGAAGTCTTCGACGGCGTGTTGTACCAGCGCAACCAGGTCTTCGCGGCGGGTGACGTCGATGGTGTAGGCGCTAGCCTGGCCGCCTGCTGCCTTGATGCCCTGGACGATGACGTCCATGCGCTCCTGGCGGCGGGCGCCGAGGACGACTTTGGCGCCAAGTTTGGCCAGGTGGCGGGCGGTGGATTCGCCCAGACCGCTGCTGGCGCCGGTGATGACGACGACTTTGCCTTGGATGCCGTTGCTCATTTTCAATCTCCTACAGGGGTTGGGAAGTTGTTGAAGGAGAGTTTGCGTCGATTCCTTGCATCAGAAAATGGAAGAGTTAGGATTTGAAAATTCCACTTTGTGGAACACTCTTTTGTTGAGGACACAGGCCAATGCTCAATCGCATGGAGATGCTGCGGGTCTTTCTGGTGGCGGTGGAGTCACCGAGCTTCCGTGAGGCGGCGCATCGCCTCGGCACTTCGCCGCAGAAGGTGACGCGGGCGATCAAGGAGCTGGAGCGCACGTTTGCCGAGCCGTTGTTCCACCGCAGCACGCGGCAGACGGTGGTGACCGCGTTCGGGGTCGACTTCGCCCGGCAGGCACGGGAGACGCTGAATCAGTTCGACCGTCTGTTTGTTGCGCGCTCGAAAAACCAGAGTGCCGGCATTGCCGGGCGAGTTGGCATCACCGCGCCCCATGCCATCGGCAAGTTGTACCTGGCGGAGTTTCTCAAGCCGCTGATGCAGGCGAACCCGGAATTGCGCATCGAACTGAGTCTCGACGACGAATTGACGGATGCGGTGGCGTCACGGATCGACATCGGCATTCGGGTCGGCACGGTGCGTGACCGCCGCTATATCGCGCAGGCAGTGGGTCAGGTGCCGTTGAAGATTGTGGCAGCGCCGTCATTGATCGCGACCAGGGGCGTGCCGACCACTCTGGAGGAACTGAAGGGCTTGCCGCTGTCGATGTTGATCGACCGCAACAATGGCAGGCCCTGGCCATGGGTATTTACCGATGGCCAGACCTGGCTGCCGCCCTCGCCCGCGTTCTGCTGCGACGATCCGGAAACCGAGCTGGAGTTCGTGCTGGCGGGGCTGGCGTTCGGGCAGGTGCCGCACTATCTGGCCGAGCCGCATCTGAGCCAGGGATTGCTGGTGGAGGTGCTGCCAGAGATCGCGCCGCCGCTGTGGGATCTGATCGTCTATCGCACGCAGTCAGGTCCGGTGCCGCCGCGGGTGCGGCTGGTGTATGACCATCTGAAGGCGTGTCTGGCTGATCCGCAGATGTTTCCGCGTCGCTCGCTGATCAATCCGTAGCAGTCCGGCTTGCCGACGGTAGCGCCCCCCGCTCAATCGCTGCCGCTGGCAAGCCGGACTGCTACGACTGCCGTGCATTGAATAGCGTGTTTTTCATCCCCTGCCCTGCAAATCCCCAGTTCTCTACTAGCCTCAAAATTGACTGATCCAGAGCGAATGGACCATACGTTTAACCTCGCTGATCGGATAAAAACAACAATGAAAGATCCCTATGCATTCGGTTTTTACTGCGCCCTCTTTGCCCTAGGGTCGATGACCGGCGCTGTCTTCTACGAGTCCTACACCGGCGCCGGCGTGTCCGGCTCGGCGCGTGCGTATGACGTCATAAACTCCTGTTCGTCGCTGGTGCAGGCACTGGCCGCGATAGGCTTGGTGGGGCTGGCGTTCAAGGCCTACCGGGCGTGGAAAAACGAGATCATTCACAACAAGGCGCTGGGCATCATCTGGGATGCCAATGTGGCCTTTCGCGAGATCGAGCTGAGTTTCAACGAGTGGTTTTTCGGCCCCAACGCGGTGGAGCGGGCCAACAGCGAGGGCACGCGGATTACTGCGCTGCTGGCGGCGAGCCCGTTCGGGGCGAGTCTGCGCAGCTTCAAGAAGCAGTGCATCCTGATCGACAAGGTGGTGATCAAGGACGACTGGCAGTGGGTCAACCATGCCACCGAGCTGGACATGCTGGCGCGGGTGTTGAGCATGGACGCCTTTCGCCCGACCACCAAGACCAAGGAAGCGGCCAACGTCATCGACTTTCTCTACTCGCGCGAAGGCGAGGCGCTGAAACGCACCCAGGGCGAGTGGGAAATGTTGATGAAGGTGATCGAAAAAGATCTGGCGGCGCTGGAAGCGGAATACAGCGAGTGACGGTCTGAGGCAGAATGCGTCCGAACTGTTCGCTGCGCTACAGGGTCGAACGGCCATTCCCTCTCTGAGGCCGTCGCGCCCATGCTCGAACACGTCGACATCAACTCTCTGCTGGTCCACTACGGCTATTGGGCGGTGTTCATCGGCTGCCTGCTGGAAGGCGAAACCATCCTGATCCTGGGTGGGCTGGCTGCGCACCAGACGTCGCTGCAATTACCTCAAGTGATCGCCATCGCCACCGTGGGCGGCATGCTGGGCGACCAGATTCTGTACTGGACCGGGCGCCACTTCGGCCCTCGTTTATTGCCCCGGCTGCATCGCCAGCAAGCAGCCATCGACCGCGTCTCCGAGTTGATCAAGCGCTACCCCACCGCATCGATCTTCTCCGTGCGCTTCCTCTACGGCATGCGCCTGGTCGGCCCGATGGTGATCGGTGCCAGTCGCCTTTCACCTATCCGCTTTTCCATCATCAACCTGCTCGGCGCGGCCGTCTGGGCGACCCTGTTTGTCAGTGCCGGCTATTGGGCCGGTGAGGCGCTGGAAAACCTGCTGGGTAACCTCAAGCCCTATCGGCTGCCGATCTTTCTGGGCGTAGTGGTGCTGGCAGCCGGCGTGGAGCTGTTCAGACATCAGCGAGCGAAGGTGAGAGCGCGGCAATTAGCGAGGAAATGACGGCCCCGTCTGGACGGCGTTCGCACGAAGCTCAACTCCCAATGCGTGCATCACTTTCACAACAGTATCAAAGCGCGGCTTGGCGCCGGGTGACAGCGCCTTGTACAAACTCGCCCGCCCAAGCCCTGAAGCCTGAGCGATTTGGGACATACCGCGCGCTTTGGCGACATATCCGATGGCCCGGACAAATTCGTCGCTATCCCCATCGGCGAGCACCTGTGTCAGGTATTCGCTGATCGCCTCGTCCGAGTCCAGTAACGACGCCATATCGAAGGGAATCACTTCGTCACTCATGCTCTAGCCTCTTGACCATGGTTCGCGCGTGTCGAATGTCTGCATCCTGAGAGGACTTATCACCGCCAGCCAGCAAGACAATGACTGCTCCGTCGCGATATATGAAATACACCCGATAACCCTGGCCCATATCGATACGCATCTCCCAAAGGCTGCTGCCTAATGCCTTGGAATCACCGAAGTTACCTGCCCGTGCTCGGTCTATCCGACGTGCGATGGCGAACCTTGCCTGCAAGTTACGCAGTCCTGAGTGCCACGCGGCAAACGTCTTTGTTTGTCGAACGGTGTAAACCATGCCGAGTGTATCCGAACGAAGACAAAGCGCAATCCTAGCGAGCGCTCCCCGCGAGAAGGCACTACATATCTACCCCCCCCATTGCCCAACCCACTGGCGATTCAGCATCATGACCACCACGACACTCGGTCAGGGACCCGCACGCCGCCATGAAAACCACGAGAACCATCACCCGCGCGTTCTGTGTCGAGTTGCAGCAGGAGTTGTCGATCGTTGCCGCGCGGCGTGAGTATTTCTCTCAGGAGTTGCCACGGGCGCGCTTCGAGTTTCTCTGCTCCAGCGAGGCCTGCCGGGCGCAGGGGGTGAAGGTCACCGGCGTGCGTTATGACGTGAAGCCGCAGGAGCATCCGACGTTTGTGGCCGCGCATTTCCGGGCCAATCCGCATTACGAGCATGACACCAGTTGTGAATGGGTGGATGAACAGCCGCAGTCCGAAGAAGCACCGCCCGCCGAGGACGACACGCCAGAAACCCAAGTGCGCAAAGTCCGCCGCAAGCTGGACGATTACATCGATGTGTTTGATCCGACGATCAGGGACGCGCTGAAAGCATCCCCTTCTGCGCCCTCTCCCGAACTGCCAGCGACAGAAAAGCCAGCGCTCCCCGCTGAGGGCTCCGGCAAACCGAAAAGAACCGAACGCACCGAAACCCGCACCAGCAATTTCGAGCGGCTGGTAGACAGCTTCCGACAGGCCCAGGCGCAGCTCACCAAAGAAGAGCTGGCGCTGTTGACCCTGCGCGTTCCGGATCAAGGCGAGGTGTCACTTCGTGGCTATTTTCGCCATATCAAGTTCGCCCAGGCAGGTGACGAACGTCGGGGGCTGTACGGCGGCGCCCGGGTCGAGCGCTACGGCGCGGGCTTCAAGTTCACGTTTTTCGACCGCCCACAAGGCAAGTTGGCCACACTGTACGCCTCTCCGGCGCAGATGCAGGCGTATCGGCACAGTCGCTACATCAGCGAATTGCTGAGCCATGCCGAGGACGTGAAATTCTTTACCGTGTTTGCCTTGGGTGCGCTGGTGGCGAGCCCGTCGGGCAAGAGTCTGAGTGTCGAGATCGAGGATCTGCGGCATCTGGCGATTGTATTGGGGCCGGCAAAAGAAGCGTCTGCTTCATAGCAGTCCGGCTTGCCGGCAGAGGTGTCCGTGAGAGCGCTTCCGCCGGCAAGCCGGACTGCTACGAATCGTTCATGCCGCTTTGCGGGCGCGGAGATAGTCGAGAAAGCCCTGCAGGTCCGAGCCGGACAGCATCCGCGCCACCGATTTCACTTCGTCCATCGGCCAGTCCCACCAGGCGGCGTCGAGCAGTTGCTGGCGCACGTCTTCATCGAAACGCCAGCGGATGAACTTGCACGGGTTGCCGCCAACCACGGCGAACGGTGGTACATCGCGAGTCACCACCGCACCCGCCGCGACAATTGCGCCATGCCCCACAGTCACGCCGGACAGGATCATTGCGTCGGCGCAGATCCAGCAATCGCTGCCGATCACCACATCGCCCTTGCTCGGTGCGTAGTCCTTGATGTCTTCCAGGCCGCTCATCATGGCCGGAAACGGATAGGTCGTGAGCCAGTCGGTACGGTGTTCGCCGCCAAGCAGGATCTTCACCCCCGCCGCAATGGAGGTATAGGAGCCGACCCGCAGAACGGTGTCGTCGCCGAACTCGAACACTTCGGGAATCCCGTAGGTACCGGTGCCGACCTGATAGTGGGGATAACGCAGGCGGATCTTTTCCGGGGCACGTTCAAGCTTGTCCAGCGCGCGCAGGCGTTTTCGGGTCTTGCGGGTTTTCAGCAATTCGAGGAGTTTCATGCAGGTGTCCGTGAACGAAAGCGGAACGCCACCGATGCGGCTCAGGTGCCTTGCCGATGCAGCAACAGACGTTTGAAGCGACGGAAAGTGGTCTTGTTGTACTGGCGCAGCGGGATCGAACGCAGCAGGCTCCAGGCGTATTTCTTGTCGGAAACGACGGCATACTTGAGGGCCTTGTTGATGATTGCCACCAGCCCCCGTGCATAGGCCGGGTGCGAGCGATACGGTTCGATGGTACGCATGTCGGCATCGAGCAGTACCTTGTAGCGCCGCGACAGGTTGTTCGGGTGACGCCGATAGCGCGTCACGCTGACCGGCAGGACGTGGACTTCGTAGCCTTTGCTGGCAATACGCAAGGTGATCTGGAAATCCTGAACCTTGATCTCCGGGTCGTAGAAGTCGACAGCCTTGAGGGCATCCATGCGGTACAGCGACACCGGCGCACCGACGACGATGGCGTCACTGAGGATTTCGTCGAAGCTGAGTTTCTGGATCGCCGCCAGCTTCTGACTCTTGGTGTCGTTGCCGTCGGAGTCCATGTAGATGATCAGCGCACCGACACAGCCCACTTCCGGATGCTGGTTGAGGTAATCGGCACGCAGGCGTACCGACGACGGCAGCATGATGTCGTCCAGGTCCGGTGTACACACGTATTCGCCTTTGGCGTAGCGCAGGCCATGGTTGAGCGTGGCGCTGACACCCTGGTTGGCCTGGGTGTACAGCTGAAAATCATAGGTATCCTGCAGGGCACGCAGCATGGCCAGGCTGTTATCCGTCGAACCGTCATCGACAATGATGACTTCGAAATTCGGATAGTCCTGGGCAAAGATGCTGGCGAGCGCAACGTGCAGGTACTTCTCTGCGTTGTAGCAGGGCGCAATGATCGACACGAGCGGTGCCGATACAACGTCTGGCCTGATTTCCGGCGTGATGTGGTCAGTCATGATTCTGGTTATTTGTATCTCAACGACTGGATCGGAGACTGTTTCGCCACGATCCCTGTACAAAACGGATACATGATGCGGCAAAGCCATGGGCTTTGTCATGACCTGATTAGAGCCTTGCGCGCCAACTCGTGACCGAATCTGTCACGCCGGTCAGCGGCACGCTCGAAAAAGCACAAATTGCGCCCAATAAAAAACCCCGCTGTTCTTTCGAACAACGGGGTTTTGTCTGTTGCGTTTCAAGCCATCAAGGGGCTGCGTATGTGACCAGCAGTTCCTTGGTGACCTGGAAGTCCAGCGACATCGCCACGCTCAGGGCAGTGATGGTGAAGATGGAGAACACGAACAGTTTGCGCGCCCAGACGGTGTCATCCTTGGCCTTGTAGCCGGTCCAGGCCATGTACAGCCAGTACATGCCCATGGCCGCGGCAACAGCCAGATAGTTGAGCCCTGCGGCACCGCAGAAGGTCAACATCAGGGTGGCCACCAGGAACGCCAGGATGTAGATCAGGATGTGCAGCTTGGCGACCCGGATACCGCGCTTGACCGGCAGAACCGGAATCGAGGCAGCCAGGTAGTCATTGAAGCGGAAGATCGCAATCGCGTACGAGTGCGGCATCTGCCACAGGCTGAACATCACCAGCAGGGTCAGCGCCGCGAGGTCGAAGGTGTTGCTGACCGCGACGTAGCCGATGACCGGTGGCATTGCGCCCGACAGACTGCCGACCAGGGTGCCGTGAACGGATTTGCGTTTCAGGTACAGGCTGTAGAAGCCGACATAAATCACAAAGCCGATCACTGCACACAGTGCCGCCAGCGGGTTCGCCTGGGTGTACAGCAACGCCACGCCGGCAATGCCGAGAACGGTGGCGAAGGCCAGGGCCAGTTTCAACGAAACCAGGCCCTGTACCAGTACACGGTTGCGGGTGCGTTCCATCTTCACATCGATATCGCGATCGATGCAGTTGTTGAACACGCAGCCCGAGGCTACTACCAGCGAAGTCCCGATCATGGCCGCCAGGAACAGACCGAAGTCGATGTGCCCCTTGGACGCCAGGAAAAAGCCACCTGCCACCGAAAGCACGTTACCGAAAATGATCCCCGGTTTGGTGATTTGGACAAAGTGCTTCAGTGACATCAGGTTTTCCTCACTTCGCCATCATGACGGTGTGAATGCTGAACATGATCCAGACGGACAGGCCGACCAGCAGAAGGATGACCAGCGAGGCAAACGCGAAGGTGATCACGTTGTTGCGCTGAGCAGTCGAACGGTCCAGGTGCAGGAAGTACACCAGGTGAACCAGAACCTGCACCACTGCGAAGATCAGTACGACCCACAGGGTCGCTGCCTTCGAGATGGTCGGGAACATCACCAGACCGAACGGAATAGCAGTCAGGATGATCGACAGTACGAAGCCGACCATGTAGGACTTGAAGCTGCCGTGGCTGGCATCGTCATGGGAATGATGTGAATTAGCCATTTAGATGGTCCCCATCAGATAGACAACGGTGAACACACAGATCCAGACCACGTCCAGGAAGTGCCAGAACAGGCTGAGCATGCTCAGACGGGTCTGGTTGGTCGAGGTCAGGCCATGCTTCTGCACCTGATACATCAGGATCGCCATCCAGATCAGACCGCTGGTCACGTGCAGACCGTGGGTACCGACCAGGGTGAAGAACGCCGACAGGAAGCCGCTGCGGTTAGGACCGTAGCCTTCGGAGATCAGCATGTGGAACTCGTTGACTTCCATGCCGATGAAGCCCAGGCCGAACAGGAAGGTCACGAACAGCCAGCCCAGCACGCCGCCCTTGTTGCCCTTGTGCATCGCCAGGATGGCGAAGCCGTAGGTGATCGAGCTGAGCAACAGGCAGGCGGTTTCGCCCAACACGTATGGCAGTTCGAAGATGTCGTGGCCGGACGGGCCGCCCGCGACGTTGTTTACCAGTACTGCATAGATGGCGAAGATCGACGCAAACAGGATGCAGTCGGTCATCAGGTAGATCCAGAAGCCGTAGATCTTCATCTCACCGGCATCGTGATGATCGTGCGCGTGGTCATGGTCGTGACCATGACCCTTGGCGCCTTCAAATACTAGGTTGGACATGACTTATGCCTGCTCCAGCTTGTTGACAGGAGTGTTTGCCTGGGCGTTGCGGACCGAGGCCAGGATCTTGTGTTGCTCGCCTTCGATACGTGCCACTTCCGAAGCAGGAACCATGTAGCCCTGATCGTCACGTGCAGCGTGGATGACGAAGTAAACGACGGTACCTACCAGGCTCGCAGCAGCCAGCCAGAAGATGTGCCAGATCATCGCGAAACCGAAGACGGTCAGCAGAGCACCCATGACCAGACCGGTCGCCGTGTTGTTCGGCATGTGGATGTCAGAGTACTTGGCCGGAACCTTGTACGCCTCGCCATCACGCTTGGCGGCGTAGAACGCGTCGATCTCTTCAGCCTTCGGCAGCTCGGCGAAGTTGTAGAACGGTGGTGGCGAAGAAGTCGACCACTCCAGGGTGTGGCCATTCCACGGGTCACCGGTCACGTCGCGGTTCTGCTCGCGGTCGCGGATACTGACGTAGATCTGGATCAGCTGGCAGGCGATACCGATCATGATCAGTGCCGCGCCCCAGAAGGCTACGTGCAGATACGGAGTCCAGTCCGGGTTGTCAGTGGTGTTCAGACGACGGGTCATGCCCATGAAGCCCAGAGCGTACAGAGGCATGAATGCCACGTAGAAGCCCGAGATCCAGAACCAGAACGCTGCCTTGCCCCACTTCTCGTTCAGCTTGAAGCCGAACGCTTTCGGGAACCAGAACGCGAAGCCGGCGATGTAACCGAATACCGCACCACCGATGATCACGTTGTGGAAGTGCGCGATCACGAACAGGCTGTTGTGCAGAACGAAGTCAGCACCCGGGATAGCCAGCAGAACGCCGGTCATACCACCGATGGAGAAGGTAATCATGAAGCCCAGGGTCCACAGTACTGGCGCGGTGAAGCGCAGACGGCCCTGGTAGATCGTGAACAGCCAGTTGAACAGTTTCACACCCGTCGGGATGGAGATCAGCATCGTTGCCAGACCGAAGAAGGCGTTGACGCTGGCACCCGAACCCATGGTGAAGAAGTGGTGCAGCCAGACCATGAAGCCGAGTACGGAGATCGCACCGGATGCATAGATCATCGAGTGGTGGCCGAACAGACGCTTGCCGGTGAAGGTCGAGATGACTTCGGAGAAGACACCGAACGCCGGCAGAATCAGGATGTACACCTCAGGGTGACCCCACGCCCAGAACAGGTTCACGTACATCATCGGGTTACCACCCAATTCGTTCGTGAAGATGTGGAAGTCCAGGTAACGGTCGAGGGTCAGGAACGCCAGGGTACCGGTCAGGATCGGGAACGAAGCCACGATCAGGACGTTTGCCCAGGTGCAGGTCCAGGTGAAGATCGGCATGTCCATCAGTTTCATGCCAGGGGTACGCATTTTCAGCACGGTGACCAGGAAGTTCACGCCAGTGAGCGTGGTACCCAGACCGGAAAGCTGCAGTGCCCAGATGTAGTAGTCCACACCCACGCCCGGGCTATAGCCCAGTTCGGACAGCGGCGGATAGGCAACCCAACCGGTACGGGCGAATTCGCCGACGCCCAGGGAAACGTTGACCAGCACCACGCCGGAGATCAGCAGGTACAGGGACAGGGAGTTCAGGAACGGGAACGCCACGTCGCGAGCGCCGATCTGCAGAGGCAGAACGATGTTCATCAGACCGGTGAAGAAAGGCATCGCCATGAAGATGATCATGATCACACCGTGAGCGGTGAAGATCTGGTCATAGTGTTCAGGCGGCAGGTAGCCAGGCGAACCCTCGGTGGCCAGGGCCAGCTGGGAACGCATCATGATGGCGTCGGCAAAGCCGCGCAGCAGCATGACCATGGCAATGATGATGTACATCACGCCGATTTTCTTGTGGTCGACCGAAGTCAGCCACTCGGTCCACAGATAGGTCCACTTCTTGAAATACGTGACGAGACCGAGTACCACCGCACCGCCGATAGCGATCATGGCAATCGTGATCATGACTATCGGTTCGTGGAACGGTATCGCGTCCAGACTTAATTTACCAAACATCGTTTACTCCTCTGCCTGCGCAGCTGAATTCTTACCCATGTCCATCCCTTCCATACCGGCCACTTCTTTCTTCTCGTGGACAATCTTGCCCGGCTTCATACCCTCATACTTGTCGATGATGATCTGGAACAGGTTCGGAGTGACCGAGGAGTAGAGTTCAACGGGGTTACGTTCGCTTGGCTTGGCCAGAGCAGCGTATTCGTCGTTTGCCAGCTGTTTCGGAGAATTCTTGACTTCGGCAACCCAGGCGTCGAAACCAGCCTGATCGGTAGCAGTTGCCTTGAACTTCATGCCGGTGAAACCTGCACCGCTGTAGTTCGCGGAGATGCCGTCGAACTCGCCGTTTTCATTGGCGATCAGGTGCAGCTTGGTCTGCATGCCGGCCATCGCGTAGATCTGGCCACCCAGTGCAGGGATGAAGAACGAGTTCATGACCGAATCGGAAGTGATGCGGAAATTGATCGGCGTGTGAGCCGGGAAAACGATCTTGTTGACGGTGGCGATACCCTGTTCCGGGTAGATGAACAGCCACTTCCAGTCCAGCGCGACCACTTCGATGGTGACCGGCTTGACCTCGGACTCCAGCGGACGGTAAGGGTCCAGCGCGTGGGTGGATTTGTAGGTGATGTAGCCCAGCACGATGATGATCGCCAGCGGAACCAGCCAGACAACCAGCTCGATCTTGGTCGAATGTGCCCAGTCAGGCGTGTAGGTAGCGCTCTTGTTCGAAGCGCGGTATTTCCAGGCGAAGATGATGGTCATGAAAATGACCGGCACCACCACCAGCAGCATGAGCAGGGTTGCCGTGACGATCAGGTCACGCTCTTGCATGCCGATGTGGCCCTTGGGATCCAGCAGGGTGTAATCGCACCCGCTGAGCAGGAGCATGCTGAAAAGGGCCAAGAAGCCAAAAAATCTGGGGTACCTTTTTTTACTCATCTCACGACCTCTAAAAGCAGCTTTCGCATCGCAGTTGGGTTTCGACCGCCAACACTTCACCCTGCCAGGTGCTGGCAATTTCTTGGATTGAACAGGGGCCTGTCAGGAAGCTCGTGCCTCGTAACAAATCCGGGTTTAGCTGTGGTTTCTTATTCGAATGGTGGCAACCGCCTGTGCGGACCAATCCCTTGGCGCAGACATTCTGAACTTGACGCTAGGAGGCCATCCAAATGGCGTCTACATGGCGTAAAACCGCCTTCTGACCTCGATTTACACCGCCCATCAAGCGATGGGGGGCGTCAATTGGGGGCGATTGTAGATACGTAAAGTTTTATTGACTATGAGTTATTGCGCAACAGTTAATTTCCGAATCTGTAAAAATGCGGTCATATGTCGCACCTTGAAACCCTCCAAAGGCCGCAAACTTCTTAAGGAAATTGCGGCGATTTTTTGCGCAACACTTTGTTATCAGCGTGCTTTCATCCGGTTACGAATGATCCCGGCAGGTACCAGAATTACCGTCAGAACAAAAGCAATCAGTGCCCATTGAGCCAACGAAAGTCCCAGAATTGGCGGATATGGCGTCTCACAGAAGCCGGCGACCTGAAAACCGAGCGGAAACAGCGATGCTAGCGGCAAGCCATCAACGATGGGCTGCAACACATCGATGCCGCAACTTTCGGTCGGATGGCTCTGAATCCAGACATGACGCCCTGCTGCAACAATCCCGCCCACGGCGCTGAGGGTAACCAGGGCTTCGCAGATGGTCAGACTCAGGCGACCCGGCATGGCGGCACCGATGAACGCGAACACGGCGATGAACAGCAAGGCATAGCGCTGCAGGATGCACAGCGGGCACGGCGCCTCGCCCAGCACCACCTGCATGTACAGCGCCCCGCCGATCAACGCCAGGCAGATAATTCCCAGCAGCACCAGGAACTGCTTTTCACGTCGCAGGTAAATCATCTCGTCAGTCATTCACATACCCTTTGAATGTGGTGTCCATCCGGATCACTCGATCCGTGTTGTCACGTGCCCCGGCCGCCGGGGAAAGCCGGCAATTCTACCATCGTCGCAGCGGCACGCCGGAGCGGATGGTTACCCTGCCGGCATTAGCCGAACATTAACCGCAGCCGTAACAATCGACCGACACCAGACCCGTTCCCTTCTATATATATAGAAGCGTGCGACGCTTTGCCGCAGGGACCGATCGCCGCACCCTTCCTTATATATAGAAGCATGCGTCCTTATGTCGCAGGCCGACCACTTTGTCTGTCGCAGTCCGAGTTGCCGGCGACGGCGAATGTGACGACGCCGACGCTGACAAGTCAGGCTGCTTACAGACAGCGCTGAATCATTCCAGTGCCGAAGCCGGACCGAAGAATTCGTAACGGGCCTGCTTGTCCGGCACACCAGCCGCCTTCAACTGGCGCTTGATCGCCGCCATGAAGCCTTTCGGGCCGAGGAAGTAAGCATCCACGTCACGATCCTGCGGCAGCCACTGTTCCAGACGAGCCTGATCCAGCAGACCGACCGCATGGGCTGCCGGGCTGACACCGTCGTCTTCGCTGTAGCAGTAGAAACGCTTGAGCTGCGGGTGCTTGCCGGCCAGTTCTTCGATCCAGTCACGGAAGGCGTGCACCGAACCGTTGCGTGCGCAGTGGATGAAGTGAATCGGGCGCTGGGTCTGCAACGCCGCCTGCAGCATCGCCAGGGTCGGCGTGATGCCGACGCCGCCGCTGATCAGCACCAGTGGCTTGTCGCTGTGGGCCAGGGTGAACTCACCCGATGGCGGATACAGATTGATGCTGTCGCCGACGTTCAGCTGATCGTGCAGATAGTTCGAGGCACGACCGCCAGGCTCACGCTTGACGCTGATGCGGTACTGATTGTTGCCGGCCAGTGCCGACAGCGAGTAGTTGCGGCGGATTTCCTCGCCGTCGAGGAACAGCTGCATGCCGATGTACTGGCCTGCAGTGAAGTGCAGGATGTCCTTGCCGTCCGCCGGGGCGAAGTAGAACGAGGTGATTTCGGCGCTTTCCGGCACCTTGGCCACCACCTTGAATTCGCGGGCACCACGCCAGCCGCCCGGGGCCTGGGCCTTTTCTTCGTAGATGGTCTTTTCCGCACCGATCAGGATGTCGGCCAGTTGCTGATAGGCCTTGCCCCACGCCGCGATCACTTCGTCGGTGGCGATTTCAGCGCCCAGCACTTCGCGGATCGCTTCCAGCAGGCACTTGCCGACAATCGGGTAATGCTCCGGCAGGATCTGCAGGGCAACGTGCTTGTTGATGATCTTGGCGACCAGATCACCCAGTTGTTCCAGTTGGTCGATGTGGCGGGCGTACATCAGCACGCCATTGGCCAGGGCGCGCGGCTGGTCGCCGCTGGCCTGGTGAGCCTGGTTGAACAGCGGACGGACTTCAGGGTATTCGTTGAGCATCTTCTTGTAGAAGTGGGTGGTCAACGCTTCACCACCACTTTCCAGCAGTGGCACGGTGGCTTTGACAATGGCACGATCCGAAGCATCTAACATGACTGACTCCTGAGACTCGGTTGGTAAGTTCTACCTTGTCTTTATCATGAAGCGTGCCAATTTTTACTCCTTTAAAATCAACAACTTACAAACATGAAGTCATAATGACCAGACGCGACAACAGTCATAAAGACTCACGCCGTGTCATTTCGACTACAGCCTTTTTGCACCGCATCCTGCTGGCACACTCGTTTAGGGTTAAAGCCTGTCGCCGCGGGGTCGATAAACCGTCATCGAAAGCTGTCGGGCGCGGCAACGCCGTCCGACACCGCATGACAGAAGGTTCATATGTCCAAAAACGTCCGTGCAGATTCACTCTCGCTTCTGCTGTTCACGTTACGCAGCGGCAAGCTGATGGCGATCAACCTGCTCAAGGTCAGTGAAATCATCCCCTGCCCGCCCCTGACCCGGCTGCCCGAATCGCATCCGCACGTCAAAGGCGTCGCCACGTTGCGCGGCAATTCACTGTCGGTGATCGACCTGAGCCGGGCCATCGGCGAGCGACCATTGCTCGACCCGGACGGTGGCTGTCTGATCGTCACCGATGTCAGCCGCTCAAAACAGGGCCTGCACGTGCAGGCGGTCAGCAAAATCGTCCATTGCCTGACCACCGATATCCGCCCGCCGCCGTTTGGCTCGGGCAACAAGTCGTTCATCACCGGTGTCACCCAGGTCGACGGTACGCTGGTTCAGGTGCTGGATATCGAAAAAGTCATCCATGGCATCGCCCCGGTAGAGATAGTAGCCGAGCCCGCTGAACTCGCTCCGGAAGAAGCCGAGCTGCTGGCGGCGGCACGGATTCTGGTGGTCGACGACAGCCAGGTCGCACTGCAACAGTCGGTGCTGACCCTGCGCAATCTCGGTATCGACTGCCACACCGCGCGCAGTGCGCGGGAAGCCATCGACCAGTTGCTGGACCTGCAAGGCACCGCGCAGCAGATCAACGTCGTGGTCTCGGACATTGAAATGTCCGAAATGGACGGCTATGCCTTTACCCGGACCCTGCGTGAAACGCCGGACTTCCAGCAGTTGTACGTGCTGCTGCACACCTCGCTGGACAGCGCGATGAACGCGGAAAAAGCCAAGGCCGCCGGCGCCAATGCGGTGCTGACCAAGTTCTCTTCGCCCGAACTGACCCGATGCCTGATCGAAGCCGCCCGTACCGTCCAGGCTCAGGGCATCTGATCCCCTCTCCCACCGACGCATCGGCCAGCCATTACTGGCTGATGCGCCGCGATCTGGCGACTCTCGCACCTGTCGCTGCGTTGCCTGCATCGCTGCGACGTCTCGATTTCACGGCGCAAACGGCGGTCGATGCCCATCGCCTGTTGGTGCTTGGGCGTCAGTACGGCGGAGGTCAGGTGCTGGACTTCGACAGCTGGATGAACGCCTTTGAGCACGACCCCGAATACGATCGCGCGCTGTGCCTGATTCTGGCCGACGCACAAGGGGTAGTCGCGGTCGCGCAATGCTGGACCAGCGCCTTTATCCGTCTGCTGGTGGTCGATCCGCGCGCCCATCGACGGGGGATCGGACGGGCGCTGCTGGAGCACGTGTTTGCCCTGTTCCAGCAGCGCGGCGAAGGCCATGTGGACCTCAAAGTGATGGAAAACAATCTGCCCGCACGACGCCTGTATGAACAGGCCGGCATGGAATATGTACTGCGCAGCGAACTGGACCCGCGCTGAGCCAGTCTAAATCGCTGTCGTAATTGCCCAATCCGAGACAACGATGGAGATCCACATGAAAACGACCACCCTGCTCCTGCTGACCCTGACCGCACTTGCCGGCCAGGCCCACGCATCGAGCACCGAAGCATGGAACGCATTCGACAAGAAGTTGGTCGCCAGTTGCGTCGCCGCCAGTTCCCTGAAAAACGCCAAACCAGCCGGAGCATCGGCGATGTTCGACGACAGCGTCGGCTACAACGCCTTGCTGATCAAAGGTCAGTACAAGCAGGCGTTCATGAAGAACAAGACCGGCACCGAGCTGTGCCTGTACGACCGCAAGAACCAGAAAGCGCTGATCACGGAGTGGGATAACGTTACTACCGTGCCGAAGAAGTAGGCCTTCCCGCTGCATTACCCACAACTCTACTGTGGGAGGGATCCGAGCTTGCGAGGGTCGCGAAAGCGGTGTGTCAGACAAATCGCCTTCGCGACCGTCGTAACCTCCGATCCCTCCCACAGGGATGCAATGTACGAAGATATAGCCCTCCCTGATATCTGGCGCGTAACTTGCTGCAAATCACCGCCATCACGGCACGGATCCACATCCCGGTGCCGTGATCTTTTCTTTCGAACAGGCGGTCATTTCTTTCAATGAATACTCAGTTTTCCTGCGTGGGTTGTGGCAAGTGCTGCACCGATCACCACGTTCCCCTGACCCTGTCGGAAGCCGCACAGTGGGCGGCCGATGGCGGTTCGCTGATCGTCCTGATCGAGGCCTTTCTTGCCGACGGTTACGGTGTGCCGCCCGAGCAACTGGCCCACGCCACCCGCCGTTCGCTGGCGGTGCGCAGCGGCTCGACCGAAGCGCTGGTGGCCATCACCTTTGCCGCCTTCAACTCGGGACGCTGCCGAAATCTTGACGCGGAAAACCTCTGCCGTATCTACGACCGCCGCCCGCTGGTATGCCGCATCTATCCGATGGAAATCAATCCGCACATTCCCTTGCGGCCACAGGCCAAGGATTGCCCGCCGGAATCCTGGACTCAGGGCCCGGATCTGATCGTCGGCAATCAGGTGGTGGACCTGCAGTTGCTGGCCCTGATCGAACAGTCCCGTCAGGCTGACCGCGACGACATCGCCCGCAAGCACGCGATCTGTCGGGAGCTGGGTATCCGTACTACAGCGCTCAAGGGCAATGGCTTTGTCGCCTGCCTGCCGGACATGAGCGCCTTCGCCGCCGCCCTGTCGCGCTGGACAGATGCAGCACTGCCCGAGCTCACGGACAACGACTGGACGTTCCGCGTGGCCGGTGACGAAGCTGCCCGCACCCTGCAACAGGCTGGCGCACAACTGGAGACAGGCGACGCGTTGAACTATATGTTCATCCCTTTGCAGGCCGTCTGAGATCCCCGATGAGAAGCGTCGCCATTGTCCTGTTTCCCGGCGTTCAGTCGCTGGATGTCGCCGGCCCGCTGGACGTGTTCGCCGAGGCCAACCGTTATGTGGCCGATGGCGATGGCTACCGGATCATCACCGTCGGTGCAGCGCCCTACCCGATCGTCGCCTCCAACGGCATGCCGCTGGGCGCGCAACTGAGCCTCGATGACCCGTTCGACCCGGTCGATATTCTGCTGGTGCCCGGCGGCCCTCTGCTGCCGGAAAGTGCCGAAATGCCGCATATCACCGCGTGGCTGCAACAGACCACGCCCAAGGCCGGGCGCTTCGGCTCGATCTGCACCGGCGCGTTCATTCTCGGCCATGCCGGGTTGCTCGACGGCAAGCAGGTCGCCACCCACTGGAGCCACGCCGGGCAACTGGCCGAGCGTTTTCCGCTGGCGCGAGTCGAACCGGACCGCATCTACGTGCGCGAGGGGCCGATGATGACCTCTGCCGGTGTGACCGCCGGCATCGACATGGCCCTGGCGCTGGTCGCCGAGGATCACGGCCCGGCGATTTCGCTGGCCGTGGCCAAACGCCTGCTGGTGGTGGCGCAGCGTCAGGGCGGCCAGTCGCAGTTCAGCCCTTATCTGAATGCCGCTGGCGATGACAATTCACCCGTGGCGAAGATCCAGCGTTATGTCATGGAGCACATCAGCGAGCCGTTTTCCGTCGAGCGCTTGGCCGAAGTGGTATCGATGAGCCCGCGCACCTTCGCCCGCGTATTTGCCCGGGAAGCCAAAGTCACCCCGGCAGAGTTCGTCCAGCGCGCTCGTATCGATGCGGCGCGACGGCTGCTCGAAGGCAGCGAAATGGTGATCAAGGCGGTGGCCTGGCACTGCGGCTTCGCCAGCGCCGGACGCATGCGCCTGATTTTCACCCAGCGCCTGGGTGTGACGCCCACGCAATACCGCGACAGTTTCCGCAAGGCGCACTGACCGTTTCAGTCATTACTTGTAGAACAGATCCACCAGCACTTCGGCCGAGAACGGCCCCGGCGTCGGCGCCGACGTCTGCCACAACAGCTCGGCATTGAAGTCGGCAGTGGTGGAGTAGTCCTCGTTGAGCAGGTTCAGCAAGTGAAACGGCTCGTTGTACTTCAGGGCCTGGTTGTTGCGCGCATTGACGATGCGAATGCCGACGCTGTCGTTGTTCAAAGGCACCAGCACGTCCCCGGACAGCGTCCCGGACACCGGCGTGAACCGCGCGTTGAGGCTGAACGGCGAATCGCAGGTCCGGCTGGCCGCCACCGCAAAGCGCTGGAAGGTCGCCACTTCACCCACCTGCACCCTGTTGATTGCCACCTCACCGAAATCGACCACGTCCGGCAATACCCGCAACTCGGCATTGCAGGCCACGAAGCGCAAACCGCCGAGGTTGTTGATGACGTAGTTGAGCTTGTTGTCCGGCAACGGGTTCAGGCCGACGCCGCTGTCGAGCTGAAACAGGCGATAGTCCAGCAGGTCGCTGGCCGCACCCGATGGCGGCGTGGCGCCGAATTTCTCGATGAATACCGCAAACGGTAGATTGAAGCGCGCACTCGGACAGGCCGACAGCCGTTCGGGGGCCTCGTTGCAGGCCGGCACCTGCTGCTGTAACGGCACACGACCACTGCTCTGAACGTGATCGACACCGTTGAGGCTGAGCCCGGCGCGGATGCCCTGACCGATCTGCAGGTTTGCCGGGTTCAGGTAGAGATACACCTCTTCCGCCGGCCCCGGTTGCTCTCTGGCGCATTCCACGGCGATGTTCAGGCGTTCCGACCGCCATACGGCGGCGCCGTCCGGCAAGGTCGCCGGGATCGCGACGCTGCTGTCGAGGTCGGCACGAATGACGGTGTCACCGGAACCCTCGGCGCGACAGGTCAGGGCCATGGCGTGGTCGGACAGCGACAGGCCGAGCGCAAACAAAGGTCCCCAATGACGAATAACCGGCTTGATCATGGTCAGCATTTCCCTATGTATGAAGGTGCATCAGGCGCGCGAAGCTGGGCGTTGAACGACCTCTCGCCCTGGCCTTGCGCGCAGTAATCACGCTGCCCGCCGTAGTCGGTCAGCGCCTTGAACGTAAGGTGTCGCTGCCCGTCGCGGTGTGCCTGCACGAGCGGCAACGAGCGTTGCGACAGCGGCTCGACCAGCAGATCCTCGGCGACCCGCACGCCGTCCAGCGTCAGCCCTTGCAGCACAACGTGAAACGGGGTCGGGTTGTGCAGCACCAGCCTGCTCTCGCCGCCTCGCTCGATACGCCAGTTCAGGCGCTGCGCGGCCTCGGCGGGATCACCCGGCAAGCCGGCTGGCCGATAGAACACGTTGATCCTCTGGCGAATGGCGATATTCAGTTGCTGAGCCCCTTCGTGCCGACGGGGCACTTCCAGTACATACAGATGCAGCAGGGACTCGCGACTCCCCGGCATGCCGACGCCCTCATAAAGCAGGCGCAGCGGCTGCTTGCCCTTGGCTGGAAGACGCGCCAGATGTGGCGTCAGGGCAAACGGCAGATCGGCGCTCGACGCCACTTGCGGATCGCTGATCCAGGCCTGAATCAACACCTCGCGCTCGTCGAGGTTGCTGACGTCGATGGTCGCCTCACGGAAACGCCCGTCGAAAATCAACCGGGTACCCGTCAACGAAACGGCTCCCTGCGCGATACCCTGGCCGAGGGCGAGCAGCAGCCACAGCCAACGCCAGAGACTCATTGGCACACGACCTTGAGTCGGTCATAGCTGCGCTCGGAATTGCGAGGCGGTAACTGATAGGTGCCGCGGCACTGGCCATCGGACCATTTGACCAACAGTTCGCCACTGTCCCGTTCACTCAGCACCAGCGCACGACCGGTCGGGTCGACGCTCGCCAACAGTTTGCCGTGTTCGTCCTCGACCGCCGCGCCGAGAGGCAGGCGGCTGCCATCCGTCTGGGACAACTCGAACTGCACCCTGCGCCCCGTGGTTGCCCGGAAGCTGACCCGCGGCACGGCGCCGCGCCGTGGCACCACTTGCGCGGAAGCGCTTTCCAACTCGACATCGGCGCCGAGCTGACGGGAATCCAGGCTGACCCAGTTACTGCGATAGGGCTGGGCGTACGGAAGAATCGCGTAACCGTTGGCAGCGGTTTCCACCTGGCTGTGATTCGCCAGCTTCGCACCCGCGATGTTCTCGACTTCGACCAACGCGAAGGTGTCGCCCACGGACTGACCCAGGTTGATGCCACCGGCATGGCCCACCAACGAGCCGGAAGCCCCCAGCGTTAAAGCATGGTAATCGCGGCCCTGGCTGTAACTGCCATCGAAACGGCCATAGCCCGTGGTCGTGCTCAGCCTGCCGGAACCGGAGGAACCGGACTGCGCACTGTGCCCGGCCTGGACCGAATAGAAGGTGCTGCGATCGTCGAACACCTGACCGTTGAGGCCGGACAGAAGATCGTAACCGCCGCCGCTGTCATGCACGGCGTTGAAGAAGGCTCGCGACGCCCCCGCCGGGCCGCCAAGCGGCACGCTCACGGTCAGGGCCACGCGGTTGTCACTCTGGCGCTGGCCGCCACGCTCGAAGGTCTGATTGCTTTCCAGCGACAGGCTGTAACTGACGCTGCGCCAGCCGGCGTTCCACGACAACAGGAACTGCCGTGTCTTGCCGGTCACGTCCCAATAGCGCTGCTCGGAGCCGGTCAGGCTCAAGGAAGCGGAATGGCCGGGTAATGACTGGGTCAGGTTGAGTTCCAGACGGTCTTTGGCCCGCCCCACCAACGTGCCGCTTGGCGAGTTCAGTTCTTCGACATGCTGATCGAAGGTGCGGTACTGATCGGTCGAGTAGCGATACCCGGCCACCGCCAGCGTGGTGTTGGTCAGATCCAGCGTATTGGCGTAACGCAACCGCAGGCTGTGACCGCCGAAGGTCTGCTGTCGCTGCCGGCTGATCGACTGGGTCAGATCCAGAGACAGGGCTCCTGCCCCGGTGTTCATGCCGGCGCCGATGTTGCTGGCCTGAAAGTCTTCGGCCAGTTGCAGACCACCTGCAGCCGTCAGTCGCTCGGTCAGGCCGTAGATCGCCGTCGCGCTGGCGAATCCCGGTGAAGGACCACCGTCTTCATTGCTGTCGTACTGGCCGGCGGAGAGGCTGTAGCGCAATACACCTTCAGGCACCATGATCGGCAGAGAGGCATAAGCCTGAACGAATGTGCGGCGGCGCCCGTCGGCTTCGATGATGGTGACCTCCAGATCGCCGTTGGAGCCACTGGGGTAGATGTCGGTGATCTCAAACGGCCCGGGAGACACGGTATCGCTGTAGAGAATGAAACCGTTCTGACGCACTTCCACGGTGGCGTTGGTTTCGGCGATGCCCCGTACGACCGGCGCGTAGACCCGTTCGCTGTCGGGTAGCATGCCGTCGTCCGACATCAGCGAAGCCCCGACGAAGCGCACACTGTCGAAGATCTGGGAGTCGGTAAAGGTTTCGCCGACGGTCAATTGGCTTTTCAAAGCGGTGATGTCGCGCTGGGCGAAGTTGCGGTTGCTGCGGAAGCGGTACGGCCGGTCATCACCGTAGACCAGCGAAGACTCGTTACGCAGACGCCATGCTCCCAGATTGATGCCGTTGCGCAGCCCCAGATAATAATCGTCGCGGGTCTGCTGATCACGGGTGCGACGCGCACCGTTGAAGGTGTAATTGACGAAGCCCACCGTCTCGCCTTCGTCCCACAACTGCGGCGAAACATAACCACGCACGCTGCGCTGCATCATTGCCTGGGGAATGCTGATGAACAGGCGCAGACCGGCCGGCTGATAGTCGACCACCGCCGCAGGCACCTTCGCCACCAGGTCGAAACAACCGTTCGGCCCTGAACCGGTGTCGCTCAATGTGCTGGTATCCAGACCGAACTGACGCAAGGTATCCAGTGTCAGGCAGGCCTCGACATTGCCACTGGCCGGGCTGGCGACGAAGCGGACGTCGCGTCGGGCGACCAGTGAACGGTTGACGTAGATATCAACGCGATAAGTGCCCGGCACCACGCTGTTGCCCTGCAGAAAACTGTCCAGATCGGCAGGCTGGTCGGAGCCCTGGATGAACGCGGTGTTGAATTTCGAGCCTGCGGAAGCACGGCGCTCGCCGCCACCATCATCGGTCATGGCCAGTGCTACGGGTGAGTCGATCATCAGCCCCGCGCTGAAGGCGATACACAGCGGCAAAGCGCTGCACCGGGTGATTTTCTGCTGCCTGAACGTGCGCTCGTTCGCGCCACGCAGTAAGAAACCGGAGATCCCTCCCCGGTGCTGCTTGTCTCGCCGTTCCATGTGCTGATTTCACTCGTGCTCTGGTTACGTGACGTCGCCGAATTCGTTCTTGCAGGCGCACGGTCCAGGAGCCGCAAGGGCTGCGGCTCAAGATAAGAGGGATATTGAATAAATACCGGTATGAGCGCCGGTGTCACTCGCGCCGGGCTTCGACTTTCTCGGCCTGGGCGGCCGGTTCGCCCGACACAAGGGCGCGGTAGGCCTCCTGGGCACCGAAGTCGTTGATGCTGATGAAGCTCAACTCCACCGGCTCGCGTGCAACGCCCTGCTTCAGCGGGAAGCGCAGACGCTGTCGGGGTGCGAGCATTCTGCTGTCGGTCTGAAACAGCGTGGCGCCCTGCTGGCGCACATCGAGCTTGATCATTGACACGTGATAAGCCCCGGGATTACTGACTTCCAGTTGCCCGTCACGCACCTGCCATTGCAAGCCTTCGGCTGCCTTGAGCGGATCGCCGTTCAGTCCCTGCGGGCGGTAGAACATTTTGATGCGCTGACGAATGGCGATCTGCAGTTCGTTTTCGTTTCCCGATTGCGGAATTTCCTGGACATTGAGCCAAAGCACCGATTCGCGGTCGGCGGGCATGCCCTCCCCGGCATAGATGATGCGAATCAACTGGCGGGCATTGCCGGCCATCTTCGCCAGCCCCGGCGTGATCGCGAAAGGCAAGCTTTCTCCCAGACCGCTGTCGGCATCGGCTTCCAGCCAGGATTGCGCAAGAATCTCGGCAGTACCACTGTTCTGCACCACGAAGCTGACTTCCTTGTCCGCAGCAGGGTAAATCACCCGTGTCGTATTGATCACGACACCGGCCTGGACATGAGCGGCCAGGGTCATCCCCAGCCAGACAGCCGAGCAACGTAAAAAGGTTGGAAACATGAAGGGGTCATCCCGTATTGCGGAAGCGGTGGAGCGGACGGTTGCCCGCTCCACCGGTTACATCACTGGTAATCCATCACGAACGGCAGGAAGCCGTCGGCTTTACCAGGGTTGGTGGTCGCGCCGTTGAGGACGTAGACCGCACCGAAGTTGATTTCGGCTCGCGCGCCATCGACACCTTGCTTGATCAGAGGAGTGTCGATGGTTTCGTTACCACTCAGATCCATGAGCTGGTTGGAAGCGTTGAGCAGGCCGATACCGACACCATCAGCAGCACCCGTGGTACGCAGAAGCTTGTGGTCCAGGTTGTCCAGACCGCTGCCCTGACGGGCGATGAAGCGCATGCTCACGGTGTTGTACTGCGCCGCACCGCCGGTGCAATCGACCAGCAACTGGATCGGCGATGCGGTTTCCAGCTTGTTGTCGGCGAAGCGACCGATATCGGAAAACGACACGTTGCCCATATCGACGTTGATCTCACCCAGATTGGTGCCGTCACTGGCCCCCGCGCCAGCGGCGATGTCGCAAGTGATGTTGGTAAGGGTGCCGTTGAACACCAGTTTGCCGTTGTTGGCAGCGTTGGCGGTACCCGCTACGCTCATGCCCATGGCGGCCAGGATGGCCAGAGAAACAGTCAGCTTTTTCATGTTAACAACGTTCCTTGTGTCAATTCGTGTGTGCCCCAAAAGGACGGGGCGAACTATAAGGGCGCGGTTCGTGGCCGGATGTCGGGCCGCTTACCTTGCGCTTAAGGAATCGACAGTGGCGCGCGCAGGAACTTTCTGTAGGACTTTACAAAGCCCGGCTACACGCCAGGGTTCTCGGGGCTTTGCGCCTTTTCACGAAAAAAAACATCAGCCGGTTTTTTGCCTCGGCTGCGCAGGTCCGCGCAGACCGGCCAGCCCGGCTGCCAGTCCACACCACTCGCTGCAACGCTCTGCCGTGCGGGCTGAAAACAGTTACTGATACGTGACCGTCACCACACCGGTGTGCCGACCGGTGCTCAACGAGGAACGCTCAACATAGCCGGTCACCACCGGTACGGCCGCGGCATGGCAGGCATCATTGCGCCCCATGACTTCCAGCGAGAGCCCGGCATTGACCGGCAGGATTCGCGAGGCTGTCGCCGCCGTATGACCCTGTGGCAAGCGAGCGTCACAGCCGGCGTTGACCACCTGTCCCCGTAGCGCCAGCCCCCCCTGCGCGGCCAGCGTAACGGGAGCGCCCAGAGCGAAGACACCGAGAAACGTGATCGAAAAAAACACCGAAACTGTCTTTTTGCTGTTCATCGCCACACTCCGGATTGAGGGGAAAGCCACCACAGGAAAATCGCGCCTTCTAACTCGCTATCGCCCTGTTGCGAATTTTCTTTATCCCGCCTCATCCTGTATCGAGGCGCAGCTGACAATATTGACAGGTAGCAGTCATGCTGCTGACCGGGTTGCAGCGCTATAAAGAGCACTCTGGAACACCTGTTTTCACTCCCTTGGCTGGCGTCATTTCCGTATGCAGAAGAAGAATAATGCCGTAATCACTGTCAGTGTCCTGTTGGCAGTGGTTGCAATAGGTATCTGGGCCGTCACCCGCCCGACCGCGAAAAAGGTCAGCGCTCCGGTCGCCGTGCCGGTACAGGTGGTGCATGTCGTGGAAACCGACGTGCCGCGCTATGCCACCGGGATCGGCTCGGTGCTTTCATTGCAAAGCGTGACCATTCGCCCGCAAGTGGACGGTATTCTCACCCGCCTGGCGGTCAAGGAAGGACAACAGGTCAAGGCTGGCGACCTGCTCGCGACCATCGACGACCGCTCCATTCGCGCGGCCCTGGAGCAGGCCAAGGCACAACTGAGCCAGAGCCAGGCGCAGTTGAATGTGGCTGAAGTCGACCTCAAGCGCTACAAGCTGCTGACCACCGACAACAGTATTTCGAAGCAGCAATACGACCAGCAACAAGCGCTGGTCAATCAGCTGAAGGCCACGGTGCAAGGCAACGAAGCCTCGATCAACGCCTCACAAGTGCAATTGTCCTACACGCAGATTCGCTCGCCGGTGACAGGCCGTGTGGGTATTCGCAACGTCGACGAAGGTAACTTTCTGCGAGTCAGCGACACAGCCGGGCTGTTCACCGTGACCCAGATCGACCCGGTGTCGGTGGAGTTCTCCTTGCCCCAGCAAATGCTGCCGACCCTGCACGATCTGCTGGCCTCCAGCACGCCAGCCAAGGTCAATGCCTATCTCGGCGACGACGCCCACGGCACGCTGTTGGGTGAAGGCCACCTGACGCTGATCGACAACCAAGTGGCCACCACCACCGGCACTATCCGCGCCAAGGCGGTGTTCGACAACGCGGCGGAAAAGCTCTGGCCCGGCCAACTGGTGACCGTGCGCATCCAGACCGCCCTCGACCGCAATGCGCTGAAAGTCCCGCCACAAGTGGTGCAGCGCGGCATCGACCAGCATTTTGTCTATCGGGTCAAAGGCGACAGCGTCGAAGTGGTGCCGGTCAAGGTGCTGTATCAGGACAGCGATCTGGTACTGATCAGCGGCGTCGGTGCCGATGACGTGCTGGTCAGTGACGGCCAGTCGCGGCTGCGTGATGGCTCGCACATCGAAGTGGTCAAAGCCGGCGCCAGTGACGCCTTGGCCGATGCGGCAAGCACCTCGCCGGGAGCTGCGAAATGAAAGGGCGTGGGTCCATTTCCGCGTGGTGCGTGAATCACCCGATTGCCACCGTTCTGCTGACCTTTGCCCTGATCCTGCTCGGTGGCATCGCTTTCCCGCGCTTGCCGGTGGCGCCCCTGCCCGAGGCGGAATTCCCGACCATCCAGGTCACCGCGCAACTGCCCGGCGCCAGCCCGGAAACCATGGCGTCTTCGGTCGCCACGCCGCTGGAAGTGCAGTTCAGTGCCATCCCCGGCATGACCCAGATGACATCGAGCAGTGCGCTGGGTTCGACCAACCTGACCCTGCAATTCGTGCTGGATAAAAGCATCGACACCGCCGCTCAGGAAGTGCAGGCGGCGATCAATACCGCCTCCGGCCGTTTGCCCGCCGACCTGCCGACCGCGCCGACCTGGCGCAAGGTCAACCCGGCGGACAGCCCGGTGCTGATCCTCAGCGTCAGTTCCAGCCTGATGCCGGCCACCGAACTGAGCGATGTCACCGAATCGCTGCTGGCCCGGCAGTTGAGCCAGATCAACGGTGTCGGCCAGGTCGCCATTACCGGCCAGCGACGCCCGGCCATCCGTGTCCAGGCCGCGCCGGAAAAACTCGCCTCCATCGGTCTGACCCTGGCTGACCTGCGCGGGGCGCTGCAACAGACCAGCCTCAACCTTGCCAAGGGTGCGCTGTATGGCAAGGACAGCATCTCCACCCTGGCCTCCAACGACCAGCTGTTCCAGGCCCAGGATTACGAGCAACTGATTGTTTCCTACAAAGATGGCGCGCCGGTTCATTTGCGTGACGTGGCGAAGGTCATCAATGGCTCGGAAAACGCCTACGTCAACGCCTGGTCCGGCGATCAACAGGGCGTGAATATCGTGGTGTTCCGCCAGCCTGGCGCCAACATCGTCGAAACCGTTGACCGCGTGCTCGGCGAACTGCCACGCCTGCAGGAAATGTTGCCGGCATCGGTGGACGTTTCGGTGCTCAGCGACCGCACCAAGACCATCCGCGCCTCGCTTCATGAGGTGGAAATGACCCTGCTGATCGCCATCGGCCTGGTGATCGCGGTGATGGCGCTGTTCCTGCGGCAGATGTCGGCCACGCTGATCGTCACTGCCGTACTGGGCGTCTCGCTGGTTGCCAGTTTCGCGCTGATGTATGTGCTCGGTTTCAGCCTCAATAACCTGACGCTGGTGGCCATCGTGGTCGCAGTGGGCTTCGTGGTCGACGACGCGATTGTCGTGGTGGAGAACATTCACCGCCATCTGGAAGCCGGCGAAAACATGCGCGACGCGGCGATCAAGGGCGCCGGAGAAATCGGCTTCACCGTGGTGTCGATCAGCTTTTCGCTGATTGCCGCCTTCATTCCGTTGCTGTTCATGGGCGGTGTGGTCGGGCGTCTGTTCAAGGAGTTCGCCCTGACGGCCACCTCGACCATTCTGATTTCGGTGATGGTTTCGCTGACGCTGGCGCCGACTCTGGCGGCGCTGTTCATGCGTGCGCCCAAGCACGACGCCCATGCCAATCCCGGCTTCGGCGAACGGCTGCTGGCGCGCTATGCCCGTGGCGTGCGTTTCGCCCTCGCCCATCAACGCCTGATGATGAGCATCTTCGGCCTGACCCTGGTGCTGGCCGTGGCCGGTTACGTGCTGATTCCGAAAGGTTTCTTCCCGGTCCAGGACACCGGCATGGTGCTCGGCACCAGTGAGGCGGCTGCGGACATTTCCTATCCGGACATGGTCGAAAAGCACAAGCAACTGGCGAAGATCATCGGCGACGACCCGGCGGTGAAAGCCTTTTCCCATTCGGTGGGCGTCAGCGGCAGCAACCAGACCATCGCCAACGGCCGTGTGTGGATCGCCCTCAAGGACCGCGCCGACCGCGACGTGTCCGCCAGCCAGTTCATCGACCGGATTCGTCCGAAACTGGCGAAGATTCCCGGCATCATGCTGTACCTGCGTGCAGGCCAGGACATCAACCTCAGTTCCGGCCCGAGCCGCGCCCAGTATCAGTACGTGCTCAAGAGTAATGACGGCGCCCTGCTCAACCTGTGGACGCAAAAGCTCACGGAAAAACTCAAGTCGATCCCGGCCTTCCGCGACCTGTCCAACGACCTGCAACTGGGCGGCAGCGTCACGCACCTGGACATCGACCGCAACGCGGCGGCGCGCTTCGGCCTGACCACTGCCGATGTCGATCAGGCGCTGTACGACGCCTTCGGCCAGCGGCAGATCAACGAATTCCAGACCGACATCAACCAGTACAAGGTGATTCTGGAACTCGACCCGCAGCAACGGGGCAAGGCGGAAAGCCTGAACTACTTCTACCTGCGCTCGCCATTGACCAACGAAATGGTGCCGCTGTCGGCGCTGGCGAAGGTCGGTGCGCCGAAAATGGGCCCGCTGTCGATCAGCCATGACGGCATGTTCCCGGCGGCCAACCTGTCGTTCAACCTGTCCGCCGGCGTGGCGCTGGGCGATGCGGTGCGCCTGCTCGATCAGGCCAAGAACGAGATCGGCATGCCGGCCTCGATCATCGGCAACTTCCAGGGCGCGGCCCAGGCGTTCCAGAGTTCGCTGGCGAACCAGCCGTGGCTGATCCTCGCTGCGCTGGTGGCGGTGTACATCATTCTGGGTGTGCTCTACGAGAGCTTCGTGCATCCGCTGACGATCATTTCCACCCTGCCGTCTGCCGGTATCGGCGCCCTGTTGCTGCTGTGGCTGATGGGCCAGGACTTCTCGATCATGGGCCTGATCGGCATCGTGCTGTTGATCGGGATCGTCAAGAAGAACGGCATTCTGCTGGTGGACTTTGCCCTGGAAGCCCAGCGCCATCACGGCCTGTCGCCACGGGACGCGATCTACGAAGCCTGTCTGACGCGGTTCAGGCCCATTATCATGACCACCCTGGCGGCACTGCTCGGCGCCCTGCCGCTGATGCTCGGCTATGGTGTCGGTGCGGAACTGCGCCAGCCATTGGGGATCGCCGTGGTGGGCGGCTTGCTGGTGAGCCAGGCGCTGACGCTGTTCACCACGCCGGTGATCTACCTGCAACTTGAGCGAATCTTCCACAAGCCGCGCCCGACAGCGACTCCCACGGCAACGGGCAAATCCACAGCGGCCTTGATGGCGACCGAGAAGTGAGAACGGACCATGCGTGTCCTGATTATCGAAGACGAAGAAAAAACCGCTGATTACCTGCACCGCGGCCTGACCGAGCAGGGCTACACCACCGACGTCGCCCGCGAGGGTATCGAAGGACTGCACATGGCGCTGGAGAGCGATTACGCGGTGATCGTGCTCGATGTCATGCTGCCCGGCCTGGACGGTTATGGCGTGCTGCGCGCCTTGCGCGCGCGCAAACAGACACCGGTGATCATGCTCACCGCACGCGAGAACGTCGACGACCGCATTCGCGGCCTGCGCGAAGGCGCCGACGACTACCTCGGCAAGCCGTTTTCCTTTCTGGAACTGGTGGCGCGCCTGCAAGCCCTGACCCGCCGCAGCGGCGGTCACGAGCCGGTGCAGATCAGCATCGCCGACCTGTGGATCGACCTGATCAGCCGCAAGGCCACCCGCGCCGGTCTG
The DNA here is from genome assembly GCF_044746785.1 of Pseudomonas sp. NPDC090208. NCBI lineage: Bacteria > Pseudomonadati > Pseudomonadota > Gammaproteobacteria > Pseudomonadales > Pseudomonadaceae > Pseudomonas > Pseudomonas sp. NPDC090208. Next base: position 124,226 of record NZ_JBIVCU010000011.1, read on the forward strand.
CGTCTGGACCTGACCGCCAAGGAGTTTTCCCTGCTCAGTGTGCTGGCCCGGCGTCAGGGCGAAATTCTCTCGAAAACCTCGATTGCCGAGATGGTCTGGGACATCAATTTCGACAGCGACGCCAACGTCGTCGAAGTGGCGATCAAGCGCCTGCGCGCCAAGCTCGACGGGCCGTTTGAACAAAAGCTGCTGCACACCATTCGCGGCATGGGTTACGTGCTGGAGAGCCGTCGTGTCGAGTAACTCCATCGCCATCCGCCTGTCCGGCATGTTCGCGCTGGTGGCGTTGCTGGTGTTCCTGTTGATCGGCTGGGCCTTGTACCTGCAAGTGGACAAGGGCCTGGGGCTGCTGCCGGAAGCCGAGGTGGATGCCCGTTACAGCGTGCTCGAATCGGCGGTGCAGCGTTACGGCACGCCGGAGCACTGGGTGAAGATCAACGCCAAGCTGCGCCTGCTGAGCGAAGAAGACAAACGCCTGCGTTTCTGGGTGGTCAGTGACAATCCCAACTACGAGTTCGGCAGTCCCGACGCGGAAATCCGCGCCTTCGCCAACGGCCCGCTGGGCATGCGCGACCTCAACCTGAGCGGCCACGATTACCCGTTCAAGGTTCTGGTCAGCCAGTTTCCGGCCAAGGATCAGCGCCCGCCGCTGCGCTTTCTCACCGCCATCGACACCGAAACCTTCTGGCAAACCCAGCATTCGTTGCTGATCGCCCTGATCAGCCTCGCCGCCATCGGCATCGCTCTGGCGTCGGCGCTGGGCTACTGGGTGGCGCGGATTGGTCTGAAGCCACTGCTCGACCTGTCGCTGGAGGCGCGCAAGCTGACCCCGCCGCACCTGTCCGGGCGCCTGCAACTGTCGCCGCTGCCGCCCGAGCTGGACCAGTTCGTCACCTCGTTCAATCAGACCCTGGAACGGGTCGAGCAGGCCTATTCGCGACTGGAATCGTTCAACGCCGACGTGGCTCACGAACTGCGCTCGCCGCTGACCAACCTGATCGGCCAGACCCAGGTGGCGCTGACCCGCGGGCGTTCCGCCGAGCATTATTTCGAAGTGCTGCAATCGAATCTTGAAGAGCTGGAGCGGCTGCGTTCGATCATCAACGACATGCTGTTTCTGGCCAGCGCCGACCAGGGCAGCAAAGCGACCGAACTGACCCAGGTGTCGCTGGCCGAAGAGGTGGCGACGACGCTGGATTATCTGGACTTCATTCTGGAAGACGCACAGGTTCAGGTGCAGGTACGTGGCGATGCCCACGCGCCCATCGAGAAGGCCCATCTGCGCCGCGCGCTGATCAATCTGCTGCACAACGCCGTGCAGCACACGGCGGCGGGCCAGGTCATTCATGTGGATATCGAGAATGCCGGCGACCACGTCAGCATCGGTGTCACCAACCCCGGCACCCAGATCGCCCGCGAACATCTGCCCAAACTGTTCGAGCGTTTCTACCGGGTCGACGCTTCACGCCGCAACAGCGGCGCCAACCATGGCCTGGGACTGGCCATCGTCAAAGCCATCGCCTTGATGCACGGCGGCACGGTGTTCGTGCGCAGCGAAGATGGCGAGAATACTTTTGGCATCAATCTGCCGTGTTGAGCGCGGGCACCTCTCATCTGTAGGAGCGTGGCTTGTCCCGCGACCGGCGGCGTAGCAGTCGTAAATACGGTAAATGCGGTGCGTCAGGCATAACGCGTTTACCGGATTTACGACGGGTTCCCCGCCGGTCGCAGGACAAGCCAGCTCCTACAAGGGGTGATGGCGCCTTGACTCAGCCTTTCTTGACGAACTCCGACTTCAGCTTCATCGCGCCGATGCCGTCGATCTTGCAATCGATGTCGTGATCGCCGTCGACCAGGCGGATGTTCTTGACCTTGGTGCCGACCTTGACCACCAGCGACGAGCCCTTGACCTTGAGGTCCTTGATCACAGTCACGGTGTCGCCGTCCTGCAGGGTATTGCCCACCGCGTCCTTGATCACCTTGACGTCATCATCGGCTTCAGCCGGGCCATTGGCCGACCACTCGTGGGCGCATTCCGGGCAGACCAGCTGGGTGCCGTCTTCATAGGTGTATTCGGAATTGCATTGGGGGCACGGCGGTAAGCTCACGGCGGATCTCGCATCTGAGGAAAAATAGGCGCGGGATTATAAGGGTTTTTACCCGTAAGCACCGAACGCAGATCAATGCAGGAGCCGGCTTGCTGGCGAATGCGTCGGGTCAGACAGCACAACATTGAATGACACACCGCATTCGCCAGCAAGCCGGCTCCCACAGGATTCAGCGTCCCTACGCCAACGCCGTATCCATCACCATCATCAGACAGAACCCCACCAGCAAGCCGACGCTGGCGATTTTTTCGTGTCCGTTGCGGCGCGACTCGGGGATGATTTCGTGGGTCACCACCAGCAGCATCGCACCGGCGGCCAGCGCCAGACCGACCGGCAACAGCACCGCAGCGATTTCCACCAGCCAGGCGCAGAGCACGGCAAACACCGGTTCGACCAGCCCGGATGCCGCGCCGATCAGAAAGGCGTTGAGCCGCGACATCCCGGCCGCCGCCAGCACGAGTGCGATCACCAGCCCTTCCGGCACGTCCTGCAAGGCAATGCCCATCGCCAGACTGTCGGCATGGGCCAGACCGCCGCCCGCCGACACGCCCACCGCCATGCCTTCCGGAATGTTGTGGGCAATGATGGCAATCACGAACAGCCAGATGTTCGACGGAATCGCCGGCTTTTCAGCGACGTCCGATAAATGCGGGCCCCGGGAAACCAGGGTATCGACGATGAACAGACCGACCGCTCCGGCCAGGATGCCAGCGCTGATCAAGGCACCGGCGCCCCACTGCGAGAAGCCCAGGCCTTGAGCCGCACTCAAGCCCGGCACGATCAGGGAAAAGGCAGTCGCCGCCAGCATGATGCCGGCGCCGAACCCCAGCAAGCCGTCGGAGACCGACACCGGCATGCCGCGAATCACCAGCACCGGCACCGCGCCGAGGGCCGTGCCCAAGGCGCACAGCGCACCGCCTTCCAGCGCCCTCAGCATGCGCGGTTCAAGGGTCAACCACGACAGCCCCTGGGCAATCAGCAACCCTGTGCCGGCCAGTAGCAGAATGGAACCGAAGGCCAGACGCAACAACCGTCCGCTGCTGATTGTGAGGAAATCCGAGGGCATGGATCGTCTACTTCCGTGGTGAGATTTAAGCGAGGGCGGCCTGATAACGCTTGGCGACTTCGTCCCAGTTCACGACGTTGTAAAACGCGGCGATGTATTCCGGGCGACGGTTCTGGTAGCGCAGGTAGTAGGCGTGCTCCCAGACGTCCAGACCGAGGATCGGCGTGTTGCCGTTCATCAGCGGGCTGTCCTGGTTGCCGCTGCTTTCCACGATCAGCTTTTTCTCAGGGGTCACGCTCAGCCACGCCCAGCCGCTGCCGAAACGGGTCAACGCGGCTTTGGTGAAGGCGTCCTTGAACGCTTCAAAACCGCCGAGTTGCTCGTCGATGGCCTTCGCCAGAGCACCACCTGGCAGACCGCCGCCTTTCGGGCTCATGACGTCCCAGAACAATGAGTGGTTGGCGTGGCCGCCGCCCTGGTTGATCACCGCCGGACGCAGTTTTTCCGGCAACTGCGCGACGCTGGCGACCAGCTTCTCGATCGGCCACTCAGCGTATTCGGTGCCATCCACCGCAGCGTTGAGGTTGTTGATGTAGGTCTGGTGGTGCTTGGTGTAGTGGATTTCCATCGTTTGCGCATCGATGTGCGGTTCGAGGGCATCGTAGGCGTATGGCAAGGCAGGCAAGGTATACGGCATATCAATGGACTCCAAAGGACAGGGTGCCGGCGGTCGCGGCGTTGCGCTGAAGCGCCGAGCGTGAGTGTTCGCCGCTGCTGTTGAGCAGACGGTGAGTGCGCGGGTATTCCCCGTGTTCGCTGATGAAATTCAGCAATTCGCTGTAGGTCTTGTTGCTGTGACGGAAGGCGGCCTGACGCAGACCGGGGCTCAGGCGCGAGTCCTGGATCACTTGCAGCAACCGCTGGTGGGCGGCGCACAGGTACTCGGCGCTTTCCTCCGGCTGGTTCAGTCCCAGGTGCAGATCCGCCAGGTTGTGGTGGGAAATCACGAATGCCGCCACCGCTTCGTCAGGGTCGCGCCAGCGCTCCAGCAGCACCTGCGCCAGCGCCAGGGCTTGCAGGTAAAGCTCACGGGCGTCGACCAGCTCGCCACGGTTGAAACAGCTGTTGCCTTTCAGAATGGTGCTTTTCCAGTGTTCCATGGCGTCCTCCAGTGCGGTGGCAGCAGCGGCTCAGATCCCGCCGGCCGTGAGTTTTTCCGGGTTCAGCAGCGTTTCCAGCTGCGTGCGATCCAGATCGGTGTGCTCCAGCGCCACATCGATGATCGGCCGCCCCTCGCGGTAAGCGGTCTTGGCGATTTCGGCGGCCTTCTGGTAGCCGATGATCGGGTTCAGAGCGGTGACCAGAATCGGGTTGCGCGACAGCGCTTCCTTGAGCTTCGGCTCGTTGACCTTGAAGGTAGCGATGGCCTTGTCGGCGAGCAGACGGCTGGAGGTCGCCAGCAACTCGATGCTCTGCAGCAGGTTGTGGGCGATCACCGGCAGCATCACGTTCAGCTCGAAGTTGCCCGACTGGCCGGCGACGGTGATCGCGGCGTCGTTGCCGATGACCTGCGCGGCAACCATGGCGGTGGCTTCCGGGATCACCGGGTTGACCTTGCCCGGCATGATCGAGGAGCCCGGTTGCAGGCCTTCCAGTTCGATTTCACCGAGGCCTGCGAGCGGGCCGGAGTTCATCCAGCGCAGGTCGTTGGCGATTTTCATCAGCGACACGGCCGTGGCCTTGAGCTGGCCGGACACGGCGACGGCGGTGTCCTGGGAGCCGATCAGGGCAAACAGGTCCTTGCCCGGCACGAAGCCGACGTTGCTCAGACGGCTCAGTTGCGTGGCGAAACGCGAGGCGAACTCCGGGTGGGCGTTGATGCCGGTGCCGACTGCCGTGCCGCCTTGCGCCAGCGCCTGCAGGCTTGGCAGCAGATTTTCGAGGTGCTCGACGTTGGCCTTGATCTGTTGCGACCAGCCATTGAGTACCTGGCTCATGCGCACCGGCATGGCGTCCATCAGGTGGGTACGGCCGGTCTTGACGAACGGGTGCACCTGCTCGGCCTTCTTCTCGATGACCTGAACCAGATGGGCCAGTGCCGGCAGCAGTTGTTCATGCAACACCAGCGCAGCGCTGACGTGAATGGTGGTCGGGATGATGTCGTTGCTGCTCTGGCCGCAGTTGACGTGGTCGTTGGGATTGACCGGCTCGCCGAGCACGCGACTGGCCAGGGTGGCGATCACTTCGTTGGCGTTCATGTTGCTGCTGGTGCCGGAACCGGTCTGGAACACATCCACCGGAAAATGCGCCATGTAGTCGCCCGCCAGCAGTTCCTTGCAGGCGGTGACGATGGCCTTGCCCTGCCCTTCGGAAATCTGCTTGAGCTCGACGTTGGCCTGGGCGGCGGCCGCCTTGGCCAGCAACAGCGCGCGGACGAACTGCGCCGGCATGCGCAACTGGCTGACCGGGAAGTTGTTCACCGCACGCTGGGTCTGCGCGCCGTACAGGGCCTCGGAAGGGACCTGCAACTCGCCCATGCTGTCGCGTTCAATACGGGTAGTGCTCATCGGAAGATCCTTGCATCAGTTCAGCGAGAGAAATCGAAGGCTGCAGGACACAGCTCGCCAACTGGTGGGCGAAGGCCTGGCAGCGTTGGCGTTGGAGGGTCGAATGGGCGAGCGCCTGCATGTCGCGCAGCGGGCGCCAGGCCTGGTCCAGACACAGGCAGCGCCAGTGCCAGGGCAAGGCGATGTCACGGGCGGTGTCGAGCAGCAGGCGGAAGGTGCTTTCGGCGATCAACACCTGTGGCGTTGCGGTGAAGCGCGCCAGATAGCGGCCCTCGGCCAGGTAATGTTCGATGACGCGTGGCTCGTCGGGCTCCACGGCGCAACGCACTCGCAGGCTCAGCGCACGCCAGTTTTCCAGGTGAGGCGACTCATGCAGAACAGCGGCCATGGCATGGACCTATCATTCAAATGATATTTATTATTAATTGAGTATTTATCTCAACACAAGCAGTAATGAGATTTAATATCGTTTGCTATGAGCACAGGACTGTAGGAGCGCGCTTGCCCGCGATGGCGATGTGTCAGTCAATGCTGGGGTCTCTGAACTGGCGCAATCGCGAGCAGAGCTCCCTCCCACGGATAGCGTCTATTCACACACCTCGCGGCTGACAATGACTCTGTAGGAGTGAGCTTGCTCGCGATTGCGATGTGTCTGTCGACGCTGTGGTGTCTGAACTGACGCCATCGCGGGCAAGCGCGCTCCTACAGGGGGCTTGCGGTCAGTCAGGCACAGGGCGGCGTTGGTGATTACGCGAAATAAAAAAGGCCTGCGCACCGAGAGGTGGGCAGGCCTTTGGGGAGGATGACGCCGGAGGGGAATCAGCTGCCCGCGACGGTCATCCGTTCGATCAGCACGGAACCGGTGCGGATGTTGCTGCGCATCTCAAGATCGCTGCCAACGGCGACGATCTGCTTGAACATGTCGCGCATGTTGCCGGCAATGGTCACTTCCTGAACCGGGAACTGGATCTCGCCGTTCTCTACCCAGAAACCCGCCGCGCCGCGCGAATAATCGCCGGTGACCATGTTCAGGCCGCTGCCCATCAGCTCGGTGACCAGCAGACCACGGCCCATACGACGGATCAGCGCCGCCTGATCTTCAGTGCCGTGGGACACGAACAGGTTGTGTACGCCACCGGCGTTGGCGGTGCTCGGCAGGCCCAGCTTGCGGCCCGAGTAGGTGCTGAGGATGTACGACACCAGATCGCCGTTTTCGACGAACGGTTTGGCGTAGGTGGCCAGACCATCACCGTCGAACGCCGAACTGCCCATGGCGCGCATCAGATGCGGACGCTCGTCGATGGTCATCCACTCCGGGAACAGCCGCTGGCCGATGGCGCCTTCGAGGAACGACGACTTGCGGTACAGGTTGCCGCCGGAAATCGCCCCCAGGAAGCTGCCGAACAGACCGCCGGCCAGCTCTGCCGAAAACAGCACCGGCACTTCGCAGGTCGGTACCGGCCGTGCGCCGAGACGGCTCGCCGCGCGCTGGGCGGCTTTCTGGCCGATCAGTTTGGCGTCCATCAGCAGCTCGCCCTGGCGATTGACGTCGTACCAGTAATCGCGCTGCATCTGCCCCTCACCCTCGGCGATCATCACGCAGCTGAGGCTGTGCCGGGTCGACGCGTAACCGCCGATGAAACCGTGGCTGTTGCCATAGACGCGGCAGCCCTGGTGGACGTTCAGGGTGGTGCCGTCGGCGTTCTTGATCCGGCTGTCGGCGTCGAACGCCGCCGCTTCGCAGATCAGTGCGCGCTCGATAGCCTGTTCCGGGGTGATGTCCCACGGGTGGAACAGGTCGAAATCCGGTTGTTCCCTGGCCATCAATGCGGCGTCCGCCAGGCCCGAGCTTTCATCTTCAGAGGTGTGTTTGGCAATGGCCAGTGCGGCGGCGACGGTTTCACGGATCGCATCCGGACCGCTGGCCGAAGTGCTGGCCGAGCCTTTGCGGTGGCCGACATACAAGGTGATGCCGAAACCCTGATCACGGTTGAATTCCACCGTCTCGACTTCGCGCTGGCGCACCGAAGTCGACAGGCCCTGCTCCAGCGACACCGCCACTTCGCAGGCGGTCGCGCCCTGGCGCCTGGCTTCGGCGACGATCTGTTCGACCTGTTGCTGCAAGGCCGGCAGGGCCTGCGGGCCGACGCTTTGTGATTCACTCATGACGTACTCCATCAAATTCCGGTTCCGGCAGCGGTTTTCCCCTGAAGGGATGGACCGAATGCCGACACGGGCCGGACAAGCGGCCCCTGACTGGTTATCATGGCGGCGTTTATTTGCGGACGGCCCCCATGGTTGATTCTTACGACGACTCCTTCGACGGAGAGAAAAGCAAAACCCAGGTCAAACGAGAGCTGCATGCTCTGGTAGAACTGGGTGAACGCTTGACGACATTCAAACCCGATGTGCTGGCCAAGCTGCCGTTGACCGACGAATTGCGTCGGGCACTGGCCGATGCGCCCAAGCACACCGCGCATATCGCGCGCAAACGCCACATTTCCTTCATTGGCCGGCTGATGCGTGACCAGAACCTGGATGAAATCCTGGTGCTGCTCGATCAACTCGACGCTTCCACCCGTCAATACAACGAGCGTTTTCACAATCTGGAACGCTGGCGCGACCGCCTGACCGGCGGCACCGACGAGACGCTTGAGCAGTTCGTGGTCGAATACCCCGATGCCGATCGTCAGCAACTGCGCTCGCTGATCCGTCAGGCCCAGCACGAAGCCAAGCAGAACAAGGCACCGACTGCGGCCCGCAAAATCTTCAAATACATCCGCGAACTGGACGAAACCAAGCGCGGATTGCGCTAAACGCCTGCTGTAGGAGTGAGCTTGCTCGCGATTGCTGTGTGTCAGACGCTGATTTGAAAATGACACACCGCAATCGCGAGCAAGCTCACTCCTACAGAGGTTTATTACCCTCTCAGGCGCCGGTTCCGCCCACGGTAATCGCGTCGATCTTCAGGGTTGGCTGGCCGACACCCACCGGTACCGACTGCCCATCCTTGCCGCAAGTCCCCACACCGCTGTCCAGCGACAGGTCGTTGCCGACCATCGATACCCGGCTCATGCACTCCGGACCATTGCCGATCAGCGTCGCGCCCTTGACCGGCGCGGTAATCTTGCCGTCTTCGATCAGGTAGGCCTCGCTGGTGGAGAACACGAACTTGCCGCTGGTGATGTCGACCTGACCGCCGCCGAGGTTGGCGCAGTAGATGCCCTTCTTCACCGAGGCGATGATTTCCGCCGGATCGCTCTGACCGCCGAGCATGTAGGTATTGGTCATGCGCGGCATCGGCAGGTGCGCGTAGGACTCGCGACGGCCGTTGCCGGTGCGCGCCACGCCCATCAGGCGAGCGTTGAGCTTGTCCTGCATGTAGCCCTTGAGCACGCCGTTCTCGATCAGCGTGGTGCATTCGGTCGGGGTGCCTTCGTCATCGACGCTCAGCGAGCCACGGCGACCAGCCAGGGTGCCATCATCGACGATGGTGCACAGGCTCGACGCAACCATTTCACCCATGCGACCGCTGTAGGCCGAACTGCCCTTGCGGTTGAAATCGCCTTCCAGGCCATGACCCACGGCTTCGTGCAGCAATACGCCGGACCAGCCCGACCCCAGCACCACCGGCAAGGTGCCTGCCGGGGCCGGAATCGCTTCCAGATTCACCAGCGCCTGACGCAGCGCTTCACGGGCATAACCCATGGCGCGGTCTTCCTGAAGGAAATAGCGGTAGTCCGTACGCCCGCCGCCGCCATGGCCGCCGCGCTCGCGACGGCCGTTCTGTTCGACGATCACGCTGACGTTGAAGCGCACCAGCGGACGCACATCGGCGGCCAGACCGCCATCGGTGGACGCCACCAGAATGCGCTCCCAGACCCCGGCCATGCTCACGCTGACCTGCTGAATACGCGGGTCCAGCGCACGGGTTGCGGCATCGACGCGCTTGAGCAGGTCGACCTTTTCGGCACGAGTCATGACTTCCAGCGGGTTATCCGGCGCGTAGAGCTGAGCCACGTCCTGAGTGGTGAACGCCTGCACACGGCCGTTCTGCCCGGCGCGGGAGATCGAGCGAGCGGCGCGGGCCGCCTGGCTCAGGGCATCCGGGGTAATCGCGTTGCTGTAGGCGAAACCGGTTTTTTCGCCCGATTGCGCACGCACGCCGACACCCTGATCGAGGTTGAAGCTGCCTTCCTTGACGATGCCGTCTTCCAGCGACCAGGACTCGGAAATCTGGCCCTGGAAATACAGGTCGGCGGCGTCGATCCCGGGACCGGCAAGCTCGCCCAGCACCGATTGCAGGCTGTCGATGCTCAGGCCGCCTGGCGCCAGAAGGTGTTCGCTGACTGAGGACAAGTCGCTCATATTCACTCCGGGGTGTTGGCAGGCCGCAAGGCGTCCTGCGAAAAAAATCGCCGATGGTTCGACACCGGCATCCGCGCCCGTATGGACGCTTGTTCGTCACTGTCTCGTTGGCCCAGCAGCACGGCTTCACCCTGTGCCTGCTGAGCCAGCACGCGGCCCCATGGATCTATGATCGCCGCGTGTCCAAATGTTTCCCTGGGCCCTGGATGCGTCCCGCCCTGCGCCGCCGCCAGCACGTAGCACTGGGTTTCGATGGCCCGGGCGCGCAGCAGGATGTCCCAGTGCGCCGCGCCGGTGACGGCGGTAAAGGCCGACGGCGCGGTAATCAGTTCGGCGCCTGCTTCTCGCAGCGCGGTATACAGTTCGGGGAAGCGCAGGTCGTAACACACCGTCAGACCGAGCCGCCCCACCGGGGTATCGGCCACCACCACGTGGTTGCCGTGAGCATAGTCGTCGGATTCACGATAGCGCCCGCGCGCGTCGGCCACGTCCACATCGAACAGGTGCAGCTTGTCGTAACGGGCCACCGTTTCGCCGTGCTCGTCGACCAGCAGCGAGCAGGCGGTGACCTTGCCATCAGGCTGATCATGAGGCGGCAAGGGAATGGTCCCGGCAACGATCCATAACTTGAGGTCGCGGGCGGCGAGTTTCAACCACGGCAGGACCGGTCCTTCGCCGAGAGCTTCGGCGCGACCGAGGGCGGCAACGTCACGACGCCCCATGGCGGTGAAGTTTTCCGGCAGCACGGCCAGCTTCGCCCCGGAGGCGGCAGCCTGCTCCAGCAAGGCGCGAGCACGGGCCAGATTGGCTTCGATGTCGCTCTGGCTGACCATCTGAATCACTGCGAAGGACATAACCACTCCTTGATCGATAGGCCTTGTACTCTACTCCAAGACACTGCAAACCTGCTTCTGGCCGAAGGCCGTAGGAGCGTGGCTTGCCCGCGATCTGGCGCAAAGCGCCAGTAAACCCTGCTCGCGGGGTATGTCTGATACAACCGACTCGCCGGGTTTGCTGCCGGTTCCCGGCAGATCGCGGGCAAGCCACGCTCCTACGCCTTCGGCAGAAGCGGGTTTGTGCCCGGAATCTACTGCGGCTTTTCAAACGGCTTGTCGAAGGTGATTTTAGGCTCTTTCCACGGACCTTCGACCTTGTACTGGACGCTGGCGAAGCGGGCGACGCGATCGCCCAGCAGCTTGTCGACCAGGAACAGCGCGCCGCCGATGGCCGGTGCGCCGACGATCAGCGCGGCAATCGGCAGGTTGTTGGTCACCGGCAGCGTCACCAGCAGCTTGGCGTCGACGCGGTCACGGACCATGTCCAGCGTGCCGTTGAGCTCCAGGTTGCTCGACGGACCGATCAGGGTGATCGGATCACGGGTCACGTACACGCCATCACTGGCCACCAGCAGGCCCTTGACCCGGTCGTAACCCAGGCCTTTGCCCAGCAGGTCGGAGAAGTCCAGGCGCAGACGACGACCGATGGAGTTGAAGTTGAGCAAACCGAACACCCGCAGCGCCTGGGCGCCGCCTTCGACTTCGACGAACTGGCCGTTCTTCAGCGTGGCGTCGAGGCTGCCGGAATAGCGCTTGAGCCCGACCCAGGCCGGTGAACCCGGCCAACGACCGTCGACGTTCATCTCGAATTCCTGACTGGTCACCGTCGGCGCGAAACTCCAGGCCTGTAACACGTCGGCGAGGTTCTTGCCGTTGACCTTGCCCTTGAACCAGCTGGAGGTGCTGCCCGGCGAGCCTTCCCAACCGCCGTCGCCCACCAGCAGCATGCCCTTGAGGCCGAGATTGAGGTCGGCCAGCTGGATACCGTTCGGCGTCGGGCGCACTTTCAGCGACCAGGCACCAACCAGTTGATCGCCCTGGAACAGTTGCGTGACCTTGATGTTCATCGCCGGAATCTTGTGCGGGTCGACATCGGCCAGCGGATCCGGGGCGTTCTCCACCACGGCGGCGTTCGGGTCCGGCGCTGGCAGTTTCACGTACAACAGATCGATGTCCGCTGGCGTGGCCTTGTTGTCCGGCAACGTGGCCGTGCCCTTGATCCGCGAGCTGTCCAACGCCAGCGCCCAGCCGCTGTCGCCGCGCTTGAGCTGAACGTCAGCCTGCTCCAGCGTCGTGCCCATGGCGGTCAGCTTGCCGACTTGCAGGTTGACGCCGCTGAGCAGTTGCTTGGCACTGCCGCCCGGATCATTGCCGGCGTAGCGTTCGACCATGGCCTGCCACGGTGCGATGTCCAGTTCCGGCAGCGAACCGCGCACCCGCACGCCCTTGGCGTCCGGCACGATGGCGCCACCCTGGCCGAGGAACAACTCGCCACGACCGTCCGCCAGCTTGCCTGCCGGTGCAGCCAGGGCGAAGTTGGCCAGGTTGCTGTAACCCACGGTGATCCGGCGCTCCGGCCCTTGCAGATTCATGCGCAGATCGCTGTCGCGGGTGTCGTCGGCGGTCTTGCCGAACGGCGCCGGCAGGTCGATCGCCAGGCCCTTGAGGTTTGAATGGATCTGCAACTGACTGTCGGCGCCATTGAGGGTGACTTGCAGCTGATACGGCAACTCGCCGGACACCGGCAACGGTTGGGTCACGCCCAGCCAGTCGGTCAGGCGCTTGCTGGCGATCTGGCTGCTGGCGGTGATGCGCGTGACGAGCGCGCCGGGCTTGCCCTCGGCGAAGATTTCCGCGTTGACCGGCTTGTCGAAGGCCATGGCCCGGATGTTCTTGCCGCTCAGGCCCTTGTTGAAATCGAAGCGGAAATTACCCTTGAGCTGGCTCAATTCGAGGGCAGGATCGGGCAGTTTCAGCTTCGCGCCATCGGTGTTGAAGTCCACCGCGACTTTCGGGTCCTGGCCCTTGACCAGCGGGATGTCCAGATTGATATGGCCTTGCAGCGGGCCTTCGGCCTGCCAGTTGGCGAAGGTCGGACCGGTGCCGATCGGCGCTTCCTGAAGGATCTTCATGCCGTCCTGCAGACTGCCGTCGAAATCGCCGTCCACCAGCAGGTGGCTGGGTTGTCCCGACGGTACGTGGGGCACATCCACCGAGACATCGCTGACCTGCGTGCCGAGCAACAGCCCCTTGTTGGCCCGGATGCGGACGCCAGTGTTCTCCACGAACACGTCGCCATCGACACCGGTCAACTGCGGCCAGCCCGGCTGGAACGCCAGATTGGCGTCACGCACCTTGAAAAACAGGCTGATCACCCGCGCCACGTCCGGCGCATCGTGGTTGATCGAGCCCTGATACTGGAAGAAGCTTTCGTCCACCGTACCGCTGAGGATTGCCGTACGCAGCCAGTTGTCGAGGGCCGGGCTGAGCACCTTCGGCAGGTACTTGCCGGTGTAGCGGCCATCGGCATCGACCAGACCGACGCGCAGGTCCATGTAGTCTTCCTGATCGTGATCGAAATGCAGACGGATCAGGAAGTCGCTGGCGATCTTGCCCTCGTCGCCGAGCACCTTGATGTACGGCGCGATCAACGTGAAGCCCTTGTCATCCAGCGCCCAAGTCAGCCGCGCATCGGCGTGACGGTAATTCCAGGCGTTGGCGAAGATCGGGTCCAGATGCAGCATGAAATTGTCGGTGTTCAAGCGCAGTTCGCCGCCGCCCAGGTCACCGCTGATGGCGCCGCTGACGTTACCTGCCGCCGGCGCACCGTGATAGGCGTCGAAGCCGACCTTGTCCAGGTTCGCGGCAAAGCTCAGGCGTTTGGCGCCTTCGGCTTGCGGACGGTAGTCGAGCAGTACGTTACGCAGGCCACCGGTGACCTTGAGGTGGTCGAGCACCACCATCAGCTTGTCCGGCAGCGGAGCCAGCGAATCGAGCAACGGTGTGACCGGGGTCAGGTCCAGGCGGTCGGCCTGGACGTGCCACAGTTCCTGATTGTCGGCGTTCGCCGCAGTCTGTTTGAGCTGAATTCGGCTTTCCCAGCGCTTGCTGGCGATGTCCATGGCCAGCGAGTCGAGATCGAGGGTAAAACCCTGATCGTCACGCTGAAACCAGGCATTCACGGCAATGTTGTCGAGCTTCGACGCCTTGCGATCGGCATAAGCGCCCTTGAACTGCGGCGCGTTGAGGCGCGCCACCGCGCTTTGCAGATTGCCCTTGCCCCAGTTCAGCCAGAACTCGCCGCCAGCCTTGAAGTTCTTGATCTTCCAGTCACGGGTCAGGCTCTTCGGCAACCATTTCGCCCAGTCGCTCTGCGGCACGCTGACATAGGCCTCGGCTTCGCCATTGCGCCAGTCGCTGGCACGCACTTTCGAGCGCAGGTTGAACGACATCGGCTGGCCGTCGGGCAGGGTCAGGCGGGCATCGAGTCGCTGATGCAGACTGCCGGTCTTGAGGGTCAGGCTGACATAGGTCAGGGTCAACGGCGCCTGGTTGTAAGGCTGCAGGGTGATCTGGCTGTCGAACAACGACAGCTGGCTGATCATCTGCATCTGCTTGAGCGCCTGTTCGGGGTCGAACGGCTTGTCGTCCTGTACCGGCAGGCCCTGCAACGCCCAGTGGCCGTCCTGGTCTTCCTTCAGCCCCAGTTGCAGGCCATCGAGTTCGAGGCGGGAAATACGCACCTGCCGGGCCTTGAGGCTGGCCCACAGATCGGGCATCGCCCGCACGTTGTCCAGACGCACGGCGCTGCCGCCGTGGCCGACCATCACGTCATGGGCGACGAAAATCGGCGAAAAGCCGCTCCAGCTCCCCTCCAGCCGACCGATACTGACCGGCATGCCGACGGCGGCCTGAGCCTTGCTCTCCACATCGACACGGTATTCGGCGACCATCGGCACCAGTTGCCGACCGACACTGACGTACAACGCCGTCAGTACCAACAGCAAGGCGCACAGACTCAGGCCCCAACGAGTCAGAGCCGCGAAAAATCGCGTCAGACGCTCCATGTCGCCGAACCTCCGTAAAACATGCCTGCAAATGGCATCCGGATCAGTCTTGCGGTCCCCGGTACGTCCGGAGTTTGCTCATTTGCCACACATCGTTCTCTTTGAAGGGCTTCCTGCCCGCTTAACCAGGTTCAACGGCCGTACAACGGCTGTGTACGGCGTTTTCAAGCACACTCAGAGCAGCACAACGTCATATTGTTCCTGGGAATACATGGTTTCGACCTGAAAACGAATGGTCCTGCCGATAAACACCTCCAGTTCCGCCACGTTACCCGACTCCTCGTCGAGCAGACGATCCACCACTTTCTGGTTGGCTAGCACCCGATAACCCAGTGCCTGATAGGCCCGTGCCTCACGCAGAATCTCGCGGAAAATCTCGTAACAGATGGTTTCCGGGGTCTTCAGCTTGCCACGCCCCTGGCAGCTGTTGCACGGTTCGCACAGCACCTGCTCAAGACTCTCGCGGGTGCGCTTGCGGGTCATCTGCACCAGCCCCAGTTCGGTAATGCCGATGATATTGGTCTTGGCGTGATCGCGCTCCAGCTGTTTCTCCAGGGTGCGCAGGACCTGACGCTGATGCTCGCCATCTTCCATGTCGATGAAATCGATGATGATGATTCCGCCCAGGTTGCGCAGACGCAGCTGGCGGGCAATGGCGGTGGCGGCTTCCAGGTTGGTCTTGAAGATGGTTTCCTCAAGATTGCGATGGCCCACGAACGCACCGGTGTTGACGTCGATGGTGGTCATCGCTTCGGCGGGATCGATCACCAGATAGCCACCGGATTTCAGCGGAACCTTGCGCTCCAGCGCGCGCTGGATTTCGTCTTCGACGCCATACAGATCAAAAATCGGTCGTTCGCCGGGGTAGTGTTCGAGGCGGTCGGCGATTTCCGGCATCAGTTCGTCGACGAACTGCGTGGTTTTCTGGAACGTCTCACGCGAGTCGATGCGGATCTTCTCGATGCGCGGGCTGACCAGATCGCGCAGGGTGCGCAGGGCCAGGCCGAGGTCTTCGTAAATCACGCTGGCCGGGCTGATCGTCTTGATCTGCTCGCCGATCTGGTCCCACAAGCGGCGCAGGTAGCGGATGTCCATCATGATTTCATCGGCACCGGCACCTTCGGCGGCGGTGCGCAGGATGAAACCGCCCTTCTCCTTGATCCCTTCCTTGGCCACGCAGTCGCTGACCACCTGTTTCAGGCGCTCACGTTCGGCTTCGTCTTCGATCTTCAGGGAAATGCCGACATGAGCCGTGCGCGGCATGTACACCAGATAGCGCGAGGGAATCGACAGCTGGGTGGTCAGGCGCGCGCCCTTGCTGCCGATCGGGTCCTTGGTGACCTGCACCACCAGGCTCTGGCCTTCGTGGACCAGCGAGCTGATGGTTTCCACCGCCGGTCCTTCGCGCATGGAAATTTCCGAGGCGTGGATGAACGCCGCACGATCCAGGCCGATGTCGATAAAGGCCGCCTGCATGCCGGGCAGCACGCGCACGACCTTGCCTTTGTAAATGTTGCCGACGATCCCGCGACGCTGGGTCCGCTCGACATGAACCTCTTGCAACACACCGTTTTCGACAACGGCCACGCGCGACTCCATCGGCGTGATGTTGATCAGAATCTCTTCACTCATGGCTTTTCACCTTCCAGGCATTGCCAACAGGGTATGCCGAAACGCCGAAGGATTTCTGCGGTTTCGCACAATGGCAGGCCGACTACCGCGGAATAGCTGCCACTGAGGTGTTCGACAAACACCGCGCCCAGCCCCTGAATGCCGTAGCTGCCAGCCTTGTCGCGGGGCTCGCCACTGGCCCAGTAGGCGCGTGCTTCGTCAGTGGAAATCGTGCGAAAACGTACGCGGCTGCTGACCACCCGGGTTTCGCAATGCTGTTCATCGACCACGGCAACGGCGGTGAGCACTTCATGTTCGCGCCCGGACAACGCCGCCAGGGTGACGAGTGCCTCAGCTTCATCCAGTGGCTTGCCAAGAATGCGCCCGTCCAGCACCACGGCGGTGTCGGCACCGAGCACACAGGCGGTCGGGTAAGCAGGGGCGTTGGCGAGTTGCAGCAAGCCGGCATCGGCCTTGCCCCGAGCCAGACGCTCGACGTAGGCCGCTGGCGTTTCATCGTTCAACGGGGTTTCGTCGATCTCGGCGCTGAGTGCGGTGAACGGCACGCCGATCTGCGCAAGCAGTTCACGTCGGCGCGGAGAGCCGGAGGCGAGGAAGAGTTGGGGCATGGGACGTCTCCGTGTCAGTGATCACAAGCTTAGGCGTTGCGTGAGGACGGGTAACGCTTATCTAACCACCGCCGATGTCGCTTCTGCCCGAAGGGCGTAGGAGTGGGCTTGCCCGCGATCTGTCGGGAACCGGCAGTAAACCCGGCGAGCGCGGTGTATCTGGCATGGCAACGCTGTGTGGTTTTACTGCCGCTGCGCGCCAGATCGCGGGCAAGCCTGCTCCTACGGCCTTCGGCCAGAATCAAGAGCACCGGAAAAACCGTTCAGTTGATCTTCAAACGCAAACGCAAGCCACGCAGGCCATAGCTGACCCACGGCCAGAGCAACGCGCTGACCAGTGCCGGCAGAACCAGCGCAAGCGTCGGCTGGCGGTTGCCGGTCAGGGCGCTGAGCCACAGCTGGACCAGTTGTGCGAGGCCGAAGATCACCAGAATGACCAGACACTGCTGCCACATCGGGAACATCCGCAGACGCTGTTGCAACGACAGCACCAGGAAGGTGATCAGGGTCAGGATCAAGGCGTTCTGTCCCAGCAACGTGCCATACAGCACGTCCTCGGCAAGGCCCAGCATCCACGCGGTGACCATGCCGATCTTGTGCGGCAATGCCAGCGCCCAGAACGCCAGCAGCAGCGCGAGCCACAACGGGCGAAAGATTTCCATGAACTGCGGCAGCGGCGAGACGCTGAGCAGCAGGCCGATGGCGAAGGTCAGCCAGACCACCCAGCCGTTTCGTGCGGGAGCGTGACGTACCATTATTCTTCCCTCTGGCTCGGCGCCGCAGGGGCTGCGGCAGGCGCAGCCGGTTTCGGCGTGGCCGGTTTGACCGGCGGCTTGGCGGGCGGCTTGCTGGCGGGTTTGGCCGGTGTCGCAGGCGTGGCTGGAGCTGTGGCGGCGGGCGCAGCAGGTGCAGGCGCCGACGAGTTACCGTGCGCAGGCTTGGGCACCGTGGCCGGCACCACAGCAGGTTTGTTCGGCGTCGCACTCGGCGCCACACCCGGCACGGTCGCCGACGGAACCGCGGAAGGATCAGCCGCCTGCCGGTCCAGCGACTCCTGCTGTTGCGCGGCATCGGCAGCGCGCTCTTCAGGCGAACGGCCATCCGAGAACACCAGCAGCAGATAACGGCTGCGGTTCAGCGCGGCGGTCGGCACGGCACGGACAATTGCAAACGGCTGGCCGGAGTCGTGAATGACTTCCTTGACCGTCGCCACCGGATAACCCGCCGGGAAGCGCTGCCCCAGACCGGAGCTGACCAACAGGTCGCCTTCCTTGATGTCGGCGGTGTCGGCGACATGGCGCAATTCCAGGCGCTCCGGGTTGCCAGTACCGCTGGCAATGGCGCGCAGGCCGTTGCGGTTGACCTGCACCGGAATGCTGTGGGTGGTGTCGGTGAGCAGCAGCACGCGGGAGGTGTACGGCATCAGCTCGACCACCTGCCCCATCAGGCCACGGGCATCGAGCACCGGTTGCCCCAGCACCACGCCGTCGCGCTCACCCTTGTTGATGATGATGCGATGGGTGAACGGGTTCGGGTCCATGCCGATCAGCTCGGCGACTTCGACCTTCTCGTTGACCAGCGCCGACGAGTTGAGCAACTCGCGCAGGCGCACGTTCTGCTCGGTCAGGGCAGCCAGCTTTTGCAGGCGGCCTTGCAGCAGCAGGTTTTCGGTCTTGAGCTTTTCGTTTTCGGCGGCCAGTTCCGTGCGGCTGCCAAACTGGCTGGCGACGCCTTGATAGAGGCGCTCGGGCAGGTCGGCAATCCAGTAGGACTGCATCAACACCAGCGACATCTGGCTGCGAACAGGCTTGAGCAGGGTAAAACGCGCGTCCACGACCATGACGGCCACGGACAACACGACCAGCACCAACAGGCGAACGCCCAGCGAAGGGCCCTTTGAGAACAGCGGTTTAATAGGCTGCTCCTTCCAGGGATGCTTGAGTTTGGCTGCGCTTATTCATGGGACATGAAACCGGCCTGGTGCGGGTTGACGGAAATACCTGGCGACACCGACAAACGGTATCAGACAGTCATGACGCGCACAGGCAGCACCGCGAGATGCTGCCTGTCGGGTCAATCATGGGTGCATCTGCGGCGATATTACTCGCTGGAGAGCAGGTCCATGGTGTGTTTGTCCATCATTTCCAGGGCACGGCCGCCACCGCGAGCCACGCAGGTCAGCGGGTCTTCGGCGACGATCACCGGCAGACCGGTTTCCTGAGCCAGCAGTTTGTCCAGGTCACGCAGCAGTGCGCCACCACCGGTCAGCACCAGACCGCGCTCGGCGATGTCCGAAGCCAGTTCCGGTGGAGACTGTTCCAGCGCGCTCTTGACCGCCTGGACGATGGTCGCCAGCGATTCCTGCAGCGCTTCGAGCACTTCGTTGGAATTCAGGGTGAAGGCACGCGGTACGCCTTCGGCCAGGTTGCGGCCACGGACGTCGACTTCGCGCACTTCGCCGCCCGGATAGGCGGTACCGATTTCCTGCTTGATGCGCTCGGCGGTGGATTCACCGATCAGGCTGCCGTAGTTGCGACGCACGTAGGTGATGATCGCTTCGTCGAAACGGTCGCCGCCGACGCGTACGGATTCGGCATAAACCACGCCGTTCAGGGAGATCAGTGCGATTTCAGTGGTACCACCACCGATGTCGACGACCATCGAACCACGGGCTTCTTCGACCGGCAGGCCGGCACCGATGGCAGCGGCCATCGGCTCTTCGATCAGGAACACTTCGCGGGCACCAGCGCCCAGCGCGGATTCACGAATGGCACGGCGCTCGACCTGGGTGGATTTGCACGGGACGCAAATCAGTACACGCGGGCTTGGCTGCAGGAAGCTGTTTTCGTGAACCTTGTTGATGAAGTACTGGAGCATCTTTTCGCACACGCTGAAATCGGCGATGACGCCGTCTTTCATCGGACGAATGGCAGCGATGTTGCCCGGGGTACGGCCCAGCATGCGCTTGGCTTCCATCCCGACAGCAACAACGCTCTTCTGATTTCCGTGGGTCCGAATGGCCACAACCGATGGCTCGTTCAGGACAATACCGCGCTCACGCACGTAAATAAGGGTGTTGGCAGTGCCCAGGTCGATGGAAAGATCGCTGGAAAACATGCCACGCAGTTTCTTGAACATGGGAAAGGGACCCTAGGGAACGCGTGGGTAAAAAAGTGCGGCAAACTCTAACAACGACAGGGATTTTGGGCAAGGAGCCAATATGTTAAATTGGCTGTTTTTCCGAGCACGACCCTCGACGTTCGCGGCCCTTTGACCGTCGAAAGGTCTTTGTGTTCCGCAATCTGACGTACGGCACATTGCCTGCGCATTTCACTGGAGAATCCCATGGCGCTTGATCGCTGCGACGTGGAAAAAATCGCTCATCTGGCCCGTCTGGGACTTAATGATGCCGATATTCCGCGTACTACCGAAGCACTGAACAGCATCCTCGGGCTGGTTGACCAGATGCAGGCCGTCGACACCACCGGCATCGCGCCTCTGGCACACCCGCTGGAAGCCTCGCAACGCCTGCGTGAAGACGTGGTCAGCGAAAGCAATCACCGCGATTCCTATCAAGCCATCGCACCAGCGGTCGAAGACGGCCTTTATCTGGTTCCGAAAGTCATCGACTAAGGGAATGAGCCTGCAATGCATGAAATGACTCTGGCCGAGATCGCTCGCGGACTCGCCGACAAGAAATTTTCCGCCGAAGAGCTGACCCGCAACCTGTTGGCGCGCATCGCCGCCGTCGACCCGCAGCTCAACAGCTTCATCACCGTCACCGAAGAACTTGCCGTTCGTCAGGCCCAGGCCGCCGACGCGCGCCGTGCCGCCGGCGAGAACGGTGCCCTGCTCGGCGCCCCGCTGGCGCACAAGGACCTGTTCTGCACCCAGGGCATCCGCACCAGCTGCGCCTCGAAGATGCTCGACAACTTCAAGGCACCGTATGACGCCACCGTGGTTTCCCGACTGGCGGCTGCTGGCACCGTGACACTTGGCAAGACCAACATGGACGAATTCGCCATGGGTTCGGCCAACGAATCCAGCCATTACGGCGCGGTGAAAAACCCGTGGAACCTTGAACACGTACCGGGCGGTTCGTCCGGCGGCTCGGCGGCCGCAGTTGCCGCCCGTCTGCTGCCCGCCGCGACCGGCACCGACACCGGCGGTTCGATCCGCCAGCCGGCTGCACTGACCAACCTGACCGGCCTGAAACCGACCTACGGTCGTGTGTCGCGCTGGGGCATGATTGCCTACGCGTCGAGCCTCGATCAGGCAGGCCCGATGGCTCGCACCGCCGAAGACTGTGCGCTGCTGCTGCAAGGCATGGCCGGCTTCGACCCGAACGACTCCACCAGCATCGACGAGCCGGTGCCGGACTACAGCGCCAGCCTGAACGGTTCGCTGCAGGGCCTGCGCATCGGTGTGCCGAAGGAATACTTCAGCGCCGGTCTCGATTCACGCATCGCCGATCTGGTCATGGCCAGCGTCGAAGAGCTGAAGAAGCTCGGCGCCGTGGTCAAGGAAGTCAGCCTGCCGAACCTGCAACACGCGATCCCTGCCTACTACGTGATCGCACCGGCAGAGGCTTCTTCCAACCTGTCGCGTTTCGACGGCGTGCGCTTCGGCTATCGCTGTGAAGACCCGAAAGACCTGACCGACCTGTACAAGCGCTCCCGTGGCGAAGGCTTCGGCCCTGAAGTGCAGCGCCGGATCATGGTCGGCGCCTACGCGCTGTCCGCCGGTTACTACGACGCCTACTACCTGCAGGCGCAGAAGATCCGCCGCCTGATCAAGAACGACTTCATGAACGCGTTCAACGAAGTCGACGTGATCCTCGGCCCGACCACGCCGAACCCGGCCTGGAAGATCGGCGCCAAGAACGCCGACCCGATCGCCGAATACCTGGAAGACTTCTACACCATCACCGCCAACCTCGCGGGCCTGCCGGGCCTGTCGATGCCGGCCGGTTTCGCCGACGGCCTGCCGGTCGGCGTGCAGTTGCTGGCGCCGTACTTCCAGGAAGGTCGCCTGCTCAACGTTGCCCATCAGTATCAGCAAGTCACTGACTGGCACACTCGTGCGCCAGCGGGCTTCTAAGGAGAAAACACATGCAATGGGAAGTTGTCATCGGGCTGGAGATTCACACCCAGCTCACCACCCAGTCGAAGATTTTCTCCGGCAGCGCGACCACCTTCGGTTCCGAGCCCAACACCCAGGCCAGCCTGGTTGACCTGGGCATGCCCGGCACCCTGCCGGTACTGAACAAGGAAGCGGTGCAGATGGCGGTCAAGTTCGGCCTGGCCATCGACGCCGAGATCGGTCAGCACAACGTGTTCGCCCGCAAGAACTACTTCTATCCGGATCTGCCGAAGGGTTATCAGATCAGCCAGATGGAACTGCCGATCGTCGGCAAGGGCCACCTGGACATCACCCTGGAAGACGGCACCATCAAGCGCATCGGCGTGACCCGTGCGCACCTGGAAGAAGACGCCGGCAAGAGCCTGCACGAAGACTTCAGCGGCATGACCGGCATCGACCTGAACCGTGCCGGCACCCCGCTGCTGGAAATCGTCTCCGAGCCGGACATGCGTTCGGCCAAGGAAGCCGTGGCCTACGTCAAAGCCATGCACGCGCTGGTGCGCTACCTAGGTATCTGCGACGGCAACATGGCCGAAGGTTCGCTGCGTTGCGACTGCAACGTGTCGGTCCGGCCGAAAGGCCAGGTCGAGTTCGGCACCCGCTGCGAGATCAAGAACGTCAACTCGTTCCGTTTCATCGAAAAGGCGATCAACAGCGAGATCCAGCGCCAGATCGACCTGATCGAAGACGGCGGCAAGGTCATCCAGCAGACTCGCCTGTACGACCCGAACACCAACGAAACCCGCGCCATGCGCAGCAAGGAAGAAGCCAACGACTACCGTTACTTCCCCGACCCTGACCTGCTGCCGGTGATCATCGAGGATTCGTTCCTCGAACAGACCCGCGCCACCCTGCCGGAACTGCCGCCGCAAAAACGCGAGCGCTTCCAGTCGCAGTTCGGCCTGTCGCTGTACGACGCCAGCGTGCTGGCTTCCAGCCGCGAGCAGGCGGACTACTTCGAGCAAGTGGTCGGCATCGCCGGTGACGCCAAGCTGGCGGCCAACTGGGTCATGGTCGAGCTGGGTTCGCTGCTGAACAAGCAGGGCGTGGAAATCGACGAGTCGCCGGTCAACGCCGAGCAACTGGGCGGCATGCTCAAGCGCATCACCGACAACACCATCTCCGGCAAGATCGCCAAGATGGTCTTCGAAGCCATGGCCAACGGTGAAGGCAGCGCCGACGAGATCATCGAGAAGCGCGGCCTGAAACAAGTCACCGACAGCGGCGCCATCGAGTCGATTCTCGACGAGATGCTGGCCGCCAACGCCGAGCAGGTCGAACAATACCGCGCCGCCGACGAGGCCAAACGCGGCAAGATGTTCGGCTTCTTCGTCGGCCAGGCGATGAAAGCGTCGAAAGGCAAGGCCAACCCGGGCCAGGTCAACGAGCTGCTCAAGCGCAAGCTGGAAGGCTAAACGCTGACGGGGCTCTGCTGATCAGGAACTTTCACTGATCTGCACTGGCCAAATCGCGAGCAAGCTCACTCCTACAAAGAGCCGTATTTTTTGTAGGAGTGAGCTTGCTCGCGATTATCCCAGGCAACGCGGAATTTGCCGGGTTCAACCTTCTCAAAGGACTGCATCCCATGTGGCGGCTCTTCGGCGCTTGCGCCCTGCTCTCTTTACTGGCCGGTTGTGCCAGTGACGGCCTGATCGATCCACACGGTTACAACGCCACCGGTGGTGCCTCTTATTACGGTGCGAAGCATCAGGGTAAACGGACCGCCAGCGGTGAACGCTTCAACCAGAATTCGCTGACCGCCGCGCACCGGCAACTGCCTTTCGGCACCCGGGTGCAGGTGACCAACCTCGACAACGACCGCAAAGTCATCGTCCGTATCAACGATCGTGGCCCGCACACCCGTGGCCGGATCATCGATGTATCCCGTGCAGCCGCCGAACAATTGGGTATGCTGCGCAGCGGAACCGCCCAAGTGCGGGTGCAAGCTCTCGACGACTGACCCTGACCGATTTGAAGGTGCCCTGAATTCTCGCCTTATCCAATCTGCCACTGCCCACGCTGATCGAGCTGATCGGTGGCCTGCTGCTGATGATCATCGGTGCCGAGCTGTCGGTACGTGCCGCCGTGGCGCTGGCCGCCCTGCTGAAAGTGCGCCCGCTGTACCTCGGCCTGACCGTGGTCGCCCTGGGCAGCAGCGCACCGCAGATGGCCGTCGGCCTGCAGGCGGCGCTGACCGACAGCACCGACATCGCCGTGGGCAGCGTGATCGGCAGCAACATCTTCAACATTCTGGTGATCCTCGGCCTCTCGGCGCTGGTCATTCCCCTGCGCGTGGCGCGGCAACTGGTGCGCGTCGATCTGCCGCTGATGATCGGCGCCACCGCGCTGGTCGCGGGTCTGGCGTGGAACGCCGAACTGAGCACGGTCGACGGCGTTCTGCTGTTGCTCGGCCTGGGTGGTTACCTGTTCGTGGTACTGCGCCAGTTCGGCCACGGCATGCGCCACACGCCACAGACTGACGAACAACCGCGCCGACGCTTCTGGCCGTTGCTTGGCCGGCTAGGGATGATGATCGGCGGGCTGGCACTGCTGATTGTCGGCAGCCATCTGCTGGTGGGTGCAGCGGTGATCGTCGCCCAGGACCTGGGCTTGTCGGAGCGGGTCATCGGCCTGACCGTGATCGCCATCGCCACCTCGCTGCCGGCGTTGATGACGTCGCTGATTGCCGCGTTGCGTGGCGAACGCGATATCGCGGTGGGCAACGTGATCGGCAGCAACCTGTTCAACCTGCTGGGTGTGCTCGGTGTGACCGCGCTGATCGCGTCAGGCCCGCTGTCGATCTCGCCCAACGCACTGGATTTCGACTTGCCGGTGATGCTCGGCGTCGCCCTGCTGTGCCTGCCGCTGTTTTACTCCGGCTACCGCATCACCCGCCTGGAGGGGCTGGGGCTGCTGGCGTTGTATGCGGTGTACGGGCTGCACATCGTCTCGTTCACCACCGGCATGCCGCTGGCTGAACGTCTGGAACGACTGATGATTCATTACGCCTTGCCGGTGCTGGCGGTGGGGATTCTGTTCAGCACGATCAGGGCGTGGCGGCGGCAGCATTGATGCCGCCTTGAATCCATGGCCATTGTAGGAGTGAGCTTGCTCGCGATAGCGGTATGTCTGTGAAAACCGGGTGACTGACGCACCGTCATCGCGAACAAGCTCACTCCTACAATGCAGAGCGCGCTAGATCCACCCACCCCACTGCAGAATGAAAATCCCGATATTGGTGGTCACCGCCGCCGCCAGCGTGGTCATGACGATGATCGATGCCGCCAGTTCGTGGTTGCCTTCCGCCGCACGGGCCATGACGAAGCTGGCCGAGGCGGTCGGTGCGCCGAAGTAGAGGAACAGGATGCCCAGTTCGGCATGGCGGAAACCCAGCAGCCAGGCGCCGATGGTGCAGACCAGCGGCAGCCAGACCATCTTCATCATGCTCGCGCTGACTGCCAGCGCCCCGCTCTCGCGCAATGAGCGCAACGACAGCGTGCCGCCGATGCACATCAGCGCCAGTGGCAGGGTCATCTGCGCCAGGTAGCTGCCGGAGGTGTCGAGCCATTTCGGCAGCGGGATCTGCCAATAGGCGAACGGCGTGGCGGCGACGATGCTGATGATCAGCGGGTTGGCCACCACGCTCTTGCAGATGCTCCACGGGTCGGACTTGATCACCGGGCTGTACACCGCTAGCACCACGGTGGAGAGCGTGTTGTAGAACAGGATCACCAGCGCAGCGAGGATCGCGCCGAGGGAGATGCCGTAATCGCCGTACATGCTCGCCGCCAGCGCCAGACCGATCACGCCGTTGTTGCCGCGAAACGCGCCCTGCACGTAGATGCCACGCTCGACAAACGGCACGCGGAAAATCGCCCAGCCCCAGACCAGCGCGAACCCCACCAGGGTCGCGACGATGAAATAGATCAGCACCCCCGGCTGCAAGGCCGCATGCAGATCGGCGTGGATGATGCCGAGAAACAGCAGCGCCGGCATGGTGCAGTTGAACACCAGCGACGATGCCGTGTGGATGAAGCTGTCGTTGATCCAGCCAACGCGCTTGAGCACCACGCCGAGAAACAACATGGCGAATACCGGTGCGGTGATGTTCAGGGTTTCCCAGAAAATTGCCAGCATGCAAGCCAAACCCTGTCCCGTCGTTAGGGGGCTAATGATAGGCCAGCGGAAGACGAAGTGTTACCGGGAATTGCATAGTTATCGTACAACTACGATCTGTAGGAGCTGGCTTGTCCTGCGACCGGCTGCGAAGCAGTCGCAAAACCTGACGACTATGCGTGTCTGACACACAGCATTCACCGGATTTACTGCCGCTTCGCGCCAGGTCGCAGGGCAAGCCAGCTCCTACAAGAATCGCGCAACAAGCCATGCCTGTGGGGAGGTCATACACTCAAACCGTTGGCGCCAGCTTCTTCTCGAACACCGATACCCCGTCCAGATCGCGCAGGGTCACGGTCATTTCGCCGCTCTGGCCGTCGATATTCACTTCGCCGAAAAACTGGAACCCGGCAAACGGTGAAGTGTTTTGTGCCGGCGGGGCTTTCTGGAACACCAGTTCCGGGCCGAAGGTCTTGTCGAGGGTGTTGGGGCCGAAGCTGCCGGCGTTGAGCGGGCCGGCGACGAACTCCCAGAACGGATCGAAATCCTGAAACACCGCCTGATCGGGATGGTAGTGGTGGGCCGCGCAGTAATGCACATCCGCCGTCAGCCACACCGTGTCGCGAATCTTTTGCTGACGCAGGAAGCCCAGCAGTTCGGCGACTTCCAGCTCTCGTCCCTTGGGTGCGCCGTCGTCTGTGTTGGCGATGGCTTCCCAGCGCATCACGCCGGGACTGATCTCACCGTCCGGCACGCCGAGGCTGATTGGCATATCAGCGGCAATGACCTTCCATTGCGCCTTCGACGCCTGCAACTCGCGCTTGAGCCAGTCCAACTGCTGACGACCGAGAAACGCCGTGGTCGGCCCCGGCTGGTCGGCGAGGTTGGCGTCGTTACCGTCGCGATAGCTGCGCATGTCGAGCACGAAAATATCCAGCATCGGCCCGTACGCCAGCTTGCGGTATACCCGTCCGCCGTTGTCGGCGCTCTGCAGGCGCATCGGCGCGTATTCGAGAAACGCCTGACGGCCACGGGAGGCCAGCAGCTGGATGTCCTTGACCTTGTAGCGGTCGTCCAGTTGTTTGCTCGGCGACCAGTTGTTGGTCACCTCGTGATCGTCCCACTGCCAGATCTGCGGCACCTCGGCATTGAAGCGGCGCAGGTTTTCGTCCATCAGGTTGTAGCGGTACGCGCCGCGGTATTCGTCGAGGGTTTCGGCGACCTTGCTCTTGGCTTCGGTGGTGATGTTGCGCCAGATGCGCCCGCTCTCGGTGACCACTTCGGCCGGCACCGGGCCGTCGGCGTAAATGGTGTCGCCACTGTGGATAAAAAAGTCTGGCAGGCGCAGGCGCATGGCTTCATAGATGCGCATGCCGCCGATCTCCGGGTTGATGCCGAAACCCTGGCCGACGGTATCGCCGCTCCAGACAAAACGGATGTCACGACGGGTCTGCGGCACGCTGCGCAGATGGCCGAACCACGGCTCGCCAGCCACTCCGGTACTGGCGTCTTCAAAGAACACCCGATAGAAGATCGCCTGATCGGCAGGCAGGTCGGTCAGTTCGACACGGGCGGTGAAATCGGTGCGCTGATCGGCCAGCAACGACACCACGCGGCGCGGGTTGCTGAACATGCTGCGGGTGTCCCACTCGACCACCATCCGCGCCGGGCGGTCGGCACGGCTCCAGACCACAGCACGGTCGCCGAGCAGGTCGCCGGATTGCACGCCGTCGGTCATCTTTGGTCGGTCCTGCACCGAAGCCATCACTGCCGGCGCCAGCCCCGGCAACAGCATGCCGGCACCGGCGGCCTGGATGATGCGACGGCGGGTCAGGTCGAAGTCAGTCATGGTGATCCCTCAGACGAATGGCAAAGAGAGGAACCTAACAATCGATTGTTGGGGGAATGTGACAGCGCAGCACTGCGGCAAACATCGCACTTGTGGGAGGGAGCTCTGCTCGCGATTGCAGTGCAACCGTCACCATTGCAGCGTCTGACATGACGCTATCGCGAGCAGAGCTCCCTCCCACAGGGACCGTGTCATTCGCTGAATTCGCCGTTACGCCCCAGCCGGCACCGCATCCAGTTCTACCACTTCAGGCCGCTTGAGCAGCGCATACAGCAGCCCGGTCACCACGCTGCCCACGACAATCGCCAGCAGGTACAGCAACGCATGGTTGATCGCGTTGGGGATCAGCAGCACGAACAACCCGCCATGGGGCGCCATGAGTTTGCAGCCGAACAGCATCGACAGCGCGCCGGTCAGCGCACCGCCGATGACGCTGGCCGGGATCACCCGCAGCGGGTCTTTGGCGGCGAATGGAATCGCCCCTTCGGAAATGAAGCATAGCCCCAGCACGAACGCCGCCTTGCCGGCTTCGCGTTCACTCTGGGCGAACTTGCGACGAGCAATCAGCGCAGCGATGCCCATGCCGATAGGCGGCACCATGCCGGCAGCCATGGTCGCCGCCATCGGTGCGCCGCTGCTCGACGCCAGCAGCCCCACGGAGAACGCATAGGACGCCTTGTTGATCGGCCCGCCGAGGTCGACGCACATCATCGCGCCGAGCAGCAGCCCCAGCAGCACCGCGTTGGCCGTGCCCATGGTGTCGAGGAAGTGGGTCAGTCCTTCGAGCATGCTCGCCACCGGCTTGCCGACCACGTAAATCATCGCCAGCCCGGTGATCAGACTCGCCAGCAGCGGGATGATCAGAATCGGCTTCAACGCCTCAAGGCTGGCCGGCAGCCTGGCGTAGCGATTGACCAGCCAGGCGCTGTAACCCGCAAGAAAACCGGCGATGATCCCGCCAATGAAACCGGCACCGAGGGTACTCGCCAGCAAACCGCCGATCATGCCCGGCGCCAACCCCGGCCGGTCGGCAATGGAATAGGCGATGTAACCCGCCAGCAGCGGCACCATCAGCTGGAACGCCGCACCGGCACCGATCTGTTTCAGCGCGGCGGCCAGCGAACCCGGGTTGTCCTTGGCCGCATCGATGCCGAACACGAACGACAGTGCGATCAGCAAACCACCGGCCACCACCATCGGCAGCATGAACGACACACCGGTGAGCAGGTGTTTGTAGACCCCGGTTTTTTCCTTCTTCGCCGGTGCTGCCGCAGCAGCGGCCGATGACTCGATCTCAGCCTCGGCCAGGGCCTTTTTCAGGGTCGCTTCCGACTGTTTGAGGGCCACGCCGGTGCCGCAGCGATAGATGCGCTTGCCGGCGAAACGCTCGGTGGCAACTTCGATGTCGGCGGCCAGCAGCACCACGTCGGCATCGGCAATTGCCTGGGCGCTGAGCGGGTTGCGCGCGCCCACCGAACCCTGGGTTTCCACCTGCAACTGATAGCCCAGTTTTTTCGCGGCCTGCTGAATCGCCTCGGCGGCCATGAAGGTGTGAGCCACACCGGTCGGACATGCAGTGACCGCCACCAGACGCGGCGTCACCGCGCCAGTAGCTAGGGTCGGAGCCGGAACTGCCCCCACCACGGTCTCGCTGGCGGTGTACAACCGCGCCAGTTCAGCGGCGGAGCGCACGAAGCCATCGGCATCTTGCAACGCCTGCGCCGGGGTCGATTGATACAGGCGCTTGCCGGAAAAACGCTTGAGGTCGAGCGGGCCGGTATTGACCACCAGCACCCAGTCAGCGGCGTCGATGTCAGTGGCTGACAATTGCTTTTCCGGATGACGCGGGTCGTGCACTTCGACACAGGTGCTCCAGCCCTGCCGCTGCGCCGCCGCATCGAGCAGGCGGGCGCTGAGGACACTGCTGATCTTGCCGTTCGGACAGGCCGTAACGATGGCTACCTTCATCACACTTCCTCTCTTGTTATGCGGTCAGGGTGCGCACGGTGACGCCGCTTTCCAGCCGTTTGAGTTGCGCGGCATCGCTGATGCCAAAGCCGATCTGGGTCACCGCCATCGCCGCAATCGCCGTGGCCGTGCGCAAGGTCTGTTCGGCTTTCTGGCCACTCAGCAGACCATGGACCATGCCCGCCAGCAGCGAGTCACCCGCGCCCACCGTGCTTGCCACCGTGACCTTGGGCGGCAACGAATGCAGGGCCAGGTCGGCGCTGAACCAGTGCACGCCCTCCGAGCCCTGGGAAATCACCACATGCTCGATGCCGCGCTGACGCAGTGCTGCCGCCGCTTCGGCCTGGGCGGCGATGGAAATGATCGGCGCGTCCAGTGCGTCGGCCAGTTCCTCGGTGTTCGGTTTGATAAGCCATGGCGCCGCTTCAAGGCCGGCGCGCAGGGCCTCGCCGCTGGTGTCCAGTGCCACTTTCAGGCCCAGGCCGTTGAGGGTCAGCAGCAGGCTTTTCAGCCATTGCGGGTCGACCCCGCGCGGCAGGCTGCCGGCCACCACCACCGCGTCGAAACCGCCGGCAATCTGTTCGACCCGCGCCGCCAGCGCCTGTTGCGCCTGCATGCTGACTTCCGGGCCCGGACCGTTGAGGTCGGTGATCCGTCCGCTGCTTTCCGCCAGCTTGATGTTGCTGCGGGTCTCCCCCGGCACGCGGACAAACTCGTCGACAAAGCCCCGGCGGGCAAACAGCGACTCGAACGGCTGCTGATTGTCGACGCCGAGAAAGCCGGCCACGGTCAGCTCATGGCCCAGATCCGCCAGGACCTGCGCGACGTTGAGGCCCTTGCCTGCCGCATGGCAGAGCATGGTGTCGCTGCGGTTGACCTGGCCGACCTGCAACGGCCCCAACTGCACCGTCAGGTCCAGCGCCGGGTTCATGGTCAATGTCAGAATTTTCGCCATTACCGCTTCTCCACCAGGGCACGCACATCGGCGGCGCTGCCGACGGCCAGGGCCGTCTGCGCCAGTTGTCGCGCTTCACTCACATTCAATTCACGCACGCAGGCTTTGACTTCGCCGACACTGCGCGCGGCCACGCTCAATTCATCCACACCCAGACCGACCAGCACCGGCACCGCCAGCGGATCGGCCGCCAGCTCGCCGCAGACACCCACCCATTTGCCGTGGGCATGGGCGGCACGCACGGTGATGTCGATCAGTTGCAGCACCGCCGGGTGCAGGCCATCGGCCTGTGCCGACAGGGTCGGGTGACCACGGTCGATGGCCAGGGTGTACTGGGTCAGGTCGTTGGTGCCGACGCTGAAGAAATCCACTTCTTTGGCCAGCACCGGCGCCAGCAACGCTGCCGAGGGCACTTCGATCATGATCCCCAGTTGCAGGTTGGCGACCGGAATATCCCTGCGCAGACGCTCGGTCATGTCCCGTGCCTGGCGCCACTCCTCGACGGTACCGACCATGGGAAACATGATCCGCAGCGGACGGTTGTCGGCAGCGCGCAGCAAGGCGCGCAACTGGCTTTCCATGATGTCAGGCCGTTGCAGGGTCAGGCGGATGCCACGCACGCCGAGGAACGGGTTTTCTTCTTCCGCGATAGGCCAGTACGGCAACGGTTTGTCGCCGCCGACGTCGAGTGTGCGCACCACCAGCGGCCGGCCCTGCAGATCGTTGAGCACGCGGCGATATTCGGCCTCCTGGGTCGCCTCGTCGGGCGCCGAGTTGTGGGCCATGAACAGCAATTCGGTGCGCAGCAGGCCAATGCCTTCGGCGCCCTGCTCCACTGCTGCCGGCGTGCCGGTGCTGTCGCCGATATTGGCGAACACTTCCACGGCATGGCCGTCGCGGGTGATGGCCGGTTCCATGCGCAACGCGGCGGCCGCTTTCAGACGCTGCTCGCGTGTGTCGCGGTCGAGCAGCGCCCGTCGCAGAGTCGCATCGTCCGGGGCGACATCGAGACGCCCGCGCTGGCCGTCGATCAACAGCGGCGTGCCGGACTTGATCAGCAGCACCGCATCGCCCGCACCGACCAGCGCCGGAATGCCCAGCGCCCGCGCAACAATGGCGCTGTGGGCGGTGGCGCCGCCACGCGCGGTGAGAATGCCGGCGACCCGCGCCGGGTCCAGCCGCGCCACGTCGGACGGACCGACTTCGTCCATCACCAGAATGTAAGGTTCTTGCGGCTCGACCAGATCGTCGACACCACAGATTTGCGCCAGCACACGGCGGCCGACATCGCGCAGGTCGGCGGCGCGCTCGGCGAGCAAGGCGTCTTTGAGTTGCTCCTGCCGGCTGGCCGCTGCGTCGATCACGTTCATCCATGCCGCGGCGGCACTTTCGCCGTGACGCAGGCGCTGCAGCACCTCTTCGACCAGTTCCGGGTCGTCGAGCATTTCCTGATGGGTGATGAAAATCTCGCGGATTGCCTTGGCCGTGCTGCGCTGGATCAGCCCGTCGATGTCCTGTCGCACCTGAGCCAGCGCGCCATGCAGATGCTGGCGCTCAACTTCTTGGGATTCACCGCGCAGCGGGTATTCCAGCACCGGCAGCACGTGGACGTGGGCCGGGCCGATGGCGATGCCGGGGGACGCAGGCACCGCCTGAATCTGCGCGCCGGCAATCGGCGCGCTCAGCGCCGGAGACACCTCGGCCAGCGGCGTCGGCGCCACTTCGCTGGGCAGCGCTTCGATCTCTTCGCCGAGGCCATCGCGCACGGCCTGCACCAGCGCCGGCAAGGCATCGGCGGCCACGGCAGGCTCAGCGATGAACTCCAGCACCTGCCCACGCCGTACGCCCAGGCTCAGCAGTTTGCTCAGGCTTTTCACCGACACAGGCTGCTCGTCAGCGTCCACCACCCGCACGCGCACATCACCTTCGAAGCCCTTGGCCAGTTGCGCCAGAATCTTCGCCGGCCGCGCATGCAGGCCATGGGCGTTGGCCAGGGTGACGCGCTCGCTCGGCCAGTCCGGCGGTACCTCGCCCCCCAGCGCCTGGAGCACCGCACGGCTGCTGGTGGCGCCGCCCAGTTCGTGGCCGCGGCCTTCGATCAGCAGCGCACACAGGCGCTCCAACAGGGCCTGATGGGATTCACCGAGACTGGCGAGGCAGAACAGCCCGCTCAACGGCTGGCCCAGGTGACGCATGGGTTTGTCGGGGGTGACAAAGGCCAGACCCGGTTTGTTGACCATCTGCTCGCTGTGCAGCCACCACAAGCCGTCGCCCAGCGGCAGCGGTTCGACCTGCTGCAGCACGGCGGAGAAACCGTTGTTCACGCATTCAGCCCGACGCAACAGGCGGGCGCCGCGCCAGACCAGCTCTTCAAAATCTTCCACCGATGCGCCGAGGCTGATCATCTGCGCATCCAGAGCCAGCTCCTGCGGCGCGCCTTGCAGCAACTTGAGCAGGGTTTCCGGGGTCTTCGCCTGACGCAGCGCTTCGCCCAGATCGGTCTCGCCTAGGGCGCGGGTCAGCAATTGCAGCAAACGCAGGTGTTCGTCGGATTTGGCGGCGATGCCGATGGCCAGATAGACCGTCTGCCCGTCGCCCCAATCCACGCCTTGAGGAAATTGCATCAGGCGCACGCCAGTGGTGAACACCTGATCGCGGGTCTGTGGCGTGCCGTGGGGAATGGCGATGCCCTGGCCGAGAAAGGTCGAGCCCTGCTGTTCACGGGCCTGCAAACCTTGCAGATAACCAGCAGCGACCAGACCGTCGGCAACCAGGCGATCGGCCAGCAGTTGCAGGGCGGCGGGTTTGTCCACCGCCGACTGGTCCATGGAAATCTGCTCAACGGTCAGTTCGAGCATGGCGTCCTCCTGTGCGGCGCAAGGTGGCGCCTGATTGTTGTTGTAGGCTGCGGACGCAGGGACCGAGCATGGCATCGCAGTGCATTTTTCCGGCTTTTCAGCTAAAAAACCGCTTGCTGAAACGATTAATCAGAATATGTCGCGCACATTAATCGATATTTCTGGCGGTTTGAAGCACATCCTGTCGACTGTCCGACACTGCACGATGAAATCACTGCACCGATCAATCGCTGACAGGGTCTGCTGTAATGATGGCCGCGAATCAGTGACAATCCCCGGCAGTTTGTCTTAGGCACCCATGACTCCCTGCCGATAACAAAAGGAACGTTGGGCTTGAAACTCAGTGATATTGCGCGTCTGGCCGGTGTTTCCGTGACCACGGCCAGTTACGTGATCAACGGCAAGGCCGAACAGCAGCGCATCAGCAATGCGACCGTCGAGCGTGTCCGCGCAGTGGTCGAGGCCCATGGCTTCCGGCCCAACCCGCAGGCGGCCGGTCTGCGCAGCCGCCACACCCGCACCCTTGGCTTCATTCTGCCGGATCTGGAAAACCCCAGTTACGCGCGGATCGCCAAGCAACTGGAACAGGGCGCCCGAGCCCGAGGCTACCAGTTGCTGATCGCCAGCTCCGACGATGATCCCATCAGTGAGCTGCAATTGTTGCAGTTGTTCCGCGCCCGCCGCTGCGATGCGCTGTTCGTTGCCAGTTGCCTGCCGGCCAGCGACGACAGTTACCGCGAGCTGCAACAGCATGGCATTCCGGTGATCGCCATCGACCGGGAAATGGACCCCGCGCACTTCTGCTCGGTGGTCAGCGACGACCACGACGCCAGCCAGCAATTGACCCGCAGCCTGCTGGAAACCCGGCCACGGCACATCGCCCTGATCGGTGCGCGCCCGGAACTCAGCGTCAGCAAGGCCCGCGCCTGCGGTTTCGAAGACGCGCTGGAAGGCTTTGCCGGCGAAGTCATCATCGACCACGGCGAATCGTTCAGCCGCGACACCGGATTGCAGATCGCCGGGGCCATGCTCGACCGCCTGGGTTATTTCCCCGACGCGCTGATCACCACTTCCTACGTGCTGCTGCAAGGCGTGTTCGACCTGTTGCACGCACGCAAACTGAACCCGGATCAACTGCACCTGGGCACGTTCGGTGACACACAGTTGTTGGACTTCCTGCCGCTGCCGGTCAACGCCATGGCCCAACAGCATCAACTGATCGCGGAAAAGGCCCTCGCGCTGGCGCTGGCCGCCATCGAACAGGATCAGTACGAGCCCGGCGTACACGCCATCGTCCGCACCTTCAAGCAGCGTATCCACGAGGCCTGACGTGAAGCTGATCGACACCCACACCCACCTGGATTTCGACGATTTCGATGCCGACCGCCAGGCCGTGCTCGACCACTGCAAAGCGTTGGGTGTCGAGCGCATGGTGGTGTTGGGGGTCTATCAGCGCAATCTGCAACGGGTGTGGGATCTGGCGTTGAGCGAGCCGTCGGTCTACGCCGCGTTAGGGCTGCATCCGATCTACCTCGACGAACATCGGCCGGAACATCTGCAGGAACTGGGCGACTGGCTGACTCGACTGGCCGGCCATCCCAAACTCTGCGCCGTGGGTGAAATCGGCCTGGATTATTACGTTGAGGGCCTGGATCGCGACCGGCAAAAAGCCGTGTTCGATGCGCAGATGCAACTGGCCGCCGACTGCCATCTGCCGGTCCTGCTCCACGTACGGCGCAGCCACGCCGACACCATCGCCACCCTCAAACGCTTCAGACTCAAACGTGCCGGCATCGTCCACGCTTTCGCCGGCAGCCGCGAAGAGGCCAAGGAATACATCAAGCTCGGCTACAAGCTCGGCCTCGGCGGCGCCGCGACCTGGCCGCAGGCCCTGCGCATGCACCGGGTCATCGCCGAGTTGCCGCTGGACAGCGTGGTGCTGGAAACCGACTCCCCCGACATGGCGCCCGCCATGTACCCCGGCCAACGCAACAGCCCGGAGCATTTGCCGGAGATCTGCGTAGCGCTGGCAGCATTGATGAACATCCCCGCCGAGCGGTTGGCCCAAGTCAGCACCGACAACGCCAATGCGGTGTTTGGCTGGCACTGAGCCGCTTGCTCACAGCAACCACTGATCAGTCGCAAGGAACTCCCTCTGTTGGCGTTCGTTCATAACCAGTGAATGCCCTTCGTAGGAGGGCGCTCTGGCTCTCAACGTTGAAGTGTCTGATCTGGCGCCTTCGCGAGCAGGGCTCCCTCCCACTGAAGTTATTTGTCTGGCTCAACAGCGGTAGTGGTTCCAAAGCGTTGAAGCGGCATACCGACTTATCAGGTACACGAAGAACCTTGTGGGAGGGAGCTCTGCTCGCGATCGCGCTGCGCCATTTACCCTCGCAGCGTCTGGAATGACGCTATCGCGAGCAGAGCGCCCTCCCACAGGTCATCTGTTCGACATATCAGCAGTGTCGTCAGGACGATGTTTACGGCGGCGCATACCTCAGGAGCTTTTGCATGAGCGGATCACGCAGCACCGGCAAGTCCGAAGTCGTTCTGCTGGCCACTCACAAGACGCTGGCGACACATGAGGTTGAGGTTCAGCAGGCGCTGGGGCAATGCATTGCCCACCTGCTCGGGGCGAAGTTCGTCGGCGCTCACGACCCCGCCCTGCACACAGGACCTGGGGTGTACTACATCCCGTCCGACACCCTGATCGGCAAACAGACCGGCGACAGGCTGGGTATCCGCTCGGTCGACGACTTCTTCGGCGGCCTGATCGACTACCCGTTCATGGCCACCAAGGCGATTTCCCATCCCTTGCTCGATGACGCCAGCGCCGAGCCGCCGGGCTGGTCGGGGCGTTTCTTCGAGCTGGCGGGCGATGCGGTGCTCAACGGCTTCAGTGTGTTCAACGAAGACGACGCCAGACGCGCAGGCCGGCAATTGCTCAAGGACGGCCCGGTGCGACTCAAGCCGGTGTTGGCCACCGCCGGACGCGGTCAGGTGGTGGTCCATTCGCAAGCCGAACTGGACAAGGCCATCGCCGAGCAAGACATGGCCGAAGTCAGCGAATGGGGCCTGGTGCTGGAGGAAGACCTGAGCGACGTTGTCACCTACAGCGTCGGCCAGGTGCAGGTCGCCGGGATCACGGTCAGCTACCACGGCACCCAGAGCCTGACCCGGGACAACAACGGCGAAATGGTCTACGGCGGCTCGCAATTGTGGCTGGTGCGCGGCGACTACGACGTGCTGCTCACCCTGGATCTTGAGGATGACGTGCGCCGCTCGGTGACTCAGGCCATGCAGTACGAAAAGGCCGCCCTGGCCTGTTTCCCGGACTTTCTCGCCTCGCGGCGCAATTACGACATCGCCCATGGCACCAACGCGCGCGGCCAGGTGTGTTCCGGCGTGCTGGAGCAATCCTGGCGCATTGGCGGGGCCAGCCCGGCCGAGGTCGAGGCGTTGCTGGCGTTCGCCGCCGACCCGCACTTGCAGCGCATCGGTGCGTCGAGCCACGAAATCTACGGGCATGCCACCCTGCCCGCCCATGCCCGGATTCTCTATCAAGGCGACGACCCGGACGTCGGCCTTATCAGCAAATTCACACAGGTCCAGCCTTATGACCGTACGCAGTGAAACCATCGACATCGCCGTCAGCGATCAAACCATCAGCGGCACCATCCTCACCCCCGGCACGAAAATGCCCGGCATCCTCTTCGTCCACGGCTGGGGCGGCAGCCAGCAACGCGACCTGGCGCGGGCGAAGAACATCACCGGCCTGGGTTGCGTGTGCCTGACCTTCGACCTGCGCGGCCACGAACGCACTCATGAAATGCGCACCTCGGTGTCCCGCGAGCACAGCATGGAAGATTTGCTGGCGGCCTATGATCGTCTCGCCAGCCATCCCGCTGTGGATAACAACGCCATCGCCATCATCGGCAGCAGTTACGGCGGCTATCTGGCGACCATCCTCAGCGCCATGCGTCCGGTGCGCTGGCTGGCCCTGCGGGTGCCGGCGCTGTACTGGGACGCCGACTGGGACATGCCCAAGCAGGCGCTGGACCGCGACAAGCTGGCCCATTACCGGCGCTCGGCGGTGACAGCTGCTGACAACCGCGCACTGGCCGCCTGCAAGGAATTCAAGGGCGACGTGCTGCTG
Source organism: Pseudomonas sp. NPDC090208 (assembly GCF_044746785.1). Classification (NCBI taxonomy): domain Bacteria; kingdom Pseudomonadati; phylum Pseudomonadota; class Gammaproteobacteria; order Pseudomonadales; family Pseudomonadaceae; genus Pseudomonas; species Pseudomonas sp. NPDC090208. The sequence continues at coordinate 162,462 of NZ_JBIVCU010000011.1, forward strand.
GTGGAGTCCGAGCAGGACGACTACGTGCCCCACGCGACGCTGATGAGCTATCGCACCGCGTTCGACCTGGCCCATTCGCTGACCTACCGGCTGGTGGACGGCGCCGATCACGCCCTGAGCAGCGACGCCAGCCAGCACGCCTACACGACGATGCTGACGGCGTGGATCAGCGAAATGGTGATCGGCTCGCGGCTGGTGGATTATCCGCATCATTCGGCGGCGTATTCCTGAACGCACGAGCCCTTGTCGGGCGCATATTTTCCGCGCCCTTGTAGGAGCTGGCTTGCCCTGCGACCGGCTGCGCAGCAGTCGTAAAGTCAGTGCACGCGGAGTATCAGATAGACCGCGTTTACCGATTTCACGACGGGTTCCCCGCCGGTCGCAGGGCAAGCCAGCTCCTACAGGGTCGTGTATTCGGTCAAAGATTCACAGCATCCGCCGACGCATCCACCCGGCTGTCGAACCCCGGCGAGAGGATGATCTTGCGGCAGTCCTGTTCCTTGTTGTCGAAGATCTTGTAGCCCTCGGCAGCCTCTTCCAGTGACAGTCGATGGGTGATGATCGCCTCCGGCGCCAGCCTGCCCTCTTCGATCAGGCGCAGCAGTTCCGGCAGGTAACGGTGCACGTGGGTCTGGCCCATCTTGAAGGTCAGGCCCTTGTCGAAGGCATCGCCGAACATGAAGCCATGCACATAACCCAGATAGATGCCCGGCACGCTGACCGTGCCACCCCGTCTCACTGCCGCGATGCACTGGCGCAGGGCCTTGCCGCTGCCGCCCTCCAGCTTGAGGGTGGTGAGGATGGTTTCGGTGGTGCTGCCCTTGGCTTCAAAACCCACGGCATCGACCACGCCGTCCACCCCGCGCATGCCGGCGGTCTGGCGGACGATGGTGTCGGCGGGGTCATCGTCTTCATCGAAGTTGACCGGAATCACGCCGTAGGTGAACTGTGCATAGGCCAGGCGATAGGGATGGTGATCGACCATGAAAATCTTCTCCGCCCCCAGCATCCGCGCACAGGCAGCGCTGAGCAGTCCGACCGGCCCGGCGCCGTAAATGGCGAGGCTCGAACCCGGCCCGATACCGGTGTTGAGCACCGCCTGCCAGGCGGTGGGCAGGATGTCGGAGAGGAACAGCACCTTTTCGTCAGCCAGCGAGCCCGGCACCTTGAACGGCCCGACGTTGCCCTTGGGCACCCGCACGTATTCCGCCTGTCCGCCCGGCACACCGCCGTACAGGTGGCTGTAACCGAACAACGCGGCACCCGGCGCGATGGATTTCTTGTTGAGAATCGCGCCACGACCGATGTTGGTGGTTTCGCAGGCGGCAAAGGCCTGCATCTGACAGAAGAAACAGCTGCCGCAGGCGATCACGAAGGGAATCACCACCCGGTCACCCGGCCTGACTGCCGTGACCTGCGGGCCGACCTCTTCGACGATGCCCATGAACTCATGGCCGAAAATGTCGCCCGGCTCGACGGCGGGAATCTTTCCCCGGTACAGGTGCAGGTCGGAACCGCAGATCGCCGTGGCGGTGACCTTCAGCACAACGTCATCGGCTTCCTGAATGACCGGATCGGCCACGGTTTCGACACGCACATCGTGGGCGCCGTGATAGGTCAGTGCACGCATGAACATCTCCTTGTCTCGCAGGCCAGAGCGCTTGGTTAGGCATGCAGTAAGGATAGGTGCCCGGGCGGTGAAGTTCAGGTGACCGACCGACACCTGACCAGTGGGCTGCACGCGCTCCTTGTAGGAGTGAGCTTGCTCGCGATTACGGTGCATTTGTAACGTCTGTTCTGTCTGGCATACCGCAATCGCGAGCAAGCTCACGCCTACAGTCAGGGGTCGCTTTGATTGGTGTAGATTGCCGTCATGCCCTGAAACGTCATTCGCCGTACTGGAGTCCCCCAATGAATGCCTCCCCCTTGCGCATCTGCATCGCCGGCGCCGGCGCCATCGGTTGCACCCTGGCGGCGCGCATCGCCCTGAGCGGGCACACGGTCAATGTGTTTGCCCGTGGCCGCACGCTGACGGCCTTGCAGCGCAACGGCATCTACCTGCAGGACCTGCAGGGCCGCCATCATGTGCAGGTCAACGCCAGCGACAGCGCCGAAGCGCTGGGTGAACAGGATCTGCTGTTTCTCTGCACCAAGGCGCCGTCACTGAGCGGCCTGCTGCCCAACATCGGTCCGCTGATCGGCCCGAACACCGTGGTGGTGCCGGTGATCAACGGTGTGCCGTGGTGGTATTTCCACGGTGAAGGCGGCCGTTTCGATGGCAATCGCATCCACACCGTCGACCCCGACGGCCGCATCACCGACACCCTGGACCTGCACAAAGTCATTGGCTGCGTGGTGTTCATCACCGCGCAAAGCTCGGCACCGGCGGTGGTGAAAACCCACAACCCGTACCGGATCATTTTCGGTGAGCTGAACAACGAACTGACGCCGCGCCTGGAACAACTGGTGACGCTGATCGAAAGCGCCGGCATCGAAGCCCAGGGCACCGACCGCCTGCGCGATCAGTTGTGGACCAAGATCATCGCCAACCTGACCTCCAACCCGGTGTCGGTGGTGACCGGCGCGACGCTGGAGCAGATCTACGGCCTGCCGGACATGCGCGAACTGGCGCTGGCGACCTTCAACGAGGCGATGCAGGTGGCGAATGCGTACGACGCAAAGCTGAGCATGGAGCCGTCCACGTTCATGCAGTTTGGCGCCAGCATGGGGCCGGTGCGCACGTCGATGTTGCAGGACTACGACAAGGGACTGCCGCTGGAACTGGCGGCGATTGGCGATGCAGTGCTGGAGTTGGCAGAGAAAGTGAACATTCCCATGCCGATCACCCGCAGCGTGCTGACATTGGCGAGGTTTTGCGGGGAGCATCCGCACCACAAGGAGCATGGGCGGCATTGAGGGAGGGCCATGTTCAGGATCTGTAGGAGTGAGCTTGCTCGCGATGACGGTTTTCCCGGCGACAAACATTCATCGTCAGGTACAACGCATCGCGAGCAAGCTCACTCCTACAAGGGGCGGTATCTACCCCACCGCATCGCGAATGAATTCGCTCCCACGGATCCGTCACAGGATCACATCAAGTAATCGGCGCCGGGTTGAACAGGGTGATGTCGTTGTGCAGGCGGTAATGCTCGGTCCAGGTCTTCTTCTTGCCGCTGGCGACATCGAGATAGAAATGGAACAGCTCCCAGCCCAGCTCTTCGATGCTGGCGCGGCCGGTGGCGATGCGGCCGGCGTCGACGTCGATCAGGTCCGGCCAGCGGTGAGCCAGTTCGGTACGGGTCGACACCTTGACCACCGGTGACATCGCCAGACCGTACGGTGTGCCGCGACCGGTGGTGAACACGTGCAGGTTCATGCCGGCGGCCAGTTGCAGGGTGCCGCAGACAAAGTCACTGGCCGGCGTCGCGCAGAAGATCAGGCCTTTGCGGGTCACGCGCTCGCCAGGGCCGAGCACGCCGTTGATCGCGCTGTTGCCCGACTTGACGATCGAACCCAGGGATTTCTCGACGATGTTCGACAGCCCGCCCTTCTTGTTGCCCGGCGTGGTGTTGGCGCTGCGGTCGGCTTCGCCCTTGGCCAGGTAACGGTCGTACCAGTCCATCTCGCGCACCAGCTCCTCGGCCACTTCCGTGGTTTCGGCGCGGGAGGTCAGCAGATAGATCGCATCGCGCACTTCGGTCACTTCGGAGAACATCACCGTCGCGCCTGCACGCAGCAGCAGGTCCGAGGCATACCCCAGCGCCGGGTTGGCGGTGATGCCGGAGAAGGCGTCACTGCCGCCGCACTGCATGCCCAGAATCAGCTCGGAGGCCGGCACGGTTTCGCGACGGCGCTGGTCGAGCTTCTTCAGGCGCACTTCGGCCAGCTCCATGATCTGCTCGATCATTTCGTTGAAGCCTTGCTTGGAATCCTGCAGCCGGTACATCCACTCATCGCTGAGGTCGACCGACGGATCGTTCTGGTGCATCACCTGCTCGGCCTGCAATTTCTCGCAGCCCAGACCGATCACCAGCGCCTCGCCACCCAGGTTCGGGTTGCGCGCCAGGTTACGCACGGTGCGGATCGGGATGTAGGCGTCTTTCGCCGTGATCGCCACGCCACAGCCGTAGGTGTGGGTGATCGCCACCACGTCATCGACGTTCGGATACTTGGGCAGCAGCTCCTCGCGGATGCGCTTGACCGCAAAATCCAGCACGCCAGTGACGCATTGCACGGTGGTAGTGATGCCGAGGATGTTGCGCGTGCCGACAGTGCCATCGGCGTTGCGGTAACCCTCGAAAGTGAAGCCTTCCAGCGGCTCGCCCTTGCCCGGTACCTCGGTGGACAGCGGCAAGCTGTCCAGCGGCGGCGCACTCGGCATGCGCAATTGATCTTCCTTGACCCAACTGCCGCGCGGGATCGGTTTGAGGGCATACCCGATGGTCTGCCCGTAACGAATCACCGCCCCGCCTTCGGGGATGTCCACGGTGTTGACCTTGTGGCTCTGCGGAACGTTATCGATGGTCACCAGACCATTGTCGAACTCAGTCCCCGCCGGTACGCCCTGGTCATTGACCACGACGACAACGTTATCGCGCTCGTGCAAGCGGATGTAACGCGGCGAGTCGGCATGTTGAATCAAGTTCATCACGGTTTTCCTCAGGATTTTGCTTGAGAAAGTTTGCTGGCTTCGCTGGCCGGCAAATCACCCTGCGCCGGGGTGTCTTTCAGTTCCACTCGTTTGATTTCGCCCACGATAAACACGTAGCTGATCACCGCTACCAGCGCGTTGGCACCGACGAACACCAGCGCCCACTTGAACGAGCCGGTGGAGCTGATGATGTAGCCGATGACGATCGGCGTGGTGATCGACGCAATGTTACCGAACATGTTGAACAGACCGCCGGACAGACCCGCGATTTGTTTTGGCGAAGCGTCGGACATCACCGCCCAGCCCAGTGCGCCCACGCCCTTGCCGAAGAAGGCCAGTGCCATGAAGCCCACCACGACCCATTCGATATCGACGTAGTTGCAGGTGACGATCGAGGTCGACAGCAGCAGACCACCGATGATCGGCGCCTTGCGGGCGAAGGTCAGCGAGTTGCCGCGACGCAGCAGCCAGTCGGAAATGACGCCGCCGAGCACACCGCCGACGAAGCCGCAGATCGCCGGCAACGAAGCGATGAAACCGGCCTTGAGGATGGTCATGCCGCGTTCCTGGACCAGGTACACCGGGAACCAGGTCAGGAAGAAGTAAGTGATGCCGTTGATGCAGTACTGCGCCAGGTAGATACCCAGCATCATGCGGTTGGTCAGCAGTTGCTTCACGTAGTCCCATTTCGGACCACCGGATTTCTTGCCTTTGCCCTGATCGTTGTCCATGTCGACCATGCCGCCGTTGCTGGCGATGTGATCGAGTTCAGCCTTGTTGATGCGCGGGTGGTTGCGCGGGCTGTGGATGACTTTCAGCCAGATCAGCGAGAAGACGATGCCGACGCCGCCCATGACGACGAATACATGCTGCCAGCCGAAGGTGAAAACGATCCAGCCCATGATCGGGGCGAACAGAACGGTGGCGAAGTATTGCGCCGAGTTGAAGATCGCCGAGGCGGTACCGCGCTCGGACGTCGGGAACCAGGCCGCAACGATGCGCGCGTTGCCGGGGAAGGATGGCGCTTCGGCCAGGCCCACCAGAAAGCGCAGCATGAACAGCGCGACGATGGCGGTGGAGAGGCCGAACTCACCGACGTAGCCTTGCAGCACGGTGAACAGCGACCAGGTGAAGATGCTCAGCGCGTAGACCTTCTTCGAGCCGAAGCGGTCCAGCAGCCAGCCGCCGGGAATCTGACCGGCCACGTAGGCCCAGCCGAAGGCGGAGAAGATATAACCGAGGGTGACGGCGTCGATGCCAAGGCTTTTTTGCAGGCTGGAGCCGGCGATAGCGATGGTGGCACGGTCGGCGTAGTTGATCGTGGTCACCAGAAACAGCATGAGCAGGATCAAATAGCGGACGTGCGTCGGCTTGGTTTTTTGCATGTTCGAAAACTCCCACTAATTATTTTTTTGCGCGGGTTAAACGATCTTGTGTGTATGTGCTGCTCGCCTCTGCCCCTAAACAGATGCGATTGAAGCGGTCCTGCCTTCAAGCGGTAGACACGGTGTTGCCTGGGGTAGTACTCACGCGAGCGGCCACCTTGCCGACGCGGAAAGCCGTGAGCCGGCTTTCAAAATATTCTCCTGACGGCAAAAAACCGCTGATCGCTCAGCGGTTTTCCGGCAGGTTTCGCTTACTGCTTGCCTTGCTTGTCCATCAGTGCAGCGAGCATCTCGAACTCTTCTGCAGTCAGGTCGGTCAGCGGCGCGCGGACCGGACCTGCGTCGTAGCCAGCGATCTTGGCGCCAGCCTTGACGATGCTGACCGCGTAGCCGGATTTGCGGTTACGGATGTCCAGGTATGGCAGGAAGAAGTCGTCGATCAGCTTGCCGACAGTGGCGTGATCGTCTTTGGCGATCGCGTGGTAGAAGTCCATCGCCAGCTTCGGCACGAAGTTGAATACGGCCGACGAGTAGACCGGCACGCCCAGCGCCTTGTAAGCGGCGGCGTAGACTTCGGCGGTCGGCAGACCACCCAGGTAGGAGAAGCGGTCGCCCAGGCGGCGGCGGATCGAAACCATCAGTTCGATGTCGCCCAGGCCGTCTTTGTAGCCGATCAGGTTAGGGCAGCGCTCGGCCAGTTGCTCCAGCAGCACCGGGGTCAGGCGGCAGACGTTACGGTTGTAGACGACAACGCCGATCTTGACCGATTTGCACACGGCTTCAACGTGGGCAGCAACGCCGTCCTGGCTGGCTTCAGTCAGGTAGTGAGGCAGCAGCAGCAGACCTTTGGCGCCCAGACGCTCGGCTTCTTGAGCCTGCTGGATGGCCTGACGGGTCGGGCCGCCAACGCCGGCCAGGATTGGCACGGTCTTTTCGCAGGTGTCGACGGCAGTCTTGATGATTTCGGAGTATTCGTTGCCCGACAGGGAGAAGAACTCACCTGTGCCGCCGGCAGCGAACAGCGCGGAGGCGCCGTAAGGGGCAAGCCATTCCAGACGCTTGATGTAGCCAGCGCGATGGAAGTCGCCCTGGGCATTGAAGTCGGTAACCGGGAAGGACAGCAGACCGTGGGAGAGGATGGACTTCAGTTCTTGTGGATTCATTATTCGAACACCCTGAGGAGCAAAAAAGTGAAGGAGCGCACCAGTCCTGCGCTGATGTCGTATGTCATCGTACAACTAGGAATGACATCACTCAATAGGGTGTCGAATATTTTTTCTGCGTGAGCGGACGGAAGGTCAAAGGGGCCTGATTACAGGGGATTTACCGGGTTGTGGATGAACGGGTAGTGATTGTCGGTTGTCCGGTCACTTCTACCATGGAAACCTGCACATCCTCCTCCGTGGGAGCGTGGCTTGCCCGCGAAGGCGTCAGACCAAACACTGCAACGTTGCCTGACATGACGTCTTCGCGGGCAAGCCCGCTCCCACAAGATGGGTGTGCGCCACATGATCGGCCGGCTGATCGGATGGGCTAGAAACTCACCTCCCCACTCAAGCGCAACGTGCGGCCCTCACCCCATGACACCCGCCGCGGGTTGCCGCCGGACGAGACGAAATAACCCTGGTCGGTCAGGTTTGCCGCGTTGAGTTGCAGCGAGGTTTCCTTGCCCAGCAGGTGGCCGGTCTTCCACGACACGAAGGCATCCACTGTGGTGTAGTCGTCCAGCTCGAACGAATTGGCCAGATCCCCCGCGCGCTTGCCAACGTAACGCGCACCAGCGCCCATGCGCAGATCGCCTTGCAGCACATGCATAGGCCACTGGTACGTCAGATAAGCGCCGCCGACATGCCGGGCGACGTTGAACACGCGGTTGCCTTCGGTCTGTTCAGTGTCCTTGCGGATCTTCGCGTCGGTGTAGGCGTAGTTGGCGATCACGCTCCATTGCTCGTTCAGCCGCCCATTGAGGCTCCATTCCAGGCCGCGACTGCCGACCTCCCCCGCCAGCCGCTGAACCGTGTTGCCGTCGTCATCGACACCGGCCACCTGCTGCACGTTTTTCTTGCGGATGTCGTACAGCGCCAGCGAGCTGATCCAGTCGCCATTGTCGTATTTGGCGCCCACTTCATACTGGCGCCCGGTTTCCGGTTTGTAGCTGCCGGTGAAGGTGTTGCCGGGATCGACTTCATTGGGGCGGAACGACTGGCTGTAATTGCCGTACAGCGAGAAGTCGTCACGCATCTGGTAGACCACGCCAAGGAACGGCAGCGCCTTGCCTTCATCCTCATCAGTGCCAAGCACGAACGGACGGCGGCTGCCGGATTTGATCGAGAACTCCTGATAGCGCACGCCCGGCGCCAGAATCCATTGGTCGGTCAGGTGAATGTTGTCCTTGAAGTACACCGACTGGCCCTTGATCCGGGTGTAGCCGTCGCTGTTGTTCAGGTTGACTGGCCCGGTCGGTTGCAACAGCCCGTACACCGGGCGCTCCGGGAAGAAACCGCCTTGCACCGGCCCGTCGATGAAATCACCGTAGGCATCACGGTTCGACTCGTAGTCGCTGCCCACCAACAGCTCATGTTCCATGCCCAACAACTGTTGGCGGCTGATCCAGTCCAGCGCCAGGTAGGCATTTTCCTTGTGTGCGCCGACGTTGCGCCGGAAGCGCCTTCTCAGCTCGCCGGTCTGGGCGTTGTAGGCGTTGGGGTCGGCCTGATAGTCGTTGTACTGGTCGTAGTTCCAGCCGCTGCTCAGACGCAGGCTGGAATCAGGACTGAAACGGTATTCGGTGGTGGTGGACAGGTATTGCCGCTGGCCCTGGGCACGCGTCCATTTCTCATCGAAACGATCATCGCGGCTGCCGACATGGTGCCCGTTGGACAGCACCGCGCCACGGTCGAGGGTGTTGCTGTAATCCGAGTATTCATAGGAGGCGAGAAACGACAGGTTCTCGCCCTCGTAGGACAGCGACGGCGCGATCAGCTTGTTCTTGTTGGCGCCGAAGTTGCGCCAGTAATCCTCGTCCTTGTGCTGGCCGATCAGGCGAAAGGCAAAACCGCTGTCGCCCAGCGGGCCACTGACATCGAAAAACTCGTCGCCACCGCCCTGATCGCTGAGGGTGCCGCCCAGTGCGCTGCGCCACTCGTAAGTCGGCTTCTTGCTGATGATGTTGATCACCCCGCCCGGCTCCTGCATGCCGTACAGCAGCGACGCCGGCCCCTTGAGCAGTTCGACCCGCTCGGTGGTGACCCGCTGGAAGTTGCGCCCCACCGGCGTGCGGATACCGTCGCGCAGCACACCGCCGTCATCGGTATTGCCGAAGCCACGCTTCATCAGCGCATCCTGAGTGCCGCCAAAGTTGTTGGTGACCACCACGCCCGGCATGAACTTGATCACGTCTTCCAGGGTTTGCGGCGTCTGGTCCTTGAGTTCCTGCGCCGTCACCGTGTCGACGGTCTGCGACTGTTGCAGATACGGCGTTTCCATCTTGTCCGCTGTGGAGCTGGAGCCTGCGCGGTACTCCGTGTCTGCGGCGGCCTGATACTGCTCGTCGATCTGAATCTCACCCAGATGGATCGGCGCGGCCTCTTGGGCGAACACCACGTCTCCGGTCATCGCTATACCGGTCCACACGCCCAGCCGGCACCACACCACCCGTTGTTTTTTCCAGCCTGCCACTGCCATCAACCGCCCTGCCATATGTATCGAGAATGATTCTCAAACCATACAGACACCATTCGTTGTACGACAACCATATGAATACCGTCATAACCGCTCTGAAACGGGGCTTTCAGGGCGCTTAAGCGTTTTTCAGATGCTGTGTTGCGAGTAAAGGGAATACGCCACTCGGCGCAAAACGCCGCGAACCGGGGCCTCGGCTCGCTCGGGAAGGAGAAATACAGGCGGGCAAAACGACGCGGGGCCATGACGAATCACGGCCCCGCGACAGGTATCTTAATTGTTACGAAAGGTTAGGCGCGTTGCGATTCGGCCTCTTCGTGAGCGTGACGCAGGCGCTCGCGGCTGTTGGTCAGGTGCAGACGCATGGCAGCGCGGGCAGCATCCGAATCCTGGCGGGCGATGGCGTCGTAGATCTCTTCGTGCTCGCGGCTCAGACGGCTCATGTAATGCTGCTGATCGTCATGGGCCAGGCGCGCGGAATTCAGCCGGGTGCGCGGAATGATGCTGGTGCCGAGGTGATTCATGATGTCGGTGAAATAGCGGTTGCCGGTGGACGTCGCGATTGCCATGTGGAACTGGAAATCGGCACCGACCGCATCGCTGGCATGGGCCGCGCTTTCGTTCAGCGCGTCGAGGGCAGCGCGCATTTCACCCAATTGTTCAGTGCTGCGACGCTGGGCGGCGAGCCCCGCCGACTCGACTTCCAGGCTGATGCGCAGCTCGAGAATGGCCATGACGTCACGCAGGGTGACGATAGTCGCCGGGTCGATACGAAAACCGCTGGCGCTGGGCATGTCGAGAACAAAGGTGCCGATGCCGTGGCGGGTTTCCACCAGGCCGGAAGCCTGCAGGCGCGAAATCGCTTCGCGCACGACGGTGCGGCTGACGCCCTGCTCTTCCATGATCGCCGACTCGGTCGGCAATTTGTCACCGCGCTTGAGTTCGCCGGTGCGAATACGCTCGGAGAGTTCGGTTACCAACTCCTGCGCGAGGCTGCGGTGCTTTCTACGTGCGCGAGGCGGAGCACTCTGATTTTCCATGTCCAACATGCATCTCTAAGTACGGTGAGGGAATATCATAGCTCAACCGGGTTGTACGATCACATCACAAACCCGGCGAGTGTGTAGGTTTTTGCGGCATTCTTGCCGTTTAAATCACCGATGCCGCGAGAGGCTGCTCCTGCAACTGACCGCCTTCGATACGCAGATGACGGCGGTGGAAACGCTTCAGACTGCTGCGATGGCCGATGCTGAGCAGGGTCACGCCCGGCAATTCGTCGAGCAGGGCCTGATACAGCGCGGCTTCGTCTTCTTCGTCCATCGCCGAGGTGGCCTCGTCCAGATACAACCAGTCCGGCGCATACAGCAGCGCACGGGCGAAGGCGACACGCTGCTGCTCGCCCGGCGAGAGCATGCGTTGCCAGTGATTGCGTTCATCCAGACGCGGCACCAGATAGTTCAGGCGGCACAGGTCGAGCACTTCGGCGAAGCGTTCGGCCGGATATACCTCGGGCGCTTGTGGATAACTCAACGCCTCGCGCAGGGTGCCGATCGGCAGGTAAGGCTTTTGCGGCAGGAAGAACGCGCGCTTGGCCGGCAGCTTCACCGCGCCATGCCCCTCATTCCACAACCCGCCCATGGCCCGCAGCAAGGTGCTCTTGCCGCTGCCGGAGCGGCCGCTGAGCATGACTTTCTCACCGGCGGCGATGTCGACGTTGGCATTGCTGAGCAACTGACGACCGCCGACCAGCGACAGATCCAGGCCTTGCAGATGCAGGGCGTTCTGTTCATGGCTGACGGTAATCGACGGCACCCGTGCTTCGTTGTCGTTCATGGCTTGACGGAAGCTGAGCAGACGGTCGCAGGTGGCGCGCCATGACGCGAGGCTGGCGTACGCATCGATGAACCAACTGAAGTTTTCCTGCACGTTGCCGAACGCCGAGTTGATCTGCATCAGCTCGCCCAGTTCGATCTTGCCGGCAAAGTAGCGCGGCGCCGCCACGACGAAAGCAAAGACGATGGCGATCTGCGAGTAGCCGGCGGTGAAGAACGTCAGGCGCTTCTGCACCTTCATGATCGTCCAGAAGTTGCTCCAGACCATGCCGAAGCGCCCGCTCAGGCGTTCGTTCTCATTGGTTTCACCGTCGGACAGGGCGATGCTTTCGGCGTTTTCGCGAACGCGCATCAGCGAGAAACGCAGGTCGGCCTCGTAGCGTTGTTGTTGGTTGTTCAGACCGATCAGGCGTTTGCCGATCAGGTGGGTCAGCCAGCTGCCCACGGCGGCGTAGAGCAGCGCGGCCCAGAACATGTAGCCGGGAATGGTGATGCCGAACAGCTCGATGCTGCCGGATACGCCCCACAGGATCACCGAGAACGACACCAGACTGACCACCGTGCGCAACAGGCCCAGACTCAGGGTCAGGGTGTCGCTGGTGAAGTTGTTGAGGTCTTCGGACAGACGCTGGTCAGGGTTGTCGGTGTAACCGCCCTGCTCCAGCCGGTAATAGTTCTTGTGGCCGAGCCACTTGGCGAAATGCTGCTCGGTGAGCCAGCGCCGCCAGCGGATGGTCAGCATCTGCGTCAGGTACAGGCGGTACACCGCACCAAGGATGGCGATGGCGGCAATGCCGCAGAAATACAGGATCAGGTGGGTAAACGCGCCCAGATCCTTGTTCTGCAGAGCGTTATAGAAGTCGCGGTACCAGCTGTTGACCAGCACCGAAATGAACACGCTGAACAGCGAAAGCGCGATCACGGCAATGAGCAGCACCCAAGCCATACCCTTTTCTTCGCTGCGCCAGTACGGCGTGACCAGCTTCCAGACCCGGGAGAAAAAATGTCCCGGCACAGCGTCATTGACCCTGGTTTCATCGATATCAACATTCATGGCGGGTGCTCGGCAGCAGGCATTGAGTGGCGTTGGCACCAATGTGCCAGACGCCACGCGCGATCTTCCATGAAAAAATGTTTAAGAAATTTCCGTATTTACCGGCGAACAGGCCGCTTCTGCAGCTTCCGCTGAAGCGTCCGGCGATGCATCCCCAAGGCTCGGGCCGTGGCAGAAATGTTGCCTTCATGCTCGGTCAGCACGCGCTGGATGTGCTCCCACTGCAGGCGGTCGACCGACATCGGGTTTTCCGGCACCAGCGTGTCCAGATCGGCGTGTTCGGACAACAGGGCGGCCAGCACATCATCGGCGTCAGCGGGCTTGCACAGGTAGTTGCAGGCGCCGCGCTTGATCGCTTCGACGGCCGTGGCGATGCTCGAATAGCCGGTCAGGATCAAGACCCGCATTTCCGGGTCCAGTTCCAGCAGCTTGGGCAGCAGCACCAGACCGGAGTCGCCTTCCATCTTCAGATCGACGGTCGCGTAGTCCGGCACATCCTGTTGCGCCAGGATCAGGCCTTCCTCGGCGGAACTGGCGGTGCTGACGCGGAAACCACGGCGGGCCATGGCACGTGCCATCACGCGAGTGAAGGTGGCGTCGTCGTCCACCAGCAGCAGGTGTGGCAGTTCTTCGCCTTCGACCTGGATTTCGTCAGTCATACTTCATCTCCTCGTGCGCCACGGGGCAGGCGCAGCTCGGTGAGCGTGCCGCCTTCCTCGTGTGGATAGAGTTTCACCGAGCCGCCGGCGCGGGTCACGCTGGCCTTGCTCAGAAACAGGCCCAGGCCGAAGCCTTTGCCTTTGGTGGTAAAAAACGGTTTGCCGATCTGTTCGGCCACCGCCAGCGGCACCCCGGCTCCGTGGTCACGGATGCTGATGCGGATTTCCAACGGGTTCCAGTCCAGGTTCACTTCCAGCCCCTCCGGGCAGGCGTCTGCGGCGTTATTCAGCAAGTTCAGCAGGGCCTGGGTCAGGTCGGGAGGCGGCGCGACCATCGGTATCTCGCCCTGGCCCAGACGCTGGAAGCGGTAGGTGGCTTCGGGGCGCATCAGGTGCCAGCGATTGAGCGCCTGATCCATCCAGTGGGTCACGGTCTGCTCCTGTACCGCCATGCGCCGGTTGGCTTCGGCGGCGCGCACCAGTTGTTGCAGGGTTTCCTTGCACAGCTTGACCTGATCCTGCAGCACCGACAGGTCTTCCTGCAGGGCGGGATCTTTGTGGTCCTGCTGCATTTCCTTGAGCAGCACGCTCATGGTCGCCAGCGGAGTGCCCAGTTCATGGGCCGCACCGGCCGCTTCGGTGGCGACGGCCAGCAATTGCTGATCGCGGGCGCCTTCTTCGCGGCGCAGAGCGCGCATCTGCTCCTGACGGCGCAATTCTTCGGCCATGCGTGCGGCAAAGAAGGTGATCACCCCGGCTGCCAGCGCGAAGCTCAGCCACATGCCGTAGATCTGCAATTTTTCCCGGGAACCGGCGGCGAAGGTGTCGACCGGGTAGAAGTTGGCCAGCATCAGTGTGTAGAGCGCCAGGGCGATGCCGGACAGGATCAGCGAGTAGCGCCACGGCAGGGTCACGGCGGCGATGGTCAGCGGCACCAGGTAATAGGAAACGAACGGGTTGGTCGAGCCGCCCGAGAAATACAGCAGTGCGCTGTGGATAAACAGGTCGAACGCCAGTTGCACGGCGTATTCGAGTTCGGTGACCGGCCAGGACGTGCGCAGACGGATGGCGGTCAGCAGGCAGACGATCGCGGAGAAGCCGAGGGTGATGTCCAGTTGCAGCCACGGTAGCGGCAGCAAGTTGAACAGGTAGGCAAATCCCACGGAGCCCGCTTGTGCGCCGAGCACCAGAATACGCACGAAGGTCAGTCGCCAGAGGTTCTGGCGTGTGGCGGATAACAACTGTACGGGGGCGAGCATGAGCTCTCCTGATGAGCGCTCCAGGCGGATCGCAGCGAGTATAACCAATGCAGCCGGGGTTTCCGCGAAACTGCGGCAAAGCGCCACACTATTCGGCGTTTCGCCTTCGGCACGTTACGCGGCTCCCTGTAGGAGCTGGCTTGCCCTGCGACCGGCGACGCAGTCGTCGTAAAACCTGTGCTTGCGGTGTGTCTGACTGATTGCTGTAGCTGCTAACGCAGCTTGGTTTCGCCTCACGGCGAGTTACTTGGAAAAGCCCCAAGTAACCAAAGGCTCTTATCCCCGCCATACGGCATCTCGCCTAGGCTCGATGTTCCCTCACTCCGGCGACACTCCGTGGGCTCGCCGCGAATGGGCCATCCATGGCCCACGCGGCTCTCGCGACATCCTGTCGCTCGGCCCACTGCGCATCGCCTGCGTTCGGCCTTCTGGAAAGGGGCCCCAGATCAAAATCAAAAACCAGATCAAAAGCCGGCGAAATACACACTCCCTGTGGGAGCGGGCTCGCCCGCGATGACATTCTTGGAATCGCTAACGCCGGCAAGCCGGACTGCTACGGGACGGTGTGTGCTGTCTGCTTTTGATTCTGGCCGAAGGCCGTGGGAGGGAGCTCTGCTCACGACAGCGCTATGTCAGCCATTACTGTAGTGACTGACCTGACGCCTTCGCGAGCAGGGCTCCCTCCCACATGGATCGATGGTTACTTCGACCTTGTTTGATGCCCGTAAGCTCGCCATCGCCGGCAAGCCGGACTGCTACGGGGCGGTGTGTGCCATCTGCTTTTTTGATTCTGGCCGAAGGCCGTGGGAGGGAACTCTGCTCGCGAAAGCGCTATATCAGCCATTACTGTAGTGACTGACCTGGCGCCTTCGCGAGCAGGGCTCCCTCCCACATGGATCGATGGTTACTTCGACCTTGTTTGATGCCCGTAAGCTCGCCATCGCCGGCAAGCCGGACTGCTA
>NZ_JBIVCU010000011.1:178038-254729 GCF_044746785.1 Pseudomonas sp. NPDC090208
TGCTACGGGACGGTGTGTGCTGTCTGCTTTTGATTCTGGCCGCAGGCCGTGGGAGGGAGCTCTGCTCGCGAAAGCGCTATGTCAGCCATTACTGTAGTGACTGACCTGGCGCCTTCGCGAGCAGGCCCCCTCTCACAACGATTATGTGTACGCCTCGCCTAGGGCTTTTGGGTATTTCCCAAGCCCGCGATTGAGGCTTCTATCAGTGCTTTCGCGGCTTCGATCTGATGCACCACCGCACGGGCCAGTGGACGGAATTCGCGGGGGCTGTTGTCTGCCGATTCGTAGGCCGTCGCTACAGCGCTGGCCAGGTATTCGGCGGCGAGGATGAGCGCGTCTTCGACACGGATTTCAGGTTGGACTCGAAACAGGCTGAGGTTGCCGAGATTGACGCTGAACGGGGTGGCTTTGGTGACGGGACTTGCAGGTGGGTGGGGGGTGGATCGGATCATGTTGACGCTCCCTGACGTGGTGGAATCGCCACCGTTCGCGACTAAACGAATGGGGTGGCGACCGTACGCGGGTTAGTCGACCGGGACGTCAGGTACCCGGCGCACACGAATGTGCCCCAACGTACAGCCGCCATAACGAGGCATGCCGGTACGAAGCATCGGCATGGATCATGGAGGGCGTTACGCACCTGACAGTGTTCGGGCGACTAAACCCGGTCGCTGTTCTCAGCGACAGCCCGGAAGGTAGTCGGCGTATCAGGCGGCTTCAAGCGGTTGGGGAGCATATCGCCCAAGTTCAGAATCGTCCTACAGGCCCGCAAGGAATTTTATGGGGAAATATGTCAGACCCACCCCAGACAACACATTTCCTGTAGGAGTGAGCTCGCTCGCGATGACCTTCGTTCAGACACATCGATGCCGACCGACAATCCGTCATCGCGAGCAAGCTCACTCCTACAATCGTCGTCATTGCGCAAAGCCGATGGCGTATAACCCCACCCGGAACAAGATCCCCGGTTTACAGTCTGATGGGGCATCCGTGCGCAGAGGCGTATCGCAGATCCGCCCCGGACGGCCTGCCCAACAAGGAGTTTTTATGTTCAGCCTTCGCCCCGTTGCCACCCTGTTCAGCCTGGGTGCCATTGCACTGGCCAGCGCCCCGGCTCTGGCCGATGAGGTTCATTACAATCAGGTGTCGGTTCGCGCCGAGGTCAATCAGGAAGTCCAGCGCGATCTGATGACCGTCACGCTGTACAGCGAATCGCAAAACAGCGATCCGGCCAAACTCGCCGCAGAGATCACCGAGACCCTGAACAAGGCTCTCGGTCAGGCGCGTCAGGTCAAGGACATCACCATCCGTCAGGGCAGCCGCAACAGCTATCCGATCTACGACGACAAGGGCCAGAAGATCACCGGCTGGCGTGAACGCGCCGAGCTGCGCCTGGAAAGCGCCGACTTCGCAGCCCTGTCGAAACTCACCGGTGATCTGCTGGGCGGCGAGATGAAAATGGGCGGCATGGATTTCTCCATCTCCAACCCAGTACGCAAGGCCAGCGAAGACAGCCTGCTCAAGGACGCCGTCAAGGCATTCAAGGCCCGCGCACAACTGGTCACCGAAGCGCTGGGCGGCAGCGGCTACAAGCTGGTCAACCTGAACCTCAACACCTCGGGTTATCCACAGCCGTATTTCCGTGCGCCGGTCATGATGATGAAAGCCGGTCGCGCCGCCGATGCAGCACCAACGCCGGATGTCGAAGCGGGCACCAGCCAGGTCAGCGTCACCGCCGATGGCGTGATCGAAGTCGCGATTCCGTGATGGCAGGGGCGGCAGCGCAAGGCTGCCGCCCCTTTTCCACTTTGCTGCGGCGCTCAGTCGTCACTTGCGCGACAACACCGCCGCGTTGTCCTACCGCCGGTAAAGAACCACCCGCTTTCTATCTCCTGCTCCGTCCATAAAATCGGTTGCTCGAAGTCAATCACGACTGGCGTCAGCAATGCGTGCCCCGCCTCAGGACATGCCCGGCGCATTCGATCAATCAAGGACGACATCCCCATGCACATACACATACACATACACAACCTCGACAAACCCATGGGCTTCGAAGCCGGCGGCAGCGAACCCCATGGCCACACTCATCAAACCATCGAACACGTTCTGAAAGACGTCGGCTTTACTGCCGATGAAGCCGACGCCGTCTACTTCGGTAACTGGCTGCGCGATTACTCGCAAGTGGTCGACCCCAAGATCACCCGCGCCGCCGACATGCCCAAAGAATTTCCAACCCTGCTCTCCCGGGATGCCTGGACCCGCCTGGTCGACGTACTGGCGGTGAAGAAGTTTCTCGCACTGAGATCCCGGCACGCCGATGACATGCAGGTGACCGCGGAAAAGCTCGGCCTGTATCGCGCCAGTGAACACATCGATAATCCGCTGGTGAGTGATCCGTCGTTTCCCGACCCGAGAGTCCGCGACCCGGACTTCGAGCCATGGGTGCTGAAGGGAAACCCGCTGCTGGAGGTCGATCCGGAGACCTCAATGAAGCGCTACCTCTCCAGATCGGTCGACTACATGCAGCAGCAACTGCGGCTGGCCATGCAGCAGGGGCGTTCTTTCGCCGGCCTGCGCAGCCTGGGCGCCGCCCTGCATGTGCTGGAGGATCTGTTCGCCCACTCCAATTTCGTCGAACTCAGCCTGATCCAGGCCGGACATGATCGAGTATTGCCATGGACAACGCCTGGCCAGAGCAAGCACGAACTGCCGCTGGTGACCGGCACTTTCGGTGGCAGCGACATCATTGCCAGCCTCGCCGCCCCTTTGGGCAAGATTCTGTTCTCCACCCACGATCTGGCGTTCGAGCTCACCGCGCCGGGCAATCGTTCGGAGCGTGACCAGGTCATGCTGATCCTGCTGGAGGAACATCCCGACCCGAATTATCACAAGGCTTTCACCCTGTTTCTTGAGGCACGGGATGAATTGATCAGCATGGCCAGTCTGGCCGGCATTGACCTGCTGCGCTTCTACTGCTGGTTGCTGACCACGCCTCTGGCGATCCTGCTCAACGCGTTCAATTCCTTGGCGCAAGGCCTGATCACCTGGATCGGCAACAGCGTCGACGACGGACAGACGCTGCTGGGCAGCGACCCGAATCTCGACCCGGCTGTCGAACCCAGTCATTCGCAACTCTCCAAGGACCACGCTGAACACCCACTACAGGATCTGGCTGCGAACCTCGCCAGCAGCGCCGTGCGTCAGGTCGCGCACGCGTTGGTAGACCACTGGAACGGCAAGCCGGATGCCGATCCGCTGGCGGTGGCGAAGTCGTTCTTCTGCCACCCGGCCGACAGCGACTGGCAGCGTCAGCAGGTCCAGGCCTGGGCCAGCGAGCATCCGGCTGAAGTGGCACGCGCCCAATCGAAAACCGAGCTGGACAAGGTTCATCTGGGCGCCATTGAGGAATTGCGGGGTGTCCAGAAAAAACTGGTCGACAGCAGCGCAGCCTTCACCGATTACCTGTTCAACAGTCAGGATCAGACACCCTCTGTTGCGCGTGAATTGGCCGAAGCCGCATTCAAGATACTGATCGCCGAAACCTCATGGTGGAAAGCGTTGATGGCGCTGCCCAAGCAGTAACTACGCTCTGCGCATCTTGTAGAGCCGCTCTGCGCTGCGGCATTCTCGTTCGTCTGTCATCCGTCGATGACGTCAGGCATGAATGCCGTATTTGCGTGAGGTTCACATGGAGAACACCTTCAAACCCCTGCTGCTCGCCGCCGCGATTGCCCTTTGCGCGCCGTCGGTGCAGGCCGCCAGCACGCTGGTCTATTGCTCCGAAGCCAGCCCGGCCGGCTTCGATCCCAGCCAGTACACCAGCGGCACAGAGTTCGATGCGTCGGCCGAAACCGTGTTCAACCGCCTGACCCAGTTCAAGCGCGGCGGCACCGAAGTCGAACCGGGCCTGGCGACTCGCTGGGACGTGTCCGCCGACGGTCTGACCTACACCTTCCACCTGCGCGAAGGCGTCAAGTTCCACACCACCGACTACTTCACCCCGACGCGTACCTTCAACGCCGACGACGTGCTGTTCACCTTCAACCGCCTGCTTCACGCGGACGACCCGTTCCGCAAGGCCTACCCGTCCGAGTCGCCGTATTTCACCGACATGGACATGAACAAGACCATCAAGCAGGTGGACAAGGTCGACGAGCACACCGTCAGGTTCCAATTGAACAACGTCGAAGCGGCCTTTATCCAGAACCTGGCGATGAGCTTCGCCTCGATCCAGTCCGCCGAGTACGCCGCGCAACTGCTCAAGGAAGGCCGCGCCGGCGATATCAATCAGAAGCCGGTGGGCACTGGACCTTTTGTGTTCAAGCGCTACCAGAAAGACGCGCAGATTCGCTTCGTCGGCAACAAGGACTACTGGAAGCCGGAGGACGTGAAGCTGGACAATCTGATCTTCTCGATCAACACCGACGCGGCCACCCGCCTGCAAAAACTCAAGAGTGGCGAGTGCCAGGCCAGCGGCTATCCGCGTCCGCAGGATATCGAGGAAGCGCAGAAAGACCCTAACCTGCGGGTGCAGAGCCAGGCCGGTTTCAACCTCGGTTTTCTGGCCTATAACGTCACCCATCCGCCGCTGGATCAATTGAAGGTGCGTCAGGCGCTGGACATGGCCATCGACAAGCCGGCGATCATCAAGGCGGTGTATCAGGGTGCCGGCCAACTGGCACAGAACGCCCTGCCGCCGGCGCAATGGGGTTTTGATCCGAATATCAAGGACGCGCCTTACGACCCGGAAAAGGCCCGGCAACTGCTCAAGGAAGCCGGCGTCGCGCCGGGCACGCAGATCAACCTGTGGGCGATGACCGTGCAGCGCGCTTCCAACCCCAACGCGCGCATGTCAGCGCAGATGATCCAGGCCGACTGGGCGAAGATCGGCATCAAGGCCAACATCGTCAGCTATGAATGGGGCGAGTACATCAAGCGCGCCAAGGCTGGCGAACACGACGTGATGATCTATGGTTGGACGGGCGACAACGGAGACCCGGACAACTGGCTCGGTGTGCTTTACAGCTGCGCGGCGGTCAACGGCAGCAACTACGCCAAGTGGTGCAACACCGGCTACGACAAACTGGTCACCCAGGCCCGGCTGATCAGCGACCGCGACGAGCGGATCAAGCTGTACCGTCAGGCCCAGAACATTCTGAAAAACGACGTGCCGATCACCCCGATCGCCAACTCGAAAGTGTTCCAGCCGATGCGCAAGGAGGTGCAGGACTTCAGGATCAGCCCGTTTGGCCTGACGCCCTTCTACGGGGTAAGCCTGGCGAAATAGGCCGAGGGCCCACACAGAAATTCAACACACAAGTAACACCTGTGTACCGGGCGGGTGCATTCGCAACAAAGCAATGCGCCGCTTTGGTGCACGAAAGATGTCGATATGCGACACGCAAACGTTCAACAGCGGCAAAAATTATACTTTTGCGACATTCGTGTACGTTCGTGCCACTCTTTGACACTTCATTGGCGCCAGCATCTTGCTTTGGGTATGGCGCCTGCATAAGTATCCGCGGGATCGATCCACAAGGTCGTATCCTCAATTAAAAAATGACAACAACTGAGGCCACCATGCTCAAAAAAGCGGTCATTCCGTTTGTTCTCGGCGCAGGTTTGATCGCCAGCGCTCCCTTCGCCCATGCAGCATCGAATCTCGTGTTCTGCTCCGAAGGCAGCCCTGCTGGTTTCGACCCAGGTCAATACACCACCGGCACCGATTTCGACGCGTCGGCAGAGACCATTTTCAACCGTTTGACCCAGTTCGAACGTGGCGGCACCGCCGTGATCCCGGGCCTTGCTACCAGCTGGGACGTGAGCCCGGATGGCCTGACCTACACCTTCCATCTGCGTGACGGCGTCAAGTTCCACACCACGCCTTACTTCAAGCCGACCCGTACCTTCAATGCCGACGACGTGCTGTTCACGTTCAACCGCATGATCAACAAGGACGATCCGTTCCGTAAGGCGTACCCGACCGAGTTCCCGTACTTCACCGACATGGCGATGGACACCAACATCACCAAGATCGAGAAAGTCGACGAGCACACCGTCAAGTTCACCCTGGGCACTGTCGACGCTGCGTTCATCCAGAACCTGGCGATGAGCTTCGCGTCCATCCAGTCCGCCGAGTACGCAGCCCAGCTGCTCAAGGAAGGCAAGGCCGAAGACATCAACCAGAAGCCGGTCGGCACTGGTCCGTTCGTGTTCAAGAGCTACCAGAAAGACTCGAACATTCGCTTCACCGGCAACAAGGACTACTGGAAGCCGGATGACGTCAAGGTCGACAACCTGATCTTCGCCATCACCACCGACGCTTCGGTCCGCGCACAGAAGCTGAAGAAAGGCGAATGCCAGATCACCGCTTACCCGCGTCCAGCCGACCTCGCTCCGCTGAAGGCCGACCCTGCACTGAAGATGCCTGATCAGGCCGGCTTCAACCTGGGTTACATCGCCTACAACGTGATGCCGAAGATCAAGGGCGACGACAAACCGAACCCGCTGGCCGAGCTGAAAGTGCGTCAGGCACTGGACATGGCCGTGGACAAGAAAGCCATTATCGACGCCGTGTACCAGGGCGCAGGCCAGCTGGCGGTCAACGCCATGCCGCCGACCCAGTGGTCCTATGACACCACCATCAAGGATGCACCGTACGACGTCGCCAAGGCCAAGGAACTGCTGAAAGAAGCAGGCGTGAAGGAAGGCACCGAAATCACCCTGTGGGCGATGCCGGTTCAGCGTCCTTACAACCCGAACGCCAAGCTGATGGCCGAGATGCTCCAGAACGACTGGAAGAAGATCGGCATCAACGCCAAGATCGTTTCCTACGAGTGGGGCGAGTACATCAAGCGCGCCAAGAACGGCGAAAACGGCGCGATGCTGATTGGCTGGAGCGGCGACAACGGTGACCCGGACAACTGGCTGGGCACCCTGTTCGGTTGCGACGCGGTCAACGGTAACAACTTCGCCAAGTGGTGCGACAAGCCGTTCGACACGCTGATCCACCAAGCCAAGGAAACCACCGACCAGGCCAAGCGTACCGATCTGTACAAGCAAGCTCAGCACCTGCTCAAAGACGCAGTGCCGATGACCCCGATTGCTCACTCGACTGTCTACCAGCCGATGCGCAAGGAAGTGCAGGACTTCAAGATCAGCCCGTTCGGTCTGAACTCGTTCTACGGTGTCAGCGTAAGCGGCAAGTAATACCTTTGATATGACCGCACGGTCGCGTTGCCTTCGGGTAACGCGACCGTGTCGTTGCCTGCGTGTTTTACCCATGAAAATGACTATCGTTAGGCGCGTAACTTACTTCGCACAGTAATTGCCTACTAACGATATGCACTTTTCCTACAGAAATTGAAGCACCCAGAACTCTTTACTGTGCGCCTTGACGGACATACCTTCGCAAGTGCCCGCACCTGATACATGTCGTTACCTCGAACGGTCGGGCTGTCCCGTAATCGTTGAAAAATCCGTTTGCGCAAACGATTGCCACGGTATTTCCGGTTATTCGCGTTCCAGACGATAAGGATTGTCATGCGAAACAATATTGTGATTTCTTCGCTGTTAACTGCTGGGCTATTTGCCATTACCCCACAGATTCAGGCCGCCACGAAAAGTCTGGTGTTCTGTTCCGAAGGCAGCCCTGCCGGTTTCGATATCGGTCAATACACCTCGGGCACCGATAACGATGCGTCCGAGCCGATCTACAACCGCCTGGTGGAGTTCGAGCGCGGGCAAACCGGCGTGGTGCCTGCCTTGGCGACGAACTGGGACATTTCCGAAGACGGTCTGACCTATACGTTTCACCTGCGCGAAGGCGTGAAATTCCACAGCAATAAAACATTCAAACCGACGCGTGACTTCAATGCCGACGACGTGCTCTTTACTTTTAATCGGATGTTGAATAAGCAACATCCGTTTCGCGTCGCCTATCCGACAGAATTTCCCTACTTCACCAGTATGGGTCTGGACAAGAATATAAAGTCCGTCGAGAAAACCGGTCCGCTGACTGTTGTATTTACCCTCAACCATGTCGATGCGGCATTCATTCAGAATATAGCGATGAACTTCGCGGCCATTCTTTCCGCGGAATATGCTGACAAACTGATGGCATCGGGTGCTGTGCGCGATATCAACCAGGCCCCCATCGGCACCGGTCCGTTTGTCTTCCAGCGTTATCAGAAAGACTCGCAGATCCGTTATGTCGCCAATAAACAGTTCTGGGACCCGAGCCGGGTCAAGATCGATCAACTGATCTTCGCCATCAACACCGACGCCTCGGTCCGCGTGCAGAAGCTGCGCAAGAACGAATGCCAGGTTACCTATAACCCGCGCCCGGCGGATGTCGAAGCGCTCAAGGCAGACAAGCAGCTCAAGGTCGTCGAACAGTCAGGCTTCAACCTCGGCTACATCTCCTACAACGTGCGCCATGCGCCGCTGGACAACCTGCAGGTGCGTCAGGCGCTGGACATGGCTGTGGACAAGAAAGCCATCATCGACGCCGTGTACCAGGGCGCCGGTCAACTGGCGCAAAACGCCATGCCGCCGACCCAGTGGTCCTACGACGACACGGTCAAGGACGCTCCCTATAACCCGGAAAAGGCCCGCGAACTGCTGCGCGCCGCCGGCGTCAAGGAAGGCACCGAGCTGACCCTGTGGGCCATGCCGGTACAGCGTCCGTACAACCCGAATGCCAAGCTGATGGCGCAGATGCTCCAGGCCGACTGGGCCAAGGTCGGTATCAAGGCGACCATCGTCAGCTACGAATGGGGCGAGTACCTCAAGCGCAGCAAGAACGGCGAACACGACATCTCGCTGATCGGCTGGACCGGTGACAACGGTGACCCGGACAACTGGCTCGGCACGCTGTACAGCTGCGCCTCCATCGGTGGCAACAACTACTCGATGTGGTGTGACGAGAAGTACGACGCGCTGATCAAGGCCGCCGTGGCGACCGCCGACAAGGACCGTCGCATCGACCTCTACAAACAAGCCCAGCACTACCTGAAACAGCAGGTGCCGATCACTCCGATTGCCCACTCGACGGTCAACCAGCCGCTGCGTGCGGAAGTCGAGGGATTCCAGGTCAGCCCGTTCGGGCGCAACAACTTCTCCGGCGTGAGCATCGCCGAATAACCCTGAAACCGTGCCGCAGGTCTGTCTGCCTGCGGCACCGCCTGATCCGCAACCGTGGATAACGCGAAAAAGGCCCACGAGGCCGCGTCACCAAAGCCGGTTACCACATAAAAACCGGCCTCTATAAAAGCAGTAATTGGGAGCTTCAAAACGTGAAAAAAGCCAGCACCGCTGTATTCGCCTTGTCCCTGCTCGGAATGAGCATCGCGGCACAGGCAGAGCCAACCAGTCAGGAATTCGTTCCGACCACCCTGGCCACCAGCAACGCCCAGAGTGAAGCCAAGGGTTTCATCGAAGACTCGAAAATCTCCGGTTCGACCAAGAACTGGTACGCCAACGAACTGCTGCGTCGCGGCGGTGAGTTCCGTCGCAGTGAAAACGGCGTCGTCGTCGACAGCGACCCACGCCGGATCAACTGGGTGCAGGGCACCATCGTCGACTACTCCTCGGGCTTCACCCAGGGGCCAATCGGCTTCGCCACTGAATTGGCCGTGTACAACGCCGTGGCGCTGGACCGCGACAAGGATGACGTGATGGGCGGCGGCAACCGCACCCTGACCGAAAACAACGGCGATCCAGTCGGTCAGTGGAGCAAGCTGGGCCTGGGCAACATCAAGGCCCGCGTCTCCAACACCACCCTGACCTTTGGCCGTCAGTCGGTGAACACGCCTGTGATCGCCTACATCGGCAACCGCGCGCTGCCATCGAGCTTCGAAGGCGTGAGCATCCTCAGCGAAGAGTTCAACAACCTCTCGTTCACCGCCGGCAGCTTCGACCGCGTTTCGCCGCGTACCGAGCAGAGCCTGAGCAAGTTCCGCTCCGAGTACGGCGCCAACGGTGCCGAGGCGGATCGAGTGGACATGGCGGGCGTCGAGTACAAGCCGCTCAAGAGCCTGAGCACCAACTTCTACTACGCCAACGTCCAGGACTTCTGGCATCAGTACTATTTCTCGTTCCTGCACGAGATGGGCGACACCGATGTCGTCGGTCTGAGCACCAACCTGAACTACTACAAAACCAAGGATTCCGGCCAGAAGAAGATGGGCCCGATCGACAACGACACCTACAGCCTGTCGTTGACCGCCACTCACAAGGCCCACGCGCTGAGCCTGTCCTACCAGGAAGTGAACGGCGACACCTACTTTGACTACCTGCATGAAACCAACGCCATCTTCCTGTCCAACTCCCTGCTCTCGGACTTCAACGGCCCGAACGAGAAGTCGGTACAGCTGAGCTACCTGCTGAACATGGCCGAATACGGCGTGCCGGGCCTGAGCTTCAACCTGTATCAGGCGCGCGGTTTCGACATCGACGGTACCCACTACAAGGGCACCGCCTATGACGTTCGCAGCATGGACGGCGAAACCCACTACGAATACGGCATCGGCACCAAGTACGTCATGCAGTCCGGTCCGCTGAAGGCGTCGAGCATTCGTGCCACCTACACCACGCACCGTGCCAGCGCCCAACAGGCTGACGGCAACATCAACGAACTGCGTGTGGTGACCACCATTCCGTTCAACATTCTGTAAGCAGCAAACAGCGGGTACTGCGGACACCCACCTTCCCCAAGGGTCCGCAGTACCCGCCCCCATGGCTTCATTACTTTCGGAGGGCGTTTAGTTGAAATCGACATTCAAACTCGCAACATTGCGCAACGCGATCGCGCTGGCGCTGTTCAGCGTCTCGGTTGGCGTCTGCGCCAAACCTCTGGTGGTCTGCACCGAAGCCAGCCCGGAAGGGTTCGACACGGCGCTGTACACCACGGCTGTCACCGCTGACGCCGCGGCGGAAACCATTTTCAACCGGCTGGTGGATTTCAAGCCGGGCACCACCGATATCGAGCCGGCGCTGGCCGAATCGTGGGCGATCAGTGAAGACGGCCTGACCTACACGTTCCACCTGCGCAAGGGCGTCAAGTTCCACACCACCGATTACTTCAAGCCGACGCGCGACATGAACGCCGACGATGTGCTCTGGAGCTTCCAGCGTCAGTTGGACCCCAACCATCCGTGGCACAAACAGTCGACCGTCGGCTTCCCGTACTTTGAAAGCATGGGCTTCAAGGAACTGCTGAAAAGCGTCGAAAAAATCGACGACAACACGGTCAAGTTCACTCTGACCCGTCGCGAAGCGCCGTTCCTGGCCGACGTCGCCATGGCCTTCGCCTCGATCTATTCGGCCGAATACGCCGACCAGTTGCTCAAGACCAACAAGACCGACGAGCTGAACAATCATCCGATCGGCACCGGCCCGTTCATCTTCCAGCGTTACGCCAAGGACGCCCAGGCGCGCTTCAAGGCCAACCCGGAATACTTCCGTGGCAAGCCGCCGGCAGACACCCTGGTCCTGGCCATCGCCACCGACAACAACGTGCGCCTGCAGAAGCTCAAGGCCAACGAGTGCCAGGTCGCGCTGTACCCCAAGCCGGATGACATCCCGAGCATCAAGAAAGACCCGAACCTGAAGGTCGACGAACTGGAGGCGATGACCACCGCCTACATCGCCATGAACACCAGCCACAAGTACATGAGCGATGTCCGCGTGCGCAAAGCCATCGACATGGCCTTCGACAAGGAAGCCTATGTCAACGCGCTGTTCGGTAAAGGCAACGCGCTGGTCGGGGTCAACCCGTACCCGCCGACCCTGCTCGGCTATAACAAGACCCTGAAAAACCCGGCCCACGATCTGGACAAGGCCCGCGCCCTGCTCAAGGAAGCCGGCGTACCGGAAGGCACCGTGCTGACTCTGTTCACCCGTAACGGCGGCGGCCCGACCAACCCGAATCCACTGCTCGGCGCGCAAATGATGCAGGCGGATTTGGCGAAAATCGGCATTAAGTTAGATATTCGCGTCATGGAATGGGGCGAAATGCTCAAACGGGCCAAAAACGGCGAACACGACATGGTGTCGGCGGGCTGGGCAGGCGACAATGGCGACCCTGATAACTTCCTGACTCCGAACCTGAGTTGCGAGGCCGCCAAAAACGGCGAAAACTACGCCCGCTGGTGCAATCAGAAGTTCCAGACGCTGATCGATCAGGCTCGGGAAAAAACCGACCCGGCCGAGCGTGCCGCGCTCTACGAGCAGGCCCAGGTGGTCTTCAATGAAGATCAACCGTGGATCAGCATGGCGCACACCAAGATGTTCACTGCAATGCGCAAGAACGTAGAGGGCTATCACATTAGCCCTCTGACCACCAATAACTTCGCTACCACCCAAGTGAAGTAGAAGAAGAATCCGGCGGGCTCGCAAAAACGGGCCCCGCCGGCATACGCCTAACCGGCAGATGAGGTACACGAGAAGATGTTTAGTTTTATCGCCCGCCGAGTGGGGTTGCTCATACCCACCTTCTTCGGCATCACCTTGCTGACCTTCGCCCTTATTCGCCTGATTCCGGGCGACCCGGTCGAAGTCATGATGGGTGAGCGCCGGGTCGATCCGGAAATGCACGCCCAAGCCATGGAACGCCTTGGCCTGAACAAACCCCTGTATGCGCAATACATCGATTACGTCGGCAAGCTCGCCCATGGCGACCTCGGCGAATCGCTGCGTACGCGCGAGAGCGTGTGGTCCGAATTCACTTCGCTGTTCCCGGCGACGCTGGAGCTGTCGATTGCGGCGCTGATCTTCGCAGGCATCATCGGCCTGCTGGCCGGGGTCATTGCGGCCCTGCGACGAGGCTCACTGTTCGACCATGGGGTCATGGGCATCTCGCTGGCCGGCTACTCGATGCCGATCTTCTGGTGGGGCCTGATCCTGATCATGTTCTTCTCGGTATCGCTGGGCTGGACCCCGGTATCGGGTCGTATCGACCTGTTGTATGACATTCCGCCGAAAACCGGCTTCATGCTGATCGACACCCTGCTCAGCGATGAAGAAGGTTCGTTCATCGACGCCCTGCGTCACCTGATCCTGCCGGCCATCGTGCTGGGCACCATCCCGCTGGCGGTGATCGCGCGGATGACCCGTTCCTCGATGCTGGAAGTGCTGCGTGAAGACTACGTGCGTACCGCCCGCGCCAAGGGCCTTTCGCCGGCTCGCGTGGTGTTCGTCCACGGCCTGCGCAACGCGCTGATTCCGGTCCTGACCGTGTTCGGCCTGCAAGTCGGCACCCTGCTCGCCGGTGCGGTCCTGACCGAGACGATCTTCTCCTGGCCGGGCATCGGCAAGTGGCTGATCGAAGCCATCGGCGCCCGCGACTACCCTGTCGTGCAGAACGGCATCCTGCTCATCGCCTGCCTGGTGATTCTGGTGAACTTCGTGGTGGACATCCTCTACGGCTTCGCCAACCCACGCATCCGTCACCAGCGCTGAGATCCCGACCATGAATACACCTGTTCCTGTAACAGCAGTCGATCAAAGCCTGCTGTACCCGTCCGTCTACAAAGAGTTCTGGCAGCACTTCTCCAAGAACAAGGGCGCCGTGGCCGGTCTGGCCTTCATGCTGCTGATCGTGTTCTGCGCGATTTTCGCCCCATGGGTTGCACCCCATGACCCGAGCGAGCAGTACCGCGACTTCCTGCTGACTCCGCCGGTGTGGCTGGAAGGCGGCCAGTGGCGGTTCCTGCTGGGCACCGACGAGCTGGGCCGCGATCTGCTGTCGCGCCTGATCCAGGGTTCGCGCCTGTCGCTGCTGATCGGTCTGTCCTCGGTGGTGATGTCGCTGATTCCGGGCATCCTCATGGGTCTGCTGGCCGGTTTCTTCCCGAAGGTTCTCGGCCCGACCATCATGCGTCTGATGGACATCATGCTGGCCCTGCCGTCGCTGCTACTGGCAGTGGCGATCGTCGCCATCCTCGGCCCAGGCCTGATCAACACCGTGATCGCCATCGCCATCGTCTCGCTGCCGTCCTACGTGCGCCTGACCCGCGCCGCCGTGATGGGCGAACTGAACCGCGACTACGTGACCGCTGCCCGTCTGGCTGGCGCTACCCTGCCGCGTCTGATGTTCATCACCGTGCTGCCCAACTGCATGGCGCCGCTGATCGTGCAGGCGACCCTGAGCTTCTCCTCGGCCATCCTCGACGCTGCGGCACTGGGCTTCCTCGGCCTGGGCGTACAGCCGCCGACGCCTGAGTGGGGCACCATGCTCGCTTCGGCCCGTGACTACATCGAACGCGCCTGGTGGGTCGTGAGCCTGCCGGGTCTGACCATCTTGCTCAGCGTGCTGGCAATCAACCTGATGGGCGACGGCCTGCGCGACGCGCTGGACCCGAAACTCAAGAACGCCGCCTGAGGAATTCGGAATGCCACTGTTAGAAATCAAGAACCTCAACGTACGTTTCGGCGACGCCAACGCCACTCCAGTGGTCGACGGCCTCAGCCTGAGCGTGGACAAAGGCGAAGTACTGGCAATCGTCGGCGAGTCGGGCTCGGGTAAATCCGTGACCATGATGGCGCTGATGGGCCTGATCGATCATCCCGGTATCGTCACCGCTGACTCCCTGAGCTTCGACGGCAAGGACATGCTCAAGCTGTCCGCACGTCAGCGTCGGCAGATCGTCGGCAAGGACCTGTCGATGGTTTTCCAAGACCCGATGACCGCGCTGAACCCGAGCTACACCGTGGGCTTCCAGATCAAGGAAGTGCTGCGTCAGCACCTCGGTCTGAAAGGCAAGGCGGCGCATCAGCGTGCGCTGGAACTGCTGCAGAAGGTGGAAATCCCCGGCGCTGCCCAGCGTCTGGACGCCTACCCGCACCAACTGTCCGGCGGCATGAGTCAGCGCGTCGCGATCGCCATGGCGATTGCCGGCGAGCCGAAACTGCTGATCGCCGACGAACCGACCACCGCACTGGACGTGACCATTCAGGCGCAGATCATGGATCTGCTGCTGGCCCTGCAAAAAGATCAGGACATGGCGCTGGTGCTGATCACCCACGACCTCGCGGTCGTTGCCGAAACCGCCCAGCGCGTCTGCGTGATGTACGCAGGACAAGCGGTCGAAGTCGGTCAGGTCCCCGGCCTGTTCGACGTGCCGGCGCATCCGTATAGCGAAGCGCTGCTGGCGGCGATCCCCGAGCACAGCATGGGCGCCGAGCGTCTGGCGACCCTGCCGGGCATCGTCCCCGGTCGCTACGACCGTCCGAGCGGTTGCCTGCTGTCGCCGCGCTGCCCTTACGTTCAAGACAAATGCCGCCAGCAGCGCCCGACCCTGGACCCGCAAGTCCACGGCCTGGTGCGTTGCTTCTACCCGCTTAACCAGGAGGTGGCGTGATGAGCGAAATCGTACTGACCGCCCGTGACCTTACCCGTCACTACGATGTATCCCGTGGCTTCTTCAAGCCGACCGCGACCGTACGCGCCCTCAACGGCGTGTCGTTCGAACTGGAAGCCGGCAAGACCCTGGCGGTGGTCGGCGAGTCCGGCTGCGGCAAGTCGACCCTGGCCCGCGCCCTGACCCTGATCGAAGAGCCGTCGTCCGGCTCGCTGAAGATCGCAGGCCAGGAAGTCGCTGGCGCCACCAAGGCCCAGCGCAAGCAACTGCGCAAAGACGTGCAGATGGTGTTTCAGAGCCCGTACGCCTCGCTCAACCCGCGGCAGAAGATCGGTGACCAACTGGGCGAGCCGCTGCTGATCAACACCAACCTGTCCGCCGCCGAGCGCCGGGAAAAGGTCCAGGCGATGATCAAGCAGGTCGGTTTGCGTCCGGAGCACTACCAGCGTTATCCGCACATGTTCTCCGGCGGCCAGCGCCAGCGTATCGCCCTGGCCCGCGCCATGATGCTGCAACCGAAAGTGCTGGTGGCGGACGAACCGACCTCGGCGCTGGACGTGTCGATCCAGGCGCAGGTCTTGAACCTGTTCATGGACATGCAGCAGGAGTTCAACACCGGTTATGTGTTCATTTCGCACAACCTGGCGGTGGTGCGGCATGTGGCTGACAGTGTGTTGGTGATGTATCTGGGTCGTCCGGCGGAGATGGGGCCGAAGGAAGAGATCTACAGCCGTCCGCTGCACCCGTACACCCAGGCGCTGCTGTCGGCGACGCCAGCGATTCATCCGGACCCGCTGAAGCCGAAGATCAAGATCGTCGGTGAGTTGCCGAACCCGTTGAACCCGCCGAGCGGCTGTGCGTTCCACAAGCGTTGCCCGTATGCGACGGAGCGTTGCAGCAGTGAGATTCCGGAACTCCGGGCTGTGGATAACCGTCAGGTGGCTTGCCACTATGCGGAGCAGTTTGTGGCGTGATTCGCTGATCGCTGCATGAAGAAAGGCCGTCGCGTGTGAGCGTGACGGCCTTTTTTCATGATGAGCGTTGCGCGGTTTTCTGTAGGAGCTGGCTTGTCCTGCGAGCGCGCCGGGGTCGCGTCCGACCGAAGTCGTCGTAAGTCCTGTGTCCTTGGCTTGTCTGACACTCCGCCGAGTCTGCTAACGCAGCCTGTTTCGCTTGGCGGCGAGTTACGCGGACCTTTGTAGGAGCTGGCTTGTCCTGCGACCGGCGACGAAGTCGTCGTAAAACCTGTGTCCTTTGCGTGTCTGACACTCCGCTGAGTCTGCTAACGCAGCCTGTTTCGCCTGGCGGCGAGTTACGCGGACCTTTGTAGGAGCTGGCTTGCCCTGCGACCGGCGACGCAGTCGTCGTAAATCCTGTGTCCTTTGCGTGTCTGATACTCCGCTGAGTCTGCTAACGCAGCCTTATTTCGCCTGACGGCGAGTTACTTGGAAAAGCCCCAAGTAACCAAGGGCTCTTATCCCCGCCATACGGTGCCTCGCCTTGGCTCGGCATGCCCTCACTCCGGCAATGCTCCGTGGGCACGCCGCGAATGGGCCATCCATGGCCCACGCGGCTCTCGCGACATCCTGTCGCTCGACCCACTCCACATCGCCTGCGTTCGGCCTTCTGGAACGGGGCCCCAAGATCAAAAGCCAGATCAAAAGCCGGCGAAACACACACCCCCTGTGGGAGCGGGCTTGCCCGCGAAGGCGTCCGCAAGATCGCCACCGCCGGCAAGCCGGACTGCTACAGAAGTTTCACCGCGATCTATGTAGGAGCTGGCTTGTCCTGCGACCGGCGACGCAGTCGTCGTAAAACCTGTGCACGCGGTGTGTCATTTGGATTGCGAGTCTGCTAACGCAGCCCTGTTTCGCCTGGCGGCGAGTTACTTGGAAAAGCCCCAAGTAACCAAGGGCTTCTTACCCCACCATACGGCACCTCGCTAATGCTCGGTGTTCCCTCACTCCGGCAATGCTCCGTGGGCCCGCCGCGAATGGGCCATCCATGGCCCACGCGGCTCTCGCGACATCCTGTCGCTCGACCCACTCCACATCGCCTGCGTTCGGCCTTCTGGGACGGGGCCCCAAGATCAAAAGCTGAAAAGCAAAAGCCAAGCGAGCGCATCCCCCGTAGCAGTCCGGCTTGCCGGCGGTTGCGATCTTGCAGGCCCCACCGACGGCAAGCCGGACTGCTACAGGTTTTGGCGGTGTTCTGAAATCTGTCAGCCCCCTGAAAAAACTGTAGGAGCTGGCTTGTCCTGCGACCGGGGACGCAGTCGTCGTAAATCCTGTGCACGCGGTGTGTCATTTGGATTGCGAGTCTGCTAACGCAGCCTTGTTTCGCCTAGCGGCGAGTTACGCGAACCTGTAGGAGCGTGGCTTGCCCGCGATCGGCGACGAAGTCGTCGTAAAGCCTGTGCAGGCGGTGTGTCTGACGGATCGCTATGGCTGCTAACGCAGCCCCGTTTCGCCTAACGGCGAGTTACGCGACCCCTTGTAGGAGCTGGCTTGCCCTGCGACCGGCGACGCAGTCGTCGTAAAGCCTGTGCACTCGATTTGTCTGATGTATCGCTATGGCTGCTAACGCAGCCGGGTTTCGCCTGACGGCGAGTTACTTGGAAAAGCCCCAAGTAACCAAGGGCTTCTAACCCCGCCATACGGTGCCTCGCTTTGGCTCGGCATTCCCTCCCTCCGGCAATGCTCCGTGGGCACGCCGCGAATGGGCCATCCATGGCCCACGCGGCTCTCGCGACATCCTGTCGCTCGGCCCACTGCGCATCGCCTGCGTTCGGCCTTCTGGGACGGGGCCCCAAGATCAAAAACCAGATCAAAAACCAGATCAAAAGCGGGTGCTCCCCCTGTAGCAGTCCCGCTTGCCGGCGGTTGCAATCTCGCAGACGCCACCGGCAAGCCAGCCTGCTACGGAGGCTTTGCCGCGAACCTTTCGTAGGAGTGAGCTTGCTCGCGATGGCGATCTTGCGGACGCCACCACCAACAAGCCGTGCTGCTACGGTCGATCACCCATTTCAATAAACATCCCGACGATAGCGCCCCTGCTCCACCAGGCGTTCGACGCCCTGTTCGCCCAGTACGTCGACCAGCACCGCGTCGACCCCTGCCGCCATGCCTTCGAGGCTGCCGCAGATGTAGATCACCGCGCCGTCATCCAGCCAGCGCAGCAGTTCGTCGGTCGCCGCACGCAAGCGGTCCTGCACGTAGATTTTTTCGGCCTGATCGCGGGAGAACGCCAAGTCCATGCGCGCCAGATCGCCGGAGGCCAGCCAGCCTTGCAGTTCGCTACCGCAGTGGAAGTCGTGGGCGGCATTGCGCTCGCCGTAGAGCAGCCAGTTGCGCTGTTCGCCCTGAGCGATGCGTGCCTTGAGCAGGCTGCGCAGGCCCGCCAGCCCCGTGCCGTTGCCGATCAGGATCATCGGCACTGCATCGTCCGGCAAGTGGAAGCTGCTGTTGCGACGGACGCGCAGGCTGATGCCGTCACCCACCGCCGCATGTTCAGTCAGCCAGCCGGAGCCCAGACCCAGGCTGCCGTCCGGGTGCAGTTCCTGACGCACGATCAGTTGCAGCGACCCGTCTTCCGGGATCGACGCGATGGAGTATTCGCGCATCGCCAGTGGCACCAGCGCATCGACCAGCGCCTGAGCGTGCAGGCCGACCAGGTGATTGCGCTGGGCCGGCAGCTGACGACTGGCCAGCGCCTGACCAAGGCTTTCCTTGAGACCGTCGACTTCGACGACCGTCTGCGCAGCGATGCCCAGCCCTGCGAGGAAACGCTCGATGGCGGCGACGCTGTTGCGCGGCAAGACCTCAACCAGATCACCCGCTTCCCAACGTGTGGCATCCGGCGCGCTCAGGCCGAGCAGAAACACCTTGGAGCCGACGCTCTGCGGGTTCAGCCACTCGCGCTGGCTCAACGTCCAGCTCTGGTAGTCCGGGGCCTGCCACGGCTCGGCAGGCACGGCGCCGGTCAGGTCGCTGAGTTGTTGTTGCCAGTGCTGCAGGGCCGTTTGATCGCCACTGTCCACTTCCACCGGGGCGAACAGCGTGTTGCCTCCGCGCTCGGTCAGCCAGCCGTGCAGACGCTGGGCGAAGCCGCAGAAGTGTTGATACTGGCGGTCGCCCAGAGCCAACACGGCGTAGTTGAGATTGTCCAGCGACAGCGGACGCCCCAGCAGTTTGCGCTCGAAACCACGGGCGCTGTCCGGCGCCTCGCCGTCGCCGAAGGTACTGACCACGAACAACGCGTTGCGGCTCTGGTTCAGGTCCTGTTCGGTCATGTCGGCCAGACGCTGCACCCGCACCGGCAAGCCGGCCGATTGCAGCTGCCCGGCAGTCTGCCAGGCCAGTTGCTCGGCGAAACCGCTCTGGCTGGCAAAGCCGATCAGCCACGCCGGCCCCTGGCTGCCATAGACCGACGGCACGGCGGCGACTTCACCACGGGCATTGCGGATCTCGCGCTTCTTGCGGCGGCGGTCGAGGTACAGCAGCCAACCGGTGATGAAGAACAGCGGCATCAGCAACGCCGCCACGGTAATGACGATGCGCCCGGTCAGGCCCCAGTAGCTGCCGGTGTGCAGCGAGTAGTTACTGACCAGCAGCTTCGCGCCGTA
The DNA here is from genome assembly GCF_044746785.1 of Pseudomonas sp. NPDC090208. Classification (NCBI taxonomy): domain Bacteria; kingdom Pseudomonadati; phylum Pseudomonadota; class Gammaproteobacteria; order Pseudomonadales; family Pseudomonadaceae; genus Pseudomonas; species Pseudomonas sp. NPDC090208. The sequence goes on from NZ_JBIVCU010000011.1 coordinate 198,025, forward strand.
GCCCTTGTCGGCGTAGCGCGACACCGCCTTGAGCTTGCCATTGGCCGGGTCGAGGGTGATCTGGTTCAGCGCACGCGGGTGCGGCGCGCTCTTGAGCACGTAGAACACCGTCGCCATCTGTCCCGGCATTTGCGGCAGGCGCAGGTTGTAGTTCTTCAGATCGGGACCTGCGGTTTTCTGGATGGTGTCCCAGATCGCCGCGTAATCCGGGGCCTGAGCGGCCACCGGCTCGGCATTTTTCTGCCCTGGGCCCGGGCGCGGTCCACCGCCGCCACGGCGCTGTTCGCCCGGCACCGGCGGATCACCGATCAGTTTGTTCATGCCGTTGTTGAACCAGTCGTAAGACCAGTTCAGGCCGGTGATCGCCAGCAGCAGGTAGACGATCAGGCACCAGGTGCCGAACACCGAGTGCAGGTCCCAGTTGAAACTGCGTCCCTTCTTCGCCCAGTCCAGGGTCAGCCAGACCCGCCAGTTCAGGGCCTGACGCGGCCAGCGCAGATACAGGCCGGACAGGCAGAAGAACAGCAGGATCAGCGTACACACCGCCGTGACCTGCTTGCCGTATTCGCCGGCGGCGAGGAAGCGATGCAGATTGAGGATGAATCCGAAGACGTCCTGACCGACCGCGTCAGGCTTGAACTCGCCGGTGTAGGGGTCGAAATTGTGCATTTCGCCGCGACGCTCGCCGGGGGCCGGTTTGAACCAGACCTGCGCCGCCCGGTCGCCGTCGACTTCGATGCGGAACATCGACACGGTGTCGTGCCCCTGGGCTTCGACCTTGCTGACCATCTCGGCCAGCGACAGCTGCGCCTCGCGCGGCTGCACGAACAGGGCATCGGGATTGAGCGCATCGAGAATCTCGTCCTCGAACGAATACAGCGCGCCGGTGACGCCCATCAAGGCCAGCACCAGCCCCGCCGTGATTCCGAAGAACCAGTGCAGTTGAAACAGGACTTTCTTCAACACCCTCAATCCCCTCATTGATCCGCCGCGCGCATTATGCGCGCAAACGGCATGCGTTCTCATCTGTATCTGATTCCGGTTCGGTTACAACCTTGATACCGAACCCGCGCCCCTACAGGCGCTGGCCTTTCTGTAGGAGCTGGTTTGCCCTGCGACCGGCGGGGAACCCGTCGTAAAACCCGCGGACACCGTTTGTCTGGCACACCGCGTTTACCGGATTTACGACTGCTTCGCAGCCGCTCGCAGGGCAAGCCAGCTCCTACAAGGGATACCTTCGCCACCTGTAGGAGCGCGGCTCGTCCCGCGAGCGGCGGGGAACCCGTCGTAAAACCTGCGGACACCGTTTGTCTGGCACACCGCGTTTACCGAATTTACGACTGCTTCGCAGCCGCTCGCAGGGCAAGCCAGCTCCTACAAGGGACGGTGTTCGCAATCGCCACCACAGCCATTCACACAAAAGCCCCGCAGCCAAGGGCAAGCGGGGCTTTTGCGGGCTTCCTGCTTAGAAGTGGAAGCTGGTGGTCAGCAAGGCCGTACGACCGGCTGCCTGGTTGGCGAAGTGCGCCGCGTAGGCCTTGTCGTAGTAGGTCTTGTCGGTCAGGTTCTGCACGTTCAGTTGCAGGTCGATGTTTTTGGTCAGCTTGTACGAAGCCATGGCGTCGTAACGGGTGTAAGACGGTACGTAGACGGTGTTGGCGGTATCGCCCCAGACACGGCCGACGTAGAACGCGCCACCACCGATGGTCAGCTTCGGCGTGATTTCGTAGGTGTTCCACAGGCTGGCGCTGTGTTTCGCCGTGTTTGGCATCTCGTTACCGTCTTGCGAGGCTGCGCCTGCAGTCACCGCACCGTTACGACCGACCAGGCCGGAGGACACCAGTTCGCTGTCCAGGTAGCTGTAGCCGGCGAATACTTGCCAGTGATCGGTGAGCTTGCCGCTGGCAGACAGTTCGACACCGTCGACGCGGGATTTGCCGGCGTTCTCATAGGTGTTGGTGCTCACCAGGACACGGGTGTTTTCTTTCTCGGTACGGAACACGGCGGCCGTCAGCGACAGACGATCGTTGAAGAAGTCCCACTTGGTGCCCACTTCGTAGTTCTTGGTGGTTTCCGGTTCCAGGTCGCTGGTCAGGGTGCTGCCGTCAGCGATCAGCGTGTTGCCATCGATACCTTCGTTGAGCATGCCGCCCGGCGGGGTGGCCGATGTGGCGAACGAGGTGTAGATGCTGCCGTTCTCGACCGGCTTGTAGACGACGCCCGCCTGCCAGTTCCAGAAGTTGCTGTTGTTCTTGCTGCGAGTGGTCGCGGCAGTGAGGCTGTCGGTCTTGGCCTTGGTGTCGAAGCTGTCGAAGCGCGTGCCCAGGTTGATCTGCCACTGCGGGTTCAGCTCGATGGTGTCGAAGGCATAGACCGAGCGCGTGAAGCCGATGGTGTTGGTGCCTTTGTAGTTACGCGCGATGGTGCCGGTGTAGTCGTCGTCCGGGTTCGGATTGCTCAGCGACGTACAGGTGCCACCGTAGACCTCGCCGACCTGACAGCCCACGCCGCCGGGAGAGGCCGCAGTCGGGTTAGTGTTGGCCGGGTTGGCGAAGGTGTAACCGCTGACCTTGCTCACTTCACGGGTCAGCTCGATACCGGTGGAGTAGTTGTTCTTGAAGCCCGCCAGCTGGAACTCGCCGAACAGGTCGGTCTGGTTGGTGGTAGTTTCAGTGGTGCTGACCCGGGCGTTGGCACGGCGCCAGACGGTGCCACGGGTGTTGACGTTGTGCTGGCTGTCGTCCGGCTGGGTCAGGATGTAGTCCTGGCCGACGTTGCCGTGACGGAAGGTGTTTTTCAGCGTCATGGTGTCGCTGAAATCATGCTCGAAGCTGATGGTCGAGATGTCGCTGCGGGTCTTGCGGAAGTCCCGGTCCTTCAGGCCGTAGAAGTTGTTGCTGTTGCCGCCGTCGGTAGGCTTGTCGTGGACGTGGACAGCCGTTGCCGAGTTCGAGCTGTAGCCGTAGGGAATGCCCGAATCCGGCAGATCGTTGCCTTCCACATGGTAGTAGCTGAGGTTCAGGCGGTTTTCAGTGCCCAGGCCGAAGGTCACCGACGGTGCCACGCCCCAACGGTCATAGTTGATCGCGTCACGACCGGCGACGTTCTGCTCGTGGCTCATCAGGTTCAGGCGGAACGCTGCGGTGTCGAGGAACTTGCGGTTGACGTCGAGGGTGTAACGGCGCGTCTGGTCGGTGCCGTAAGTGAAGCTGCCCTCGGTGAAATCGTTGGCTTTCGGCAGTTTGCTGACCAGGTTGATGCTGCCGCCCGCCGAGCCGCGTCCGCCGAAGGCCGAGTTCGGGCCTTTGCTGACTTCGATCGATTCGATGTCGAAGATTTCGCGAGACTGGGCACCGGTGTCGCGCACGCCGTCGATGTAAGTGTCGCCCTGGGCGTCGAAGCCGCGGATGAACGGACGGTCGCCCTGTGGGTTGCCGCCTTCACCGGCGCCGAAAGTGATGCCCGGCACGGTACGTAGCGCGTCTTGCAACGAGGTGGCAGCGGTGTCTTTCAGGACCTGCTGAGGAATGACGGTGACCGAACGCGGTGTGTCCGACAGCGGCGCGGTGTATTTCTGCGATGCGCTTCGCTCGGTCTTGTAGTCGGTGGATTCTTGCGCCTCACCGTTGATGCTTGTCGCGCCCAGTGCAATTGCACCGCCTTTGGCTTTTTCCGCGTCATCGGCGGCGTGGGCCATCTGCGCTGCCGACATGGCGGTGACAGCCATGCCGATGGCCGAGGCAAGCAGCCGAGGTGAACTGACGGACGGTTGTAAGGTGTGGCGCGACATGGTGAGTTCCTTCCCCAAGGAATGTAGAGGTCGCGGAATATAGGTGAGAGTAATTTGCATTTACACAGAACTTACATTCTTTACAATTTCGCATTACGGTTTTTTCACGCTCATTCGTCTATGGACACTTGGAAGGGGTTGTGCCCGGACAATAAGAATCACTATCATCTACCCCCTTCCCGTTCCCGAGTGGCCACGCCATGCTTCTACACATTCCCGGCCTCTTCACCCGCGAGGAAGTGCTGCGCATCCGCGAAGCCCTGGCACAGACCGAATGGGCCGACGGCAAGATCACCGCTGGCCATCAATCGGCCAAAGCCAAACACAACCTGCAACTGCCCGAAGGCCACCCGCTGGCGGTGGAGATCGGCGCGGCCATGCTCGAACGGCTGTGGCAGAACCCGCTGTTCATGTCCGCCGCGCTGCCGCACAAGGTTTTCCCGCCGCTGATCAACTGCTACACCGGCGGCGGCAGCTTCGACTTCCACATCGATAACGCCGTACGTCAGGCCAAGGGCAACATCGAGCGCGTGCGTACCGACCTGTCGTCGACGCTGTTCTTCAGCGACCCCGACGACTACGACGGCGGCGAGCTGGTGATTCAGGACACCTTCGGCACCCGCCAGGTCAAGTTGCCGGCCGGCGACATGCTGCTCTACCCCGCCACCAGCCTGCACAAGGTCAACGCGGTCACCCGTGGCGCACGTTACGCCTCGTTCTTCTGGACCCAGAGCCTGGTCCGCGACGACGGCCACCGCACATTGCTGTTTGAAATGGACAATGCCATCCAGCAACTGGGCCGCGACGTGCCCGATCATCCGTCGCTGCTGCAACTGACCGGCACGTATCACAACCTGCTGCGCCAGTGGGTCGAGGTCTGACATGGGCTGGAATCTGCGACGCCAGGATGTCCTCGACGGCGAACAGCTGCGCGCCATGCTGCAGGACAACCCGGCCAGCGCCGCCCGCGCGATTCTGGTCGCGGCTCAGGAAAATATCGTCGAAGCCCAGGCCCTGCTCGGGCAGATCCTGCTCGACGGCACCGGCATCGAGCGCGATCAGTCGCTGGCACTGGTGTGGTTCCAGATCGCCGCGCGCAAGGGTCACGCCATGGCCAGCAACATGCTCGGCCGCTGCCATGAGCACGGCTGGGGCTGCGAGGCCGACGCCGGCAAAGCCGCCGAACATTACCGGCAGGCCGCCGAAGCCGATCTGGACTGGGGTTTCTATAACTACGGCAACCTGCTGGCCACCGGTCGCGGCGTCGACAAGGATCAGGCCCGCGCGCTGGCCTGCTACCGCAAGGCGGCGGACATGGGCCACGCCAAGTCGATGAACATGCTCGGTCGCTATCTGGAAGAAGGGGTGAGTTGCGAACGCGATCTGCCGTCGGCCCATCGCTGGTATCAGCGCTCGGCGCAAGGCGGAGATTTTCGCGGCCAGTTCAGCCACGCCGCAGTATTGGCCGATCAAGGCAACATCGGCGAAGCGCTGCGCTGGCTGAATGTCGCGCTGAAAACCGGCAATCTGAATTTTCTGCGGGTGGCCCGCAAGCAGTTGCTGGCTTCACCTCATGCCGACATCCGCGCGCTGGCGAAGGATTATCACCAGCGCGCGGCCGATCTTGGCGACGACTCGGATACTTTTGAGCTAGACAGCCTGCTCGTCAGCTGAGGTCATGCCGTCCGACACGAGCGTGTTGGCTCCCTGCCAGCGACGGCGCAGGCCGTCCAGGTACTTGGTCAGCGCTACGCAGTTCTCGATGAAGCGCGCTACCTCTTCCACGACATCGGCACTGTTGTCGATACGGCTCTGCGTCAGAAACAGGTGCAGCGCTTCGACCAGTTTGCTGGCTTCCTGCATGTAGACTTCTCTTTGCTTGCCGAGCGACTGGAACTCCTGCAACTGGGCAAGTTTGTGCGACACCTTACCAAGCTCATCTCTCAGAGCCTTAAATTCGGCGCGTAGTACGTCCAACTGATCCTGCAACTTATGCCGTGACTTGATGAGATGGCTGTAGTTGATGGATTCCTTGGAGATATTGAGGATGTTCGTTACGCCCTCCATGCCAGCCTCGATGACACCGATCAATGGGCTTTTCGGATCGACCTTAATGAGCTGTTTCAGACTCTCTACCAGCGGTTTCAATTTATCGAGAATCGAACCTTCCTCAAGCTCGTCGATCAAGCCATTGAGCACCGTTTCTTGCTTCTCCAGCTCAATCAGCGGTGCCGCGTCCTTTTCCCAGCTCGCCTTGAGCGGTGCGAGTTCCTTTTCCTGCTCTGAAATAAGTCTATCGGCAGCCTTGAGACTGATGACATTCAAATTGGTGAGGGCGTCGTCCAGCAATTCCCGCTCGCTGGTCACTGTAGCAATGCTGGATTTGTTCTTGTTGATGAGCTCCTTCGTCAGTTGCTCGATGACCTCGGCCACATCGCTTGCAGGCTCGTTTTTAAGGCTTATCAAATTTTTGAGTACATACGATGCGCCTTCAATGTCCAGCGCAACCGGCAGTGACGTCAGTACCTTGAGTAATTTTTCGTCGCTGACGCTCAACTCTCTCGTCAGTGCCTTGAGCGTATCCTGTAGCACAGGCATATAAATATCGCCCAGCCCTGCAGCCCCTTGCGAAAGCGTATCCGCGCTTTTGCGAAGAAGTTCTATGTCGAGCACAGGCAGTTGCAGTGGCGCATCCAGTTGATCTACGGTCATGATTATCATCCATCCAGTCAAAAGCAGGTTTAAGAGTTTTTAAGCGCGACATCGAAAGCCGTCACCAATTTATGAGACTTCGTCTTGATCTCGCTCCAGTATGAAACAACGGTTTTGAAACGAGACACCAGAATGATCAGGAGCATCGCATTATCAATATCGTTCAATTCCTTACGTGAAGACTCGACCAATGTGATCAGTGAATCCCACAGGCTTTCCAGAGTTGAAATACCGGCGATGGCTCCGTCGACTAGAGTCACGATTTCATCCAGAGTCGATTTCGTCTTACTCAAGTCAGCCAAAAACTTGTTCAACGCGGCAAGCTTATCGTCGAGCGGGCGCTTCTGTTCAAGAAGCGCATTCTTTTCCCGTAATACCCGGGTCGCTTTGGGTCCATAAATCGAACCGCTAATGGCTGCGCCGAGCGGCCCCCACCAGACGCCAATCCATGCATTGCGGCAAAAAGTCGAGTACTCGTCAGACTTCTGGTCGATACGCTTCTGAAGCTCGGCTATATCTGTTTTCAAGCCAGCTACAGTTTCCCTGGTGTCGGCGGTGTTAGCCAGGTTGGCCTTGAGCGTTACCTCGCGATTGAGGTTTTCCTCGAGGTCCTTCTTGAATTTGGAGATTCCTTCCTTGGCGTTAGTGGTGCTTACACCATGGGTGGCGATGTGGCGGCGCATTTCGTCGAACAAGGCGATCAGTGAATCGATGGTCTTGCGGTCACCTGGCATTATTTTTTCGGAAGCCACTTTCTCGATCTGTTCGGGCGTCAGGTCTTCTAGCTTCAACTGCCGATAAGACTCCAACGACTCCAGGCCCTGCACCAGGACCTCTGCCGTAACGGCAATGCCTAGAGAAAAAGCGTTCAGGTCCTGGCCGACCTGCTTTATCTCCGATTGAACTGGCAACCAGCTTTTAGCATGCTTATTAATTGCTATATACAGGTCCTGAATGCTCTCCGGCTCCAGCCCTTTAATATCGCCTTTGTAATTACCCATCGAGGCTTTCACATCGACGAGTTCCAACGGAAGTTTCAGCCCATTTTCAACATATCTACGTATCTTGCGAATATCCTCGTTGGTCAATACCAGGCCAGGGTCGCGCTCGAACTGAGGATCCCCCTTACTGACCGCGTTCATGAAATTCAGGGTCGCCGTATTGATCTGCTCAGGCGTAGGAGAATCTTTATCAACTGCATCTGTTTGAGACATACATAATTTCCTTATTATCGATAGACACTTGTGACCACTCAGCCAACGCGTTTCTTTTGTTTGAGTGATGAGTCGACGTTATCAGACGTTTCAATGACGACCTATATAGACACATACGACCCGCCACGTAGGAAACAGGTACGTGGGTACAATGTTTTATAACTGCGTATTGGCTCAATATTGCCGATGCAATAGTAATATCGGGAAAGTGTCGACCAATGCCGGGCACTTCAGGGGAGCAGAATAAAATACGCAGGCATAAAAAAACCCGTGATCGCTCACGGGTTTTTTATCCAGCTGGGCGTCTTAAACGTAGAAAGACTTCAGCGGCGGGAAGCCATTGAATTCAACGGCGCTGTAGCTGGTTGTATAGGCACCTGTCGACAACCAGTACAACCGGTCACCGATCGCCAAGTTCAATGGCAGGCCGTACTTGTAGTTCTCGTACATGATGTCGGCGCTGTCGCAGGTCGGGCCGGCGATGACCACTTCTTCCACTTCGCCTTTTTTCTCGGTCCAGATCGGGAACTTGATGGCTTCGTCCATGGTTTCGATCAGGCCGGAGAACTTGCCCACGTCGGTGTAGACCCAACGCTCGACGGCGGTGCGGGATTTACGCGCAACCAGCACCACTTCGCTGACCAGAATGCCGGCGTTGGCGATCAGCGAACGGCCCGGCTCCAGAATGATTTCCGGCAGGTCGTCACCGAAGTCTTCCTTCAGGAAGCGAATGATCTCTTCGGCGTAGGTTTCCAGGCTGTTGGTACGGGTGATGTAGTTGGCCGGGAAGCCGCCACCCATGTTGATCAGCTTGAGTTCGATACCGTCTTCTTCTTTCAGACGCTCGAAGATTACCTTGACCTTGGCGATGGCCGCGTCCCACACGGAGATGTCGCGCTGCTGCGAACCGACGTGGAAGGAGATGCCGTATGGCACCAGGCCCAGATCACGGGCCAGGATCAGCAGGTCCATGGCCATGTCGGTCTGGCAGCCGAACTTGCGCGACAGTGGCCAGTCGGCGGTGGTGGAGCCTTCGGTCAGGATACGCACATAGACTTTCGAACCCGGTGCGGCCTTGGCGATGTTGCGCAGGTCGGCTTCCGAGTCGGTGGCGTACAGGCGCACGCCCTTGTCGTAGAAGTAGCGGATGTCCTTGGACTTCTTGATGGTGTTGCCGTAGCTGATGCGGTCCGGGCCAACGCCACGGCTCAGCACCTTGTCCAGCTCATAGATCGAAGCGATGTCGAAGCTCGAACCCTTTTCCTTGAGCAGATCGATGATCTCGACTGCCGGGTTGGCCTTGACTGCGTAGTAGACCTTGGCGAATTCGAAACCCGCGCGCAGGTCGTCGTAGGCCTGGGCGATCATCGCGGTATCGATGAGCACGAACGGGGTTTCCTGCTTGTCGGCGAACGCCTTCATTTTTGCGAAGGTGTTTTTCTCGAAATAGTCTTCGACCTGAATCGACATGCGACGTGACTCCTGGTGGCAAACGATGAATGTAAGTGGCTGAAAATGAACGCCCTCCGTATCCCCACTTTGGTTCGCCTACTTCCCAAGGCATGTCGCCGAAAGCAAAAAGGCCATCCGGTAGGTGCCTCCCCGGTTGGCCTTGCTGTCTCGTCGTCAGTACTTGAGCCGGATGGATCGTTTCCAGCATGGACGTTCGGCGCGAACTTTAGGACCTGAGGGGCTGGAGATCAACAAAAAATGTCGCTTTTCTGCCCGTTTTTGCCAGACGGGCGTTCACGGGTCTTCATGCACCCTGTAGTAACCGACCGATGTGACAGGACGATGTTCCCCAATGCGTCGATTCCACCAACGGCATGACTCACTGCTATAGAACGCTCACCGCACCTGTAGGAGCGCGGCTTGTCCCGCGACCGGCGACGAAGTCGTCGTAAAACCGGTATGCGCGGTTTGCCTGATGCAGCTTGGTTGTCCTTTCGATTTGCCTCCGGCGGGTCATCACAACCCCCTGTAGGAGTGAGCTTGCTCGCGATCGGCGACGAAGTCGTCGTAAAAACGGTGTACGCGGTCTGTCTGATGCAGCGTGGTTGTCCTTTCGATTTGCCTCCGGCGGGTCACTTTCGAAAATCCGGAATGCCGGCCCAGGCGAAAGTAACCAAAGCGCTTTTGCTCCTGGCTCGGCCCTCCTTCGTCGGGTTCCCTGCACTCCGGCGTCGCTCCGTGGGCCCGGCGCGAACGGGCCATCCATGGCCCACGCGCCTCTCACGGCATCCATGCCGCTCGGCCCACGCCACGACGCCTGCGTTTCGGCCAGCACCCAAGTCGCGATTTGTGGCGTCTGGGCCATCGCGCGTTTAAAAGCAAAAACACACGCATACGCCTTCGGCAGAATCAAAGGCATCCGACGTACGCCACACCTTTGTAGGAGCGCGCTTGCCCGCGACCGGCGACGAAGTCGTCGTAAAACCGGTATGCGCGGTTTGTCTGATACAACGTGGTTGTCCTTTCGATTTGCCTCCGGCGGGTCACTTTCGAAGAGCGCGAAAGTAACCAAAGCGCCCCTGCTCCTGGCTTGGCCCTCCTTCGTCGGGTTCCCTGCACTCCGGCGTCGCTCCGTGGGCTCGGCGCGAACGGGCCATCCATGGCCCACGCACCTCTCGCGGCATCCATGCCGCTCGGCCCACTCCACGACGCCTGCGTTTCGGCCAGCACCCAAGTCGCGATTTGTGGCGTCTGGGCCATCGCGCGTTTAAAAGCAAAAACACACGCATACGCCTTCGGCAGAATCAAAGGCATCCGACGTACGCCACACCTTTGTAGGAGCGCGCTTGCCCGCGATCGCGCCGGGGTCGCGTCCGACCGAAGTCGTCGTAAAATCGGCATGCGCGGTTTGTCTGGTACGACCGAGATACTCTGTCTTGCTGCCGCTATGCGCCAGATCGCGGGCAAGCGCGCTCCTACGCCTTTGGCAGAAGCGCGCGCCTGCGATATCTGCTTTAACTCGTTGCCACTTCCGCCGGCGAAACGATGCTGGTCTTCTTGCCTCGCGATTGCCCGGAGCTCAGATAGGCCGCAATCGATTCCTGGGTCACTTCACCGAGGAAGACATTCTCGGCATCCAGCACCGGCAACCAGGCGCGGTTGAATTCGTACATCCGCGACAGCAGGATGCGCAGGTGTTCGTCGTAGGCGGCGGTGGCGTTGAACGGGCGCAGGTATTGCTCGCAGGTGCCGCTCTGGCGGTGCAGATCGCGACGGCGCACGTAGCCTTTGGCCTTGTTGGCGGCGTCGGTCACGACCACGTAGCGGCGGTCGTTTTCGTCCATCACTTCCAGCGCGTCGGCCACCGGGGTTTCCGGGCTGACCGAGGGCGCGTTGTCGGCGGCGTCTTCGGCCTTGACCAGCAGCAGGCGTTTCAGCGTGCTGTCCTGGCCGACGAAGTTGCTGACGAAGTCGTCCGCCGGATGCGCCAGCAGCGTGTCCGGGTGGTCGATCTGCAGCAGTTTGCCAGCGCGGAAGATGGCGATCTTGTCGCCCAGTTTGATCGCTTCGTCGATGTCGTGGCTGACCATGATCACGGTCTTGTTCAGCGCCCGTTGCATCTCGAAGAACTCGTTCTGGATCATCTCGCGGTTGATCGGGTCGACCGCGCCAAACGGCTCGTCCATCAGCAGCAGCGGCGCTTCGGCCGCCAGCGCGCGGATCACGCCGATGCGCTGTTGCTGCCCGCCGGACAGTTCACGCGGGTAGCGATGCAGGTACTGCTTGGGCTCCAGCTTGATCATGCTCATCAACTCGCGGGCGCGGTCGTGGCATTTCTGTTTGTCCCAGCCCAGCAGTTTGGGCACCACGACGATGTTTTCTTCGATGGTCATGTTGGGGAACAGGCCGATCTGCTGAATCACGTAGCCAATGTTGCGACGCAGGGTCACTTCGTCCAGTTGCGTGGTGTCTTCGCCGTTGATCAGCACCTTGCCGGAGGTGGGCATGATCAGGCGGTTGATCATTTTCAGCGTGGTGCTCTTGCCGCAACCCGACGGGCCGAGGAACACACAGATCTCGCCTTCGTTGACGGTCAGGCTGACAGAATCGACGGCCTTCACTTCCTTGCCGTTGCTTTGAAAAGTCTTGGTGAGGTTTTGAAGTTCGATCATTTCAGGAGTCCTTTTGGAGTCAGCGAGCGTTGCAGCCATTGCAGAAGCAGGTCGGCGAAGATGGCCAGGATGCTGACCAGCACGGCGCCGACGATCAGCATCGACATGTCGCTGCGGCTGATGGAGGCAAGAATGAGTACGCCGAGGCCACCGGCACCGATGGTGGCGGCGATGGTCATGACGCCGATGTTCATGACCACGGCGGTACGCACACCGGCGAGGATCACCGGCACGGCAATCGGCAGTTCGACCATGCGCAGGCGCTGGCCGAAGGTCATGCCGATGCCACGGGCGGCCTCACGGATACCCGGTTCGACGCCGGTCAGCGCCAGGTAGGTGTTGCGCATGATCGGCAACAGTGAATAAAGGAACACAGCGGTGATCGCCGGCAGCGGGCCGAGGCCCTGACCGAACTTCGAATAGAACGGCAGCAGCAGGCCGAACAGGGCAATCGACGGGATGGTCAGCAACACCGTGGCGCTGGCCTGCAGCGGCCCGGCCAGGCTCGGAAAGCGGGTCATGAACACGCCCAGCGGCACGCCGATCAGAATTGCCAGCGACACCGCGATGCCGACCAGGGCGATGTGTTGCAGGGTCAGGTGAAATACCTGATTCCAGTCCAGATGGGAGAACGCACTGAGGAAGCTCATGGTTTCTTCTCCTGCTGCTCCACTGGCGTCTGCCTGATCGGCACGCTGTCAGCAGACGGATTGATCGGATGGCTGCGCAGAAAATCTGCCGCGACCACCGACGGGCTTTCGTGATCGACGTCGATGCGTGCGTTCAGCGAGATCATGGTCTGGTTATCCAGCAGCGCGGCCAGCGGTTTGAGCTGCTCGGCCAGTTGCGGGTGCTTGTCCAGGTACTCCTGGCGGATCACCGGCGCGGCGGTGTAATCCGGGAAGTAGTGCTTGTCGTCGGCCAGCACCTTGAGCTTGAAGGCATCGAGGCGACCGTCGGTGGTGTAGACCAGCCCGGCGAACACCTGGCCGTTGCGCAGCGCGGTGTAGACCAGCCCGGCGTCCATCTGCCGGGTGTTCTCGCGGGACAGATTCATGCCGTAGTGTTTGACCATGCCCACCAGGCCGTCGGAGCGGTTGGCGAACTCGGTGTCGAGGGCAACGATGTGTTGCTCTTTCGCCTCATCCTTCATGACCCGGGTCAGGTCCGACACGCTGTTGATCTGCGGATACGCCTTGGCGACCTTGTCTGGCAGCGCCAGCGCATAGGTGTTGTTGAACTTCGACGGCGACAGCCAGACCAGGCCTTTCTTCGCATCGAGCGCCTTGACCCGCTGGTAGGTCTGTTCGCTGTCGAGCTTTTCGTCGACATGGTTGTAGGCCACCAGCGATACGCCGGTGTACTCCCAGAGCATGTCCAGCTGGCCGGACTCCTGGGCACTGCGCGCCAGGTTGCTGCCCAGCCCGCCGGTGATCTGGACCTGATAGCCCTTGTCGCGCAGGTATTGCGCGGTCAGCTCGGCAAGGATGGTCTGCTCGGTGAAGACCCGCGCGCCGATGCGCAGCAGCGGTCGTTCGGCCGGCGCATCGGCGGCCTGGGCAAATCCGGACAACAGCAGGCCCGCGCCCATCATTAATGTGCATAACGTTTTCATGGAAATTCCTTTCTCGGTGACTCGTCTCTCGTTTACCGGCTTAGCGAGCCAACCCTCGTTCCAGCCACAGGCGACTCGCCAGAGTCACCGCGCCGTCGAGCAACAACGCCAGCAATGCGGTACACGCAGCACCCAGCACCAGTTGAGGCTGATTGTTCAGGGCGATGCCGGGGAAAATCAGGCTGCCCAGGCTGTTGGCACCGATGAGGAAGGCCAGTGGCGCGGTGCCGACATTGATCGCCAGGGCGACCCGCACACCGCCGACGATGATCGGCACGGCGTTGGGCAACTCGACACGCCACAACACCTGACGCGGTGTCATGCCGATGCCGGTGGCGGCTTCCTTGAGAGAACCCTGTACGTTTTTCAGGCCTTCGTAGGTGTTGCGCACGATGGGCAGCAACGAGGCGAGAAACAGGGCGAAGATCGCGGGTCCGCTGCCGATACCCAGGACGCCCAGGGCAATGGCCAGCACCGCAAGAGGAGGAACAGTGTTCCCGATGTTGAAGATCTGCATGAAACGTTCGGCGCGGCCAACCATGTTCGGTCGGCTGAGCACAATGCCGGTCGGGATTCCGACCACCAGTGCCGCCAGCATCGATGCCAGTACCAGCATCACGTGGGCTTGCAGGTAAAACAGCAGATCATCCTGATACTGCTTGAGGGTGCTGATGCCTATCCAGTGCACCAGCAGGGCCAGGAGTGCGATGACGATCGCAGCTCCCAATAGCCCCTTGCCATAGCGATTAGCCACAGGCGGACTCCTTATTTCAGTCGGCGAACGTATCGCGTGCGATGGACCGGTGGGCCATCTGCGAAGGTTCGCGAAGAGCAGCGGGTGGGGTCGCCGGTAAGGGCGAAAACACGAGCCATGAGCGCAGCTTCGTCAAGCTAACTTGCTGATTTTGCGTCCCTTGGCACCTTGCGTTGCCAGGGAGTGGACGTCTCCGGAACCGCAAAGGTTCCCACGCGAGATGCTATTTGGCCACCCTTGATTGACTGAACGGTTCGGTTATTGACTTCGTTTGGGCTATAATCGCCGCCCTTTTTTGAATCACCTCTCGGGCGATTTCCCATGACCAGACAGGCCGCCGAAGTCGCGAAACGCCGCACTTTCGCCATCATTTCCCACCCGGACGCCGGTAAGACCACCATCACCGAAAAACTGCTGCTGATGGGCAAGGCCATTGCCGTCGCCGGTACGGTGAAGTCCCGCAAGTCCGACCGCCATGCCACCTCCGACTGGATGGAGATGGAGAAGCAGCGCGGCATCTCCATCACCACGTCGGTGATGCAGTTCCCGTATCGCGAGCACATGATCAACCTGCTCGACACCCCGGGCCACGAAGACTTCTCCGAAGACACCTACCGCACCCTGACCGCGGTGGACTCGGCGCTGATGGTGCTCGACGGCGGTAAGGGTGTAGAACCGCGGACCATCGCCCTGATGGACGTCTGCCGTCTGCGTGACACGCCGATCGTCAGCTTCATCAACAAACTCGACCGTGACATCCGCGACCCGATCGAACTGCTCGACGAAATCGAAGCGGTCCTCAAGATCAAGGCCGCGCCGATCACCTGGCCGATCGGCTGCTACCGCGACTTCAAGGGCGTGTACCACCTGGAAGGCGACTACATCATCGTCTACACGCCGGGTCACGGCCATGAGCGCACCGAGACCAAAATCATCCAGAAACTGGATTCCGACGAAGCCCGCGCCCACCTCGGTGACGAATACGAGCGCTTCCTCGAACAGCTGGAACTGGTGCAGGGCGCTTGCCACACCTTCGATCAGCAGGAGTTCCTCGACGGTCAGCTGACCCCGGTGTTCTTCGGTACCGCGCTGGGCAACTTCGGCGTCGACCATGTGCTCGACGCGGTGGTCGACTGGGCACCGCTGCCCCTCGCCCGGGCCGCTCACGAGCGCACCGTGGAGCCGGTGGAAGAGAAGTTCTCGGGCTTCATCTTCAAGATCCAGGCGAACATGGACCCCAAGCACCGCGACCGCATTGCGTTCATGCGCATCTGCTCGGGCAAGTACGAGAAAGGCATGAAGATGCGCCATGTGCGCACCGGCAAGGACGTGCGCATCGGCGACGCCCTGACCTTCTTCTCCAGCGAGCGTGAGCAACTGGAAGAGGCTTACGCCGGCGACATCATCGGTCTGCACAACCACGGCACGATCCAGATCGGCGACACCTTCAGCGAAGGCGAAGCCCTGGGCTTCACCGGCATCCCGCACTTCGCGCCGGAGCTGTTCCGCCGTGTGCGTCTGAAAGACCCGCTGAAATCCAAGCAACTGCGTCAGGGTCTGCAGCAACTGGCCGAAGAAGGCGCGACCCAGGTGTTCTTCCCGCAGCGCAGCAACGACATCATCCTCGGCGCCGTCGGTGTGCTGCAGTTCGATGTGGTCGCCAGCCGCCTGAAAGAGGAATACAAGGTCGAGTGCGCCTACGAGCCGATCACCGTGTGGTCAGCCCGCTGGATCGATTGCAGCGACAAGAAGAAGCTCGAAGAATTCGAGAACAAGGCGGTGGAAAACCTGGCACTGGACGGCGGCGGTCACCTGACCTACCTGGCTCCGACCCGGGTCAACCTGGCGCTGATGGAAGAACGCTGGCCGGACGTGAAATTCCGCGCGACGCGTGAGCACCATTAAGGCCTGACACCGATATGAACCTGTAGGAGTGAGCTTGCTCGCGATGACGTCCGTCCAGACACATCAATGCTGGATGACACAATGCAATCGCGAGCAAGCTCACTCCTACACGGGTTTGCGTCACGGCATCAAAATCCCGCTCACTTCACCACCATCCCCACTCCCCGCCCGCGCGGGTCGGCTGCGGTTTCGATCTTGCTGCCGTTGATCCTGATCGCCTGCACGTTGCCCATCGACCAGCCCTGATCCTTCAGCGTGTAGCCCATCGCCTTCAGTTCACCAGCGACCTTGTCGCTCAGTGGCGCGAATTTCTCGGTGTAGATCGTGTCCTTCGGCAGCAACTGATGGTGTACTCGCTGCATCGCCACCGCGTCTTTCAACGGCAGGTGGTAGTCATAAAGGTTGTTCAGCACCTGAAACACTGTGGTGAAGATCCGCGAGCCGCCCGGTGTGCCGAGCACCAGCGTCACCGCGCCGTCGCGGGTCACCAGGCTCGGGCTCATCGAGGACAGCATGCGCTTGCCCGGCTCGATGGCATTGGCGTCGCCGCCCACCACACCGAACGCATTGGCGACACCGGGCTTGGAGCTGAAATCGTCCATCTCGTCGTTCATCAGGAAGCCGGCGCCCCTGACCACCACGCCGCTGCCGTAGTCCCAGTTCAGGGTGTAGGTGTTGCTGACCGCGTTGCCTTTGGCATCGACGATAGAGAAGTGCGTCGTCTGGTGCGACTCCAGCCCGGCCTTGACGTTTTCCGTTGGCGAAATCGCGTTCGGGTTGACCTCGCGGGCGCGCTGCACCAGATACACGTGATCGGTCAGCTCCTCCACCGGCGCCTTGGAAAAGTCCGGGTCACCGAGGTAGTTGGCACGGTCGGCGAACACGCGCTTTTCGATTTCCGCCAGCAGGTGGATGTAGCGCGCCGAGTTCAGCGGCACGTCCTTGAACTGTTCAGCCAGCTCCTGCTTGATGCCGATCAACTGCGCCAGCGCCACCCCGCCGGAACTCGGCAGCGGCGCGGTGTACAGGGTGTTGCCGTTGAAGTTGACGTGCAGCGGCTTCCGCCACACCGCCTTGTAACCGGCCAGGTCGTCCTTGGTGATCAGCCCGTTGTCGTGCTGCATCTGCGCCACCAGCAGGTCGGCGGTCTGGCCCTGATAGAACTCGTCGGCGCCCTTGTCGGCGATGCGCTCAAGGGTCTGGGCCAGTTCCGGCTGACGCAGGGTTTCTCCAGCCTTCATATTGCCGAAGTAGTCGCCGAAGTTGGTCTTGCCCTCAAGCTGCTTGATCGCCGCTTCGCCGTACAGGTACTGCTTGTCGGCGACCTTGAAGCCATTCTTCGCATAGCCGATGGCCGGGGTCAGCAGTTCGGCCCACGGCAGCTTGCCGAATTTACGGTGCGCCTCCCACAGGCCCATCACCGTGCCGGGCACACCGGAGGCACGGGCACCGACCAGACTCAGGCCGGGAATCACCTCGCCCTTTTCGTCCAGGTACATGTTGCGGCTGGCAGCCTTGGGCGCGGTTTCACGGTAGTCGAGGAAATACGGTTTGCCGTTCATGAACAGGGTCATGAAACCGCCCCCGCCGATATTGCCGGCTTCGGGATAGGTCACGGCGAGGGTAAAGGCGGTGGCGACAGCGGCATCGACGGCGTTGCCGCCTTTTTTCAGAATCTGCGCAGCGACTTCAGCACCGTACTGGTCAGGCGAAGCGACGGCGCCGCCTTCCAGCACGACGGCATACACCGGTGAACTCGCGGCAAAAATCACCGACAGGGCGAGGGTCTTGAGAGTCACGACTCGCATGGGCATTCCTTCTTGGACAGAGGCGACAGCTTGTTACGGAAGGGCTGTCTGAACGCTGAAGAGACTACCTCTGCGGGCCTTTCGATGGGATGAAAATATTGCTTGAACGCAAACGACCACCCGAAGGTGGCCGCATACATTGTAGGAGTGAGCTTGCTCGCGATTGCGTTCTGACAGATACATCTGCGTATCTGATGTACCGTAATCGCGAGCAAGCTCACTCCTACAGTTCAGGCGTCATTCAACATTGCAGCGCCTGATCTGGTGCATTCGCCAGCGAGCCGGCTCCTACAAGTTCATTCAAGCGCGGATCATTTCATTGCGGATCCAGTCAATCACCGACGTACGCTTCGGCGCCCAGCCCAGCAGTTCACGGGCGTTCTTGCCACGCACCCGGCTGTTGGAGCCCAGGCCGTAGTTGGCCATTTCGTAGCCCCACTCGGCTTCGGCGTCTTTCAGTGGCCAGTCCTGCGCTTTGCCCAGACCAGTCGCTTCACCGATGGCATTGCTCATGTCGGCAAACGCCGCTTCGCCACTTTCGACGAAATAGAAGGTGCCAGCCGGGTTCTTCTCCAGTGCCAGCGCATACAGCTCGACCACGTCATCGATGTGTACGTTGGACCAGATGTTGCCGCCGCTGCCGACATGGCGCACCACGCCGCTCTTGCGTGCCTGTTTGAGCAGACGCGGCAGTTGCACGCTGTCGCGGTCGACGCCCTGGCTGTGGCCGTAGATCAGGGTGTTGCAGAGTACGGCGGAACGTACGCCGTCTTTGGCCGAGGCCAGAACCAGATCGTCGATGGCCACCCGTGGCGCCTTGTCTGGCGTGGCGGGCGGCAGTTGACCTTCGTAGTAGACTTTGTCGGTGCCCTGCCCGCCCGAGGCGTCGCCGACGATGCTCGAACCGCTGGTGTGCAGGAACGGTTTGTTGGAGCCCTTCAGGCCTTCGATCAGCGCTTCGACGGCGCCGCGATGGTCACTGCTGGCGGCGTTGATCACGCCATCGGACTTCCGTGCCTGGGCGACCAACAGGTCCTTGTCGTCCAGCGTGCCGATGACCGCGTCGATGCCCAGAGCCTTGAGCTCGTCCGCCTGTTCGGCGCTGCGCACCAGACCGGTGACGTGATGGCCCTTGTTGACCAGGCCGGTTGCGATGGAACCACCGATAAAACCTGCTGCGCCGGTAATGAAGATGTTCATGAGCGAACTCCTGTGCCGAGTAAATGATGGACACAGTATCGGCGCGGGATTCGTTGCGAAAAACAGCTGCCAGGCCAAATGACTCTTGCGCACAGATCACGAATCGCATCTCCCTTGTAGGAGTGAGCTTGCTCGCGATCGCGGCGTGTCAGTGACTTAGATGTATCTGTCAGAACGCAATCGCGAGCAAGCTCACTCCTACAGGAAATACCACCACGCCCCAAGCCCTCATCAATATCTCTCCCGCCGCAGATTCAACGCCAGCACACTGCTCAACACCACCAGCGCCCCGACGATCACCATCGGCGAAGGCATTTCGCCGAGCAGCACCGAGGCGATCGCAATTGCCATCGGCGGAGTCAGGTACAGGCTCATGGTCGCGCGGCTCACCTCAAGGTGCTTCAGCACATAAGCCCAGGCCAGGTAGGCCAGCGCACTGGGGAACAAGCCCAGCACACCCACCGCGACGTTGACCCGCAGCGGCGCATTGAGGATTTCGCCGAGCAGCCCCGGCAGGTAGATCAGCAGAAAAAACGTCCCGGCCCAGATCGTGTAGCAGACCATGGTCAGCCCGTCATAACGGTGGCTGTAGCGCTTCTGCAGGGAGAAATACAGGCTCCAGGAAAACGCCGCCAGCAGGATCAGCAAGCCCCGAGGGTCGATGTGACCGAAGCCGCGATCACCGAGGATGACAATCGCCACACCGACCAGCCCCCAGGCCACGCAGGTCCAGCGCCAGACGCTGACCCGCTCCTTGAACACGAAATGCGCGAGCAAGGCGGTGAACAGCGGCATCGACTGGATCAGCACACTGGACGCTCCGGCGCTGACGCCCGGCTGGCCGAAATTGAGCGCAATGTGGTGCAGGCTGACCGCGAAAAAGCCCAGTACCGCCAGCAGCGGCAAGTCTCTGAGTCGCGGCAGGGCGATTTTCATCGACGAGGCGATCAGCGCCATGAACAGCGACGCGATGATGAAGCGCAGCAAGGCCAGGTGACCGGGATCATAGCCCAGCAGACCGATGCGGATGCCGGTCGGCGAATAGCCCCAGCAAGCGATCACGAACAACGTCGCCAGGGCGACTTTCAAACCCTGCCAGCGCACCTGTGGATAGTCCACGGCGGTGACCGCCAACCCCGTTTCATTGACCGCGCTCATGCTCTTGCTCCTGCCGACAGGCGCTGTGCCTGTGCTTCTGGCGAGGAGTATCGAAACAACTTATGCTCACCACAACCGAACAATAATGACGCAACCATTCACTTTTGGTGAGCTATGGAACTGGCCCAGATTCGCATGTTCAAGACCGTCGCCGACAGCGGCAGCATCGCCCGTGCCGCCGAGTTGCTGCACTGCGTGCCGTCCAACATCACGGCGCGGATCAAGGCGCTGGAAGCCGAACTGGGGACCGAGCTGTTCTTCCGCCATGGCCGGGGGTTGCGCATCAGCCCGGCCGGGGAAATCTTTCTGAATTACGCCGCGCGCATGCTCAGCCTGGCCGAGGAAGCCAAGCGCGCGGTGCATCCGGACGCCACGCCGTCCGGGCCGTTGCGCATCGGTGCCATCGAGTCGTCTGCCACGTCACGGTTGCCACGATTGCTGGCGCGCTTTCACGCCCGCTATCCCGACGTGTCGCTGGAGTTGACCACCGGCACCGGTCCGCAACTGCTCGATGCCACCCTCAACCACAAGCTCGACGGCGCGATTGTCGCCATCGACGTCAAGCGCCCGCGCCTGAAACGCACCTCTATGTACCGCGAGGATCTGGTCCTGATCGCCGCCGAATCCCTGGGGCCGATCCGCAGCGCGGCGGACCTGCAAGGCAAGTCGATATTCATGTGGCCGGAAGGCTGCCCGTATCGCGCGGCGCTGGAGCGCTGGCTGCTGAACAACGGCCAGACCCAGCCGATCATCAGCATCGCCAGCTACGGCACCATCGTCGGTTGCGTCAGCGCCGGTGCCGGCGTGGCCCTGGTGCCCAAGGGTGTGTTCGAGCAGTACCACAAGGGCTCGGGTTGGGTCGGTTACGAATTCCCGGAACTGACCTCCATCGACAACCTGTTCTACTGGCACGAAAACGCCGAACACCACCCGGCGCGGGAGGCGTTTGTGGAGATGTTGCGCCAGGAGTTCGCAGGCGTTCGCCAACCTCTGTAGGAGCCGGCTTGCTGGCGAACCAGGTGTGTCAGTCAATACGGTTTAGCACGTCAATCGCATTCGCCAGCAAGCCGGCTCCCACGGCCTTCGGCCAGAAGCGGGTGATGCGTACCCATGACACCCCGCGGATGCATCCATTCAACCCCGGAAGCCCGCAAAGGCAATCCGTTCACGCGGCATACACCGCCAGCTTCTGCTGAATGAAATCGAGAAAACACTGGATGCGCAGGGCCAGTTGCGAGTTGCGGTAGTACACCGCGTGGATCGGCTGGCGATAGCCGCTGTTGGCCTGGGGCAGGATGACTTTCAGCCGGCCTGAACGGATGTCTTCGTGGGTCATGAAATGCGACAGGCAGACGATCCCCTCCCCCGCCAGCGCCAACTGCCGCAAGGTCTCGCCACTGGAAGCACTGACCGTCGGCTGAATAAACAGGCGGTCACCGTCGGCATGCCGCAGCGGCCAGTGGTTGAGGGTTTCGGTCTGGGTGAAGCCGAGCAGCGAATGCCCGCCGAGCGCCTCGACCGTCTTCGGTGTGCCGTGTTTTTTCAGGTACTCGGGGCTGGCCAGGATGTTCAGCGGGCTGGTCCCCAACGACCGCGCATGCAGGGTCGAGTCGGCCAGATCGCCGATACGGATCGCCACGTCGGTGCTCTGCTCCAGCAGGTCGATGATCAGGTCGTTGCTGTTCAACTCCAGCTGGATGTCCGGGTACAACGCGCGGAACTCGGCCACGTAAGGCACGATGGAATGCAGCATGAACGGCGACGCCGCGTTGATCCGCAAACGCCCGGAAGGCATCTGCTGACGCAGCGCCATGCGCTCTTCCAGCTCTTCCATCTGGCCAAGGATTTGCCGCGCCCGTTCGAGGAAGAACTTGCCCTCTTCGGTCAGGTCCATGCGCCGCGTGGTGCGGTTGATCAGCGTGGTGCCCAGCTTGCTTTCCAGCCGCGACAGCGTGCGGCTGATGGCCGACGGGGTCTGGCCCATCTGCTCGGCAGCAGCGGAAATCGAACCGCTTTCGATCACCGTGACAAACACCTGCAATTCATCGGATCGGGCTTTCACTGTTGTCCTCCACTCAAAACCCGATGGAGATTAGCGGCATGACAGGCAAAAGCCAGCGCCCTCAAGGCAACAGCCCCGCCGCGTGATACGCCGCGATGGTCGAATCGAACACGCCGATATCGCCGCGACCACGGGCCACCAATTGCGCACCTTCCGCCGCTGCGAAAATCGCCAGCGCCTGTTGCCGTCGCGCGTCATCGCTCAGGCCGGGGCGACAGGTCGCCAGCACGTCGCTCAGCCAGTCCACGTTGGCCTGGGTGAACGCATCTACCTCGACCCGCACTTCCGGCGGCAAGTCGTCGTACTCGGCGGACATGATCCCGCACAGGCACATGCGATTGTCGTTGAGCAGCGCCATGCGAAAGATGTTGGTGTAGCCCTGCATCCACAGCTTCAGATCGTCCGAATCGGCACGCAGGCCGCTCAAATACTGGACGCCGTCCTCGGTGTAGCGCTTGGCGATGGCCGCGCCCAGATCGCCCTTGGTGGGGAAGTGATAGTGGATGCTCGCGCTCTTGATGCCGATTTCCTTGGCCAGCTCGCGGAAGCTCAAACCGTTGTAGCCACGGGTCTGCACCATTTTTCGGGCGACGGCCATGATCGTTTCGCGGGTATCGGAGGTCATGAATTTACCTTCCTATCGATAGATAGACGTTGACAGCGAAAATACTTGTCGCGCATTGTATATCTACCAGTAGATAGACAGCTATGGAGCTTGCATGAAAGTTTTCGATATTCCCGGTTTTCCCAACCCGCTGCGCGTACGCATTGTCCTGGCCGAAAAGGGTCTGGCCTCGCAGGTCGAGTTCATCAAGGTCGATCTGCCGGCGGCAGAACACAAGCAACCGGCGTTTCTCGCCATCAACCCGACCGGCACAGTGCCGGTGCTGCAACTGAGTGACGGCACCAACATTTCCGAATGCACAGCCATCACCGAATACCTCGACAACATGGACGGCAATCCGACGCTCACCGGCAAGACGCCGAAGCAGAAAGCAATCATCCACATGATGCAAAAACGCGCCGAATCCGAGCTGGCTGATCCGGTCGGCATCTACTTCCACCACGCCACCCCGGGCCTGGGCGAAGCACTGCAACCGTACAAGAGCCCGGACTGGGCGGGCCGCGTCGAGTGGGGTGGCCGTCAGCGCGACAAGGCCGTCGCTGGCATGAAGTATTTCGATCAGGTCCTGCGCAGCCAGCCTTACGTGGCCGGTGACCAGTTCTCCATGGCCGACATCACCGTGCTGTGCGGGCTGATCTTCGCGGGTTTTGCCAGCATCGCCATCCCTGAAGAATGCACCGCACTGCTGGCCTGGCAGGCCAAGGTCCAACAACGTGACAGCGTGAAAAACCCGGCTTGATTCACCCGAGCCTGCGCCGGCCGTCGAGGCGGCGCAGGCTCCGGACGTCAGGCTTTCAGACGCCGAACACCGAAGCCAGATGCGCTTCGTAGCGTTTCACGTCGTTTTCGATGTTCGGCACCTTCATCACATCCACCGCCAGGAACGTCGGCAAACCAGTCATGCCGAGGAATTGGTTGGCCTTGTGGAACGGGAAATACACCGCGTCCACGCCTTTGCCTTCGAAGAAATCGGTCGGGTCGTCGAACGCCTGCTGCGGCGCGTTCCAGGTCGCCGAGATCATGTATTGCTTGCCGTGCAACAGGCCGCCGCTGCCGTATTTCTGCGAGCTGTCGGAGCGGGTGCGGCCATCGTTGGCGTACAGGCTGCCGTAGCCTTCGGTGAAGACTTCATCGATGTACTTTTTCACGGTCCACGGCGCGCCCATCCACCAACCCGGCATCTGCCAGACGATCACGTCGGCCCAGAGCATTTTCTGCACTTCTTCAGCGACGTCGTAACCGCCGTCGACGAAAGTCTGCTGCACGTCGAAACCGGCGCGATCCATGAACGCCAGGGCGGCGTCGTGCAGGGTCAGGTTGTAACGGCCGTCGGAGTGGGCGAACTGCTTGCCGCCGTTGATGAACAGAATCTTCTTCATGCAAAAAGCCTCGTCAAGAATCAAGCAGAGGCCCGTCGCAGAGCGCCTGATTGAGAGTGGTCAATTCGGAATGGACGGCAGGATAGCGATTTGCGATTCATGCAAAAACCCGCGCACGAGCAAAATACATTTGCTTCACAAGCACGAATTCATGAGGGATTGTTGACTTAGAATCTGGCCACTTTCAGTTCAGGAGGCCGCCCCATGAGCGAGCTGCACGGTTTCATCCTTCACGCCCAGACCAAGCCGGAAAAAGCCGCCGAGTTCGAAGCGCTGTTCAGCGGCTATGTCGCTGCAAGCCGCAGCGAAGAAGGCTGTATCGAATACCACATGCTGCGCGACCGGGAAGACCCCACGCTGTTCATCTTCTATGAGATCTGGCAATCGCAAGCGCATGTGGACGTGCATTCGGCGCTGCCGCACATGGCCGCCTTCTTCGAACAGCGCATGGATTATCTGGTGCGCGATTTCGACATTCGCCGGGTCGACATGATCAGCCCGTCGTCGGCCGTACGCTGACACAGACCTCGCGCATCAGCCGCTGATCAGCAGGTGCAGACCGAGCAGCGCCATGCCGACGAAAAACACCCGCTTGAACAGCACAGCGCTGATGCGCTGACGCAGCCATTGCCCCAGCATCATGCCCACCAGCGCGGGCGCCACGGCCAGCAATGAAGCGCCCATTTCCGCGCCGCCGACCGCGCCGTTCCAGAACAGCCCGGCGCCCAGCGCCAGGGTCGACACGGTGAACGACAGGCCCAACGCCTGCACCAGTTGGTTGCGGTCCAGCCCCAGGCCCTGAATGTACGGCACCGCCGGAATCACGAAGACGCCGGTGGCCGAGGTGACCAGTCCGGTGACGAAACCGCACAGCGGCCCCAGCCAGGGCTCGGCACGGGGCGGCACCTTCAGCGGCGGCAGAAACAGGCCACACAGCGCATAGACGAACAACGCACCGCCCAGAGCGCGGCCCATGGCATGACCGCCGCCCAGGCCGAGCACCGACGACCCCAGCACGGTGCCGAACACAATCATCGACAGCAGCGGCCACAGGCGCCTGATCGACTCGCGCAGATGGCCGCCCACCGCCAGTTGCCAGAGGTTGGTGAAGGTCGACGGAATCAGCAGCAACGCCGCAGCCTGCGTTGGTAACATAGCCACACCAAGCAAACCCATGGCGACCGTGGGCAAGCCCATGCCGATCACGCCCTTGACAGTGCCGGCCAACAAAAAGGCCAGCAACACCAGAGCAGAAAGGCTCCAGCCGATATCCTGATACAGCGCAAATAAAGTATTCATGCCGCCATCCTGAGGCCAGTGCTGCGCTTTGAAAATCTGCGATATATTGAGCCAGCCTTCGGATTTAACAGAGCCATGACTCACCACCTGCTTTGTGGGAGGGAGCCCTGCTCGCGAAGACGCCAGTCCGGACACCACAACACCGATATACAAACGCCGTACTTGTAGGAGCTGGCTTGTCCTGCGAGCAGCGGGGAACCCGTCGTAAATCCGGTAAATGCGGTGTGTCAGGCAAAACGCGCGCACAGGTTTTACGACGACTCCGTCGCCGGTCGCAGGGCAAGCCAGCTCCTACAGGGGATCGTGGTGAATCAGGCGATATGCAGACGCCGTACTTGTAGGAGCGCGGCTTGTCCCGCGACCGGCTGCGAAGCAGTCGTAAATAAGGTAAACGCGGTGTGCCAGGCAAAACGCGCCCGCAGGTTTTACGACGGGTTCCCCGTCGGTCGCAGGGCAAGCCAGCTCCTACAAAAGCGGGTGCAATCCGGAAACTTGTATGCACTTTGATCTGATCGACCTCAAGCTTTTCCTCCATGTGCTGGAGGCCGGCAATATCACCGCCGGGGCGGCGCACAGTCATTTGTCGTTGGCGTCGGCCAGTGCGCGGATTCGGGGGCTGGAAGGTTCGCTGGGCATTGCTCTGCTGGAACGCGGGCGGCGCGGGGTGACGCCGACAGCGGCGGGCAAGGCGCTGGCTCAGCATGCGCGGCTGATTCTGCAGCAGGCCGAACGCCTGCAGGCCGATCTCACCGAATATGCCCAGGGCTTCAAAGGCCAGATCCGCCTGCTGTGCAACACCTCGGCCCTCAGCGAGCACCTGCCGGAGCGGCTGGCCGGGTTTCTCACCCGCCATCCGAACATCGACATCAACCTGGAAGAACACCCCAGCCTGCGCATCCTTCACGCGGTGCGCCACGGCACGGCGGACATCGGCATCATTTCCGACGCGGTGGACGCCAGCGACCTGCAGACCCTGCCCTTCTGCGCCGACCCGCTGGTGCTGATTACACCACCTGATCACCCGCTGGCCGCCCTGTCCGACGTACGTTTCGCCCAGGCGCTGGAATACGACTTCGTCGGCCTAGGCGTCAACAGCGCCATGGCCATCTACCTTGAAGAACAAGCCCTGCACATTGGCCGCCGCCTGAAGATCCGCGTGCGCGCCGAGAGCTTCGACGGCGCCCTGCGCATGGTCGTGCGCGGCGCCGGTCTGAGCGTGGTGCCGCTGGCAGCGGTGCAACGTTTTCAACAGGCGGGCCGGTTGAAGAGCATCGCCCTGACCGATCACTGGGCCGACCGCCAGTTGCGGCTCTGCGCGCCTGATTTTTCCGCGTTGCCGGGTTATGCGAAAGCGTTGCTGGACACCCTGACAGCCGATGCGCCCAAATGACCGAACGAGCGCTCCTGAGCACATCGATGTCGAGCCCAGACAACTGAACCGCTGAAGACCTCCCTATGGTGTGCGAGCGCAAACTTTCGCCACCTCATTCGGAGCTGTCATGAGCAAATCCATCGTCCTTCTTCGCGACACCACGCCACTGCCCGTCGTCGACGCCTGCAAATGGGAACGCATCGGCGGCGACCCGCACACCGTCAACCTCAACGCCTACACCAGCGCCGACGGCGAAAAGATCATGGGTACCTGGATCTGCACACCGGGCAAGTGGTACGTCGAGTACGTGAAGTGGGAATACTGCGACTTCCAGGAAGGCTACTGCGTCCTCACCCCTGAAGGTCAGGAGCCAATCCACCTGAAAGCCGGCGACAAGTTCATCATCGAACCGGGCTTCAAAGGCACCTGGGAAGTGGTCGAAACCGTGCGCAAGTACTTCGTCTTCGCCTGATTTCGTTGCTCCGGTTGCAGGCGTCAGCGGACGCCTGCAACGCCTCGCTGCATCCCCCGCGACAGACTCCGCTATAGCCTCCTCTACAGCCCCTTGCCGACCAGTTCGCTGAAGGTCTCCAGCTCGCTTTTTTCCAGGTCCGATACCGCGATGAAACGCATGTTGTCGTGCTGCCAGGTCACCACGTTGTAGCCACGCAGAGACAGGACTTCACGCGCCTTGTCGCCGCTGCTCACGGGCACGATGAACAGGTTGATCACGTGCTTCGCCCGGCCATAGGACAAGGCCGCCGCCGTCTGGTGTTGCAGGTAATCCAGCCGCCCGCCGAGCAGTGGATAGCCCTGCTCCTTGAAGTCGTAGACCGGCGGCGAGAAGTCCAGCTTACCGGTGAACCAGGGTTTGACCGTGTGCCGGTCCGAGGACGCCACATCGTTCAGGTGTTCGGCCATCAACGAACGCACATGGCTCGACACCGCCTCGTCCATCCACGGCTGCTCGGCCGGTGGCGTGGCGACGTACACCACCAGCGCCAACGCCAGCGCCGCCGCAGAGAACGCCGGTGCCAGCCAGCTGCGCAGTTTTGCCATCCAGTCCTGTGACGTTGCGGGCTGCGGCGCGAACACCGTACGCACCAGCAGGTCGGGCGCCGGGTAGTACGCCGCGTGGCGTTTGACGCTGTCGATCAGCAGCTGGGCCTGCGCCTGCTCGCGACGGCACTCGGCGCAGCCTTGCAGGTGATCGACCATGGCGGCGCGCGCGACGGCGTCCAGCTCGTTGTCGAGAAAGCCGTGAAGCTGGTTGCGGCAGGTGGTGCAGGTGAGTTCAGTCATGGGCATGCAACTTGAGCAGTTCGAGCTTGAGCATCGCGCGCGCCCGGGTCAGGCGCGACATGACGGTGCCCAGCGGAATATCCACTACACGGGCGATGTCCTTGTAGGCCATGCCTTCCAGTTCCTTGAGCACGATCACCTCGCGAAAGGCCGGCGCCAGGGCTTGCAGCGCCTGCTGAAGGAGCCGTGCATCTTCGGCATGCATGGCCAGTAGTTCGGGCGTCTGGCCGTGGCTCAGGGCGATATCGTCCTCGGCGATTTCATCGCCCAGCGCCACCCAGCGACCATCGGCCGAAGCCTTCAGCCAGCCATAGCTTTCATGGCGGACGATGGTCAGAAACCACGCCTTGGGGTTGCCGTCGACGAATTGATGCACGAAGCGGAACGCCCGGATCGCACTGGCCTGCACCACGTCCTGCGCCGCGCTCTCGTCGCCGGTCAGCCAGCGGGCAAGGTTATAGGCGGCGTCCATGTGTGGCGCGAACAATTCCTCGAATCGCTTCATGTCGGCTCCGGTCACTGATCCTCCTATAACCGCGCCCGTCCGGATTTTATTCCCGAAAAAAAATTTATTTCTGCACCCGGAATAAAAGCCCACGGTGCCCGGTTGTAAAGGGTGTCTGCTCGATTCGAGCGCTGCTACCCACACGACACCGAGGACACCCCCATGACACGCGACCGCAGATCATCGGAAAAACGCACCGACGGACCGCTCGACCCGAGCCGCCGCACCCTGCTCAAGTGTTCCGCGTGGGCCGGTGCCGGTGTGCTGTGGGCCATGGCTGGCGGCGTGCCACGGGCATTCGCGCTGGACAGCAGCGGCGCGCCGACCGACCTGGCAGCCCTTAACAGCAATTTTCACTTCGTGCAGATCAGCGACTCGCACATCGGCTTCAACAAGGAAGCCAACCCCGAGCCGGTGAAGACCCTGCAAGAAGCCATCGGCAAGGTTGTCGCCCTGCCCCAGCGGCCGTCGCTGATCCTGCACACCGGCGATATCACCCACCTGTCGAAACCTGCCGAGTTCGACACCGCCGAGCAATTGCTCAAGGGCTTGCCGGCCAGCGTGCATTACGTGCCTGGCGAGCACGACACCCTCGACGAAGGCGGCGGCAAGCTGTACCTGGAGCGCTACGGCAAGGGCACCCGAGGCAACGGCTGGTACAGCTTCGACGATCACGGCGTGCACTTCATTGCTCTGGTCAACGTGTTCAATTTCCAGGCCGGCCGCGAGGCCACGCTGGGCGCCGAACAACTGGCGTGGCTGGCCGACGACCTGCGCGCGGTGTCGACCAGCACACCGGTCGTGGTGTTCACCCACATTCCGCTGTGGACGCTGTACCAGCCCTGGGGCTGGGGCACCGAGGACGGCGACCAGGCTATCGCCATGCTGCGCAAGTACGGCTCGGTCACGGTACTCAACGGCCACATTCATCAGGTCATCCAGAAGGTGGAAGGCAACATCACCTTCCACACCGCGCGCGGCACGGCTTATCCACAGCCGGCGCCGGGCACCGCGCCCTCACCCGGCCCGATGACCGTGCCGGCGGATCAATTGCGCAATTACCTGGGCCTCACCGACGTCAGGGCGACTCAGGGGGATCATCCCTTGGCGCTGATCGATTCGACGCTGGCGTGAAGACGACGGAGGACCACCTGTGGGAGCGAATTCATTCGCGAGAGGCCGGTACATCCGACACAGATCGGTTGTCTGGAGCATTTTTCGCGAATGAATTCGCTCCCACAGGGAAATGTGCACCACCCGCTCTCCACTGCATCACTCAACCCCGGAGTCCGCTTCATGAAAACCTTTCTGCAATCCGCTCTGCTCAGTTCCTTGCTCATCGCCCTGCCCGCTCTGGCCGACGACGTGCGCATCAACATCAAGGATTTCATGTTCGCCCCCACAGACCTGAACATCCCGGTCGGCAGCACCGTGACCTGGGTCAACGACGACCAGATTCCGCACACGGTCATCGAAACCCACAAGGCGTTTCACTCGGCGGCGCTGGACACTAGCGAGAGCTTCACCTTTCAGTTCGATAACGCCGGCACGTTCGAGTACTTCTGCGGGCTGCACCCACAGATGATCGGCAAGATCGTGGTCGGTGGATAAGCCGTCCACAAACTATAGGGACGACCAATAGCTTGGATTGCATATGAGTCTTAGACGTTATAGCTGCGAGCGCGCAACATCGCTTCCACAGCCAACCCACTCCAGGTACTCACCATGAAAGCGCTCATCGACGGCATTCTGAAATTCCAGAAAGAAGCCTTCCCACAACGCACCGATCTGTTCAAACACCTGTCGACCACGCAGAGCCCGGGCACGCTGTTCATCAGTTGCTCTGACAGCCGCATCGTCCCCGAGCTGCTGACCCAGCAGGAACCCGGCGAGCTGTTCGTGATCCGCAATGCCGGCAACATCGTGCCGTCCTACGGTCCTGAGCCGGGCGGTGTGTCCGCCACCGTCGAATACGCGGTGGCCGTGCTCGGCGTCACCGACATCGTGATCTGCGGCCACTCCGATTGCGGCGCCATGACTGCGATCTCCCAGTGCAAATGCCTGGATCACCTGCCGGCGGTGGCCAGTTGGTTGCGCCACGCCGACTCGGCGAAGGTCATCAACCAGGCTCGCCCACACAGCAGCGATGCCGCCAAGTTGAGCGCGATGGTGCGGGAAAACGTGATCGCCCAACTGTCGAATCTGCAGACCCACCCAAGCGTGCGTCTGGCCCTGCAGAAAGGTGAAGTGAACCTGCACGGCTGGGTCTACGACATCGAAACCGGTGGCGTCGAAGCGCTGGACGGTGACAGCCACAGCTTCGTCTCGCTGGCCGATCACCCGCACACCTGCGCCCATCGCTCGATTCGCGAAACCGCTGCCGCCTGATCGCGCCAGCTCTACAACCCTGAACGCCTGAAGTCTTCAGCGCATGGTTCGCCATGCGCCGGACACCTGCACGCCCGAAAAGCGGGCTCATACACTCAAGAGGATTGCACCATGTACAAATCACTGCTGATCGCCGCCCTGTCACTGACCGGTTTTGCCGCCCACGCCGACGACGCCGCCCCCGTGACCCACTACCAATACGGCACCCATCTGGACATCGCCAAGGTCATCAGCCAGAGCGGCCCGGATGAGTTCCTCGACGTCGCGCCCGTGACTCTGGTCTACCTGGACTCCGCCGGCGTGCGCCATGTCCTGCAATACGACGTGGTCGGCACAGGGCACACCGGTTGAAGCTGCCGGTGTGTTGTACCCCGGATCTCCTGTGGGAGCGAATTCATTCGCGAGAGGCCGGTACATCCGACACAGATCGGTTGTCTGGCCCATTTTTCGCGAATGAATTCGCTCCCACAGGGAAAAGCTCATCGGCAACAAATCCCCTTTCTACTCGTCTTCCCCCAACAGGGTCGCGAGTTTGTCCCGCAGCAATTTCTCGAACGCCGCTGACGCCGTGCTCTGATAGCTGTTCCTGCGCTTGAGCAAGGCCGCCGTCCGCTGTGGCGGCTCACCGATGAAATCGATCTTGCGCAAGGTGCGGTCTTCATTGGCCGTGGCCTGGGGCAGAATCGTTGCCACCCCGGCATGACGGGTAATCTCCAGAATCGCATTCACTGAACTGGCTTCCAGGATCACCGTGGGCTTGATGCCATGGGCGACGCAATAGTCGTCGATGCACGTGCGGGTGATGAAGTTACCGGTGAGCAGCGCCAGTGGCAGGCGCTCCAGTTCGGCAGGCGCCAGTGGCTCGTGGCGCTCATACAGCGGGTGATCGCGGCCCACCATCAGCGCCAGCTTTTCTTCAAACAGCGGCGACGACTCGATATCGGCATTCCACACCTCGGTGAAGGCAATGGCGATGTCCAGCGAGTCATCGGCCAGCCCCGCTTCGACATCCGCCATCGACAGCTCGAACACTTCCAGACGAATGCCCGGGTACAGCGCGAGAAAATCCCGTACCAACGGGCCCGCCAGATACGCCATGAACGTCGGCGTCATTGCCAGCCGCAAACTGCCCCGGGACAGGTCCTTGACGTCGTGGATCGCGCGCTTGCCCGCCTCAAGGTCCCGCAATATCCGCCGCGCATATTCGATGTACACCGCACCCGCGTCGGTGGGGTGGACCGTGCGCGCGCTGCGGTCGAGCAGTTCCACACCGAGGGACTCCTCCAACTGGCGGATCTGCTGTGACAGCGTCGGCTGCGAGACGTACAGAGCTTGCGCGGCGCGGGTAAAATTGCCGTGGTCGGCGACCGCCAACAGATAGCGCAGATGACGGAGAAGCATGGGCAGATTCCTATAGGCAGCACTTATGGAAAGTATTGCATATGAGTCTTGGAACTAATAATTGAATGCCGCCATGATCAGTCCCACAGCAACCGGCAACACCCACTTGAGTTGCTAAGCACCCTACACCGCACCGGAGTTACTGACATGACACAAGCACAAGCCTACCAAGACCCAACCCTGGCCCTGACCGCTAAAGTTCTCGACAGCAAAGCCAAGAAAGGCCTGACGTTCGAACAACTCAACGAAGGCACCGGCCTGAGCCTGACCTACGTGACCGCCGCCCTGCTCGGCCAGCACCCGCTGACCAAGGAAGTCGCCACCCTCATCGGTCAGCGTCTGGAACTGAGCGCCGACGACGTCCTGCAACTGCAAAGCATCCCCCTGCGTGGCAGCATCGGCAACGGCGTTCCGACCGACCCGACCGTGTACCGTTTCTACGAAATGATCCAGGTCTACGGCACCACCCTGAAGGCGCTGGTCCACGAACAATTCGGCGACGGCATCATCAGCGCCATCAACTTCAAGATGGACATCAAGAAAGTCGAAGATCCGGAAGGCGGCTCCCGCGCCGTGATCACTCTGGACGGCAAGTTCCTGCCATACCGTCCTTTCTAAGCCACACCGCTCCCGCCAAATGCCTGACCTCGGTCAGGCATTTTTTTTGCCCGCTGCACCGTCAGCGTTTCATTCACCGAAACACTGGATTACCGATTCGAGGGCTTCTGCTGCCGGGCTTCAGAGCGGAGCATGAGCCGCTACCCCCATCCGCTCACCTGAACGAGGACTCCCCATGAAACGCGTACTGATGTTGTTGGCCAATGGCGTCGAACCGCTGGAAATGGCGGCGTTCACCGACGTGCTGGGCTGGGCCGACCTGCTCGGCGATCAGCCGCTGGAACTGGTCCATGCCGGGCTGAGACGGCAGATCACCACGACGTTCGGCCTGTCGCTCAATCCGCGTTACCTGCTCGATGAAATCGATCTGGACAGCTTCGATGCGCTGGCGCTGCCGGGCGGTTTCGAGCCGTCGGGTTTCTACGAAGAAGCGTTGAGCGAGCCGTTCCTGAATGTCATCCGCCACTTCGTCGCGGCGGACAAAACCGTCGCCAGTGTCTGCGTGTCCTCGCTGTGCCTGGGCAGTGCGGGGGTGCTGAAAGGACGCAACGCGACGACCTATCACCAGGTGGGCGGCAAGCGTAAAGCCCAGTTGCTGGAGAGCGGCGCGCAATTCATCGATCGCCCGGTGGTGGTCGACGGCCGCTTCATCACCTCAAGCGGCCCGGGCACGGCCACCGAAGTCGCGTTTCTGCTGCTGGAGCAACTGAGCAGCGCCGAAAACGCCACGTATGTCCGCCAGAAAATGCGCTTCGCCACACCGGACCAGGCGTGGTTTGAAACGCCGCAGGTGCCTTGAGCCACGAACACATCACTTCCCTGTAGGAGCTGGCTTGCCCTGCGACCGGCTGCGAAGCAGTCGTGAATTCAGACGACTATGCATTCCTGACACACCGCATTCACCGGTTTTACGACGACTGCGTCGCCGGTCGCAGGACAAGCCAGCTCCTACAAGGGTGGCGGTGTACGTTAGACGATCTGCCGCATATCCACGACGCTCAGACGCCAAAAGCCGTCCGGCCCGCACTAATATGAAAGCCGTCATGAATGGCTCCACACATCACCGGGCCATTCCAAAAACCGATCCACGGCTGCGTCCACTGGCCGACCACGGAGTCAAATGCCATGTCTGAAGTTACCATCTACACCACCAGCACCTGCCCTTACTGTGTTGCCGCCAAGAGCCTGCTCAAGGGCAAAGGCGTGCGCTTCAACGAAATCAACGTGCAGACTTCGGTCGCACAGCGCCAGATCATGATGGACCGCAGCGGCCGTCGCACCGTGCCGCAGATCTTCATTGGCGACCGTCACATCGGCGGCTTCGACGACATGGCCCTGCTGGAACGCAAAGGCGAGCTGAACGCCCTGCTGTCGGCTTGATGGTGCGTCCCTTGTAACAAGAGGCAACTCCGAACCTGTGGGAGCGGGCTTGCCCGCGAAAGCGTCAGGTCAAACGCAGCAGGTTTGCCTGACACGGCACCTTCGCGGGCAAGCCCGCTCCCACAGATCAGGTTTGCCAACCTTGGGCTCCCTGGCAGGTTTCCATTTCTGCCAAGTCCACTTGCCATCTGTGACATTTCCCCCGCTTGCCGTTTTTCCTAGGCTCTGGTCGACGCCTGGCTTGCCAGCCTTCCACCGATCCAAGGGGAAATACCGATGTCCGATGCTACGGAGCGCCTGTGGGGCGCGCGGTTCAAATCCGGTCCGGCGCCTGCCATGGCCAACCTGTCGCGGGCGCCGCGCGACTACTTTCGCCTGACGCCTTACGATCTGGCCGGCTCCAGAGCCCACGCCAACGAGTTACAGCGGGCCGGCCTGCTCGACGCCGAAGAAACCCGGCGCATCCTCGACACCCTGCAGGCCATCGGTGAAGATTTCGCCGCCGGTCGGGTCGAGCCCATCGATGCCGACGAAGACGTCCACACCTTCATCGAACGCCTGCTGACCGAACGCCTCGGCGCCCTGGGCGGCAAGCTGCGCGCCGGCCGCTCGCGCAACGACCAGACCGCCAACGACATGCGCCTGCTGCTGCGCGACCAGATTCGCGTGCTGACCCTGGCGGTGCTCGACCTGCAACAGGCGCTGGTGGCCCAGGCCGAGCAACACATCGACACCATCGCCCCAGGCTTCACCCATCTTCAGCAAGCCCAACCCATCGTTTTCGCCCATCACCTGATGGCCCACGCCCAGGCGATTCATCGCGACATCCAGCGCCTGCAAGACTGGGACCGGCGCTTCAACCTGTCGCCCCTCGGCGCTGCCGCCATGGCGGGCTCGGCCATCGCCCGCGACCCGCAACGCTCGGCGGCGGAAATGGGCTACGCCGGCCCCTGCGAAAACTCCATTGATGCGGTCGCCAGCCGCGACCATGTCGCCGAATTCCTGTTCTGCGCCAGCATGCTCGGGATCAACATTTCGCGGATGGCCGAAGAGTTCTGTCTGTGGACCTCGCGGCAATTCCGCTGGGTCGAACTGGACGACGGCTATGCCACCGGCAGCTCGATCATGCCGCAGAAAAAGAACCCGGACATCGCCGAACTGGCGCGAGGCAAGTCAGGCCGTCTGATCGGTTCGCTGACCGCGATCCTGGCCGTGCTCAAGGCCCAGCCGCTGTCGTACAACCGCGACCTCAGTGAGGACAAACACGCCGTGCTCGATGCGCTGGACACGCTGTTTCTGGTGCTGCCGGCATTCTCCGGCATGGTGCGGACCATGAAGGTGCGCCGCGAAGAGTTGCTGCATCAGGCGCCGCTGGGGTTCACCCTCGCCACCGAAGTTGCCGACTGGCTGGCCGTGCGCGGCGTGCCGTTCAAGGAGGCCCACGAAATCACCGGGCAACTGGTGCAGTTGTGCGAAGCGCAAGACATCGGTCTAGAACAATTGACCCCTGCGATGCTGGCGGAAACCGATGCCCGGCTGACGCCCGAAGTGCTCGACGCCCTGACCCTGGACGCCGCCCTCGCCGCCCGCAGCGGTTGGGGTGGTACATCACCGGCGCGGGTGGCGGAGCAGATCGGGCGGTTCAAGCAGCACTTGCTGACGCAGGAGCAATGGGCCAATGAATACGCCGGCCCGCGCGGCTGACGCCGAGCCCGAGCCAAATGAAAAACCTGTGGGAGCCGGCTTGCTGGCGAATGCGCAACGTCAGACACATCGACGTCGACTGACACACTGTATTCGCCAGCAAGCCGGCTCCCACAAGTCTGTGACCCGGCTATTCCTTCTTGCGATATCCCTCGATCACCGCCGAAAAATCCTTGCCGCCATCACCGCGCAGGCTCATCGCCTGATACAGCTGATGCGCCACGGCGCCAAGGATCACCGGCTGATGCGCCGCCTTGGCGGCATCGGTCGCCAGGCCGAGGTCCTTCAACATCAGTTCCGCACCAAAGCCACCGGTATAGCCTCGTGACGCCGGCGCCGTTTCGACGATGCCCGGCCACGGGTTGTACATCTCTGAACTCCAGCAACGGCCGGTCGAGCTGTTGATGATGTTGGCCAGCACCGCCGTATCGATGCCAAGGCTATTGCCCAGCGCCATCGCTTCGGCCACACCGATCATGGAAATCCCCAACAGCATGTTGTTGCAGATCTTGGCGATCTGTCCGTTGCCGACATCGCCGCAATGCACGATGTTGCGCCCCATCTGCGCGAGGATCGGCTTGAGCACGGTGAAGTGCTCGACGCTGGCACCGACCATGAACGTCAGCGTGCCGGCCTGAGCGCCGCCGGTGCCGCCGGACACCGGCGCATCGCCGACCACCACGCCCTGCTTCGCCGCAGCGGCCGCCACGTCGCGAATGGTCTGCGGGTCGATGGTGCTGCAATCCACCGCCGGCACGCCAGGGGCAATCCCCGCCAGCACGCCGTCGTCGTTCAGGTACACCGCGCGCACATGGGCCGCTGCCGGCAGCATGGTGATCACCAACTCGGCATCCTGCGCGGCATGTTTCGGCGATTCGCTGATGCGGCTGCCGAGTTCGGCCAGCTCGTTCAGCACCTGTTTGTTGAGGTCGAACAGATGCAGTTGATGCCCGGCCCGAATCAGGTTGCGCGCCATCGGCGCGCCCATGTTGCCCAGACCGATGAATGCGATTTTCATGGTGTTCTCCTTACGAGGTCCTTTGTAGGAGTGAGCTTGCTCGCGATTGCGGTGTGTCAGGCGCCGATGATGAATCTGACACGACGCTATCGCGAGCAAGCTCACTCCTACAGGAGAGATGTTTGCGTTTCAGTCGACACGGACTCACCGCCTGAAACGCCGCTTCGCGAATGAATTCGCTCCCACAGGGGCATGCCGGCCCGTCCTTCGATCAACGCAGATTGATCGTCGTATTCACCCCGTCATTCACGCTGTCGTCATCGAACCAGCGGCTGGTGACGGTCTTGGTCTGAGTGTAGAACTGCACCACCTGTTTGCCGTACGGACCCAGATCGCCGAGCTTGGAGCCGCGCGAGCCGGTGAAACTGAAGAACGGCACCGGCACTGGAATCGGGATGTTGATGCCAACCTGACCGACGTCGATTTCGCTCTGGAACTTGCGCGCCGCCGCACCGCTCTGGGTGAACAGACCGACGCCGTTACCGAACGGGTTGGCGTTGACCAGCTCGATGGCCTGATCCAGCGTGTCGACCTCGATCACCGACAGCACCGGGCCGAAGATTTCCTGGGTGTAGATCTGCATCGCCGTGGTCACGCCGGTGAACAGCGTCGGACCGATGAAATTGCCATCCTCGTATCCGGCCACCTGAATGTCGCGTCCGTCCAGCTCCAGCCTGGCGCCTTCCTTCACGCCGCTTTCGATCAGGTCGAGAATCCGCTGCTTCGCGCGTTTGG
The DNA here is from genome assembly GCF_044746785.1 of Pseudomonas sp. NPDC090208. Lineage (NCBI taxonomy): Bacteria > Pseudomonadati > Pseudomonadota > Gammaproteobacteria > Pseudomonadales > Pseudomonadaceae > Pseudomonas > Pseudomonas sp. NPDC090208. Next base: position 236,093 of record NZ_JBIVCU010000011.1, read on the forward strand.
AAATCACCGGCCCGACATCGGTGCCCGGCTCGTTGCCGGCGTTGACCTTGAGCTTCTGCGCCAGCGCCTTGAGCTCGGGAATCCATTGTTTCGAGGCGCCGACCAGGACCACCACCGAGGTCGCCATGCAGCGTTGGCCTGCCGCACCAAAACCGGCACCGACCAGCGCATTCAGCGTTTGCTCGCGGTTGGCATCGGCCAGCACCACGGCGTGGTTCTTGGCGCCCATCATCGACTGCACGCGCTTGCCATGCTTGCCCGCCAGGTCATAGACATGGGTGCCGACGGCGGTCGAGCCGACAAAGGAAATCGCCTTGATGTCCTTGTGCGTGCAGATGGCGTCCACCACGTCCTTGCCGCCGTGTACCACGTTGAGCACACCGGCCGGCACTCCGGCTTCCACCGCCAGTTCCACCAGCAGCATGGTCGACATCGGGTCCTGCTCGGACGGCTTGAGCACGAAGGTATTGCCGCAGGCGATGGCCATCGGGAACATCCACAGCGGAATCATCGCCGGGAAGTTGAACGGCGTGATGCCGGCGCACACGCCCAGCGGTTGGCGCAGGGTGTAGGTGTCGACGCCACCGGCAACGTTCTCGGCGAATTCACCCATCTGCAGGGTGCCGATGGAACAGGCGTGTTCGACCACTTCCAGACCGCGAAAGATGTCGCCTTCGGCATCGGCAATGGTCTTGCCCTGCTCGGCACTGAGCACCACGGCGATGCGCTTGGAGTGCTCGCGAATCAGCGCCTGCAGCTTGAGCATGATGCGCATGCGCGCACCGATCGGCGTGTCGCGCCAGGTCTTGAAGGCCTTGTGCGCAGCGGCCACGGCGGCGTCCACCTCAGCGCTGGTGGCGAACGGCACCTGCGCCAGCACCTGCTGGGTGGCCGGGTTGATCACATCCAGCCACTGGCTGCTTTGCGACTCGACCCACTCGCCGTCGATCAGCATTTTCACGCGGGCCACTGTGGTGTTGTTCTTGTTCAAAACGTTCATTGCAGTGTTCTCCATTCAAAACGGCGCCGCCTCGGCAGCGCCGATAATCAGATTCGGGCCGACGAACTTCTCACCGGATCGCGCTTCATCATCGCCGTGCAAACCAGCGCCACCAGGGCCATGCCCAGCAGGTAAACGATCACGTAATGCGGACGGCCATCACCGACCGCCAACAGTTGCGTGGCGATCATCGGAGCGAAGCCGCCGCCCAGTACGCCAGCCAGTTGCACCGACACCGAGATGCCGCTGTAGCGGATTTCTGCCGGGAACTGCCGGGCGAACAGCAGCGATTCCGGCGCGTACAGAATCGGGAACACCACGCCCACCGCCAGCACCATGGCCCACCAGACCAGTTGCGGCTCGCGGGTGCCGAGCATGGCGAAGAACGGATAAACGAAGGCGCAGAGCAACAGCAGTCCGGCGAAGTACAGGCGCTTCTGGCCGACCTTGTCGGACAGGTGCCCGCACAACGGCATGGTGATCAGCGACAGCGCCGCCCCGGCGGTGATCGCGCTGAGAATGTCGGCGCGAGGGATCTGCAACTGGTTGGCGGCGTAGGCCAGGGCGAACGTCACCGACATGTAGAACCAGGCGTTCTCGGCAGTGCGTGCGCCGATGATGGTCAGGGTTTCCCGAGGATGGTTGCGGAACACCTGAAACAGCGGCACCTTGACCGCGATCTTGTCCTTTTTCAGCTTTTCGAAATCCGGCGATTCCGGGACTTTCAGACGAATCAGCCAGCCCACCCCCAGCAGCACGATGCTGGCCAGAAACGGCAGGCGCCAGCCCCAACTGAGCATGTCCTCTTCCGGCAGTTTCGCCACTAGCCCCATCGCCAGCGACGCCAGCACCAGCCCGGCGCCCACACCGGTTTGTGGCAGGCTGCCGTAGAAACCTTTCTTGCCTTCCGGCGCGTGCTCGACCGCCATCAACACAGCCCCGCCCCATTCGCCGCCGACCGCCATGCCCTGCAAGAAGCGCATGGTCACCAGCAACACGGCGGCCCAGTAGCCGATCTGCTGATAAGTGGGGATCAGGCCGATGATGATGGTCGGAATCCCCATCAGCATCAGAGTGAACAGCAGCATGGATTTGCGCCCGATGCGGTCACCGAAATGACCGAAGACGATGCCGCCCAGCGGACGCCCCAGAAAGCCCACGGCATAGGTGGCGAACGCCGCCAGTACACCGATGATAGGGTCCAGCGCCGGAAAAAAGATTTTGTTGAAGATCAGCGCGGCAGCCGTGCCGTACAGGAAAAAGTCGTACCACTCGATGGTGGTGCCGGCCATGCTCGCCGCACCGGCGAGGCGATAGGATTTGCGCTTGCTGGTCGAGGCTGCGCTGGCAGCTCCGACGTCCACGGTAATCGCGTGCTTCATAAACTCCTCCGCTTATTTATTGTTGTGCAGGGTGTTATGGCGTGTGGGTGATGCGGTTTTGTCCTGTCTGACCTCGGTCTCGAAAAGATTGCTGAATGGTGGGAGCCGGCTTGCTGGCGAAAGCGACCTGTCTGCAACGACGATGCCGACTGACCTACCGGGTTCGCCAGCAAGCCGGCTCCTACAAGGGATGTTCGCTTGGGGTTCCAGTTGGATCGGCCCGCGCTTCGGAGTATAGATGTGCAAACTTCTAACAAGAACGCACATAAAAGCAGGTCCAACATGCAAAAAAACATCACATCCCTGAGTGCCCTCAACTGGGATGACCTGAAGTTTTTTCTGGAAGTGGCACGCACCCGCAAGGCCAGTTCAGCGGCCAAGCGGCTGGCGGTGGATTACACCACCGTGTCGCGGCGGATCAATTCGCTGGAAGCCTCGCTGGGCACCCTGCTGTTCGAAAAGTCCCGTAATAACGGCTTTGTCCTGACCGCCGAAGGGCAGCGCCTGCTGGGTTCGGCCGAATCCATCGAGAGCACCCTGCACATCGCCTGCGAGCAAGTGTCCGGCTCCGGGGTGGCCCTCTCGGGCCATGTGCGCATGGGCTGCACCGAAGGCTTCGGCAGCTTTTTCATTACTCCGCAGCTCAGCCATTTCACCGACACCTACCCGGCGATCTCGGTGGACATCCTGCCGCTGCCGCACTTCATCAGCCTGTCCAAACGCGAAGCCGACATCGTCATCGCTCTGGAACGCCCGGAACACGGCCCCTACGTGTGCTGCAAACTGTGCGACTACAACCTGCGCCTGTACGCCACCCGCGAATACCTCGATAACCACGCGCCGATCAAACAGGTCGACGACCTCAGCGAACACCCGTTCATCAGCTACGTCGACGATCTGGCCTTCAGCTCCGAACTGCTCTACCTGAGCAACCTGCTCCCCGGCGCCCACGCCCACCTGCGCAGCACCAGCGTCATCGCCCAATACGTTGCCGCCCTGCAAGGCCGCGCCCTGGCGATCCTGCCCTGCTTTCTCGCGGCACAGGATTCACGGCTGCTGCCAGTGCTGGAAAGCGAAGTGAACATCACCCGGCAGTTCTGGATGTACTGCCGCGAGGACCTGAGGAAGCTCAAGCGGATTACATTGTTGTGGGACTACATCCGCACCGCGACCGAGAAGAATCAGGCGTTTTTGTTGGGGGAGTCGGAAGTGATGAGTTTTGTGGACTGACACCGCCCCCTGTGGGAGCTGGCTTGTCCTGCGAGCTGGCACGAAGCGGCAGTAAAACCTACGAACGCGGTCAGTCAGGCACACCGCGTTGACCGGTTTTACGACTGCTGCGCAGCCGCTCGCAGGACAAGCCAGCTCCTACAGACCCTGTGCAAAGGTCTAGATTGCACCTCGCCACCATAGTTTAGAAATCTCTGAACTATGCATTTGAGCTTTCCTATTCTTCCGTCGCCAAAACCGCACCTAAGATCGGCCTCAATAAAGGAGCCCGTCCAGTAGAGACACGGCCCGAAGATTGCCTTTTTCAGATGTGACTGCCGCTGTATCCCGTTTCGGTTCGCGCCGGGGCGGAGCCATGCCGCACGGCACGTCAGTCGTATGACGCAATCTTTGAGGACGATCGATGAAACTGGAAATCTTCCGCACGATGTGGGGTTACACCGCCAGCAAGGCTCAGGCACTGGACGAGCTGCTGGGGGCCGGCTTCGATGGCATGGAAGCCCGCCTGCCGCTGACGCCGGTGGAGCGTGCCGAGTTTGGCGCCTTCCTGCGGGCCAATCACCTGCCCTACATCGCCACCGTCTTCACCGCCTACGACGTTCTCCCTGAACAATCGGCCACCGTCGCCGAGCACCTCACCGATCTGGACAAGAAACTCGGCTGGTCTACCGAGCTGGCGCCGCGTTTCGTCAACGTGCTGCCCGGCAATGACCGCTGGCCGCTGGCGCAGCAGGTCGAATTCTTCGGTCAGGCGTTGGAACTGGCGCGCAAGCACGGCCAGACCGTTACCTTCGAAACTCACCGCGCCCGGTCGCTGTTCAACCCGTGGGTGACGCTGGAACTGATCCGTCAATTGCCGGACCTGCGCTTCACCAGCGACATCAGCCACTGGATCGTCACTTGCGAGCGCCTGCTCGACGACCCGGAAGACGACCTCAGCGCCTTCGTCGAGCGCGTCCATCACATTCAGGCCCGCGTCGGCTACGACCAGGGCCCGCAAGTCCCACACCCCGCCGCCCCCGAGCGGGCCCGCGAGCTGGCCTTCCACCAGCAGCACTGGGAAGCCATCTGGAAAGCCCAGCAGGCACGCGGATATCAGGTCACCACCCTGACCCCGGAATTCGGCGCCGACGGCTACCTGCATCACCTGCCCTTCACCAACGTACCGGTGGCCGATCTGTGGTCGCTGAACGTGTGGATGGCAAAAACCGAACGTGAGCACTTTCAGCGCTTTACTCATACAACAAGCCGTTAAGGAGCGTTTCGCCATGCCTGATCAGTCAACTGCGGCAGCACCGAAGGTGGCCAATTTCAGCAGCATCCCGGTGGTCGACATCGCCGGTCTGTTCAGCGCCGACATCACCCATCGCCAGGCCGTGGCCGACGAACTGGGCAAGGCCGCGCGGGAGGTGGGCTTTCTGTACGTGAAGAACCACGGCATCGCCCCCGAGTTGATCGCCGGCCTGCGTCAGGCGGCCAAGGACCTGTTCGCCCAGTCTCTGGACTACAAGATGCAGCACTACATCGGCACGTCGCGCAGCCACAAGGGCTTCGTGCCGGAAGGCGAAGAGGTGTACTCCAAGGGCAAGCCGGATCACAAGGAAGCCTTCGACATCGGTTTCGAAGTCGGCGACGACGACCCACTGGTGATCGCCAAGACCCCGCTGATCGGCGCCAACGAATGGCCTGACCTGCCCGGTTTCCGTCCGGCAGTGGAAGCCTATTACGCCGCGGTGTTCGCCCTCGGTCGCACGCTGTTCGACGGCTTTGCCCTGGCGCTGGGTCTGGAAGAAGGCTACTTCGACCCGATGGTCACTCGCCCGCCGTCCAAGCTGCGCCTGATCCATTACCCGTTCGACGGCGCCGCGCAGGATGCGCCCGGTATTGGTGCACACACCGATTACGAGTGCTTCACCATGCTGCTGGCGGACAAGCCGGGGCTTGAGGTGATGAACGATCTGGGCCAGTGGATCGACGCTCCGCCGGTGGAAGGCGCTTTCGTGGTCAACATCGGCGACATGCTGGAGGTGATGACCGCTGGTACGTTCGTTGCTACGGCTCACCGGGTACGCACCGTCAGCGAGGAGCGCTATTCCTTTCCGCTGTTCTTTGCCTGTGATTTCCATACGCAGATCAAGCCGCTGCCGGCCTTCATGAACCAGAGCAGCGAGGACGGCAGCCAGGCCTACGAGGAAATCACCATCGGCGAACACATGTTCGGCCAGGCCTTGCAGACCTACCAGTACCTGCGGCGCAAGGTCGAGAGTGGCGAACTCAAGTTGTACGAAAAAGCCCGCAAGCCTTCGAGCTTCGGCCATTTGAAGAATCAGGCACAGGAGCCGTCCTGATGCGACGCCCGCTCACGAGCCTGACCGATTTTTCCAGACCAACCGTGCCTTACCTTCCTGACGTGGAGTCATCGACGATGCGCAATACCCTGAACACTGTTGTTCGCCTGAGCGTTCTTGCCACCGCCGTACTTGGCGCTTCCGTATTCGGTACCGTGGCCCAGGCCGCTACCACGGTGACACCCGGCCAGTTCAAGGTCGGCATGGAGATCACCTACCCGCCGTTCGAGTCCTACGACGAGAAGAAAAACGTCGTCGGCTCCGACCCTGAACTGTCGCACCTGCTGGCCAAGCACATGAACCTCAAGGCCGACTTCGTCGACACCAAGTTCTCCAGCCTGATCCTCAGCCTCAATGCCGGTCACTACGACGCGATCATTTCCGGCATGTACATCACCCCTGAGCGCCAGACCCAGGCGCAAACCATCGCCTACGCCAAGACCGGCGCGGCGATCATGGTGCTCAAGGACAGCCCGGTGAAACCCAAGGTGCCGGAAGACCTCTGCGGCCTGAAGATCGGCCTGGAAAAAGGCACCACCTGGGTCGCCCAGTTCAACAAGCTGTCTGCCGAAACCTGCGTGCCGGGCGGCAAAGGCGCGATCTCGGTCAGCGAGTTCCCGTCGGCGCCGGAAGTGACCCAGGCGCTGCTGTCCGGCAACGTTCAGGCACAGGTGGAAATCGACGGCGCCGCCGGCATGATCGCCGAACGCACCAAGGGCCGCGTAGTGGTCAGCACCGAGCATTCGATCTATCAGCAAACCCTCGGCATCTACGTGAAGAAGGGCAACGACGAGCTGTATCAGGCGCTGCTCAAGGCCTTCGACGAAACCAAGAAATCCGGTGAGTACGCAGCGCTGCTGAAGAAGTACAACCTGGAAGAGCCGAGTAACTGAGGCTGACGCTTCATCCCTTGTAGGAGTGAGCCTGCTCGCGATGCGTTGTATCAGACACCACTTATGTGTCTGGAAGAATGCAATCGCGGGCAAGCTCACTCCTACAGGGGCTCACGTTTGACGAGGGATTGCCCGTAGGGCCTGCCCGCTGAGGTGTGTGTATGCAATTCGAATGGTCCTACTTTTTTTCGCTGTTCTCGGTCGCCGACTTCTGGGAATCCTGCATCACGGTGATCGAGCTCAGCGCGCTGGGCTGGTTCATCGGCATGCTGCTGGGTTTCCTGCTGGCCTCGGCGAAACTCTCGACCGCGCGCTGGATCAGCGTGCCCGCGTCGATTTATATCTGGTTCTTCCGCAGTGTCCCGCTGCTGGTGCTAGTGGTGTTCACCTACAACCTGCCGCAGATGTTTCCGGTCACCCGCGAGGTGCTGTCCAACCCGTTCTATTCCGGACTGCTGGCGCTGGTGGTCACTGAAGCGGCGTACATGGCGGAGATCCATCGCGGCGGGCTGATTTCGGTCGCCAAAGGCCAGAAGGAGGCCGGCCGGGCGCTGGGCATCGGCCTGATCGGCATGCAGCGACTGATCGTGATTCCGCAGGCGTTCCGCATCTCTCTGCCGACCCTGATCAACGAATACATCACCGTGGTGAAACTGACCTCGCTGGTGTCGGTGATTTCCCTCACCGAACTGCTCACCGTCGGCCAGCGCCTGTACGCGCAGAACTTCCTGGTGATGGAAACCCTGTCGGCGGTGGCGGTGTATTACGTGATGATCGTCACCGTGTTCGGCTGGCTGTTCCACTGGCTGGAGCAGCATCTGGAGCTGAACAACCGCAAGCCACAAACCCTTGATGACAGTGCCCTGAGCCGCCTGCGTGGCAGCCTTGTCGCACAGCCGGGCAAGGCCCGTCGCACGGATGCCGGCCCTGGTACGGCACCGGCGCTGCAACTGGTCGACATTCACAAGAGCTACGGCCAGCACCATGTGCTCAAGGGCATCAATCTGGAAGTGAACAGCGGCCAGGTGATTTCCATCATCGGCCCGTCGGGCTCGGGCAAGACGTCGCTGATCCGCACGGTGAACAGCCTTGAGAGCATCGACCAGGGCGAAATCATCCTGTTCGGCGAAGGCTTCATTCATGCCGGCGACAGCCCCAACGCCCCGCAGATCCGCCGTGGCGTGCAGCGCATCGGCATGGTGTTCCAGAACTTCAACCTGTTCCCGCACCGCACCATCCTCGACAACGTGACCCTGGCGCCGCGTTATCACGGTCGTGACAAGGCCATCAGCGAACAGCGTGCCTATGCCCTGCTGGACAAGGTCGGCCTGCTGGCCCATGCCCACAAATACCCGCATCAGCTGTCCGGCGGCCAGCAGCAGCGTGTGGCGATTGCCCGTGCGCTGGCGATGGACCCGCAGGTCATGCTGTTCGACGAACCGACTTCAGCGCTGGATCCGGAACTGGTGGGCGACGTACTCAAGGTCATCGCCGACCTGGCGAAAGAAGGCATGACCATGCTGATCGTCACCCACGAAATGGACTTCGCCCTGTCGATTTCCGACCGGGTGATTTTCATGGAAAACGGTCTGGTGCAGGTGGACGCCTCGCCGCAGGCCATCCTGGCCGATCAGTGTGGCGAGCGGGTGCGCAAATTCATGGGCCTCGACGCTCTGGCCGCTCAGCCGGAGCCGGTGCGCAAGGAAGCGTGAGCGGCTATCGTGGAGCAACTGCGATAGCACCGCCACGCCGCCCCGGAGCCCGACATGGACAACTACACGCCACTGAGTTGCGATCTCTATGACTATCTGGAGATCGCTTGCATGCACCGTTACCGGTTGAAGGTCGAGCTGGTCGACGGCACGACCTTCGAAGGCACACCGCTGACCACCCGCACCGCGCCGAGCAAGGAAGAATTTCTGCTGTTCGCCGACGACATCGGCGAAGTGCGCATGGACCAGATGCTGGCGATCACCCCGCTGACCGAAGGCGCCAGCTTTGGCCGGGTGGAGTTGGGTAATTCGTTTTGTGCGACTTGATAAGGGCTGAATAAACGACGCCACATCCCGGCCCATGCACAAAACCTGTGGGAGAGGGCCAACTGTCTTAGGCGTCGGATCCGGCAATATCGCGCTGACTGACACACCGCCATCGCGAGCAGAGCTCACTCCTACAGGTTTGGCGGCAATCCACAAAACTTGTGGCTGACAGCGATCCTGTGGGAGGGAGCCCTGCTCGCGAATGCGTCAGATCAACCGCTACGATGTTGACTGACCCGGCGCTTTCGCGAGCAGGGCTCCCTCCCACAATTCGATGCCCGGCGTGACGTGGCCGGCGCATTCACACCTCCAGCATCAACCCACTCAGCCGCTTGACCTTGCGCCGCACCGCTTCTTCGAACACCCCTTGCCGCGGCTCGATCAGCGTGAACCAATTCTTGGCCCGGGTAATGCCGGTGTAGATCAGCTCCTTGGTCAGCACCGGGTTGAGCGCGTCGGGCAGCATCAGTGCGGTGTGGGCGAACTCCGAGCCCTGGGATTTGTGCACGGTCATCGCGTACACCGTTTCCACATCGTTGAGCCGGCTCGGCAGCACGAAGCGCACCCCGCCGCTGCCGTCGTTACGCGGAAACGCCACACGCAATGCCTGCCGGTTTTCCTCGGGTGCACCCTCCGGCAAACGCAGTGCAATGCCGATGTCGCCGTTCATCAAGCCCAGCCCGTAGTCGTTGCGGGTCATCAGCACCGGGCGGCCTTCGTACCATTGCTGATCACTCTCGATCAGCCCGGCGTTGAACAGAATCCCGGTGATGCGCTGGTTCAAGCCCTCCACACCCCAGTCGCCCTTGCGCACGGCGCAGAGCAACTGGAATTCATCGAAAGCATCCAGAACCTTGCGCGCCCACTCGACGCAGCGTGGATCTTCAATGGTGGCCAGATCCTGCGGCCGCTGTCGGTTCATGACATCCAAGTAATGCTGATAGCCCTGCGGCCCATCGCCATGGCCCTTGATGACCAACCGTGCAAAGGTGCGGTCGTGCTCGCTGACTTTCTCCGAATACAGGTCCTTAAAGCGGGTATCGCCGAGCAGCGCTCGCGCCTCCTGATCCTGCTGCTGGTTGACCGCCTTCGCCAGCTGACCGATGCCGCTGCCCGCGCCGAAACGTCGAGAGTGACGCAGCATCACCACTTGCTGCGCCAGCGCGTGCTGCACGTCGTCACCGGACTGCAAACCGCTGCGGCCCATGTTCTCGCCGCTGGCCGAGGTCAGCCAGGCTTGAGTCTGCGGGCTGTACATCCCGGCCTCGGCGTCGCGACACAGATCCCCCAGCACCGCACCGGCTTCCACCGAAGCCAATTGGTCCTTGTCGCCAAGCAGCACCATGCGCGCGTGGGGCGGCAAGGCATCCAGCAGGTTGGCCATCATCTCCAGGTCGATCATCGACGCTTCATCGACCACCAGCACGTCCAGCGGCAGCGGGTTGCCGGCGTGATGACGGAAGTGCCGGGTGCCGGGACGACTGCCCAACAGACGGTGGACCGTGGTCACGTCGCTGGGGATTTTCTCTTTGACGTTGTCCGGTACTTCAAGCGAGCGCACCTGCAGGCTGATGGATTCGGTCAGCCGCGCCGCCGCCTTGCCGGTCGGTGCCGCGAGACGAATGCGCAGAGGCTGGCCGCGCTCCACCGCCGGCGATTGCAGCAACGCCAGCAGACGCACGACGGTGGTGGTCTTGCCGGTGCCGGGACCACCGGTGATGATGCTGAACGCACCCCGGGTCGCCAGCGCACAGGCCAGCTTCTGCCAGTCGATCTGAGCGTCAGGCGCCGAGCTGGCCGCACCGAACAACCCATCCAGGCGGGCAGCCAGATCTTCCGGCGCCGGCTCCCCTTGTGCCAGACGACGACGCAGCGCGGCATCGATGCGCCGTTCATACGTCCAGTAGCGGCGCAGGTACAGGCGCCGCTCCACCAGCACCAATGGCTTCTGTGCCGCCGCCTCGCTGTTGTCGCCTGCCGCTGCAACCAGCGTGCTGGCCGCCAGTGCCTTGCACCAGGACGCACCGTCCAGCGTCTTGAGCAGCGCCGACGGCAGCAGCATCGGCGTCGACAGCACGTCGCCTTCCGGCGGCAACGACAGGGCGAAATCCGGTTCTTTGAGTGTTTCGTACAAGTCCAGGCAAACGTGGCCGTGACCCAGTTGGTGGCTGGTCAATGCCGCCGCCAGCAGCACCAGCGAGTCCGCTGTCGGATCAATCTCGGCAAGGAACGCCACGAAGGCCTTGTCCAGCGCGCGCAACCAGCCGCGCTCGACCCAGCGCTGCAACAACAGCAACAGATCGGCCACGCGGGTCAGCGGCTGCAGTGCAGCCAGGCTCTCGGCATCCAGCGGCGTCGGCAGCAATTCAGCGAAGGTACGGCTCATGCGAGTTCTCCTGACAACACGTCGTCCTGGGTCAGGGCACGGCCCTGAAACAGCTGATCGAGGCTCTCGATCAACTCACGCGGTGGCCGGGTGAACCAGGCACCTTGGCTCGCCGAACGACTGCCGCGCACGAACAGATACAGCGCGCCGCCCATGTGCCGGTCATAGTCGTAGTCCGGCAGCCGCGCTTTAAGTTGCCGGTGCAACGCCAGCAGATAGAGCACATATTGCAGGTCGTAGCGGTTGTCCAGAATCGCGCCCTCCATGGCCAGTTGCGTATAGGCCTCGTCGTCGGCACCCAGCCAGTTGGATTTGTAGTCCGCCACGTAATAGCGGCCCTGATGCTCGAAGGTCAGGTCGATGAAACCCTTGAACATGCCGTTCAGCGCCACGGTTTCCGCCGCCGCGCGAGGAGCGCCGTTGTGGGTGAAACGGCGCACCAGCGCATCCAGTTGCGCGACCTCGACATGGGAACAGGCAAACCAGAACTCCATCTCGACCCGGTACTGGTTCGGTTGATCCAGCGCCCGCAACGCCACGGGCTCATCGTCAGGCGCGAGCCGCAGCGGCACATCCAGCAGGTGCCGCAGCCAGTCGTTCAAAGTGCTGATCCAGCCTTCCCAGCCACGTCGGTTGCAGCGTCGGGCGATGGCTTTCTCCAGCGCTTTGGGATCGCTGGCCGCGGCGGCAAACCCTTCCTGCCCGGCCCATTCCAGCAAGCCGTGCAAAAAGGTGCCGGGGTTCGGCCCGCGTGGGAAGCGATGGATATCGCCGCCACTGGCCGGGACCTCTCGCGGCGCATCGGGGTCGAGGCGTTCGTCGTCGAACAGCTTTTGCGCCTGGGCACTGTCGGGAGACTGATCGCCGCTGTCGGTGATGGTGTCGCCGATGCGCAGCGCACTGTAGGAAGCGATCCACCAATTCTCTCTGGCGCTGCGTCGAGGCAGGCGCGGCTTGCTCAGGGCGGCGACATTGCGCGGCGCGCTGAACGTTTCAGTGGTGGGCTCGGGAACGGTGTCGATGTGAATCACCGCCTTGTCGTTCGCCAGCGCTTGCAGCCAGTCACTCAATCCCGTCGATTCGACCAGCGCTGCCCCGCCACCCAGCAGGTAGCCCAGCGCCGAACGATGCAGGACCGAACCGCCGGCGTTACCGCGCTTGAGGTCGGCCACGCCCAGCCAGCAGGCGTGTTGCGCGCGGGTCAACGCCACGTAGAGCAGACGCAGGTCTTCGGCCAGACGCTCGTCGTCTGACTGCTCGATCAGTGCAGCGGTCGGTTGCAGGCTGATGTGTGCCTGGCCGTCGGCGTCGTGGAAATGCAGGGGCAAACGGCTGCCATCCACTGGTTTGAACGAGCAAATGAACGGCAGGAACACCAGCGGGTATTCCAGGCCCTTGGACTTGTGGATGGTCACCACCTTGACCAGTTGCTCGTCGCTTTCCAGACGCAAAATCTGTTCTTCACCGGCCTGCCCCGACAGCGCCAGATGTTCGCTCAGATGGCGAATCAACGCCTGCTCGCCATCCAGTTCGGCAGCGGCCTGTTGCATCAGCTCCGACAAATGCAGCAGGTTGGTCAGCACCCGCTCGCCGTCGCTGCGCCGGATCAGCGTCTGGGGCAGACGGAAGTCGTGCAGCAGACGACGCAGCATCGGCAGCACCCCTTGGGTACGCCAGATGCGGCGGTACTCACGGAACTGCAGCACGCGGTTTTCCCACGCCAGTTCGTCCTGATTCAGCCGCTCCAGTTCGGCCAGCGGCAGATCGAGGGTGATGCTCGCCAGCGCAGCGCGCAGGATGCGTTCGGCATCCGGCTCGGCACAGGCCTTCAGCCATGCCAGCAGGTCTTGCGACTCTTGGGCGGCAAACACCGAATCCTTGTCCGACAGGTAGACACTGCGGACCCCTCGCGCCGACAGTTCGCCGCGCACGGCCTGCGCTTCCCTGCCGTCACGCACCAGAATCGCGATGTCGGCGGGTAGCACACCGCGCAGCGCTTCACCGTCTTTGGCAAAGCCGGCACGGCCCTGCTGCCCACCGTTGAGCAAGCGCACGATTTCGCTGGCGCAACTGGCCGCCAACTGTTGCCGATACAACGTGCCGGACACGGCCTGATCACTGGCAAGCTGCCAGACATTCAGCGCGGCGACGTTTTGACCGTCCACCTGGAAATGCTCTTTGCGCCCTTGTGACGCCACCGGCAGAAACGGCACCGGGTTGCCCTCGGCACTGCGGAACAGAAACGCACCGCGCCCCATCGCAGCGTCCTCGGCACGCTGGAAAACATGGTTCACCGCGTCGACCATGCCATGGCTGGAACGGAAGTTGGTACCCAACGTATGCAGCCGCCCTTCGGTCGCGTAACGCGCCTTCAGGTAGGTGTAGATATCGGCGCCGCGGAAGGCGTAGATCGCCTGTTTGGGGTCGCCGATCAGGAACAGTCCGGTGCTTTCATCGTTGGCTTCGAGACGGTAGATGCTGTCGAAGATCCGGTACTGCACCGGGTCGGTGTCCTGGAATTCGTCAATCAGCGCGACCGGAAACTGCTCGCGAATCAAGGTTGCCAGGCGCTCTCCCGCAGGTCCGTGGAGCGCGGCATCGAGGCGCAACAGCATGTCGTCGAAACCCATTTCCGCACGGCGGCGCTTCTCTTCTTCAAAGCGATCGCCCACCCACTGCGCCGCATGCTCCAGCACGGCTGCGTCAGGGGTCGGCAGGCTGTCTAGCGCATCTTTCAGCAGGACCATGGCGTCGAGTGCCGGGTGATCGGGTGGCGTGCCTTTCCAGGCTTCGGCCATGCCGTCGGGCGTCAGGCGAGTGAAGCCGGTGCCGAGGTCCAGATATTCCTGTTGCTCGTCATTGGCCCAGGCGATCAGCTTGTCGAACCATGGCTTGAAGTAACGCTCCTGCATCTTGCGCCCGTCGACGGTCTTGGCCTTCACCCCGTCGAGGCAAATGGCGTACAGCTGGGCAGCCCATTCGGCCCAGGGCGACTTCAACGCCTGCAAGGCTTCACGCCGTTGTTGCACCGAGGCTTCGATCAGTTGCGCCGGCTCTTGAGTAACGCTCGCCCGCGAACGGCCAAACAACGCACGCACCCTTGGCAACAGCGCTGCCGGCCCGCCCCAGTTGTCACGCACCCAGTTCAGGGCGTCGCCGCTCATGGGGTAGCAGAAGGTCCGCCAGTAATCGCGCAGCACCTCGCCCAGCAGGTCGCTGTGGTCGGTTTCCAGGCTCTGGGTGAACAGGCTGCCACTGTCGAAAGCGTGCTCACGCAGCATGCGTTGGCACCAGCTGTGGATGGTCGAAACCGCCGCCTCGTCCATCCACTGCGCCGCGATGTCCAGCCGTCCTGCACAAGCGCTCCAGTGTTCGTCGGCAAAGCTGTTGCGCAGCTCGGCGATCAATGCGTCGGGTGCTTCAATCTCTTCGCGGAAAAACCGGGCGGCTTCGGCCAGACGGGTGCGAATACGGTCGCGCAGTTCTTTGGTCGCCGCATCGGTGAAGGTCACCACCAGAATCTGCGGCGGCAGAAGCTCACGGCCAAAGCCTGCGGCGTCGCCGCCATGTCCCAACACCAGGCGCAGGTACAGCGCCGAAATGGTGAACGTCTTGCCGGTGCCGGCACTGGCTTCGATCAACTGGCTGCCTTTGAGCGGGAAACGCAGCGCCAGGGGTTGTTGTGGGTTGCTCATGCTCCGGCCTCCTCGCTGGACAGGGATTGCCAGGGCGCGTCGAATATCGGTTTGTACAGCGACTCGCACCAGCCGACGAACTCTTCGCTGGCCAACAAGGCGTCGAAATCGGGGAATTGCCGCAACAGTGCGGTGCTCTGCACCCGCTCACCATCGCTGGTCTGACCGTCGCCGTCGTAGGCTTTGCGCGCAGCGGCTTCGGCTTTGGTTTCGTCGGTCTGTCCGAGCCAGGCGAATGCCGTTCTTACCGCGACCGGCAGCGGTCGCTGCATACCGTGTTGCCAGGCCAGCAGCAGATCGTTCAGGGTATTCGCCGCCGTGTCTCTGTCCAGCGGAGGCAGGAGTAGCGTGTCGTCGCTGGCCACCAGCGCGGTGGTCAGCGGCAGGTTGCAGGCGCAGGCCACCAGATGATTGACCCAGGGCTTGATCAGGCGATGCCATTTGCGGCTCTTCTTCCCACCAATCGCGTTCGGCACCGCCGTGACTGCCAACAGCTGCCCTTCGGTGCTGCGATACAGCCCATCGAGCCAGCCATCCAGTTCGATGCCCTGATACGCCCAATTGACCGGCAGCGCGCTGTGCAACCGCTCCGGCCACTGCAACAGCAGGTCTTGATGACGCTGCAACAGATCCGGCAGAGGCTCGATCAATTCATCCTGCAGCAGTGTGCCGAAGCCGGCCATCGGCAACAACCCGCTGGCTTGCAGACGGCCAGCCTGAGCGCGCAGCGAAACTTCGATGTGCTCCGGCTCACCCAAGGCGGCCTGTAGCAGGCTGTCGCTGAGGCTGTAGCGCTCAAGGGCATCGAGTACGAACGGCTCCTCGTCGGCCAACGGTGCTTCGCTGACTTCAAAGAAGATTTTCAGCCGCTGGTTGAAGAAGTGTTTGACCGGGTTGCGCAGAAAATCCTGCAATTGCGCAAGGCTCAGCGGCTCTTCCTGCTCGTGCTTTACCAAAGGTTCGGCTACGGCGAGATCGGCGGTGGCTTCATGCAGCACCTGCCATTCACGGGCAAAGCTGAAGAAATCCAGGTTTTCCTGGAAATACTTCGAACTGAACGGCTGCAATGGATGTTCGAGGGTCAACTTATGCAGCAACTGCTGTCCCGGATCGTGCTTGTGTTGGTCCACCGGCTCCACGGCTTCGATCAGTCGCCAACCGCTGGCCAGGTGATCACGCAACTGGCCGATCAGCACCGACGCCGGGCGCTCGGAGTTGTCGCGAATGCTGCGCCCGACCCAACTGATGTAAAGCTGATCACGGGCGGAGAGCAGTGCTTCCAGCAAAAGATAGCGGTCATCCTCACGACGCGAACGGTCGCCGGGACGGTAATCGCTGCCCATCAGGTCGAAATCCAGCGGCGGCTGCGCGCGCGGGTAATCGCCATCGTTCATGCCCAGCAGGCAGACCACTTTGAAGGGAATGGCACGCATCGGCATCAGCGTGCAGAAATTCACCGAACCCGCGAGAAAACGCTGGGACAGACGGCCCTGATCCAGACCTGCCAGCCAGGCCTCACGCACCACGGTCAATGGAAGCACTTCTTGCAGGCCGACCGATTCGCAGGTTTCCAGCCAGGTTTCCCGCAGCACCTCCAACTGACCGAGCAGGTAGTCGTCATGTTCGCTGTCGGCGGTGAAGAACAACTGCATGATGGCTTGCAGCCGCGCGCCCCACACCGCTGGCGTGGCCGGTTGCGACAGCTCGTCATGGGCGACCTGCAAGGCGTCGATCAACGCCACCAGCGGGCCGATCAGCGCGGCATCCAGACCGCCGATTTCATCGTACGGCTCAATGCCGTCGTAGGCACTCCCTGCACCGACGGCATAGCCCAGCAGCATGCGGCGCAAACCGAAATGCCAGCTGTTCTGTTCCAGCGCCTGGGGGAGCCCCAACCCTTCCCTCTGCCGGGCATTGAGGCCCCAGCGTACGCCCGCGCCTTCGATCCAGCGGTGCAAGGTCGGCAGATCGCGCTCATCGATACCGAACCGCAGGCGCAGGGCCGGTACGTCCAGCAAGTCGAGAATTTCACTGACGGGGAAACGGCTGTCGGGGATTTTCAGCAGATGCTCGACGGCAATCAGCAGCGGTTCGCGGCCGCGCTGGCCCTGGTCGGCGAGCGTGAATGGAATGAAGCGTTTGTCGTCACGATCCAGCTGACCAAACACCGCGCGGATATGCGGCGCGTAGCTGTCGATATCGGGCACCATGACGATCACGTCACGGGGGCGCAAGTTTGGATCGTTGCTGAAGCGGGCAAGCAATTGATCGTGGAGGATCTCGACTTCGCGCTGGGCGCTGTGGGCAACGTGGAAGCGAATCGAGCGGTCTTGCTTGAGATCGACGGCAGGCCATCGATCGCGGGTTTCGCCCAGCGGCCGCAGTTCGAGGATGTCGTCCTGCAACTGGTTGAGCAGGGTCTGCGGATCGTTGTCGCTGAACAGGTCGATACGCCCGTCACGGAACACCGAACGATAGCTGTCGGGATCATCATGGCTGTCGAGCAGGTTGATGTAGTCACGCCCCTGTTTGCCCCAGGCAGCCAGCAACGGGTGGGCGTGTTGGTGCAACGAATCGGGATTGAGCACCACCGGCATGCCGGCCTTGCGCGACTGGCGTTTGTACTCGTGGCGCAGCAGGTCTTTATCGGCAACGATATCCGCCCAGTGGTGGCGGCAAGGGTTATGCACGCATAGCACCACCTGGCTGAAACGAGCCAGTGCAGCCAGCGCCTCCAGCGCTTGAGCCGGCAATGAAGAAATACCGAACACGATGACTCGGGCAGGCAATCCGGCAGGGGCTTCGCTCAACGACTTGATGCGTTCCAGATAGCGCTGATGCACGCCGGCACGGCTCTGCGCCATGCCCTCCTCACCGACGTCGTGCAGCAACGCGCGCCACAACTCCGCCTGCCAGCAGTTTTCCGGCTTGAGTGGCTTTATTTCGCCGCGGACATTTTTCAATTGATGCCTGCCGGCAGCCCAGTCTTCCAGCCAGTCGGCGCGATACACCTGATATTGGTCGAACAGGTCGGCCAGGCGCTCCGACAACTGATAGCGTTTGCGCAAGTCGCTGTCGTCCGTCAGGAAACGTCTCAATGGTTCGAAATGCGGCTGGTCGATCAAGGCAGGCAGCAGCCGCATCAAACGCCAGGTCAGCGGCGCCTTGTCGAGCAGCGATGTCGCCGGGATTTCGTCCTTGCCCAGTACGGCGCGATAAAGCTGCCACATGAACGTACCGGGAAGCTGTACATCGACAGCAGCGGCAATGCCGCATCCACCCTGATCGTCATCCAGAGCATCTTCCGCCAGAGCCAGTTTCAGCCACTGGGCAATACCGTTGCTCTGTACCAGCGCGACCTCGTTCTCCAGCGGTGTCAGTGGATAGCGTCGCATCCAGGACACCACCAGACTGCGCAGCTCATCCAGACGGTTGCCATGAACCACCATGAATCCAGGGTTGAGGTTGGATGTCACCGGCATAGCTGCTTCCTTGGCATTTGGAGAGGGAGAAGACTAACAGAGGGCGTCAGCGATCAATCTGCATGCACAGATATTTTTCTTGCGCGCAAAGACAAAACCCCGTCTGCTTACGCAAACGGGGTTCTGCAATTTAATCTTGACGATGACCTACTCTCACATGGGGAAACCCCACACTACCATCG
>NZ_JBIVCU010000012.1:0-10643 GCF_044746785.1 Pseudomonas sp. NPDC090208
GCCTCGCTAATGCTCGGCATACCCGCACTCCGGCAATGCTCCGTGGGCACGCCGCGAATGGGCCATCCATGGCCCACGCGGCTCTCGCGGCATCCGTGCCGCTCGACCCACTGCGCATCGCCTGCGTTCGGCCTTCTGGGACGGGGCCCCAAGGTCAAAAACCAAATCAAAAGCCAGATCAAAAGCCAAGCGAGCGCATTCCCTGTGGGAGCGGGCTTGCCCGCGAAAGCGGCCTTGAGATCGCTACCGCCGGCAAGCCGGACTGCTACGGTTCGGTAAATGCCGTCTGTTTTTGATTCTGGCCGAAGGCCGTGGGAGGGAGCTCTGCTCGCGAAAGCGGTCGGTCAGACGGCACAGCAGGGGCTGGACTGACGCAATCGCGAGCAGAGCTCCCTCCCACAGATGCCTGTTGCCTGGCAGATCTCCATACATCTTCACAATCTGTCAGGCCAACACAAGAAACCTGTGGGATCCGAGGTTACGAGGGTCGCGAAAGCGATTTGCCTGACACACCGCCTTCGCGACCCTCGTAAACTCGGATCCCTCCCACGGCCTGCGGCCAGAAGCAAAAGCAGATGGCATAAATCGATCCGTAGCAGTCCGACTTGCCAGCGGTGGAGATCTTGAGGATGCCTTCGCGGGCAAGCCCGCTCCCACAGGGGATGCGGATGCGCTCGCTTGGCTTGTGCTTTTCAGCTTTTGATCTTGGGGCCCCGTCCCAGAAGGCCAAGCGCAGGCGATGCGCAGTGGGCCGAGCGACAGGATGTCGCGAGAGCCGCGTGGGCCAGGGATGGCCCATTCGCGGCGGGCCCACGGAGCATTGCCGGAGTGCGGGTACATCGAGCCAAAGCGAGATGCCGTATGGCGGGGATAAGAGCCCTTGGTTACTTGGGGCTTTTCCAAGTAACTCGCCGTCAGGCGAAACCAAGCTGCGTTAGCAGCTCAACAGTACATCAGACACACCGCGTGCACAGGACTTACGACGACTTCGTCGCCGGTCGCAGGGCAAGCCAGCTCCTACAAGGGTCCGCGTAACGTGCCGATGGCGAAACAGGGCTGCGTTAGCAGACCAGCAATCCATCAGACACACCGCAGGCACAGGATTTACGACGACTGCGTCGCCGGTCGCAGGGCAAGCCAGCTCCTACAGAAGTCCGCGTAACGTGCCGGAGGCGCAACAGGGCTGCGTTGGCATCCCAATCACTGCCCCGGCAAGCGCAGCAAAACATAATCTTCCTTGTCAAAACGCCCACTGATCAGCACCGGCAACGCTGACAGGCGATTGTCGTGCAGTTGCTGGAAATCGCTGTTGCTCATCACCACATTGGCCGGCCCATGAATGCGGTCGAGCTGTTCGGCGGTATCGGTGAACACCGGCAGCAAATCCTCGTCGACATTGACCATGAACTTGATCGCCTTGGCGTCCTTGCCCATGCCGTGCAGCACCAGCGGCGCCGGGTCGGTACGGGTCGCATCGCGCACCATGCGGGTGAAATGGCGGGTGTCGTACAGGTTGCGCTCGACCTTTTCGACCATGCCGATATACCCCGCCCACACCGCCAGCACCGCGCAGAGCGGCAAGCCATACAGACGCAGGCGCGGGCGCATGAGCAGAGGCATGGCGATCAGTTGCAGCATCCCCAGCAGTATCAGCAACGGGCCGATATCACCCAGCGCTTCCGGAAAACGCGGACGCGCCAGCAGCAGGCCGGCCATCAGCGCGCCAGGGATGAAGCAGCACAGCGTCAGGATTATCCCGCGCAGCCAGGCGAATGCCTTGCCGCTGCGCACCTGGAACGGATAACCGGCAATCACTGCCGCCATGGGCAGCATCGGCAGGATGTAACGCGCCTTGCGCACCTGCGGGACCGACAGGCCGATCATCACCGTCAATCCAGCGCCGGCACACAGGTACACCAATCGCTGGGCCGGGCTGCTCTGGCGACGGCTGGTCAGCAAGACCGTGATCAGCACCACGATCGCCACGGGATAGGCCAGTGCGTAATTGCTCAACGAGCGGCTGAAATACCACAACCGCGGCCCCGTACCTTCGCTGCCGTCCATCCGCGAAGTGACCTGCATGCGCAGCACTTCGCTGACCAGCGACTCACCGCCGCTGAGCCAGGCCAGACACAACAGCGCCAGCGCGCAGAGCACCAGCAACAACAGCGCCGCCAGGCCAAACCGCCACAGCCGCGACCATTGCTGTCCGATCAGGTAATAGCTGCCGACCACCGCCCCCGGCAGCACCGCGCCGATGGGCCCACGGATGGCGAAGCCCAGCACCAGCAGGAGCAATACCCAGCCCATGCGCCGTGGCGAGCCGAAGTGGTCGTGGGCGTAGACAAAATAGAACGCCGCGAACGACACCGTGGCCAGCATCTGGTCCAGCGAAACCGCCCGGGTTTCGCTGATGAAGGTGTTGGTCAGCAGCATCAGGGCGATGCTCAGCCATGCCCAGCGTCGCGAGTACGGCGACAGCAGGCGGTACATCAGGCCGACGGTGACCGCCGAAGCGAAGCAGGTCGGCAGCCAGGCACTGAAGCTGGTGACTTCACCGAAAGGCAACGAGCACAGGTAGATCAGCCAGGTCGAGAACCCCGAGTAGTCCGGATACGGCTCGCCATAGGTGGTGGGAAACAGGCTTGGCCCATGACGCAGCATTTCCTGGGCAAACAGCACGAAGCGCGAATCGAAGCCGATGATCGCCAGTTGCCAGCCGGCTGCCATGAACAGCAGCAGCGCCAGAGCACCTGCGCCCCACGCCTGCCGTCGGGCCTGAGCCGGCGTGACACCTGAAAGGAATTCGGACTCTATCGCGGTCAATGCACCCTCCTCTTGATTCAATCCACTCATTGCCGGGAACCGGCTGTCGAGACTTGCCAAAGCGTAGACGCGATCAGCCGGTTTGACCGATCAGCGCAGGGCTGTCGATGACCGCCGTGCGGTTCAGCGCCACGGTGAAACAGCATCCGCCGCCTTCACGGCTGGTCAACGTGACGCACCAGCCCTGGTTGGCACAGATCCGCTGCACCAGCGACAACCCCAGCCCCAGGCCCTCGCCCCGCTGTTCGTCACCGCGCACGAAAGGCTGGAACATCGCCTGCTGTTTTTCGTGGGGAATGCCGATGCCGCTGTCTTCGACGCTGAAACCATCGGCTTTCAGGGTCAGGCGAATGAAGCCGTGATCGGTGTAGTGCCAGGCATTGCGCAGCAGGTTGCCCATGACCGAGCGCAGCAACGCGGCGTTGTACTGGCCGCCCGCCTCGGCGCAGGGCTCGTGGATCAGTTTCAGGCCCTTTTCGGTGACGGGCTGATGCCAGACGTCCAGCAGTTCTTCGGCGATCTGGGTCAGGCTGGCCTGTTGCGTCGGCGGCGGGTTGCGCCCCTCGGTGCGCGCCAGCAGCAGAAAGGTTTCCACCAATTGATTCATGCCGGCCGTTGCCTTGGTGATGCGTTGCACCTGCGCCAGGGAACGCGCGTCCAGGTTGGGGTTTTCCTGAAGCAGTTCGCAGGACGTCGCCAGTACCATCAGCGGCGTACGCAGTTCGTGGCTGACATCGCTGGTGAACAGCTTTTCCCGACTCAGCGCAGCACGCAGCCGGCCAAGGGTTTCATCGAATGAGCGGGCCAGCGCGCCGACTTCGTCGCGGGCATAGTCGTTGGCCAGCACCGGTGCCATTTCCAGTAACTGATCGCGATGGCGTACCTGCCCGGCCAGACGCGAGACCGGTGCCATGACCCGCGCCGCCAGCAGACGCCCCAGCAGGACGGCGAGCAGCACACTGAGAACGAAACCGACCAGCACCACGCCGAACAGCAACCGCTCGCGCTTGACCGACTGACGCTGGTCGCGCAGCAGGACATAGCGCCGACCGTTCACCTCTTCGACCATGGCGAAATAGGCTTTCTTGTCGCGCAGAAATTCGTGATAGCCGGGCTCCATGCCCTTCAGATCGTCCGTCATGGCCAGATCGCCGACGCCGTCATCGGCATAGAACAGCTCGCCCTTTTCCGGGCGGTGGTGCCATTCATCGGCGTTTTCCAGCGTCAGCAGACGATGCAGGTTGCCGCCCAGACTGATCGAGGTCAGGCGCTTTTCGACAACATGCACCGTGGCGATGATCCCCACTGCAAAGACGCCGGCCACCAGCGTGCTCATGAGGGCGAACACAATCACGATCCGCTGTTTCAGGCTGTGTTTGATGTCCATGGTGTTCCGTGCATAACGATCCCCGTGTCGTGGCCCTTGTGCCACCGGCGGCGATTATGAGTCGTGGTATGTGATGGTTTTGTCAACGCGGCTGGAGGTCCCGCCCGGTGTGCCCGTTGACACGGCATGAACGGCAATTTGACGATTTTTTCTCATCGACGACACTAATTTGCCAGCGCCTCTCATGCGCTAATGATTCGCATTGATGGAATCGGTCCTACAATGCTTGCTGGCAGCCGGCAGCCCCCGGTATCGCTCATCCCTCCTTCGTTCGGGAATACAACAATGACTCTCTACAGACCCACCTTCGTCAAAGCCGCCCTGTTCGCCGCCATGGCCTGGTCCAGCACCAGCGTCTGGGCCGATGACGGTCTTGTCGTGTACAACGCCCAACATGAAGGCCTGACCAAGGCCTGGGTCGAGGGCTTCACCAAGGAGACGGGCATCAAGGTCACGCTGCGCAACGGCGACGACACTGAAATGGCCAACCAGATCGTTCAGGAAGGCAAGGCGTCGCCAGCCGACGTATTCCTCACCGAAAACTCGCCATCGATGGTGCTGGTCGACCACGCCGGTCTGTTCGCACCGGTCGCACCGGCCACCCTGTCGCAGGTGGCCGAACCGTATCGTCCGGCCCATGGCAACTGGGTCGGCATTGCTGCCCGCTCCACGGTGTTCGTCTACAACAAGGACAAACTCAGCGCGGACAAGCTGCCGAAATCGCTGCAGGACCTCGCCGATCCGTCGTGGAAAGGCCGTTGGGCTGCATCGCCGGCCGGTGCCGACTTCCAGGCCATCGTCGGTGGCCTGCTGGCGCTCAAGGGTGAAGCGGCAACGCTTGAATGGCTCAAGGGCATGAAAGCCAACTTCACCGCCTATCGCGGCAACAGTGCGGTGCTCAAGGCGGTCAATGCCGGGCAGATCGACAGCGGCGTGATCTTCCACTACTACAGCTTCGTCGATCAGGCCAAGACCGGCGAAAACAGCAAGAACACCTCGCTGCACTACTTCAAGCACAAGGACCCGGGTGCGTTCGTGAGCATTTCCGGCGGTGGCGTGCTGGCGTCCAGCAAACACCCGGAACAGGCTCAAGCGCTGCTCAAATGGATCACCGGCCAACAGGGTCAGGCAGTGCTGAAGGATGGCAAGTCCTTTGAATACGCGGTCGGTCAGGGCGCTGCGTCCAACCCGAAACTGGTGCCGCTGGCCGATCTCGATGCGCCAGCAGTGGACGCCTCGAAGCTGGACAGCAAGAAGGTCGTCGAGCTGATGACCCAGGCCGGGTTGCTGTAACCGTGCAACCGGAGCCCTTCTCCAGGCCGCTGAAGAAAGCCGCAGCCGTGACCGCGCCGGTCGCGGCTGTGCGCGCTTCCAGACGTCGGCGGCCACGCGCCCAACCAGTGTGGATTCGCGGCAGTTCGCTGCTGGTGTCCCTGCTCGCCCTGCTACCGCTGGGCTTTGTCGTGTACATCGCCTGGGTCAGCGGCTGGGACAGTATCGTGCAGCTGGTTTTCCGGCCACGGGTCGGTGAACTGCTGGTCAACACCGTGCTGCTGATGCTGATCACCCTGCCGCTGTGCGTGGTGCTGGCGGTGGCGCTCGCCTGGCTTACCGAGCGCAGCGATTTGCCGGGACGGCGCCTGTGGTCACTGCTGGCCACGGCGCCGCTGGCGATTCCGGCGTTCGTCCACAGCTATGCCTGGGTCAGCCTGATTCCAGCCCTGCATGGCTTGCCCGCAGCCGTGCTGGTGTCGGTGCTGGCTTATCTGCCCTTTCTCTATTTACCGGTCGCCGCCACGTTACGGCGCCTGGACCCGGCCATCGAAGACGTCGGCCAGTCGCTGGGGCTCAAGCCGCTGGCGGTGTTTTTCCGCGTGGTGCTGCCGCAATTGCGCCTGGCCCTGTGCGGCGGCGTGCTGCTGATCGGCCTGCACCTGCTGGCTGAATACGGCCTGTTCGCGATGATCCGCTTCGATACGTTCACCACGGCGATCTTCGATCAGTTCCAGTCCTCGTTCAACGGCCCGGCGGCCAACATGCTGGCCGGGGTGCTGGCGCTGCTCTGCCTGGCATTGTTGACGCTGGAGTCCGCCGCTCGCGGCAAGGCCCGCTATGCCAGGATCGGTTCGGGCAGCGCCCGCCAGCCGGTGTTGCAGCGCCTGTCGATGCCGGCCACCTGCTGTGCGCTGTTGCTGCCGATCAGCCTGACCGCGCTGGCACTGGGGGTGCCGCTGATGACCCTCAGCCGCTGGCTGATCGCCGGTGGCGTCGAGGTCTGGCAACAGGACGGCCTGCTCGACACCGTGCGCCAGACCTTGTGGCTGTCCAGTGTCGGCGCCCTGCTGATCACCGCCGCCGCGTTCCCTGTGGCGTGGCTGTCGATTCGCGCACCAAGCCGCTTCAACCGCGTGCTGGAGGGCTGCAACTACATCACCAGCTCGCTGCCGGGCATCGTCGTGGCCCTGGCACTGGTGACCGTCACCATCAAGGTCGCGCGGCCGATCTACCAGACTGCCGTGACCGTGCTGCTGGCCTATCTGTTGATGTTCCTGCCGCGCGCGCTGGTCAGCCTGCGTGCCGGCATCGCCCAGGCCCCGGTGGAGCTTGAAAACATCGCCCGCAGCCTTGGCCGCACGCCAGCCCAGGCGCTGTGGCGGGTCACCCTGCGTCTGGCAGCGCCGGGCGCAGCGGCCGGTGCGGCGCTGGTGTTTCTGGCGATCGCCAACGAACTCACTGCAACCCTGTTGCTGGCGCCCAGCGGCACCCGCACCCTGGCCACCGGTTTCTGGGCCATGACCAGCGAAATCGACTACGCCGCCGCAGCGCCCTACGCGCTGATCATGGTGCTGCTGTCGCTGCCGCTGACCGCCCTTCTCTATCACCAATCCAGACGCACGGCAGGCCGATGAACGCCCTAGAGCTCCATGCCCTCAGTAAATCGTTCGGCGGCGTCAGCGCGCTGAACCAGGTCAGCCTGTCGATCGCGCCAGGCAGCCGCACCGCCATCGTCGGCCCGTCCGGCTCCGGCAAGACCACCCTGCTGCGCATGATCGCCGGCTTCGAGTTTCCCGACAGCGGGCACATTCTCATGCACGGCCGGCCGCTGGTGGACGACAGCCACGAAGTACCGGCCCATCAACGCAACATCGGCTACGTGCCGCAGGACGGCGCGCTGTTCCCGCACCTGTCGGTGGCCGCCAACATCGCCTTCGGCTTGAGCGGTGAGCGCGAGGCCAAGCGCCAGCGGGTGGCGGAATTGCTGGAGATGGTTGCCCTCGACAGCGCCATGGGCCGACGCTGGCCCCACGAGCTGTCCGGCGGCCAGCAGCAGCGCGTGGCCCTGGCCCGGGCGTTGGCGCAGAACCCGGCGATCATGCTCCTCGACGAGCCTTTTTCAGCGCTGGACACCGGCCTGCGCAGCAGCATGCGCAAGGCCGTCAGCCAGTTGCTGACGGGGGCCGGCATCACCACCATCCTGGTCACCCACGATCAGGCCGAAGCCTTGTCGTTTGCCGATCAACTGGCGGTGATGCGCCAGGGCCGACTGGTGCAGGCCGGCGCGCCGATGGAGCTGTATCGCCACCCGGTGGATGAGCAGACGGCGCTGTTTCTCGGCGACGGCATCGTGCTGCCGGCGTGGGTCGAAGGTGACATGGCGACTTGCGAGCTGGGCAACGTGCCGGTCATTCGCCCACGCCGTCAGGGCGCCGCGCAGATCCTGCTACGTCCGGAGCAACTGACCCTGAGCGCCCTCGATGGCGGACCGGACGGATCGCCCGGCACCATTGGCAGGATCACCGAAATCGATTTCGGCGGCAGTGCCTGCATGCTCACCCTGGAGCTGCAGCCCGGCAGCAACGCCCACGGAGAACCGCTCGGGCGGCGCACCCTGAACGTACGCAACCCCGGCATCAACGTGCCGCCCGTGGGCAGCCAGGTCAGGCTGGCCGCCAGCGGCGAGGCCCATGTGCTGTGACGCGCGTCACTGCGCGGGTCGCATCAGCAGCATGATCAGCGCGCAGCCGCCCATCAGCACACAGGTGGCGATGAACACGATGGGCATGCCGAAGTGCCCGCCCAGATAGCCACCAGTCAGCGGCCCCAGCACCTGACCGACGTACTGGCTGGAGGTGGAGTAGCCGAGCATGCGCCCGGCCACGGCGTCCGGCACCGAATGGCGGATGATCGCGGCGATGCACGGCAACAGCCCGCCCAGGGCAATACCCATGAGAAACCGCAGCGCCACCAGTTGCCATTCATTGCTGACGAACGCCTGCGGAATCAACAGCAAGGCCGCCGCCGTGAGACAGCCGATCACCACCTTGCGGTGACCGATCCTGTCGGCCAGCTTGCCGATACGTGAAGACGACAGGACGCTGGCCAGAGCGGTCGCCGACATCACCAGCCCGGCCATGAAAGTGACGTTTTCGGTGTGCAACTGGGTCAGGTAAACAGTGATGATCGGCTCGATGGACATGATCGAGAACATCACCAGACTCGCCACCACGAACATGGTGATCACCGGGCGCTTGTCCGCAATCTGATCCCACGGCCTGACGCTCGCCGCTTTCGGCGCACCGGCAGCGCGTTTCGGGCGCGGTGCCTCTTTCATCAAGAACAGCGTGGCGAGAAACGTCAGAAAGATCACGCCACCGGCCAGAAAGAAGGTATTGCGGATACCGATCAGCGGCGGCAACAGACCGCCAATCAACGGCCCGGTGAGGTTACCGGCCATGATCCCCGACGCCAGCGTGCCCAGCGCCCAGCCTGAGCGCTCCTTGGGCGTCTGAGTGGCGACCAGAATGGTCGCGCCCGAGGCATAACCGCCCAGCAAGCCGGCCAGCAGGCGCAGGCCCACCAATTGATAGATGTTTTCCGCCAGCCCGATCAGCGACATGGCGATGGCCATGCCGAGGCTGGCGCGGATCAGCATCAGCTTGCGTCCGTAGCGATCTCCCAGCCGTCCCCACAGCGGCGCGGTCAGCGCGGCGGACAGAAAGGTCGCACCAAAGGCCGCCCCCGACCACTGCACGACAGCGGCCGGATCGCTGACACCCAGGTGTTCGACGTACAGCGGCAGAAACGGCAGCAGCAGGGTCATGGCGACGATGGTGGTGAACGAACCCAGCACGCAGACGGCGAGATTGCGTTTCCAGTGCTCTTCAACAATGTTGGCGGGAGGTGTCAGGTCGGTCATCACGGCGCTCTCGGCTCAATCGTGACAATACGGTAGAGCGATGGCAGCCATAGATAAAATTCATGTTTTTCATGGACTGGATTCCCATAAGGAATATCACAGTTTTTTCTGGAGGCTTTTCGCCAGCGCCGGTTTGTCGCAGACTGCCATTCTTCAGGGTTAGACAGTGGACACAACGTGGACCGAATCCAGGAAATGACCATCTTCGCCGCGGTGGCCGAAGGCAGCAGTTTTGCCGCGGTGTCCCGCGCGCTCGACCTGTCCACGGCCACCGTGACCCGGGCCATCGCTCAGCTGGAAAGCCGTCTGGGCACGCTGCTGGTGGTGCGCACCACGCGCCAGCTGCGCCTGACCGAAGCCGGCCAGCGCTTTGCCGAAGACTGCAAGCGCCTGCTCGCCGACCTGTACGAAGCGGAAAGTTCGGCGGCGGGCATTCATTCCACACCCCACGGCCTGCTCACGGTCAGCGCGCCGCAGATGCTCGGCGATCTGCATGTGGTGCCGATCATCACCGAGTACCTGAAAGACAACTCGCAAGTGCAGATCCGCGCGCTGCTGATGGACCGCGTCGCCGCGCAACTGGACGAAGGCATCGACGTGTCGGTGCGCATCGGCCAGTTGCCTGATTCGTCGCTGACCGCCATCCCGGTCGGCTCCGTCAGGCGCATGGTCTGCGCGTCGCCAGAGTACCTGGAGGCCAACTGCACGCCTCACCACCCCAATGACCTGATCGAGCGCGAAACCGTGTCGGTGATCTTCGCCGGCCGCAGCCCGGACTGGACGTTCATCGTCGGCGGTCAATCCCAGGAAGTGAAAGTGCGCTCGCGCCTGGCCGTGACGTCGTTCACCTCGGCGATCAATGCTGCGGTGGCAGGCTGGGGCCTGACGCAAGTGCCGTCGTACCAGATCCGTGAGCATCTTGAGAGTGGCAAGCTGCTCCCGGTGCTGGAATCGTTCGAGATCCCGCCGATGCCGGTGCACGTGATCTACGTCGAAGGTCGGCGGGGTTCGTCCAAGGTGCGTTCGTTTGTCGACTACTGCGTCGAGCGTCTGCGAACCGAGCTGGATTATCACGTCGGCGGACGCTGAAAACACGATTGCCCGCAGGAGCGCGCTTGTCCGCGAAGGCGTTCTGTCAGCCAATACAGCAGTGTCAGAACTGACGCTTTCGCGAGCAGGGCTCCCTCCCACAGATCGAGGTGTTCGCTGGATTCAGGTCGATCAGCACAATCC
>NZ_JBIVCU010000012.1:10741-187635 GCF_044746785.1 Pseudomonas sp. NPDC090208
CGGCCAATACAGCAGTGTCAGAACTGACGCTTTCGCGAGCAGGGCTCCCTCCCACAGATCGAGGTGTTCGCTGGATTCAGGTCGATCAGCACAATCCCTGAGCCCGCACAAAACCCTGTGGGAGGGATCCGAGGTCACGAGGGTCGCGAAGGCGTTCTGTCGGCCAATACAGCAGTGTCAGAACTGACGCTTTCGCGAGCAGGGCTCCCTCCCACAAAAACAAAACCTCAGCGTGATCCCCGTAGCAGTCCGGCTTGCCGGCGGTGGTGATTTCAAGGACGCCTTCGCGGGCGAGCCCGCTCCCACAGGAGGTGTGTGTTTCGCCGGCTTTTGATCTGGGGCCCCGTTCCAGAAGGCCGAACGCAGGCGATGTGCAGTGGGGCGAGCGACAGGATGTCGCGAGAGCCGCGTGGGCCATGGATGGCCCATTCGCGGCGTGCCCACGGAGCGTCGCCGGAGTAAGGGCATGCCGAGCCTGGGCGAGGCACCGTATGGCGGGGAAAGAAGCCCTTGGTTACTTGGGGCTTTTCCAAGTAACTCGCCGTCAGGCGAAACAGGCTGCGTTAGCAGCTACAGCGTCAGGCCAGACACACCGAGTGCACAGGTTTTACGACGACTGCGTCGCCGCTCGCAGGACAAGCCAGCTCCTACAAGGGTCCGCGTAAAGTGCCGAGGGCGAAACAGGGCTGCGTTAGCAGACTCGGCGAAGTAACTGACACACCGAGTGCGCAGGTTTACGACGACTGCGTCGCCGCTCGCAAGACAAGCCAGCTCCTACACACAGGCAGTGATCATCCCGGTTGTGTTGCCATGCCAGGATCCCGCAAACACCATAATCCGTGGGAGGGAGCCGTGCTTGACGGCTTTTCAACTAAATAGGCGTTTGAAAGTACGGCGCCATATTGACCGGTATTGCCATTAATACCGGCAAAAGACTCTTACTGAAATTAATGCAATCCATCTACTTACAGCCATCGATATATCAAGGCCAATGATGACGTCTATCGATGCTCAGTATTTCTGGCAAACACCCGGCACTCCTTAAACTGGCCCCATCAGCAAGCCACCCCTGAAACAGTCGCTTGTTCTCCTGACACGTTGGAGCCCGCCATGAAATATGCATTGTTTGCCGCCCTGTCGATGTTCAGTCTGTTCGCGTCTGCCAACGACACGTCCAGCCCGGCAAGCTCTGCGTCGGCGCAGTCCAATCAGTACGATTACACCCAGGATCTGGACATCGCCAAGGTCGTGCGCATCAGCAATACCGGCACTTCGGGCAATGCCTGCGAGCCGCTGAAGGCGCAGATGGAGTACGTGGACAGCAAGGGCGTGACGCACAAGATCGAGTACACCCGCTTCGGCGACGACTGCCAGAACGGTTGATTGCCCGTCACGAAAACGGCCAACCGCGATAAAACCGCTGCTCTGACTGCAGCGGTTTTATATATCGTTAATGCCTCAACGCTATCGGCTTAATAGCCGCTTATTATCAGTATTAACCTGTCAGTTAATCTTCGACAAGCCTGCCCTCCAAGCCCCCAAGTTCGTTCACATCAATAATCCCCCCTGCCCCTATCACTTTCGATGATGCTCCTTATCGACAGTCACCATTTTTGTAATGACGAGGCCGGACCTAAACTTTGACCCATGAGCAAAACACGACACGCTTTGCTCGACACGATTCAAACTTCTGTGGAGCCTCATCATGAAATACGCACTGTTTGCCGCCCTGTCGATCTTCAGCGCCTTCGCTTCGGCGAACGGTAACGTCAATGCCGCCAGCCAGTCCGTACCGGCGCCGGTCGAGTACACCTACTCCCAGCACCTGGACATCGCCAAAGTCATCAGCATGAGCAGCGATGAAAACATCTCGACGGCCTGTGGCCCGGTTGAATCGCACATGATTTACGTCGACAGCAAAGGCGTGACCCACAACATGGCGTACAGCCGTCTGGGTGAAGGTTGCCAGAATGGCTGATCGGCGCCTTGTCGTACGCCGGACAATCGATCCTCACTGAAAAACCGCTGCTCACCGGCAGCGGTTTTTTTATGCCCGCCAGGCCCGCTAATGACGACGGTATGCGGGCACACATCCGGCAACACGCTCTTCCGTCTTCGACAAATGGGGGTACAGTAGGGCCGCTGGCGTCCGGTTCGAGGCGGCAAGACCGCGGACCGTGGCGCGCTTTCCATTCATTTGTCTGAAGGAAGTCCCGCGTGAATCAACCGTCTCACCCAGCGAAGATTGCCGAATTGATCGTCGACGCCATGCAGCGCGGTCAGAAACTCACCGAGATCCGTGCCGAGTACGTCCCTGTCGATGCTGCTGGCGCCTTCGCCCTGCAACGGGAAATCCTGCGTCTGCGCGACACCGGCGTCGGCGGCTGGAAAGTCGGCGCAAAATCCCCCACCGGCCCGATCAACGGCGCGCTGCTGCCGGAAGACGGCCTGTTCGCCAGTGGCAGCCAGCTCGAATGCGTCAATTACCCGCAACCGATCGTCGAGCTGGAAATTGCCTTCCGCCTGAACAAGACCTTCGCCCCCCGCGAACAGGTGTATTCCGATGAGGAGGTGCTGAGCAGCATCGGTTCGATGGCCACGACCATCGAGGTGGTGTCCAGCCGCTTCGCCGTCTGGCCGAAGATCGAGCCGTTGCTGGCCCTGGGCGATCTGCTCAACCATGGCGCATTGATCGTTGGCGATTTCGAGCCCTACGACGCTGATTTTCCGTTTATCGAACCGGCGCTGAGCTTCATCTACGCCGATGAAGACATCGTCCCCGGCGACGGTGCCAATCCGGCCGGCGACCCGCGCCGTCTGCTGCCGTGGCTGGTCAACCATCACACGCAGAACGGCCGGTCGGTGACGCCGGAACTGGTGATCACCACCGGCTCCTACACCGGCATGCACTTGACCAAAGGGCCGGGGCTGGCGGTCGGTGAAATCCGAGGCTTGCCGCCGGTGTCGGTGGAGTTGATCTGATTGTTTCACGCAATTCCCCGGTAGGAGCTGGCTTGCCCTGCGACCGGCTGCGCAGCAGTCGTAAACCCTGATGACTGTGCATTCCTGACACTCCGCGTTCACCGGTTTTACGACGAGTGCCTCGCCGGTCGCAGGACAAGCCAGCTCCTACAGGGACCGCGCAATCGCCCCGTAGCAGTCCGGCTTGCCCTGCGACCGGCTGCGTAGCAGTCGTAAAACCCGTAAACGCGGTGTGTCAGACCTGCATAGTCGTCAGGTTTTACGACGGGTTCCCCGCCGGTCGCAGGACAAGCCAGCTCCTACAGGGACCGCGCAAGACATCACCCCTGCGTCCAATACCCCGGCCGGTTGTACACCTCCTTCAGGAAGGCAATGAAAAACCGCACCTTGGCCGGTAGGTAATGCTGCTGCGGGTACACCCCCTGAATGTCGTAACTGGGCAAGGCGAACTCGTCCAGCACGGTAATCAACGCGCCGCTGTCGATCTCGTTCTGGATTTCCCAGGTCGAGCGCCAGCACAGCCCCAGCCCCCGCTTGGCCCAGTCGTAAAGCAGCTCACCGTCGTTGCAATACAGATTGCCCGCCACCTTGATCGCCACCGGCTTGCCGTCGCGCTGAAAGGTCCAGCCACGGTGCTGACCGCCCTGCAGGTTGAAGGTCAGGCAGTTGTGCTGCGCCAGCTCTTCGAGGTCTTTCGGAAAGCCATGCTCGGCAAAGTACTGCGGAGAGCCGCACACCACGCGCTTGTTGGCGAACAGCTTGATCGCCACATAGTTGGGGTCGAGCACTTCGCCGATGCGAATGCTCATGTCATAGCCCTCGCGCACCAGGTCGACGACGTTGTCGGTCAGGTTGAACGACAGCTGCAAGTCCGGAAAGCGCGCCTGAAACTCCGGCGCGTGGGGCGCCACATGCTGGCGGCCGAAACCGGCCGGTGCCGACACCACCAGATGCCCGCGCACGCTGCTTTCGTTCTCGCTGATGCTGGCGTCCAGCTCCTCGAACGACTGCAACACCGCCTTGGCGTTTTCCAGGTACGACTCGCCGGCATCGGTCAGGGTCAGGCCCCGGGTCGAGCGGTGAATCAGCTTCACCCCCAGGCGATCCTCCAGCGCACTCAGGCGCCGGCCCATGATCACCGGCGTCACCCCTTCGACCAGCGCGGCGGCGGCGAAACTGCCACGGGTGGCGACCAGCACATAGCTGCGCACTTCGGTGTAACGATCCATTCGATACTCCTGATACCGACAGAACTGCCAAAAGCAGTCATTCACAAAAAGTTCAAATCAAATCAGGCTGGTTACGTACAAAAAATATCGAACCAAGTACAAAAATCAAAGCGTTCAGGAGACTAACAAATGACCATCATGAGAGCCATCGAAGCCGCCGTTCTGGTGATGCGTCGCGAAGGGGTCGATACCGCCTTTGGTATCCCCGGCGCTGCCATCAACCCGCTGTACGCCGCATTCAAGAAAATCGGCGGCATCGACCACGTACTGGCACGTCACGTCGAAGGCGCTTCGCACATGGCCGAGGGTTACACCCGCGCCATCGCCGGCAACATCGGCGTGTGCATCGGCACCTCGGGCCCGGCCGGTACCGACATGATCACCGGCCTGTATTCGGCCTCCGCCGACTCGATCCCGATTCTGTGCATCACCGGACAAGCGCCCCGTGCCCGCATGCACAAGGAAGATTTCCAGGCGGTCGATATCGCCGCCATCGCCTCGCCGGTCGCCAAGTGGGCCACCACCGTCATGGAACCGGGCCAGGTGCCGTACGTGTTCCAGAAAGCCTTTCAGTTGATGCGCAGCGGTCGCCCGGGCCCGGTGCTGATCGACCTGCCGTTCGACGTGCAGATGGCCGAAATCGAATTCGACATCGATGCCTACGAACCGCTGCCGGTGAGCAAGCCGCAAGCCAGCCGCAAACAGGTCGAAAAAGCCCTGACCATGCTCAACGCTTCGGAGCGTCCGCTGATCGTTGCCGGTGGCGGCATCATCAACGCCGATGCTTCGGATGCGCTGGTCGAGTTCGCCGAGCTGACCGGTATTCCGGTCATCCCGACCCTGATGGGCTGGGGCGCGATTCCGGACGATCACCCGCAGATGGCCGGCATGGTCGGCCTGCAGACCTCGCACCGCTACGGCAACGCGACGATGCTTGAATCGGACATGGTCCTGGGCATCGGCAACCGCTGGGCCAACCGCCACACCGGCACCGTTTCGGTTTACAGCGAAGGGCGCAAGTTCATCCACGTCGACATCGAACCGACGCAAATCGGCCGCGTGCTGACGCCGGATCTGGGCATCGTTTCCGACGCAGGCGCTGCACTGGCGATGTTCCTCGAAGTCGCCCGCGAGTGGCACACCGCCGGCAAGCTGAAGAACCGCAGCCTGTGGCTTGCCAGTTGCCAGGAACGCAAACGCACGATGCAGCGCAAGACCCACTACGACAACGTACCGGTCAAGCCGCAGCGCGTTTATGAAGAGATGAACCGCTACTTCGACAAGGACACCTGCTACATCAGCACCATCGGTCTGTCGCAGATTGCCGGCGCGCAGTTCCTGCACGTCTACAAGCCGCGCCACTGGATCAACTGCGGCCAGGCCGGCCCGCTGGGCTGGACCATTCCGGCAGCACTGGGCGTGGCGAAGGCCGACCCGAGCCGCAAGGTGGTCGCGCTGTCCGGCGACTACGACTTCCAGTTCATGATCGAAGAGCTGGCGGTGGGCGCGCAGTTCAAGCTGCCGTACATCCACGTCGTGGTGAACAACTCGTACCTGGGCCTGATCCGTCAGGCGCAGCGCAACTTCGACATCGACTACTGCGTGCAACTGGCGTTCGACAACATCAACGCACCGGAACTGGAAGGCTATGGCGTCGACCACATCGCGGTCGCCGAAGGCCTGGGCTGCAAGGCGATCCGTGTCAGCGACCCGGCGCACATCCAGGCGGCCTTTGCCGAGGCCACCAGCCTGATGCAGCAGTACAGCGTGCCGGTCGTCGTCGAGGTCATTCTCGAACGCGTCACCAACATTGCCATGGGCACCGAGATCAACGCGATCAACGAGTTCGAATCGCTGGCCGAAACCGCCGCCGATGCCCCGACCGCCGTCAGCCTGCTGGACTGAAGACAGCCTCTGCACAAGGAATTCGATATGCCACGTTTATGCGCCAACCTGTCCATGCTGTTCACCGAACTGGACTTTCTGCAACGCTTCGAAGCCGCCGCCAACGCCGGTTTCAGCGGGGTCGAGTACCTGTTTCCCTACGACTTCAGCTCGGCGCAGATCAAGGCGGAGCTGGAAGCCAACGGCCTGACCCAAGTGCTGTTCAACCTGCCGGCCGGCGACTGGGCCAAAGGTGAGCGCGGTATCGCCTGCCACCCGGACCGGGTCGAGGAGTTCTACGCCGGGGTCGATCTGGCCATCGCCTACGCCAAGGTGCTGGGCAACACCCAGGTCAACTGCCTGGCCGGGATCAAGCCGCAGGGTTACGACGATGCGCTGATCGAAAAGACCTTCGTCGACAACCTTCGCTATGCCGCCGACAAGCTGCAGGCTCAGGGTATCGATCTGGTCATGGAGATGATCAACACCCTCGACATTCCCGGCTTCTACCTGAACACCACGGCCCAGGCCCTGGCGATCCGCGACAAGGTCGGCAGCCGCAACCTGTCGCTGCAGTACGACATCTATCACATGCAGATCATGGAGGGCGATCTGGCCCGTACCCTGGAGAAAAACCTGCCGGTGATCCGCCACGTACAGCTGGCCGACAACCCGGGCCGGCACGAACCGGGCACTGGCGAGATCAACTACGGCTTCCTGTTCGGTCATCTGGACAAGCTGGGTTATCAGGGCTGGATCGGCTGCGAATACAAACCGCTGACCACCACTGAAGCAGGCCTTGGCTGGTTGAAGACGCACAACCTGATTTAACGGCTTGCATAGATCTGCCTCTGCCCGAAGGGCGTAGGAGTGAGCTTGCTCGCGATCTGCCGGGAACCGGCAGTAAGACCGGAACACGCCGACTGACTGATACGGCCCGGTAGTCCGGCTTTGCTGCCGCTTCGCGCCAGATCGCGAGCAAGCTCGCTCCTACGGCCTCTGGCCAGAATCAAAAGATATCGAGGCGGTTGCCGAATCGGCGCCCGCCTCCCAAAACAAAAGAAGAGGAATATCTCATGGCGAACATCGGCTTTATCGGCACCGGCATCATGGGTCTGCCCATGGCGGAAAACCTGCAAAAAGCAGGTCATCAACTGTTCCTGTCCAAACACTTCATCGCCCCGCCCGCTTCGCTGGTCGACGCTGGCGCCACCGTGTTGAACAACCCGCGTGAAGTGGCACAGGAAGCCGAATTCATCATCGTCATGCTGCCGGACACCCCGCAGGTCAACGACGTGCTGTTCGGTGAAAACGGCCTGAGCGAAGGCACCGGCCCGGGCAAGGTGGTGATCGACATGAGCTCGATCTCGCCATCGGCGACCAAAGCCTTCGCCGAGAAGATCAACGCCACCGGCGCGCAGTACCTGGATGCGCCGGTGTCCGGCGGTGAAGTCGGCGCCAAGGCCGCGACCCTGTCGATCATGGTCGGCGGCAATCAGGGCACCTTCGACCGCGCCCTGCCACTGTTTCAGACCATGGGCAAGAACATCACCCTGGTCGGCGGCAACGGTGACGGCCAGACCGCCAAGGTCGCCAACCAGATCATCGTCGCCCTGAACATTCAAGCGGTGGCCGAAGCCCTGCTGTTCGCCTCGAAGAACGGTGCAGACCCAGCCAAGGTGCGTGAAGCGCTGATGGGTGGCTTCGCTTCGTCGAAGATTCTGGAAGTCCACGGCGAGCGCATGATCAAAGGCACCTTCAACCCGGGCTTCCGCATCGCCCTGCACCAGAAGGACCTCAACCTGGCACTGGAAGGCGCCCGCGAGCTGGGCCTGAACCTGCCCAACACCGCCAACGCCCAGCAAGTGTTCAGCACCTGCGCGTCGCTGGGTGGCAGCGGCTGGGACCATTCCGGCCTGATCAAGGGCCTGGAGCACATGTCGAACTTCTCGATTCGTGGCGATCACAAGCCGGAGTGAGGTCCAGACGCCACAGCGGATTCCTGTGGGAACCGGCTTGCTGGCGAATGCGTAGGGTCAGCGACCTTGATTCTGTCCGACATAACGCTTTCGCCAGCAAGCCGGCTCCTACAAAGTTCGTGCAGGTTAATAGGTGTACGTTTGATCCACGACAAAAAGCCAGGCCTTCTCACGAAGGCCTGGCTTTTTTCATACCGATGGCAGCGTGATCAGAACACGTTGATCGGGTAGTCGGCGATCAGACGGAATTCGTTCACGTCGCCTTCGGCCTGGTCGCCGTTGGCACGGTGGAACGCCTGGCGCATGCGCAGCGACAGATCCTTGGCCGGACCGGACTGCACCACATACTTGGCTTCGACGTTGATTTCGTGATGTTTGCCGTCGTCACCGTAGCCATAGTTGACATAGGTGCTGTTGGCCGGCATGTGCGAACCGTCGATATCATCACCGGTGATGTAACGGGCCATGAAACTCAGACCGGGTACACCATAACTCGCCATGTTCAGGTCATAACGGGCCTGCCAGGACTTTTCACCCGGGCCGTTGAAGTCGGAATACTGCACGGAGTTGGCGAGGAAGATCGAGTCGCCGGTATCGCCCGGGCCGTTAGTCCCGAACGCTACATAGTCAAATGGCGTATCGCCATGCACTTTCTGGTACGCCAGGGTGATGGTGTGCGCGGTCAGGAAAGAATACGCCGCTGCCAGCGACCAGGTGGTGTTGCTGATATCCCCGGCCTTCGCAGAACCCGCATCGTTTGTGCGGTAAATATTGAAGTCGAAGTTGACCGATTGCGAATCGCTGATCGGCTGGGTGAAATTGACGTTGCCGTAGTATTGATCCCAGACATCCTTGAGATTGGAGCCGTACAGACTCACGCTCAAGTTGTCGTTCACCGAATACTTGCCACCGGCATAATCGATACTGGACGCCGTGACACCCGCGTAAGACGCGTAGATATCGTGGTCATTGTTGGTCGTGACCGGGCCGTTGCCGCCGGTGAAGTGGCCGCCATCCAGTTCCAGACCGGCGATTTCGCTGCTGAGCAGGTTGAAACCGGTCGCCGTCTGCGGGAACAGACGCGAGCCACCGGCAGCGAACACCGGCGCCTGCGGTTGCAGGTTCCCGTAACGCAGTTCGGTTTTGGAGATGCGCATCTTGATCGCGCCGCCCGCGGTACCGTATTCGTCTTCCGGGTGGCCGTGGCTGTCGACCGGCAGGTTGCCGGTGCCGGCGGTACCGCTGCCGCCATCGAGTTTCACGCCCCAGTTGCCATAGACATCGACGCCGAAACCGACCGTGCCCTGGGTGAAACCGGAGCTGAAGTTGCCCAGCACGCCCTGGGTCCAGTCCTTGCGGTCGCCGCCGCCATTCTTGCCATCGCGATTGAAGTAATAGTTCTTCAGATGCACGGTGAGGCTGCTGTCTTCTACAAACCCTTTGGCTTCCGACTGATCACCGACCACACCGGCCATCGCCATCTGGCTCACGCCCAGTGAGACCGCCAGTGTCATCAGGTTCCATTTTGCAAACGTCATTATTATCCCCTGTCTCAATTAAGGCCCAACGTTTCGCAATCCCCCGGGATACGGGATATCCCCCCGGATTCGGGCGAAAGTTGTGAACGATGGAAGTTGTTCTACGGCAGATGGGCTAAATTACATCGACACCGCGACGGGATTCACGGTGAACTTACAGGCTTTACGCCATTTCTTTATTCTTTCCTGAGGCGCTCTACGCCGCATGATTGCCGGGTGTGCTCCCCAGGCCGAAAAACTTTTAGCATTTTTCACCCACTCACTTCACAAACCGGTCGTGATAGTCATTATCGATCTTCGTAATAGTTCTAATCGACGATCCGGTGTTAATGTGGACGCCGATGAAGAACACGACTCGACGGCCTGGTGAATCCGCAGCATCAGGCGGTCGTATCCTGCTCCACTTCATCATTCCTTTGGTAAGACTTTTTAGCCACCTCACGTCAGTGCGGTGGCTTTTTTTATTCTCCGACGGACTCACTATCCGGTTAATACAAGATCCTCGCGAACGCATTGAATGTTCACTTGACCTCGCAGAATCGTTCAATTTTCACACTATTATTAGTTGAAGTTATTTCGCTGTTTCAGCGTTAGTTTCGCGGCGGATCAGCCGCCGATTTCTCCGCCCTCCTGCGCACCTGCCCTCGCCACCCGCCCTGCCTTTCGTCTGCCTTCGTGGCGTTTGCGCCAGCCCGATATAAATTCTTTTGCCAGGCCGAATAACTTGCTCAGCTGAGGTGTTCATCCCATAGCACGCGCAGACTCGGCGCCGTTTCTCAACCTGATGGCCAGGAGCATGACCCCATGATGACCCGCCACACACATGCTGTCGGTTACCGCCTCACCGCGTTTTTTGCTGCCTGTATGGGGCTTGCTCTGCTGGCCGGTCAGGCCCGTGCCTCCGGTGACGAGTCGGCACCGCCCAAGCCGAACTGCCCGAAAGGCCAGGTGTGGGACAGCAAGACACGCAAATGTGCAATGCAGACCAGCCGCGCAA
This sequence comes from Pseudomonas sp. NPDC090208, assembly GCF_044746785.1. Classification (NCBI taxonomy): domain Bacteria; kingdom Pseudomonadati; phylum Pseudomonadota; class Gammaproteobacteria; order Pseudomonadales; family Pseudomonadaceae; genus Pseudomonas; species Pseudomonas sp. NPDC090208. Next base: position 21,351 of record NZ_JBIVCU010000012.1, read on the forward strand.
CGTCGGACGCCGACCGCACCGACTATGCCTACCGGCTGGCCAAGGACGGGCGCTACGAGGAAGCCCTGACGCTGCTCGATACGCTGAAAAATCCGGACACCGCCAAGGCTCTGAACTATCGTGGTTATGCGACCCGCAAGCTCGGGCGTACCGATGAAGGCATCGGTTATTACCTCAAGTCGGTGGCGCTGGACCCCCATTACGCGCAAGTGCGCGAATATCTGGGTGAAGCCTATGTGATCAAAGGGCGGCTGGATCTGGCCAAAGAGCAACTGGCGAAGATCGAGACCTTGTGCAGCACCACCTGCGAAGAGTATGAAGACCTGGCGGAGGCCATTGCAGCGGCCCCTCAGACATGAAGCACTAGACGAAATACCGGGAGGCGGTCATAGCCGGAGAAGCTGAGTTTCGCAGAGAGTTGGGTCAGCTGTTGCCACGTCTGTGGCGCTACGCCTTGGTGTTGTCGCGACAAAAGCATCTGGCCGACGACCTGGTCCAGGCCACATGCGTACGCGCACTGGAGCGTGCCGGGCAGTTTCTGGCCGGCACCCGTTTCGACCGCTGGTTGCTGTCGATCATGCATTCGATCTGGCTCAACGAGATCCGCGCGCAGCGGGTTCGCCAGGGTCAGGGGTTCGTCGATGCCGAGCACGAACTGGCATTCGATGGCGAAAGCGAGGCGCAGGATCAGATCCTCGCCGCGCAGGTGATCAAACGGGTCAACGCACTGCCGGAAGCGCAACGTGAAACTGTATTTCTGACCTATGTAGAAGGGCTTTCGTACAAAGAGACTGCTGAAGTCCTTCATATTCCCGTCGGCACAGTGATGAGCCGACTCGCGGCTGCACGCCTGAAACTGGCGGAAACCGCACCACGCGCCATGTCGGATAAATCGACAGGAGAACGGCGATGAACCACGGTAACGCATACCCCCCACCTTCAGATGAATTGCTGGTGGCCTATCTGGACGATGAACTGGACGGCGATCAGCGCCAGTTGATCGACACACTGTTGCGCACCGACGCACCGGTGGCCGCGCGCCTGGATCAGCTCAAGCAGGGTGACCTGCCGTTCCGCGCCGCCTTCGATTCGCTGCTCGACGAAGCCCCGACCGAGCGCTTGCAGGCGATGCTCAAGTCATTGCCATCGAGCAATCCCCATCGAGGCACCTTGAGCCGTCGCGGTTTCCTCGCCACGGCGGCGAGTTTCGTGCTGGCCGGGGTGGTGGCCGACCGCCTGTTCATGCACTGGCACGATGCCGAGCCGGATGACGGCTGGCGCACCTCGGTTGCCGAGTACATGGCCCTGTACACGCCACAGACGCTGGAAAACCTGACCACTGACGTCGATTCGCACAACGCCCAGCTGAACTCGGTGGGCGAACAGCTGGGTCTGCCGTTGAATCCGCAGGCGGTCACCCTCCCCGGCGCCGAATTCCGCCGCGCGCAGATTCTCGACTACGAAGGCGAGCTGATCGGCCAGTTGACCTACCTGGACCCGCGCCACGGGCCGCTGGCACTGTGCATCACCAACGCCAGACAGGGTGCTCAGTCGCTGGCCATCGAAGAACGTGTCGGGCTCAACGTGGTGTATTGGTCCAATACCTCCCATGCCTTCATGCTGATCGGCAAGAATCCGTTCGAAGATCTGCGCATCATGGCCAGCAGCGCACAACGTTCACTGCCGGCCTGAGGCGCCGGCAACGGTATTCACTGGAGTCGACGGGCGGTTTCTGGTCTAGTAAGCCACGTATTGATCGTGACTCGCCCCAGGCGACACGCCCGTTGAAGACGGCCACCCACGAGTGGCCGCACACACAGGACTCCTTATGCGCTTGAAGCACTCCCTCGCCTGCCTCGCTCTGCTGACCGGTCTGACCAGCACCGGTGCCTTTGCCCACGCCCACCTCGAAAGCCAGTTGCCCGCCGCCAACAGTGAAACCGCCAGCCCCAAGGAGCTGCGCCTGAATTTCTCCGAAGGCGTCGAAGAAAAATTCACCAAGGTTGCCATCAGCCTCGACGGCCCCGGCGACAGCACCGAAGTCATCCAGACCCAAAGCGTCAGCACCGACCCCGCAAACCGCAAAACCCTGATCGTGGTGCCTGCCGTGCCGCTGGCGCCCGGCAAATACAAGGTCGAATGGCACGCGGTGTCGGTCGACACCCATAAAAGCGAAGGGGTCTACCACTTCACGGTAACGCCATAAACCCATGCAGGACGCATTGATCCTGTGCCGTTTCGTGCATTTCGGCGCAGTGTTGCTGCTGTTCGGCATCGGGGCGTTTCGCGGCTTGCTGTTCGGCAACGCCCTGTCGACTTTCGAGTCGGGCGCACGGCGCGTCCGGCTTGACCGTGCCCTGCTCTGGACAAGCGCGGTCGCGCTGATCAGCGCCGTCGCCTGGCTGTTGCTGGTCACCGCCGACATGGCGGGTAACTGGCACGACGCCGTCGACCGGCAAACCCTGTCGGCGGTGCTTGGCAGCACCTTTTTCGGCCGGGTCTGGAGCCTGCATCTGTTGCTGGCCTTGCTGGTGCTGCTGCTTTCGTTGCGCGGGGCGCAGCATGCGCCGCGTCGGCTTCTGTTGCTCAATGCCTTGCTGCTGATGACACTGGCTCCGGTGGGACATGGCGCCATGTTCGACGGGTTGACGGGGTGGCTGCTGATCGCCAATCAGGCGGCGCATCTGCTCGGCGTCGCCAGTTGGCTGGGCGGGTTGTGCATGCTGGCGGTGCTGTTGCGCGGCGCTGGCGGAGTCGACTTGCACACCGTGCTGTTGCGCTTCAGCGGTATCGGCTACGGGCTGGTGGCGCTGATCGTCGCCACCGGGCTGATCAACATCCGTGCCCTGACCGGCGCGCTCTGGCCAGCCCCGGCCTTTGCCGGCTTCGGTCTGGTGCTGAGCCTGAAACTGATGCTCGTGCTGTGCATGCTGGCGCTGGCGGCATTCAACCGCCATCTGGCCCGCGCCGGTCTGCTCAACCTGCCGGCCCTGCGCAAGAGTGTCATGCTCGAAAGCCTGTTCGGCGCCGCCGCGCTGGCGACGGTGTCACTGCTGGGCACCCTGCCGCCGATCCCCATGTAAACAGAATTCGAGCGCAAGACCCGGAGTGTGTGGGTCTGGTGTCGGCACTAATCTCTGCCCATCGGACCTTTCAGGAGAACTGCCCCATGAGCCGCAAGAACGCTGCCTCGCCCTGCACCACGGAGCAGGACCCACGCTGGGCTGCCGTGCTCGCCCGCGATCCGGCGGCCGACGCACAGTTCGTTTATGGGGTGCGCACCACCGGCGTCTATTGCCGCCCCAGCAGCGCCTCACGCCTGCCGCGCCCGCAAAATGTGGTGTTTTTCGACAGTCCGGCACAGGCCGAAGCCGCCGGTTATCGACCAAGCAGACGCAATGCCGCCGATCGTACGCAGCTCGCCGGCCAGCACGCGGCACTGGTGGCGAACGCCTGCCGGCAGATCACCGAGGCCGAGCAGGCTCCCGGGCTTGAGCAGCTGGCCGAACAGTCCGGCATGAGCCCGTGGCATTTTCATCGGGTGTTCAAAGCGGTGACCGGTCTCACGCCCAAGGCTTGGGCCAGTGCCCACCGGGCCGACAAGGTGCGCTCGAAGCTGGCGGACAAAGGCAGCATCACCGACGCCATGTACGACGCCGGTTTCAATTCCAACAGCCGCTTTTACGAATCCAGCGACAAACTACTGGGCATGACCCCCAGCGATTTTCGCAAGGGCGGCGCCAACAGCGAGATCCGCTTTGCCGTCGGCGAGTGCTTTCTCGGATCGATTCTGGTGGCGCAGAGTCAGCGCGGGGTCTGCGCCATCCTGCTGGGCGATGACCCCAACCGGCTGGTGCAAGACCTGCAGGACCAGTTCCACAACGCTCGACTGATCGGCGGCGACGCCGGGTTCGAGCAATTGGTCGCACGCGTGGTCGGTTTTATCGAGGCGCCAGGGCTGGGGCTCGATCTGCCGCTGGACCTGCAAGGCACCGCATTTCAGCAGCGAGTTTGGCAGGCGCTGTCGCAGATTCCGCCGGGCACTACGGTCAGTTACGCCGAAGTCGCCCGACGCATCGGCGAACCGAAAGCCTTTCGCGCGGTGGCCCAGGCCTGTGGCGCCAACCATATTGCCGTGGCGATCCCCTGCCACCGCGTGGTGCGCAGCGATGGCGCGCTGTCGGGGTATCGCTGGGGTGTCGAGCGCAAACGCCAGCTGCTGGAACACGAAGCTCAACGGCCTGCCGAAACTGGCGCTTCTTCGGGCCGGTAGCTTCGTCTTTCAACGCTGGGTATCGACCACCACCCGGCCGCGTACATGGCCGTCAAGCAGACGCCGCGCGGTATCGACCACTTCGCTCAAGCCGATTTCATGGCTGATCAACGGCAACAGCGACAGATCCAGATCGGTCGCCAGCCGCGCCCAGGCGTCGATGCGGTCCTGACGCGGGCGCATCACGCTATCGATGCCGGCCAGGGTCACGCCGCGCAGAATGAACGGCGCCACCGTCGCCGGAAACTCCATGCCCTGAGCCAGTCCACAGGCCGCCACAGTGCCGCGATAACGGGTGGCGGCGCAGATATTGGCGAGGGTGTGACTGCCCACTGAATCGATGGCCCCGGCCCAGCGCTCCTTCACCAGCGGTCGGCCCGGCTCGGACAACGTCGCCCGGTCGATGATTTCTGCGGCGCCAAGCTGCGTCAGGTAATTGCTTTCGTCCACGCGCCCGGTGGAGGCCACAACGCGGTAGCCCAGCTTCGCCAGAATGGCAATGGCAAAGCTACCGACACCGCCATTGGCGCCGGTCACCAGGATTTCGCCCTGGTCCGGAGTCACGCCATTCCGTTCCAGCGCCATGACGCTGAGCATCGCCGTGTAGCCCGCTGTGCCAATCGCCATGGCCTGCGCTGCGCTGAACGCTTCCGGCAGCGGAATCAGCCACTTACCCTGCAGCCGCGCCATTTGCGCCAGACCGCCCCAGTGCCCTTCGCCGACGCCCCAGCCGTTGAGCACCACTTGGTCTCCGGGTTTGAAGTCCGGGTCGCTGCTGGACGCCACCGTACCGGCCAGATCGACACCGGGCACCATGGGGAAACTGCGCACGATCGGTCCTTTGCCGGTGATCGCCAGGGCGTCCTTGTAGTTCAGCGTGCTGTACGCCACCCGCACGGTGACATCGCCGGCGGGCAGCTGCGCCTCGTCGATAGCGGTCAGGTTGGCGTGATAACCGGTGTCGTCCTTACTGATCAAAATGCCGTTGAACATGCAGCGTCTCCCGTATAGACCGATCGTCTAGAAACAGACCTGGAAAATCAGCGCGGCAAGCCGCGCAGAAATCCCCTGATGAATGTGTTCAGTGGTGCATCGCTTTGCACCAGCCGTGCGCGCAGTACTGCACCTTCCCAACCAATCCAGAAATAGGCCGCCAGTTCAGCGCAGTCGACATGCCGTGGCAGTTCACCCGCTTCGCGAGCCGCTTCGAAACAGGTAGTCAGGCGTCGCTGCCAGTCGAGAAAGGTGCTTTCCAGTGCGTCACGAAACCCGGCGGGTAACACGCTGACTTCCTGACCCATGTTGCCAACCAGGCAGCCACGCCGATAATCGTAGCGAGCCATGCTGGCCTTGGCGCTCTGCACGAAAGCGACCAGACGCTCCAGCGGCGACATCGATTCGTCGAGCAGCCAGCGGTCCAGCAGCCTTGCGAAATAAGTCGCGTAACTGTCGAGCACGGCCAGGCCGTACGCTTCCTTGCTGGCGAAGTAGTGATAAAAGGAGCCCTTCGGCACCCCGACCCGTTTGAGGATGCCGTCGATGCCAGTGGCCATGAAGCCCTGCTCGGTGAGGATTTCCACCCCGCAACGGATCAGCGCTTCACGGGTGTCGAAATCATCCGCCCGCTGGATTTTCGGCGGGCGGCCGGGTCGTCTGGGTTTTGCGATCAATTCATTCATGGGGTTGCATATTAGACCGACCGTCTATTAAATCAACCCATCGCGACAAAAGTCGTAGCATGCCGATTCGAAAACAAGCCTGACTTGCCGTTCTTTTTCCTGCTCCGCCATCTGCCCACTGGAGAATCCGCCCATGACCGCCTGGCCCGATACCCGCATCCTCAAACTGTTCGGCATTGAACAACCCATTCTGTTGTCGCCCATGGCCGGCGCGGCGGGTTCGGCCATGGCGATTGCCGTGGGCAAGGCTGGCGGGCTGCCGTCGCTGCCCTGCGCGATGCTCAGCCATGAGCAGATTCGTGAGGAAGTCGCACTGATCCGTGCCGGCACCCAGGCGCCGCTGAACCTGAACTTCTTCTGCCACCAGACCCCGGCGGCCAACCCGCAAGCCGATGAAGCGTGGAAAAACCTGCTCAAGCCTTATTACCAGGAACTGGGCGCCGATTTTGATGCACCCACCCCCACTTCCAGCCGTGCGCCGTTCGACGACGCGGCCTGCGCGCTGGTGGAAGAACTCAAACCGGAAGTGGTCAGCTTCCACTTCGGCCTGCCTGAAGCCAGCCTGCTGCAACGGGTCAAGGCCACTGGTGCCAAGGTGATCTCCTCGGCCACCACCGTCGAAGAAGCGGTCTGGCTGGAGCAGCATGGCTGTGACGCGATCATCGCCATGGGCTACGAAGCCGGCGGCCATCGCGGGATGTTCCTCAGTGATCAGCTCTATACCCAGGTCGGCACCATGGCTCTGGTGCCGCAGATCGCCGACGCGGTCAGCGTGCCGGTGATCGCGACCGGCGGCATCGCCGACAGCCGCGGCATTGCTGCCTCGTTCATGCTCGGTGCATCGGCCGTGCAACTGGGCACTACGTACCTGTTCACGCCGGAAGCCAAGGTGTCGAAACTGCACCACGCAGCGCTGCGCCAGGCTCAGGACAGCCAGACTGCGCTGACCAACCTGTTCACCGGCCGCCCGGCGCGGGGCATCGTCAACCGCATCATGCGCGAGATCGGCCCGGTCAACGCGGCCGCGCCAGCCTTCCCCACCGCAGGCGGCGCGCTGATGCCATTGCGGGCCAAGGCCGAACCCCAGGGCGACAACGGCTTCATGAACCTGTGGGCCGGCCAGGCCGTAGGCATCAAGCATGAACTGTCGGCGGAAACCCTGACCCGACAACTCGCCAGCGGGGCACTGGAAAAACTGAGCGGCAGCCGTCACTGAGGTTCAGCGCGCAAGAACAGGTTTCCTTGAGGCGACCACTCGCTATATATTCCGGTGGATAGCGTTTAGCCGGTATCCGGTCAGCGTCTGCGGTCACCTCATAAAAACACATGGAGCAGTTTCATGCGCGCAACGTCCCTTCGCGTCACTCTCAAATCCCTGGCCATTGCCGTTGCGGCCTTTTCGGCCAGCAGCGTCTTCGCCGACGAAGTCCAGGTAGCGGTCGCCGCCAACTTCACCGCGCCGATCCAGGCCATCGCCAAGGATTTCGAGAAGGACACCGGCCACAAGCTGGTGGCCTCCTTCGGCGCCACGGGTCAGTTTTACACCCAGATCAAGAACGGCGCGCCGTTTGAAGTGTTCCTCGCCGCCGACGACACCACCCCGGCCAAGCTTGAAAGCGAGAACGAAATCGTCAAGGGCTCGCGCTTCACCTACGCCGTCGGCACCCTGGCGCTGTGGTCGGCCAAGGAAGGTTATGTCGACGACAAGGGCCAGGTGCTCAAGGACAACAAGTTCGAACACCTGTCCATCGCCAACCCGAAAGCTGCGCCGTACGGCCTGGCTGCCACCCAGGTGCTGGACAAACTCGGCCTGACCGACGCCACCAAAGCCAAGATCGTCGAAGGCCAGAGCATCGCCCAGGCGTTTCAGTTCGTGCAGACCGGCAACGCCGAACTGGGCTTCGTCGCCCTCTCCCAGGTGTACAAGGACGGCAAGCTGAGCAGCGGTTCGGCGTGGATCGTCCCGGCCAACCTGCATGAACCGATCAAGCAGGACGCCGTCATCCTCAACAAAGGCAAGGACAACGCTGCCGCCAAGGCGCTGATGGACTACCTGAAAGGCCCGAAAGCCGCTGCCGTGATCAAGTCTTACGGATACCAGCTGTAAATGCCGCTGGGCAGTGCCGACCTCGCGGCCATCTGGTTGACGCTGAAACTGGCGTCGTTGACCACCGTCATTCTGCTGATCGTCGGCACGCCCATCGCCCTGTGGCTGGCGCGCACCCGCTCCTGGCTCAAGGGGCCGGTGGGCGCCGTGGTGGCGCTGCCATTGGTGCTGCCGCCTACAGTGATCGGTTTCTACCTGTTGCTGATGCTTGGCCCTAACGGTGCGCTGGGGCAATTCACCCAGAGCCTGGGGCTGGGCACTCTCACATTCAGTTTCTCAGGGCTGGTGATCGGCTCGGTGCTGTATTCGATGCCGTTCGTGGTGCAACCCCTGCAGAACGCGTTCGTCGCCATTGGTCCGCGTCCACTGGAGGTCGCTGCGACCCTGCGTGCCAACCGTTGGGACACGTTTTTTTCGGTGGTGCTGCCGCTGGCGCGCCCCGGGTTCGTCACCGGCGCCATCCTCGGCTTCGCCCACACCGTCGGCGAGTTCGGTGTGGTGCTGATGATCGGCGGCAACATTCCGGAAAAGACCCGGGTGGTGTCGACGCAGATCTACAACCATGTCGAGTCCATGGAATACGTGCAGGCCCACTGGCTGGCCGGCGCCATGCTGATCTTTTCTTTCCTGGTTCTGTTGGCGCTCTACTCCAGCGGCAAGACCAAAGCGGCCTGGAGTTGACCATGAGTGAAGCCATCGAAGTCCGCCTGAATGTGGACTTCCCCGAATTTGCTGTGAATGTCGACCTGGCCCTGCCGGGACGCGGCATCACTGCGCTGTACGGTCATTCCGGCTCCGGCAAGACCACCTGCCTGCGCTGCGTGGCCGGGCTGGAGAAGGCTGCGACCGGATTTATCCGAATCAACGGCGAAGTCTGGCAGGACAGCGCCAAAGGCGTTTTTCTCGCCCCGCACAAGCGCTCGCTGGGCTATGTGTTTCAGGAAGCCAGTCTGTTTCCGCACCTCACGGTCAAGGGCAATCTGGAATTTGGTTTCAAGCGCATTCGCCCTGCCGAGCGGCGGGTCAATCTGGAACAGGCCACTACGCTGCTGGGCATCGACCATCTGCTGAGCCGGCAATCGGACAAGCTCTCCGGCGGCGAACGCCAGCGGGTCGGTATTGCCCGCGCCCTGCTGACCAGTCCGCGCCTGTTGTTGCTGGACGAACCGCTGGCGGCGCTGGACCCACAGCGCAAAAGTGAAATCCTGCCGTATCTGGGGCGCCTGCACGACGAGCTGGACATTCCCATGCTCTACGTCAGCCACTCTCAGGATGAAGTCGCACGACTGGCCGATCATCTGGTGCTGCTCAGCGACGGCAAGGTGCTGGCCAGCGGGCCGATTGGCGAAACCCTGGCCCGCCTCGACCTGCCGCTGGCCATGGGCGACGACGCCGGCGTAGTCATCGAAGGCACCGTCAGCGACTACGACAGCGCTTATCACCTGGTCAGCGTACGCCTGCCGGCCAGCGAGCTGTCGATCCGTGTCGCGCACCTGCCGCTGGCGTCCGGCAAGCCGCTGCGTTTCAAGGTCCAGGCGCGCGATGTCAGCCTCAGTCTTGAAGCCGACGCGCCGAGCAGCATTCTCAATCGTCTGCCGGTGACGGTCATCAACGAAGTGCCGGCAGATAACGCGGCCCATGTACTGATTCGGCTGGACGCGGGAGGCTCGCCGTTGCTGGCGCGGATCACCCGTTTTTCCCGCGATCAGTTGCAGGTGTTTCCCGGCCAGCGGCTGTGGGCGCAAATCAAATCGGTGGCGCTGCTCGCCTGAACGCAAATTGTCGGCACCCCGGCGCGGCGGCAAGGTCAATGCAAAGACCACCCTCTGGTTCGATGCTCAGGAATGCCTGCCATGCCGGACGCCCTCACCCGTGATGCCGTTACCCGAGATGCGCTCATCCCGGCAGACTTGCCCAGGGATCTGCACTACGTCGACGACAGCCAGCCCGGCCTGAGCCGACGGATTCTGCGCGGCAAGTTTGCCTATTTCGACAGCAACGGCGAGCGCATCCGCGACGAGGAAGAAATTCGCCGCATCAACGCCCTGGCGATCCCGCCGGCTTACACCGACGTGTGGATCTGCGCCGACCCGCGCGGCCATCTGCAAGCCACCGGGCGCGACGCCCGGGGCCGCAAGCAGTACCGTTATCACCCGCGCTGGCGGGAAATTCGCGACGAAAACAAATACGCTCGGATGATCGCCTTCGGCAGCGCCCTGCCGAAAGTGCGCAAGCAACTGGAGGCGCAACTGGCGGTGCCGGGCATGGGCCGGGAAAAGGTCATGGCCGCCGTGGTGTCGTTGCTCGACCAGACGCTGATCCGCATCGGCAACAGCCAGTACGCCCGCGACAACCGCTCCTACGGCCTGACCACGCTGCGCAACAAACATGTCGATGTACACGGCAGCAAGATCCTCTTCCAGTTTCGCGGCAAGAGCGGCGTCGAACATCAAGTCAGCGTCACCGACCGGCGTCTGGCCAACATCATCAAGCGCTGCATGGAACTGCCGGGGCAGAACCTGTTTCAGTACCTGGACGACGACGGACAGCGCCACACGGTCAGTTCCTCCGACATCAATCAGTACCTGCACACCCTGACCGGCGCCGACTTCACCGCCAAGGACTACCGCACCTGGGCTGGCAGCGCCATGGCCCTGGCAACGTTGCGCAAACTGGACTGGGAACCGGAGGCCGACGCGAAAAAACACATCGTCGCGATGGTCAAGGAGGTCGCCCGCCTGCTGGGCAACACTCCGGCGGTGTGTCGCAAATGCTATATCCACCCGGCGGTTCTGGAGGCCTTCGTGATCGGCGAACTGGCCAGACTGCCGCGTTCACGCCAGCGCAAGGGTCTGCGCCTGGAAGAAGCCGCCCTCGCTGGTTTTCTTCAGGGCCTGCAGGCCGCCGAGGCGCTGCGCGAACAGAGCACCGACAAGTCGGGTAAGCTGCCCGAACGATGATCCTGCACTCAGCCCCTTTGCCTGAACGGAACCCTGCATGACCACAGCGCCACACGTGCCCGATGCCGATACGTCCCTCGTCCTGAGCAGCGCCACCGACCGACCGGGTTTCGTCAGGGTCCGTGGCGCCCGTGAACACAACCTCAAGGACGTCGACGTCGACATCCCCCGCGATGCGTTGGTGGTGTTTACCGGCGTGTCAGGGTCGGGCAAGTCGTCCCTGGCGTTTTCCACGTTGTATGCCGAAGCGCAGCGCCGCTACTTTGAATCGGTGGCGCCCTACGCGCGGCGCCTGATCGATCAGGTCGGCGTGCCGGATGTCGATTCGATCGACGGCCTGCCGCCAGCCGTGGCCCTGCAACAGCAGCGTGGCACGCCGAGCACGCGCTCGTCGGTGGGCAGCGTCACCACGCTGTCCAGCCTGATCCGCATGCTCTACTCCCGCGCCGGTCATTACCCGGCCGGACAACCGATGCTGTACGCCGAGGACTTTTCGCCGAATTTGCCTCAAGGCGCCTGCCCGGAATGCCACGGGCTGGGCCGGGTCTACGAAGTGCCAGAAGAACTGATGGTGCCGGACGATTCGCTGACCATCCGCCAGCGCGCCGTGGCCTCCTGGCCGCTGGCCTGGCAGGGTCAGAACCAGCGCGACATCCTCGTGACGCTGGGCTATGACGTCGATATCCCGTGGCGCGACCTGCCCAAGAAGCAGCGCGACTTCATTCTGTTCACCGAGGAGCAGCCCACCGCGCCGGTCTACGCCGGCCTGACCCCGGAAGAGACCCGCCGCGCCCTCAAGCGCAAGCAGGAACCGAGCTATCAGGGCACCTTCATCGGCGCTCGCCGCTACGTGCTGCACACCTTTACCCACTCGCAAAGCGCGCTGATGAAAAAGCGCGTGTCGCAGTTCATGCGCGGCAGCAACTGCCCGCTGTGCGACGGCAAACGCCTGAAGCGCGAAGCGCTGGCGGTGACCTTTGCCGGGCTGGACATCGGCGAGCTGTCGCGCATGCCGCTGCTGCGGCTGGCCGAGGTCTTGCGCCCGGTGGCCGAAGGCGTGGTGGCGGACAAGGCCACCTGCGACATGTCCATCGAAAAACGCCTGGCCGCCCAGCGTATTGCCCAGGACCTGCTGATGCGGGTCAGCACACTGACCGATCTCGGTCTGGGTTATCTGGCCCTGGAGCGCAGTACCCCGACCCTGTCGTCCGGTGAGTTGCAGCGGTTGCGCCTGGCAACACAACTGGGCTCACAACTGTTCGGCGTGATCTACGTGCTCGATGAGCCTTCGGCGGGGTTGCACCCGGCCGACAGCGAAGCGCTGTTCAATGCGCTGCAACAGCTCAAGGCTGCCGGCAACTCGCTGTTCGTGGTCGAGCACGATCTGGAAACCATGCGCCGCGCCGACTGGCTGATCGATGTCGGCCCGGCTGCCGGCGAGCATGGCGGCCAGGTGCTGTACAGCGGCCCGCCCGCCGGGCTGGCCGACATCGAGGCCTCGCAAACACGCCTGCACCTGTTCGCCGACCACAGCGAACTGCGCAGCCAGCGCCGACAACCGTCCGGCTGGTTGCGTCTGGAAGGCATCACCCGCAACAACCTCAACGAACTGGCGGCGGCGTTTCCCTTGGGCTGCTTCACCTCGGTGACCGGTATTTCCGGCTCGGGCAAATCCAGCCTGGTCAGCCAGGCGCTGCTGGAACTGGTCGGCGCCGCCCTCGGCGGCTCCCCTGCAAGCAACGAGGAAGAACAACCGAGCCTGGAGGATGACGCCCCAGTGCCCACCGGCGGGCGTATCGTTGCAGGCCTTGAGGCCATCAAGCGCCTGGTGCAGGTCGATCAGAAACCCATCGGCCGCACACCGCGCTCGAACCTCGCCACCTACACCGGCCTTTTCGACAACGTGCGCAAACTGTTCGCTGCCACGCCCGAAGCCAAGGCCGCCGGCTACGATGCCGGGCAATTTTCCTTCAACGTCGCCAAGGGCCGTTGCGCCGCCTGTGAAGGCGAGGGTTTCGTCAGCGTCGAATTGTTGTTCATGCCCAGCGTCTATGCGCCCTGCCCGACCTGTCATGGTGCCCGCTACAACCCGGACACCCTGGCCATCCACTGGCAAGGCCTGACCATCGCTCAGGTGCTGCAACTGACCGTCGAGCAAGCAGTAGAGGTGTTCGCCGAACAGCCTGCCGTGCTGCGCTCGCTGACCGTCCTGCGTGACATCGGCCTGGGCTATTTGCGTCTGGGGCAACCGGCGACGGAGCTCTCCGGCGGCGAAGCGCAACGCATCAAACTCGCCACCGAACTGCAACGCAACCCACGGGGCGCAACGCTGTATGTGCTCGATGAACCCACCACCGGCCTGCACCCCAGCGATGTCGACCGGTTGCTCAAACAGCTCAATACCCTGGTCGACAACGGCCATACGGTGATCGTCGTCGAACACGAAATGCGTGTCGTCGCGCAGAGCGACTGGGTCATCGACATCGGCCCCGGCGCGGGCGATCAGGGCGGGCGCATCGTTGTCAGCGACACGCCAGAGAACGTTGCGCTATCGAGTGCCAGCCGCACGGCGCCCTTCCTGCAACGGGTGTTGGGGGACTCGTAGAAAATATGAACTGTTTCAACGTGAGGGCTTCTACCTTTCAGACCGCATGTGACCCGCCAGGGAATCAGCGCTGTGATCAATCGACTGACGAGGCGAAGCCATGAACACCTTCATCCCGCTGGAAAAGCTGGCCCACACAGACCTCAACGACTTTCACGAGGTCTGGCTGACCACCCAGGAAACCTACCCGCAAGACCCGTCCCATGCCTACAGCCGCTGCCTGTGGCGGGCTGACCGCATCCTCACGGCAGATGTCGCCATCGACGACGAATACTTCCAGGACCTGCCTTGTCTGTGGCTGAAAGTCGGCGACCTCGACGACACCCAGGCCGTCGAGCAGATCGAACAGATCCTGAGAGACCGACTTGAAGCGCAGCACGTACCCGGGCAGTTCCATCCCGGAGAACGGCCGGACACCCACCATGCGTGCGATGCGCGAGACCTGCGCAGCTAGCCCGTTACCGTCGAACCAGCCTCGTCGGCCTGCCCTCAAGAAGCGGGCCGACGCATCCGCTCAGCGCGGACGTTTTGCAAATCTTGCAAACAGCATCACATCTCGTTCAACCATAATGGCAAATAAGCATCACAAAACTATGCTTGGCTCTCTGCCCGCCCCACGGAGCCCTTTGCATGGAACGCATCGAACACGCCATCACCCTCCTCCAGTCCCTCATCGCCTGCCAGACCAGCACCACCGAGGCGTTGATCCAGATTGCCCATGAAATGGAAAACGGCCACGTGGCAGCGTTATCGCTGGAGAAACTGCAGATCATCGAGCGCACGCAACTGATCGTCACCGCCTGCGTCAAGGAGCTGGCGACCAAGCAGATGTAACCTGCTTTCCGCGCCGCCTCTCGGCCCAGCCCCCACCCGGCCGGACTCGCGTCTACCCTGAAGGATGCACAATCTCTGATTTGCCGAACGCTCGGCAAAGGAGCCTCGACATGGGCAAGCGCATCCTGTCAGCCATCTTCGCCACCCTCCTCCTTGGCGGCCCCGCCTCCCTCGCTCTCGCAGAAGATGAAGTCGCCAAAAGCGTGAAGCAGGACAACAGCGAGATCGACAAGGCCATCGATCACGAAGCGAAAGAGTTCGACCAGAAACCCCATAAAAACAGGGAAGACGCCGACGACGAGCTTAAACACGAAGAGGGAGAGCTGGACAAGCCCGGGAAACCTGTGGATGGCGGGTCGAAGAAGCGTCCGTGAGTAACAATGCGCGCTGACCGGACTGGCGACCGGCTCGACGCTCTGTACACTCAGAGCCTGGATTGAATTGAAATCAGGACGCTGACGCAGCAGAGATAAGAATCAAGGGTTCAGCCCGCTTTGCTGCTGCTTGTTCCATAACTCCAGATTTCGCTCGACGAAGGTTTGCGGCAAGGCGCCCGAGGCGATGTTCTCCATCTCGGCGGTCAAGCGCTGACGTAATGACGGTTGATTGCAATTGGAGTTCTGCGACAGCGCCAGATAAAGCCCCTCACTGGAAACCGGCGGTTCCAGCGCAATCACCGCGCCCTCGACGCCCAACTTGAGGGCCAGCGCCTTGCCCGGAAATTGCTCGAAAATCACATAATCGTTGCGCTTGTGGATCAGTTTTTGAAATGCCTGGCTTGCCGTTGGCACTGCTTCCAGTGAAAGGTTGGCCTTTGCGTAATCATCGAACGCCTGACCATTACTGTTGTTGACGAGAGTTCCGCCATTGCGCCCGATCAAATCCGACCACTTGTGATAGACAAATGCATCCTGGGGCCGCACCCAGACCATGCTGGGCGTGAACAGAAACGGCGGATAAATGAAGTCCACGACTTGCTGACGTTCTTTGGTGAAAAAGTACCCGGCCAGCATATCGATACGCCCGGCCCGAACTTCTTCCTGAGCCCTGGACCACGGGCCCGCGTAAACCATCTCGATATCGAGCCCCAACCGCGAGCCGAGATACTTGATCAAATCGGCGTTAGCGCCAATAAGCCGCTGTGTATTCGAGGGATCTCGCCAGAGATAAGGCGGGTATTCAGCATTTCCCGTTGCAATCAGGTGACTGCAATCATCTGCACTCCATGCAGCCTTGGGCATCAGCAAGCTTACGGTCGTGAGCAATAACAACCAGCATGAAAATCGCTCCATCATTCGGGACCTCTGATGTCGTTGGCCATCAACCCGCTTGCAGGTAACGCCTGAGTGTAGTCCGAGTTTCGAGCAGACCTGCGGCTGTTCGCGTCGTACACCGGCATCTTCGGCACAATGCCTTCCTCCCTTCTGGCGTGCAGACGAAATGATAGGATGCGCGCTCAACTACGGAGGTCTGTGCAGTGCGAATGCTGGGTTATGCGGTAATGATTGTCGGGCTGATCGCAGTCGTTGCCTCCATGAATATCGATGTGACCATCAATCATGGCGCCGGTCCCCTGGTGGACCAGGGGCTGGTGACGATGCGGCGTCAATTGACAATTCTGAGCGCAATTCTTGCTGCCGGCGGCGTCATCATCAGTGTGTTTGGTGGGCGCAAACGCTGAAGAAAAGACAACAAGGAAGTGTGAAGAGGCGCTGGAATCAAGGAAGGCTTAAAACGACTCAGGCGCTTCGGAAAGTTCCGTAAGCGCCTGATCTATATGGTGCCCCGAGCCGGAGTCGAACCGGCACATCCTTTCGGACGACGGATTTTAAGTCCGGTGTGTCTACCAATTTCACCATCGGGGCATGGACTTTGTGTGCCTGGCTGAAAACAGCAATCCAGAGCTGCTGTAGAGGCCGACAAGAGCTGGGAATATATACATCCCTACCCAGTGAAGCAAGTTCGACGCCTATCCAAATGCGACAAAAACATTTTCCTGCTGGAAATAAAAAAGCTCTGTAAATCAGCGATCTACAGAGCTTGTTTATAGTGGAGGCCGAGGTCGGAATCGAACCGGCGTAAGCGGATTTGCAATCCGCGGCATAACCATTTTGCTACTCGGCCCCAAACGCAAAGTATCAATACAACCAATACTTTACGCATTCAAAACTGGAGCGGGAAACGAGACTCGAACTCGCGACCCCGACCTTGGCAAGGTCGTGCTCTACCAACTGAGCTATTCCCGCTTGGTGTGGGCGCCATTCTATAGATTCGAACGACCCCGTCAACCCCTTGATTTAAAAAAACTTATTTTTCTTCTGTCGTTGCACGCAGATGCGGCCAGGCCGCTCTCAGATATTGCACCATGGACCACAGGGTCAGCCCTGCCGCAATCATCAGCAGCAGATAACCCAATACCACCCAGAAGGTAAACGCCGGCGGGTTCGCCAGCAGGATGACCAGCGCCAGCATCTGCGCGGCGGTTTTCCATTTACCTAGATTGGAGACGGCAACCTGAGCGCGTGCGCCCAGCTCGGCCATCCATTCGCGCAACGCGGAAATCACGATTTCGCGACCGATGATGACGGCTGCCGGCAGCGTCAGCCAGAAATTGGCATGGGCCTGAACCAGCAGCACCAGCGCCACGGCCACCATCAGCTTGTCCGCCACCGGATCGAGGAACGCACCGAACGGTGTGCTCTGCTCCAGTCGGCGGGCCAGATAACCATCCAGCCAGTCAGTGGCAGCGGCCAGCGCGAACACCGAACTGGCGGCGGCATAGCTCCAGTGATAAGGCAAATAGAACAGCAGAATGAAGATCGGAATCAGCAGGACACGTAAAACGGTGATCAGATTAGGGATATTCATCGGCACAACTGGCTACGAGGTGAGCGGGCATTCTACTCGCTGTGCAGGTTCGCATAAATCGACTCTGCGAGCTTTTTGCTGATTCCAGGCGCTTTGGCGATTTCTTCGACACTGGCACGGGACAATTCCTGCAAGCCACCGAAGTGTTTCAGCAGGTCGCGTCGCCGTGTCGGCCCTACCCCGGCAACGCCTTCGAGGGTCGATGTGCGCCGGGTCTTGCCGCGCCGCGCACGGTGCCCGGTAATGGCGAAGCGGTGGGCTTCGTCACGAATCTGCTGGATCAGGTGCAGCGCTGGCGAATCTCCGCGCAGGGTGAATTCATGCGCAGCGTCGTTGAGGTACAGGGTTTCGAAACCGGCCTTGCGCGTCGTGCCCTTGGCCACGCCCAGCAGAATCAGATCGGGCACCGCCAGTTCATTCATCACGTCGCGGGCCATGTTCAACTGGCCCTTGCCGCCGTCCACCAGCAGGATGTCCGGCAACTTGCCCTCGCCGTCCTTGATCTTGCCGAAGCGGCGGGTCAGCGCCTGGTGCATGGCGGCGTAGTCATCGCCAGGGGTGACGCCTTCGATGTTGTAGCGGCGATAGTCCGACTTGATCGGCCCTTCCGGTCCGAAGACCACGCACGATGCCACGGTCGCCTCACCGCTGGAGTGACTGATGTCATAGCACTCCAGGCGCTGTGGTGGTTCGTCCAGCTTGAGCACTTCGGCCAGTGCTTCGAAGCGCGCCGCCACATGTTGCCGGTTGGCGAGCCGTGCCGCGAGCGCCTGTTCGGCATTGGTCACTGCCAGTTGTTGCCAGCGCGCCCGCGTACCGCGTACACGATGGCTGATGGCAATCTCCCGGCCACGAGAAGCCTCGATGGCTTCGATCAGCGCCGGGAAGTCTTCGTTGACCACGTTGACGATCACTTCGCTCGGCAACTCGCGCTCGCCACCACCGAGAAAGTATTGCGCCAGAAACGCCGACATGACCTCGCCGACTTCCTCCTCGATACCCACCTGCGGAAAGAAGTTCTTGCTGCCCAGCACCCGGCCGCCACGCACGCTGATCAGGTGCACGCACGCACCACCCGGGTTGACGAATGCCGCAACCACGTCGACATCTCCGTTGCCGCCTTCCATGCTCTGCTGATCCTGAACCCGACGCAGCAGAGCAATCTGGTCACGCAACTCGGCGGCATGCTCGAAATCCAGCGCCGTGGCTGCCTTTTCCATCGACGCATTCAGCTCATCGCTCAAGGCATTGCTGCGCCCTTCGAGGAACATCACCGAGTGGCGAACGTCTTCGGCATACACATCTGGCTCGACGAAATTCACGCACGGCGCCTTACAGCGCTTGATCTGATATTGCAGACAGGGTCGCGTGCGGTTCTTGTAGAAGCTGTCCTCGCACTGACGCACGTGGAAGGTCTTCTGCAGGATGCTCAGGCTCTCGCGAATCGCCCCGGCGCTCGGGTACGGGCCGAAATAGCGCCCCTTGGCCTTTTTTGCGCCACGGTGAATGCTCAGCCGTGGAAACTCGCCATCGGACAGATGCACATAAGGGTAGGATTTGTCGTCACGCAGCAAGATGTTGTACGGCGGGCGCGACTCCTTGATCAGCGTCTGCTCCAGCAGCAACGCCTCGGTTTCGTTGGCGGTGATGGTGGTTTCGACCTGGGCGATACGACCCACCAGCGCGCTGGTTTTCGGCGCGTGTCCGGTCTTGCGGAAATAGCTGGAGAGGCGTTTTTTGAGGTTCTTGGCCTTGCCCACATAAAGCAGCCGCCCGTCGACATCGAACATGCGATAGACACCGGGACGGCCACTGCAGGTGGCCAGGAACGCGCTTGGATCGAACGATTGGGTCATTTCAGGCGTTGGCATCGACCATGCCGTGACGCACGGCCAGCAATGCGAGCTCGACATCACTGCCGATCGAAAGCTTCTCGAAGATGCGATAACGGTAGGTGTTCACGGTCTTGGGCGACAGGCAAAGCTTGTCGGAAATCGTCTGCACTTTCTGGCAGCCGACAATCATCAGCGCGATCTGGATTTCCCGCTCGGAGAGCAGATCGAACGGTGAGTTGGTGGTTTGTGGCTGGAACGACTTGAGCGCCAGTTGCTGGGCAATCTGCGGGCTGATGTAACGCTGGCCCGCGAACACCAGGCGAATGGCCTGGACCATTTCGGTAAGCCCCGCGCCCTTGGTCATGTAGCCGGCGGCACCGGCCTGCAACAGACGGGTCGGAAACGGATCTTCTTCGCAGACGGTGACGGCGACCACCTTCATGTCCGGGTGGCTGCGCATCAGTTTGCGCGTTGCTTCCAGACCGCCGATGCCCGGCATCTTGACGTCCATCAGAACGACATCGGGTTTGAGTTCACGGGCTTTCTTCAGCGACTCTTCGCCGGAATCGGCCTGCCCGACCACCTGCAACCCGTCGATGTCGGCCAACATGCGTGTGATACCTGTCCGAACCAGATCATGGTCATCGACAACCAGCACCCTAATCAAGCAGACACCTCACGGAACAATTTCATGACGACTGCTCGTCACCTTAACAAAAAGAAAGCACAGGACCTAGCGCGGAGCGCGGTTCTGCGGCCATGCCAGATCAACAATAGCGGAGCCGACACGCTATCACTATCAGGCATGGAATTCGCAAAAATCTTCAAACGCGCGCTTGTACTGAAGAAGAGACAAATCTGTCAGGAGGAAAGCTTCTTTTCCGCCGAGTACGAAGCCTTGTACTCCGCAAGCGTAGTGGTCAGACGGCGGATGGCGTCCTGATCCTCCTTGACCAGCGTGCGGTAATTGCCCAGCACTCGTTCCTCGATCTCGCTGAGATCTTCAAGCGGAGCAGGCGTCCGCGTGCCCGTCAGCACATAGAGGACATCCACACCCTTGGCTGCGACGGCCGCCAGGTAGTCAGCCTTGGGCGTGCGATCACCGTTTTCGTACTTCCCTTGAGCGTTGGCCTCGACACCGCCGATCTCTCCAAATGCGCGTTGCGACAGCCCCAAACGCTCTCGTTCTTCCCTAAGCCGGATTCCGATTCCACTCATTTGAATGCATAACCTTGTTGACCCCATCCGTACGAATGGTAGAATTGAACGAATTTGAACAAACTTGAACGGTTTTGAACTATGCCCGGAACCCGCACCGCTGCACAAGCCAAGGCCTGGCTTGAACAACAGGGCAAATCTGTTCAAGAGTTTGCTCGCGAAAACAGCGTGGATCCGGCGACGACCTACCAGATTCTTTCGGGCCGCAAAAAAGGCAGGCGCGGTGAAGCACACAAGGTTGCCGTGCTTCTGGGAATGAAGATTGGCGTCATTCCCGGCGAATCCGTCAGCGAAACCAACACGTCCGCAGATTAGAGTGTTTAGGCGAGATCGTTTGTAGGAGGCTTCCTTTATGAGCAGCCGTTATTCCTACATAAGCAACTCCACTTTTACTTGTTTTGTGTAGGTCGTTTACTGCCACTCAATCGACCCCATTGAATTTTCCAATTGAATAACCGCCTGCCGCTGAAGTAAGCTCGCCGACATTCCACGGAGACAGACCATGTTGCCTTCCACCCTTTCATCGCTGCACCGCACTGCCGAAGCCTCGCGCCCGGCGGCTGACGTTGCTGCATGGAACGTGCAGGCTGCGGTTGCTTCCGTTTCGTATTTTTATGGGTATTGGTTTAGCCACTGGCGCGCCTGATACCCAAACGGCGCCCACGAATCACGGGACGCCAACCAGAGAACTCTCTAACCCCCGGTCGGCCTCCCCGACCGGGGGTTTCGTTTTTCTGGCCCCACACTTTTCAAACACCGTTTTCGTATTGAGGAACAGCACATGTACTACAGCCACTATTACCGCAACGACATCGACTTCGCCTGGCGATTTAGCAACCTCCGTTCGGGCCAGCCTGCCGCCTCCGATCGGTCACTTCATGGTGGCAAACACGCACTCACATGCCATACGCCTCATTGTCGAACACCTGAATAGGTCCGCGCGGGACAATGCCCGCCGACCAGGAAGCCCCCACCATGAATTCGTCCGTTGCCAGCAAGAAACTGTCCGACCTGCCGTCCAGCCCTGTGACCCTGATCGACAGCCACCCCGCTCCAAACCGCCTGCCCAGCACCCTGGCGCTGAAAAACCAGTTGCCGCTGGACGCCTCACTGACCGCACAGGTCGCGGCCCATCGCCAATCGGTGCGCGCCATCCTCAACGGTGAAGACTCCCGCCTGCTGGTGGTCGTCGGCCCCTGCTCCATTCACGATCCGCAATCGGCGCTCGAATACGCCGCGCGCCTGGCCGAACTGGCCACCGATGTCAGCGACCAGATGCTGCTGGTGATGCGTGCCTACGTCGAAAAACCGCGCACCACCGTCGGCTGGAAAGGCCTGGCTTATGACCCGCACCTGGACGGCAGCGATGACATGCTCGGCGGCCTCACGCTGTCGCGCCAGTTGATGCGCGAGATGGTCCGCCTGGGCCTGCCGATTGCCACCGAGCTGTTGCAGCCGATGGCCGCCGGTTACTTCGATGACCTGCTGAGCTGGGTTGCGATTGGCGCACGCACCACCGAATCGCAGATTCACCGTGAGATGGCCAGCGGCCTCGGCATGCCGGTCGGCTTCAAGAACGGCACCGATGGCGGCGTCTCGGTCGCCTGTGACGCCATTCGCGCCGCCGCCCACGCCCATCGGCATTTCGGCGTCGACGCCCACGGCCACCCGGCAATCATCGAAACCCGTGGCAACCCGGACGCGCACATCGTCCTGCGTGGCGGCCACAGCGGTCCGAACTACGATGCGCAGAGCGTGGCGCGGGTCAATGCAAGCCTGGACAAGAATCGCATCGCGGCACGGATCATGGTCGATTGCAGCCACGCCAACAGCGGCAAGGACCCACTGCGCCAGCCACAGGTCTTCAATGACGTGCTGCAGCAACGCCTGGCCGGCGACAACACGCTGATCGGCATGATGCTGGAAAGCCACCTGTTCGAGGGTTGCCAGCCATTGAGCGAGTCGCTGCGCTACGGCGTTTCCATCACCGACGGCTGCCTGGGCTGGGACGGCACCGAACGATTGCTGCGCGAAGCCGTGGACAAGCTGCGCTATCGTTGAGTGTGTTGGACCGGTCGGTCTGAACCTTCTGCAGATTGGAACTTTCTCGGGAAAAGCCTCCCTTAATCCGGTAGGCTCTCCCTTTTTTTGACAGGAGTACTCCCCATGGCTCGAGCGACTGCCCGCCATATCCTTGTTTCCAGCGAAGAGAAATGCAACGAGCTCAAAGCCCAGATCGAAGCCGGTGCAGACTTCGCAGAAGTTGCCAAAGCCAATTCGAGCTGCCCTTCCAGCCGTCAGGGCGGTGACCTGGGCTCGTTCGGTCCTGGCCAGATGGTCAAGGAATTCGACACCGTGGTGTTCAGCGCCCCGGTCAACGTGGTGCAAGGTCCGGTGAAAACCCAGTTCGGTTACCACCTGCTGGAAGTGACCAGTCGTCAGGACTGATTCAGCCGCTGTTGCGAACGGCCCGCCCTTAAAAGCGGGCCGTTTTTATTTGGCGCGCAGGAAAACGTTGCTGTATCGATTCCGGCAAAGAAATTGCTTCGTTTTTCCCGCCGGGATCGATGCAGGCGGCTCATGGCACGCTCGTCCCGAAACTGCCGTCGGATCGCCACGATTCATACTCATTGCACGGTTACAAAGATCCCGGCATTACGGTACCTTGCCACCGGAGGTAACGAATAAAAACCACAGGGCTGGCCGCAATCGCCTGCTCATGACCTTCAACCCTGATGCTGCATGGCAACGTCAGTCAGGATTCGTGTAATGCGTTTTGTTTTTTCATCGCTGATGCTTGCAACACTGGTCCTTGCCTCGGGTTTTCAGTCCCTGTCCGCCGCCCCTCAACACGCCTTGACCGTTTACGGAGAAGCCCCGCGCTATCCGGCGAACTTCCAGCATTTCGATTACGTGAACCCGGACGCCCCAAAAGGCGGCAGCATGCGCCGCTCCGCACAGGAAATCGGCCAGTTCGACCACATCATGCCGTACATCGACAAAGGCACCGGCGTGTCTCAAGTCAACGGCCTGCTCTACGCGCCGCTGGCGGTCAAATCGCTGGATGAGCCCTACACCGTCTACGGCCTGATCGCGGAAAAAATGGAGCGCGCCGCCGACGGCATGTCGCTGCGTTTCTATCTGAACCCCAAGGCGCGCTTTTCCGACGACACGCCGATCACCGCCAACGACGTGCGTTACACCTACAACCTGCTGATGACCCAGGGCAGCCTGTCGTACCGCACCGAATTCCAGGACGTCGAGAACGTTGTCGTCGAGTCTCCGACGCAGGTCCGCTTCGACTTCAAGAGCAATGAAAGCCGCACCCTGCCGCTGGACCTGGCCTCGCTGCCGGTCTTCCCGGAGCACTGGTGGAAGGACCACGACTTCGCCAACGGCGGCGGTTTCGACATCCCGGTGGGCAGCGGTCCATACCGCATCGGCAAGGTTGATCCGGGCCGCAGCATCACCTTCGAACGCAATGCGGACTGGTGGGCGCGGGACCTGCCGGTCAATCGCGGCATGTACAACTTCGATCATTTCAGCGTCGAGTACTTCGGCGATACCGACGTGGCCCGCCAGGTCCTGCGCGGCGGTGGTTATGACTACAACCGCGAGTACTCGGCCACCGGCTATTCCATCGGCTACGACGGCGACGCCCTGCACGAAGGCCGCCTGCAACGCGCGCATCTGGCCAAGGGCTCGGTGCAAAGCTCTCAGGGCTTCGTATTCAACCTCGACCGCCCGAAATTCCAGGATCGCCGCGTGCGTCAGGCGCTGGCGATGCTGTGGGACTTCGAGTGGACCAACAAGCAGATGATGCGCAACGTCTACATCCGCCAGAACAGCTACTTCTCCAACAGTGATCTGGCGGCCACCGAACTGCCGACCGAGTCTGAATTGCAGATTCTCGAACCGCTACGCGGTGCGGTGCCGCCGGAAGTTTTCACCACGGTTTTCCATACACCGAAGACCGACGGCACCGGTTTCATCCGCGACAAGCAGCTGCAAGCGCTGGCGTTGCTGGAAGAGGCCGGCTGGATGCCCCAGGGCGACAAGCTGGTCAACGCGGCCGGAGAACCGCTGAGCTTCACCTTCCTCAACGGCCAGAGCGGCTTTGAAAAGATCCTGCTGCCCTACAAGCGCAACCTGGCGCAGATCGGCATCGATTTCGAAATCCGCCGCATCGACTCGGCGCAGTACCTCAACCGGGTCATGGCGCGGGACTACGACATGATCGTCACCGGCTACGGCGTGTCGACTTCGCCGGGCATGGAGCTGTACAACAACTTCGGCTCGAAAGTGGCGAAGGACTCCGGCTCCAGCAACTACATGGTGCTGCGCGATCCGGCCATCGACACCCTGATCAACGGTCTGGCCAAGGCCGACAGCAAGCCGGTGATGATCGATTACGCGCACGCCCTCGACCGCGTACTGCAATGGGGCTACTACTGGATCCCCAACTATTACCCTCCGGGCTCGTCAACGGTCTGGTGGAACCGCTTCGGCATTCCAAAAGTGCAGGCCAGCAATAGCGAAGCCATCGATACCTGGTGGGAGATCAGCCCGCAAGCCCTGACCAACGAGCAGTTCGCCCAACAACGCGGTGCCTCGGCCATCCCTTCGGAGGTGAAGTAATGCTCGGTTATTTCATGAGGCGCCTGCTGCTGATCATTCCGACGCTGCTGTGCATCCTGCTGGTCAATTTCTTCATCGTCCAGGCTGCGCCCGGCGGTCCGGTGGAACAGGCCATCGCCAAGCTGCAGGGCGTGGCCGGCGGCACCATCGGCGCAGGCCACACAGAAACCATGAACGTCGGCCAGTCCCGCGCCAGCCGGGGTCTGGACCCCAAGCTGATCAAGGAAATCGAGCACCAGTACGGTTTCGACAAGCCGCTGCATGAGCGCCTGTGGCTGATGTTGAAGAACTACGCGCGACTGGATTTCGGTAACAGCTTCTTCCGCGGCGCCAAGGTCACCGATCTGATCCTGCAAAAGATGCCGGTGTCGGTGTCCCTCGGTTTATGGGCGACGCTGATCACCTATCTGGTGTCGATTCCGCTGGGGATCCGCAAGGCGGTCAAACACGGCAGCCATTTCGACATCTGGAGCAGCACCGCGATCATCATCGGCTACGCCATGCCGGCGTTTCTGTTCGCCATGCTGCTGGTGGTGGTTTTTGCCGGCGGCACGTCACTGAACTGGTTTCCGGTGCGCGGTCTGGTCTCGGAGAACTTCGACCAGTTGACCACCGTGGGCAAGATCGCCGACTACTTCTGGCACCTGGTGCTGCCGGTGGCTTCGCTGGTGATCGGCGGTTTCGCCACGTTGACCATTCTGACCAAGAACTCCTTCCTCAATGAGGTCACCCGGCAGTACGTGGTCACCGCGCGGGCCAAGGGTCTCAGTGAACGGCGCGTGCTCTACGGCCATGTGTTCCGCAACGCCATGCTGCTGGTCGTGGCGGGCATTCCCCAGGCGTTCATCGCCGTGTTCTTCGCCGGTTCGCTGATGATCGAGGTGATCTTCTCCCTCGATGGCATCGGTCGCATGAGTTACGAGGCCGCCGTCTCGCGGGATTACCCGGTGGTGTTCGGTTCGCTGTTCATCTTTACCCTGTTCGGGTTGCTGATAAAGCTGGTGGGCGACATCTGCTACACCCTGGTCGACCCACGAATAGATTTCACCGCGAGGAATGCCTGATGCGCAGACTGTCTCCGGTCGCTCGCCGGCGTTTCGAGCGTTTCCGCAATAACCGCCGTGGCTGGTGGTCACTGTGGCTGTTCTGCGGCCTGTTCATCATCAGCCTGTGCGGCGAACTGATCGCCAACGACAAACCGCTGGTGCTCAGTTACCAACACCAGTTGTACTTTCCTGCCTTCAAACGCTACACCGAGCAGGAGTTCGGCGGGCAGCTGCCGTTCCAGCCCGACTACCGCAGCGATTACGTGCGCCAACTGATCAGCAAGGGCGATGGCTGGATGCTGTTTCCACCGATTCCGTTCAGTGACGACACACCCAACTATGACCTGAACAAGCCGGCGCCGAGCGCGCCCTCCTCGGTCAACTGGCTGGGCACCGACGATCAGGCCCGCGACGTGCTGGCGCGGGTGATTTTCGGCTCGCGGGTGTCGATCCTGTTCGCCCTGGTGCTGACCGTCATCAGTGCGCTGATCGGCATCGCCGCCGGTGCGCTGCAAGGCTATTACGGCGGCTGGGTCGATCTGGTCGGTCAGCGCCTGCAAGAGGTCTGGTCAGGGCTGCCGGTGCTGTACCTGCTGATCATCCTGTCCGGTTTCGTCGAGCCGAATTTCTGGTGGTTGCTGGGGATCATGGCGCTGTTTTCATGGCTGGCGCTGGTCGACGTGGTGCGCGCCGAGTTCCTGCGCGGGCGCAACCTGGAATACGTCAAGGCCGCGCGAGCCCTGGGGCTGGATGACCGCAAGGTGATCATGCGGCATATTCTGCCCAACGCCATGAACGCGACCTTGAGCTACCTGCCGTTCATTCTGACCGGGGCGATCTCCACCCTCACCGCGCTGGACTTCCTCGGCTTCGGCATGCCGGCCGGCAGCGCTTCGCTGGGCGAGCTGATCGGCCAGGGCAAGCAGAACCTGCAAGCGCCGTGGCTGGGTTTCACCGCATTTTTCACCCTGGCGCTGATTCTGTCGTTGCTGGTGTTCATTGGCGAGGCGTTACGTGACGCTTTCGATCCGAGGTCCTGACATGTCTGAAAACCTGATTGAAATCCGTGACCTGTCGGTGTCCTTCAACGGCAACACGGTGGTCAAGAACCTCAGCCTCGACATTCCCGCCGGTCAATGCCTGGCGCTGGTCGGGGAGTCGGGTTCCGGCAAGTCGGTGACCGCGCATTCGATCCTGCAACTGCTGCCCCAGGCCGGCACGGTCAGCACCGGCAGCATTCGCTATCGCGGCCAGGAGTTGCTGGGGGCCGACGGCAAGCTGATGCGGCAGATCCGCGGCAACCAGATCGCGATGATCTTCCAGGAGCCGATGACGTCGCTGAACCCGCTGCACACGGTGGCCAAGCAGATCGGCGAGACCTTGCTGCTACACAAGGGCCTGAGCGGCAAGGCGGCGCAGGCGCGCATCCTTGAACTGCTGGAACTGGTCGGCATTCAACAGCCGAAAAAGCGCCTGAAGGCCTACCCCCATGAGCTGTCCGGCGGCCAGCGCCAACGGGTGATGATCGCCATGGCCCTGGCCTGCGAGCCGGAACTGCTGATCGCCGACGAGCCGACCACCGCGCTGGACGTCACCGTGCAGCGCAAGATCCTCTTGCTGCTCAAACAACTGCAGCAACGGCTGAACATGTCGCTGCTGCTGATCAGCCACGACCTCAATCTGGTACACAGCATCGCCCAGCGGGTCTGCGTGATGCGTGCCGGCGAAATCGTCGAGCAGTCGAACTGCCACAGCCTGTTCAAGGACCCGCAGCACCCTTACAGCCGGCTGCTGCTGGACGCCGAACCGGCGGGCGAGCCGCTGCCACGGGACACCCGTGAAAAGGTCCTGGAAGTGGAAAACCTGCGGGTCTGGTTCTCCCTCGGCGGCGGTATTTTCAACCGCCACATGGAGTACCTGAAGGCGGTCGACGATATCAGCCTGAGCATCGAGCGCGGCAAGACCCTGGGCATCGTCGGTGAATCCGGCTCGGGCAAATCGACACTTGGTCAGGCAATCCTGCGCTTGCTCGAATCGCGTGGCAGTATCCGCTTCAAGGGTCACGCGCTGGACCGCCTCGACCAGAAACAGATGCGCCCCTGGCGCAAGCAGATGCAGGTGGTGTTTCAGGACCCTTACGGCAGTCTGAGCCCGCGCATGTCGGTGCAGCAGATCATCAGCGAGGGGCTGGAAGTCCACAGCGAGCTGGACAAGGTCTGTTGCGAGCGCGAGGTGATCCGGGCTCTGGAGGAAGTCGGCATCGATCCATTGAGCCGGCACCGTTATCCCCATGAATTTTCCGGCGGCCAGCGTCAGCGCATCGCGATTGCCCGTGCGCTGGTGCTCAAGCCGGCACTGATCCTGCTCGACGAACCGACCTCGGCACTGGACCGGACGGTGCAGAAACAGGTGGTGTCGCTGCTGCGCCAGTTGCAGGAAAAGCACGGTCTGACCTATCTGTTCATCAGTCACGACCTGGCGGTGGTTCGCGCCCTCGCCCACGATCTGATCGTGGTCAAGGACGGCAAGGTGGTCGAACGCGGCGCCAGCCATGATGTATTCGATGCGCCGCAGCACCCTTACACCAAGGAGTTGTTGGCGGCAGCGCATCCGGGCTTCAACTGAAACGGTTTAAAACCAGCAGTCTGTGCGGCCAGATGCCGGTGACGGATTTACGGAACAGTGCATGAAAGACAGTGAAAGCCTGAAGGATTACCGGCGTGTGAGACGGCTGGCGATCCGTTCGCTGTTCGAGATCATCGAACAGTCCAGCGAAGGGACCGTCATCGTCGACAAGGATGCCCGGATCGTCTGGATCAACGAGCGCTACGCCAGACGCTTCGGCCTGGAAGACCCCAGCCGCGCCGTGGGTCAGCCTTGCGAAAGCGTGATTCCCGGCAGCCTGCTGCGCCAGGTTGCAAGCAACGGCCAG
The DNA here is from genome assembly GCF_044746785.1 of Pseudomonas sp. NPDC090208. Taxonomy (NCBI): domain Bacteria; kingdom Pseudomonadati; phylum Pseudomonadota; class Gammaproteobacteria; order Pseudomonadales; family Pseudomonadaceae; genus Pseudomonas; species Pseudomonas sp. NPDC090208. The sequence goes on from NZ_JBIVCU010000012.1 coordinate 50,346, forward strand.
CCGATCCTGCTGGACATGATGGACACCGCCAAGGACCCGCTGGTGGTCATGCGACTGCCGATCCACGATGACGGCGGCGGCGTGATCGGCGCCATCGGTTTTGCCCTGTTCGACGAGTTGCACGCGCTGTCGCCGCTGCTCAAGCGTTATCTGAGCATGCAGCAGGAACTGGCCTCGACCCGTTCGCTGCTGCGCGCGCGTCAGGCCAAGTACAGCTTTGCCCACTTCATCGGCACCAGTGCTGCCAGTCTGGAGGTCAAGCGCCGCGCCCGACGCAGCGCCAATACCGACTCGCCGGTGCTGCTGCAAGGCGAGACCGGCACCGGCAAGGAGCTGCTGGCTCACGCCATTCACAACACCTCGCCACGGGCACACAAGCCCTTCGTCAGCATCAACAGTGCGGCGATTCCGGAAACGCTGCTGGAAGCCGAGTTCTTCGGCACCGCGCCGGGCGCGTTCACTGGCGCCGACCGTCGCGGCCGTCAAGGCAAGTTGTATCTGGCCGAAGGCGGCACGCTATTTCTCGACGAAATCGGCGACATGCCGCTGGCCCTGCAAAGCAAGCTGCTGCGGGTGTTGCAGGAGAAGGAATACGAGCCGGTCGGCTCCAATCAAATGATCAAGAGCGACGTGCGCCTGATCGCCGCAACCTCCACCGATTTGCAGGCAGCCATCAAGCGTGGCGAGTTTCGTGCCGATCTGTATTACCGCCTCAACGTGCTGCCGATTGAAGTGCCACCGTTGCGTGAACGGCTGGACGACTTGCCGGCGCTGACCGAAACCATCCTCGAAGAACTGCGCAGCCAGCACGAACTGAGTGCGTCGGCCTTGGCCACTCTCAGCGAGCATGCCTGGCCCGGCAATATCCGCGAATTGCGTAACGTACTGGAGCGCGCAGCGTTGCTCAGTGACGATTTGCACTTGGGTGCCGAGGAAATCCGCGCCGCCATCGGCACGCTGGTGCCGCTGATCAAGCCACCCGCGCCACCTCCCCCTGTCAGCGACGAGACCTACGTCGAGGCCCGTCAGCGGTTCGACCGCGAATTGATCCAGGCCAAACTGGCGCAATGCCGCGGCAACGTGATCCTCGCCGCCCGTCAGTTGGGGCTGGGGCGTTCGACGCTGTACAAGAAGATGGCGGCGTTGGGGATCGTTGAGTCTCAATAAAGAGATGAGCTGTCTACATATCAGGACGCTGCCCCTGTAGGAGCTGGCTTGCCCTGCGACCGGCTGCGAAGCAGTCGTAAAATCAGCACATGCGGTTTATCTGACACGGCCAGTGCGCGTGGTTTTACGACGACTTCGTCGCCGGTCGCAGGGCAAGCCAGCTCCTACAAGGGGTGTGCGTCTCGATTTAGAGACGTGTATTTCCCAAGAAACTCGCGAAAAATACAAATATCTTTATATATCAATCACTTAGCGTAATGGCACGAATGTAGCTATACCTGTTGGCGGTTTGTCCGCACCGAAAACAAAAACAACAGGAGACACTCGATGAGTGTGATCATCGCCTTGGCAGCCCTCGTGCTGTTGATGTTGGCTGCGTACCGAGGTTACAGCGTTATCCTCTTTGCCCCCATCGCCGCTCTCGGTGCGGTGCTGTTGACCGATCCGTCTGCCGTGGCGCCGGCCTTTACCGGCGTGTTCATGGACAAGATGGTCGGTTTCGTCAAACTCTACTTCCCGGTGTTTCTGCTGGGTGCGGTGTTCGGCAAGCTGATCGAGCTGTCGGGTTTTTCCCGCTCGATCGTCGCTGCAGCCATCAAGCTGCTTGGCACTCGCCAGGCGATGCTGGTGATCGTATTGGTCTGCGCCCTGCTCACCTATGGCGGCGTGTCGCTGTTCGTGGTGGTGTTTGCGGTCTATCCGTTCGCCGCCGAGATGTTCCGGCAGAGCAACATTCCCAAGCGGCTGATCCCGGCGACCATCGCCCTGGGCGCGTTTTCCTTCACCATGGACGCCCTGCCCGGCACCCCGCAGATCCAGAACATCATCCCCTCGACCTTCTTCAACACCACCGCCTGGGCGGCGCCGTGGCTGGGGCTGATCGGCACCGCCTTCGTGTTCTGCGCCGGCATGCTGTTTCTCCAGCGCCAGCGCAACAGAGCGCAGCGCGCCGGCGAAGGCTACGGCACCGAGTTACGCAACGAGCCGGAAACCGCTGCCGACATCAAACTGCCCAACCCGTGGATAGCCCTGGCGCCGCTGCTGCTGGTCGGCGTGATGAACCTGCTGTTCACCCAGTGGATTCCCCAGTGGTACGGCAAGACCCACACCCTGGCGCTACCGGGCATGGCCACGCCAGTGCAGACCGACATCGCCAAGATCACCGCGATCTGGGCGGTGGAAGCGGCGCTGCTGGTGGGCATCGTTTTCGTGCTGCTGTTCGCCTTCGGCACGGTCAAGTCGAAACTGGCCGAAGGCAGCAAAGGCGCGGTGTCCGGCGCCCTGCTGGCGGCGATGAACACGGCGTCGGAATATGGTTTCGGCGCCGTGATTGCCTCGTTGCCGGGCTTTCTGGTGCTGGCCGACGGCCTCAAGGCCATCCCCAATCCGCTGGTCAATGAAGCGATCACCGTGACCTTGTTGGCCGGCATCACCGGTTCGGCCTCCGGCGGCATGAGCATCGCCCTGGCGGCGATGTCCGACAGTTTCATCGCGGCGGCCCATGCCGCGAACATTCCGCTGGAAGTCCTGCACCGGGTCGCGGCCATGGCCAGCGGCGGCATGGACACCTTGCCGCACAACGGCGCGGTCATCACCCTGCTGGCGGTGACCGGCCTGACCCACCGCGAGGCGTACAAGGACATTTTCGGCATCACCCTGATCAAGACCGTGGCGGTGTTCGTGGTGATCGCCACTTTCTATGCAACCGGCATCGTATGAGGAACCCCACATGAGTCTGCAAGGCAAAACCGCACTGGTCACCGGCTCCACCAGCGGCATCGGGTTGGGCATCGCCCTGACCCTGGCCAAGGCCGGCGCCAATCTGGTGCTCAACGGCTTTGGCGATGCCTCGGCCGTGATCGAACAGGTCAAGCAATACGGCGGCAAGGTCGGCCATCATCCGGCGGACGTCAGTGACGTGGCACAGATCGCCGACATGATCGCCTACGCCGAGCGCGAGTTTGGCGGCGTCGACATTCTGGTCAACAACGCCGGCATCCAGCATGTCGATGCGGTGGAAGACTTCCCGGTGGAGAGTTGGGACAAGATCATCGCCATCAACCTGTCTTCGGTGTTCCACAGCACCCGCCTGTGCCTGCCGGGCATGCGCGCCAAGGGCTGGGGGCGGATCGTCAACATCGCCTCGGTCCACGGCCTGGTCGGCTCCACCGGCAAGGCGGCCTATGTCGCGGCGAAACACGGGGTGATCGGCCTGACCAAAGTGGTCGGCCTGGAAACCGCCACCAGTAACGTCACCTGCAACGCGATTTGCCCGGGCTGGGTGCTGACGCCGCTGGTGCAGAAACAGATCGATGACCGTGGCGCGGAATCCGGCGATATCGAACAGGCCAAGCATGACCTGCTGGCCGAGAAACAGCCGTCGCTGGAGTTCGTCACGCCGTCGCAGCTGGGTGAGTTGACCTTGTTCCTGTGCAGCGAGGCGGGGGCGCAGGTGCGGGGTGCGGCGTGGAATATCGATGGTGGGTGGTTGGCGCGCTAGTTAGCGGGCCAACATTCCTGTCAAACACACCCATTTCATTGATGAAATGGGGACTCACTGTGGGAGCGAATTCATTCGCAATGGGTATTTCGGCAGACACATATTCGTTGTGCGGAACGCCGTATCGCGAATGAATTCGCTCCCACAGGGGCATGCCTCACAGCAAAGCGCAAACGTTAGAACCGCGGGGTTCCCGGCTCGTCACGCTCGTCGACCAGCCCCCAATCCTTCATGTCCACCTGCGTGGCCGGCTGCGGCGCCGGCGGCGGTGTGGTGATGACGGCCGGGCCGCCTTCGTCGTGGAGTTTCAGGCGCAGGCGCAGGTTGTTCATCGAGTCGGCGTTTTTCAGCGCTTCTTCTTCGCTGATCGCGCCTTCGATCACCAGGTCGTACAGCGCGTTGTCGAAGGTCTGCATGCCCAGGTTGGTGGACTTCTCCATGATGCCCTTGAGCTCGTTGAGCTCGCCGCGCAGGATCAGGTCGCGGATGGTCGAGGTGCCCAGCATCACTTCCACCGCCGCCCGGCGCTTGCCATCGACCGTCTTGACCAGCCGTTGCGAAATGAACGCCTTGAGGTTGTTGCCCAGGTCATGCAGCAACTGCGCCCGGCGGTCTTCCGGGAAGAAATTGATGATGCGGTCAAGCGCCTGGTTGGCGTTGTTGGCGTGCAGGGTGGAAATCGCCAGGTGCCCGGTGTCGGCAAACGCCAGCGCATGCTCCATGGTTTCCCGGTCACGAATCTCGCCGATCAGAATCACGTCCGGCGCCTGACGCAGGGTGTTTTTCAGGGCCGCCTGAAAGCTGCGGGTATCGACCCCCACTTCGCGCTGGTTGATGATCGAACGCTTGTGTTTGTGGATGAACTCCACCGGGTCTTCAATGGTGATGATATGGCCGCTGGCGTGGCGGTTGCGGTGGTCGATCAATGCCGCCAGCGAGGTCGACTTGCCCGAACCGGTGGCCCCGACGAACAGCACCAGACCGTGCTTCTGCATGACCACATCGAGCAGCACCGGCGGCAGGTTCAAGTCCTCGAAGCGGGGAATGTCGAGTTTGATATTGCGCGCCACGATGGACACTTCGTTGCGCTGCTTGAAAACGTTGATCCGGAAGCGACCGATGCCCGACAGCGAGATCGCCAGGTTCATCTCCAGCTCGCGCTCGAATTCCTGACGCTGCTCGTCATCCATGATGTTGTCGGCGATCTGCGCGACATCACCGGGCTTGAGCGATTCAGTGCCCAGCGGCTTGAGCACGCCGTTGAACTTGGCGCACGGAGGCGCGCCGGTGGAGAGATAAAGGTCCGATCCGTCCTGGGTGGCAAGCACCTTCAACAACGCCGGGAAATCCATAAGTCACACCGCACATAAAGGTTTTAGAAGACTGCAGGTCAGCCTTGTCTGCTGACCATCGACCTGTACCAACGTTCGGCTCTGAATAGTCAGGTATAGCGACGTTTGTCCGATCAGGCGAAGGAAATTACCTGAAATCGCGCCGCAAAGGCATAATGCGCGGCTTTTTATCGAGGCCTTTTATCATCATGAAAGCCCAAGCCCGTCACATTCTGGTGAAGACCGCCGAACAGGCCGAGCAACTCAAGCAGCGCATCGCCAAGGGCGAGGCGTTCGACGTGCTGGCCAAGAAGTATTCCACCTGCCCGTCCGGCAAGCGCGGCGGCGACCTGGGCGAGGTGCGCCCGGGGCAGATGGTGCCGGTGATCGACCAGATCATCTTCAAAAAGCCCCTGCGCACAGTACACGGGCCGGTGAAAAGCAAGTTCGGCTATCACCTGGTGCAGGTGTTTTTCAGGGATTGACCCCGCCGTCAGGCACCTTGTGGGAGCGGGCTTGCCCGCGAACAAAGCGTCCGAACGACATCAATGTGTCGGGTGGACGGCCCTCTTCGCGAGCAAGCTCGCTCCCACAAAGTTTCAAGCCATGGTCGGAAATGGCGTTCCGTCCATGTAAATCACGCGGGCATCGCACCACGCGGAATCAACGCCCCCGGATGCTGGATCACCAGGCTCGCCAGACGATGCCCGGCTTCGGCCGCTTCCTGCGGGTTGCCTGCGCGCAAGCGTTTGGCCAGATAGCCGGCGCTGAACGAATCACCCGCCGCCGTGGTGTCGATGACCTTCTGCACTGCGTGTGCGGCGACCTCGTAACGACGGTTGTCGGCACGCACCAGACAGCTTTGCGCGCCGCGCTTGATCACCACTTCCTTGACGCCCATGTCGCGATAGGCGGCCATGATCTGCTCGCTGTCGGTGTAGCCGAACAGCGCCTGCTCGTCGTCCTCGGTCAGCAGCGCCACGTCCACTTCATGCATCACCGCGCGATAGGCCTGACGGGCCTGATCGACGCTGCGCCACAGACGCGGCCGGTAGTTGTTGTCGAACACCACGCAGGCGCCACGATCACGGGCGTCGCCCAGTGTCGAGAGCAACCGCGCCCGGCCGACTTCACCGAGCACCGCCAGGGTGATGCCGCTGAAATACAGCACGTCATATTGCACCAGCGCTTCCAGCACCGGGTCGGCGCCCGGCGTGGTGAAGCACTCGCGCACCGCCGCTTCGTTGCGCCAGTACAGAAAGCGCCGCTCGCCGTTGGCGTCGGTCTGGATGCAGTACAAGCCCGGCAAACGTCCGGGCAGACGCTGGACCAGATCCAGGCCGATGCCCTCATCCGACCAGATCTTGCACATGGCATCGCTGAAGCTGTCATCGCCCAGCGCGGTGACGTAATCCACCTGCGCTGCCGGCCCCAGCAGACGGGACAGATAAACCGCAGTGTTCAGGGTGTCGCCGCCGAAGCTCTGCTTCAACGTGCCGTCGGCATGTTGCTGCAACTCGATCATGCATTCGCCGATCAAGGCCACACGCGGGTGCAGGTGACTCACCAGTTCGCTCATCGCAGTCCCCGTCAGAAGCAGGTGTCGAAGGTTTCAATGACGGTCAGGTCATCGCCGACCAGGCAGCCGGTGCGCCATTTGTCGAACGTCAAGCATGGGTGCGAGGTGCCAAAGGAAATGATGTCACCGATCTTCAGCTCGCAGCCCGGCGCCACGGTCATGAACGCGTGCTGGTCCATCACCGCCGTCACTTTGCAGGCGCTGACATCGTCACCCAACGCTGGCAGCACGCCGGCCTTGTAGCGTTTGATCGGGTTGGGCATGCCGGCATCGAACGCTACGTCGCGCTTGCCCAGAGCGATCACGGCAAAGCCCGGCTCCGGCATCGACTGCACGTGGGCCCAGATTTCCATGGCCGGTTGCAGGCCTTCGCTCAAATCGCTGCGGCGATCGAGCACGCAGCACTGCGCTTCTTTATAAATGCCGTGGTCATGCACCACGTAGCTGCCCGGACGCAACACGGCGAGGAAGCGCTCGCGTACCTGCTGCTTGTCGAACTCTTCGGCGATCAGGTCGTACCAGGCCGAACCCGAGGCGGTGACAATCGGCCGGTCCAGGGCGAACGCGCCCTTGTCCTGCAGGGTCACGGCCAGACGCACCAGCGAAGCGGCAAAAGCGCGGATGCCACTGATGGCCTTGTCGCCATGGATCACGCCTTCGTAGCCTTCGATGCCGGTCAGTTTCAGCGCCGGCTGCGCCGCGATGGCCTCGGCCAGGGCCATGACTTCTTCTTCACTGCGGCAGCCGCAACGTCCGCCGACCACGCCGTATTCGATCATGACGTTGAGGTGCAGGCCCTTTTCGGCGAAGAACTCGCCCAGCGCCTTGACGTTGTCCGGGTGGTCGACCATGCAGTGAAAGTCGAACATCGAGTCGCCGAGCATTTCGGCGATGATCGCCATGTTCGGTGCGCCGACCAGTTGGTTGGCCATCAGCACGCGGCGCACACCGTGGGCATAGGCGGCGCGGGTCTGGGTGGCGGTGGCCAGGGTCATGCCCCAGGCACCGTGCTGCAACTGACGCTGGAACAGCGCCGGGACCATGCTGGTCTTGCCGTGGGGCGCCAGTTCCGCGCCGCTGTCGCTGACGAATTTCTGCATCCAGCGCAGGTTGTGCTCCAGCGCCTTGTCGTGGATGACCAGCGCCGGCAGGCTGACGTCGCGCACCAGTTGATCGCCCGGTTGGGCAGCGCCTTTTTCGATTGCAGCAATGTTCATGGGTGTTCTCCAGAATTCTTGTTCGAACGGATGACCATCCGTGTTATTCGGCGACCCGCCGGGCCAGGCCGTTGGCGCTGTCGATCAGCACCTTGCGGTAGTGCTCGTAATGGGTCTTGGCATCGGCCCGTGGCGCGACGATGCACAGGGTGGCAATGCAGATGCCCTGCTTGTCACGCACCGGCGCGGCGAAACAGTGGGTGAAGGTGTCGGCGATGCTGTTGAAGGAAAAAAAGCCTTCGTCGTGGGCCTTGCGGATCTCGCCGATAAAGGTCTCCAGCGGCAGGCGCTCGCCGTCCGGCAGGATGAAATCGTCAGGGTCGATCAGGTCGATGATCTGTTGATCGGTGAGATGGCCGAGCAGCAGGCGCCCGGACGCCGTCCACGGGATCGGCGCGTCTTCGCCGATGTCCGAGGAAATACGGAAATGCCGCGCGCCTTCCTTCATCAGCGCGACCGTGTATTTGCGCCCGTTGAGCAGGCACATCTGCGCGGTTTCGCGGGTCTGCTCGACGATTTCGCCCAGGCTGACTTCGGCTTCGCGGGTGAAGTCGAAATGCCGCAGGTGGGCCTGGCCGAGGAAATACAATTGGCGCCCCAGATAGACGTGACCGTCCTTGCCGACGTTTTCCAGGATGCGCCGCTCCAACAGGGAGGCGACCAACTCATAGACCGTCGATTTCGGGCTGCCGATGCCGCTGGCGATTTCGTTCGGCCGCAGCGGCGTGCCCGTCTCCTTGAGGTAATCAAGAATATCGAACGCCCGATCCAGACCACGGGCCCGGCGCTTGATGGTGTCTTCGGTCATCGTTGTGCTTTCCATTGAGCGGTGTGTCTTTGTGAAGAAGGCTGGCAGTGTACAGACTCTTTCTGTAGGAGCTGGCTTGTCCTGCGACCGGCGACAGCGTCGTCGTAAAACCTGACAACTATGCGTGTCTGACACGCCGCGTTTACAGGTTTTACGACTGCTGCGCAGCCGGTCGCGGGACAAGCCGCGCTCCTACAGGTGATCGCAGCGTTACGCCTTTTTCTTGTACGCGATGCAGTCGATCTCGACCTTGCAGTCGACCATCATCGCCGCCTGTACGCAGGCGCGGGCCGGTGCGTGTTCGGGTTTGAAGTATTCGCCGAAGACCTTGTTGAAGCTCCAGAAATCGCGCGGGTCGTCCAGCCACACGCCGACGCGAACGACGTCTTCCAGGCTGTAACCGGCTTCGTCGAGGATGGCGATCAGGTTCTGCATGGTCTTGTGGGTCTGCTCGACGATGCCACCGTTGATGATTTCACCGTTTTCCGCCGGGACCTGGCCGGACACGTGCAGCCAGCCATCGGCTTCGACGGCGCGGGCGAACGGGCGTGGCTGACCGCCACCTGCTGTGCTGCCAGCGCCGTAACGAGTGATGCTCATGAAATATCTCCTGTGTTGAGCGTTAAAAACGGATGTTCTTGAGGAATTCGCTCAAGCGCGCCGATTTCGGCTGCTCGAACAATGTCTTGGGCGGGCCCTGCTCTTCGATGCGGCCCTGGTTCATGAACACGATCTGGTCCGACACTTCGTAAGCGAAGCGCATTTCGTGGGTGACCAGCAACATGGTCATGCCCTCTTCGGCCAGGCCCTTGATCACGCTGAGGACTTCGCCCACCAGCTCGGGGTCCAGCGCCGAGGTCACTTCGTCGAACAGCATCAGGCTCGGGTTCATGGCGATGGCGCGGGCAATCGCCACACGCTGCTGCTGACCGCCGGACAACTGACCCGGATAGTGATTGCGTCGCTCCAGCAGACCGACTCGTTCCAGCCACTTTTCCGCCAGGGCAACGGCCTGATCCTTGGGCAGTTTTTTCACCTTGAGCAGGCCCAGGGTGACGTTCTGCAACGCGGTCAGGTGCGGAAACAGGTTGAACTGCTGGAAGGCCATGCCGGTCATGGCGCGATGGCGGGCAATGACTTTTTCCGCATGGCGCACACGCTTGCCGTTGACGTCGCTGTAGCCGATGTCCTGGCCTTCCAGGCGGATATGCCCGCCCTGGAATTCTTCCAGCAGGTTGACGCAACGCAGCAGCGTGGTCTTGCCCGAGCCGCTGGAGCCGATCAGGGTCACCACGTTGCCCTTGTTCATCTTCAGATCGACGCCCTTGAGCACTTCGACCGGGCCGTAGGATTTGTGCAGCCCTTCGATGCTCAGCAGAGCCGGGGCGGCGTTTGCGGTTTGAATCTGAGTCATGGCAAGGCCACCCGTTTTTCGATTTGCCGGCCGAGAATCTCGATGCCGTAGTTGATGATGAAAAAGAGGAATCCGGCGAACAGGTAAAACTGCAGGGTCATGAAATTGCGCGCGATGATCTGCTGGGTGCTGAGCAGCAGTTCGGCCACGCCGATCACCGACAGCAGGGTCGAGGCCTTGACGATCTCGGTCGACGAGTTGACCCAGGTCGGCAGGATCTGCCGCAGCGCCTGGGGCAGCAGCACGTAGCTCAGTGACTGGCCGAAGGTCAGGCCTATCGCCTTGCCCGCTTCCAGTTGCCCGCGCGGGATGGCTTGCAGCGAGCCGCGTACGATTTCCGCGACGTGGGAGCCGCAGAACAGCGTCAGACCCAAAGCGCCGGCCTTGAACGCAGTGATCTGCCAGCCCAGTGCCGGCGCCATATAGAAGCAGGCCAGCACCAGCACGAAGACCGGTGTGCCGCGTATCAGGTCGACGTAAGCGCGAAACGGCAGGCGCGCCCACCATTTGCCGTAGGTCAGGATCAACCCGGCAAACAGGCCGATCACGGTGCCGCAGACAATCGCCAGCCCCGCGCACTGCACGCTGGTGACGAAGCCGGACCACAGCGCCTCACGGGCGATCCACAACTCTTGCAGCCAGGTCGGTTGCTCGTACATATCCGGCCTCCTTAGCGGCGAATCGCCAGACGCTGTTCGAGGTAACGCAACAGCATGGCGATGAGGTAACAGGCCGCGACATACAACGCCGTGGTCACCAGCCAGGTTTCGATCACCCGGTAGCTTTCGACGTTGATCTTGCGCGCGTAATAGGTCAGTTCCGGCACAGCGATGGCGGCTGCCAGCGAGGTGTCCTTGAACAGCGAAATGAAGTTGTTCGACAGCGCCGGCAACACGTTGCGCAGCATCACCGGGACGATGATGTAGGCGCGCACCTGCCACTCGCCCAGACCGATCGCCAGCCCCGCTTCACGCTGGCCCTTGTGGATGCTCAACAAGCCGGCACGGAATACTTCGGTCAGGTACGCCCCTGCGTACAGCGACAGGGTGACGATGAACGAGGGAATCTTGTCCATGCGGATGCCCAGGCTTGGCAGGGCGAAATAGATCAACAGGATCAGCACCAGAATCGGCGTGTTGCGGACCACCGTCACGTAGACCGAGGCGATCACCCGCAAGGCGCGGTATCTGGACAGCATCGCGAAGGCCGCCATCAGGCCGATCACACAGCCGATGGCGATGGAGACCAGGGCCAGCTCAAGGCCGAGCCCCAGTCCCGCCAGCAGACTGGGGAAATCCCGCCAGACTGCTGCAAAGTTCAACTGATAATTCATGGTCAGCAGTACCTGAGACGGGAAGGCGCAACGGCCCTCCCTGCCCCGTCAAGGCTCATCATCGTGAAAACGTCGCGAGCGCAGTAGCTTTCACTTGTATTCCATTGGGAAGCCGATGGCGGGTGTCGGAAGCTCCACGCCGAACCACTTCTTGAAGGATTCCGCATAGGTCGGGAATTCCACGCCCGTCATCGCTTCATGCAGCGCGGTGTTGACGAAGTTCAGCCAGTCCTGATCGCCACGTTTGACGGCGCAGGCGTAGGTCTGAGGGCTCCAGGCAAAGGCTGGGGTACGGTAACGGCCAGGGTTCTGCACCATCAGGTACTTGACCGAAGACTGGTCGGTGGCGGCGGCATCGGCACGGCCGGAGTTGATCGCCTGATACATCAGGTCAACGCTGTCGTACTGATCGACCTTGGCCTTGGGCAGCGCCTGATGCACCAGCTCTTCGGCGTAGACGTTCTGCAGCACGGCCACGGTGACGCCCTCGCCGGCCGCTTTCAGGTCGTCGATTTCCTTGTACTTGCTGTTGTTCGGCAGCAGCAGCGCCACGCCTTCGCGGTAGTACGGCAGGGTGAACGCCACCTGCTGGGCACGGCTGGCGGTCACGGTGATGAACTGGCAGCTCATGTCGACCTTGTCGGTCAGCAGGTTGGGAATTCGTGCATCGGAGGACTGCACCACGAACTCGACCTTGTTCGGATCATTGAACAGGCCCTTGGCGACGATGCGGGCGATGTCGATATCGAAGCCCTGCAGCTTGCCGTCGGCACCCTGGAAGTGCCAGGGCGCGTTGGTGCTGCCGGTGCCGACCACCAGATGACCGCGCTGCAGGACAGCGTCGAGTTTGCTGTCCGCTGCCTGAGCAACGGAAGCCAACGTGGCCGTGGCCGCCAGAACGAACGCACAAGCTTTCAGAAAAGAAGGTCCGCGATGCATGAGAGAAACTCCGCCGATTTTTTGGTTTTTTTTCCGCTATAACGGAAGTAGGTTTGTAACAACGGAATGAACAGCAGAAAGTGTGCCACAGAAACGGCTGAACACAAGCCTTGAGAAAAAGCTCGCAATATCAATGGGCTAGCAATGATGAGCAGGTAAGGCGATAAAACGTCGCAGCAGATGGCGCTACGGAAGACCACAGGCGCTGTGTAACCGGGCCCCAGTGTTGGGCGCGCTGCGCCACAATCGGGCAGGCGAAATGGGCTGGCGATCACCGTTGGTCATGCCGAGGGCACATTGGCATCGCGATAGCTGCCTAACAGGAGTAACGCTCACGCTCACAGGAGGTACGTCATGCGCGTCCACACGTTGTCGAGCTTGTTACTGGCCGGGTGGCTGGGCCTGGTTCCTTTCGCGTCGCTGGCAGAAGACACCACCGCCCCCGCAGCATCGGCCCTGCCGCCCGGCGTCAACCCGGCCTCGCCGGCTGGCGGCAACGGCGGAGATGCCGACGGGCTGGAGAAAAAGTCCGCCACCCCCGCTCCGCCGGGCTCGGTCAAGAAATCGTCAGCGGCAGAAACCGACAAGAAATCCCCCACCGGCAAACAGAGAAAACCCGTGCATAAGAAGCAGTGATCCGAGTAGGTACGGCCCGTGCGCAGATGAACTTTATGTGACTGCGCACCGAGCACCATCCACCTGCTCTAAGCTGAAACCAGCATCCTGAAAAATGGAATAAAAACGAAGGAACGTTGGCACCGTAAATGCTTCATAGCTTTATATGAAGTTTTTGTGACAAGCCTGTGACTACATACAGTGATCAGGCTTCTCACAGGTTGTACGGTGGAGGGACAGCACATGAAAGAACGAGCCACAGTGATTTGCCGGCGGGACAACCAGATCCTGTACGTGCGCAAACCCAAGGCCAAATGGACCCTGCCCGGCGGCAAGGTCGAAGCCAACGAATCCCCTGCCCAGGCTGCACTGCGTGAACTGCGCGAAGAAACCGGCCTGATACTCGGCGACCTCACCTACGTGACCCGTTTCGAAGGCGAGACCGTGCTGCACCACGTCTTCGAAGTGTCGGTCACCCTCTCGGCGACCCCGGCGCCGCAGAACGAAATCGCTGACTGCAAGTGGTTCACCGCCAAACAGCTGGGTGACGTGAAGATCAACACGTCAGCCAAGTCCATCGTCAAGGCGTTCCTCAGCGATCCGAGCCGCTGATCTCATTGCCAGACTGGCGGCTCAGGACTTCTGCACCGCCAGTTTGTGTTCCAGATAGTGGATGTTGACGCCGCCTTTGCAGAAGCCTTCATCGCGGGTCAGATCACGGTGCAGCGGGATGTTGGTCTTGATCCCGTCGACCACGATTTCGTCCAGGGCGTTACGCATGCGGGCCATGGCCTCGTCGCGGTCCTTGCCCCAGGTGATCAGCTTGCCGATCAGCGAGTCGTAGTTCGGCGGTACCGCATAGCCACTGTACAGGTGCGAATCGACGCGAACGCCGTTGCCGCCTGGGGCGTGGAAATGCTTGACCTTGCCCGGGCTCGGCATGAAGGTGCGCGGATCTTCAGCGTTGATCCGGCACTCCAGTGCGTGGCCGTGAATCTGCACGTCATCCTGGGTGTACGACAGCTTGTTGCCAGCGGCGATGCTGAGCATCTCCTTGACGATGTCGATGCCGGTGACCATTTCCGATACCGGGTGTTCGACCTGTACGCGGGTGTTCATTTCGATGAAATAGAACGCGCCGTTTTCGTACAGGAATTCGAACGTACCGGCACCGCGGTAACCGATGTCGACGCACGCCTTGACGCAGCGAGCCAGCACTTCCGCGCGGGCCTTCTCGTCGATGCCCGGTGCCGGCGCTTCTTCCAGCACCTTCTGGTGGCGGCGTTGCAGCGAGCAGTCACGGTCGCCCAGGTGAATCGCGTTGCCCTGGCCGTCGGACAGCACCTGAACTTCCACGTGACGCGGGTTGGTCAGGAACTTTTCCAGATAGACCATCGGGTTGCCGAAGGCTGCGCCGGCTTCCGAACGGGTCAGTTTGGCCGAGGCGATCAGATCCTCTTCCTTGTGCACCACGCGCATGCCGCGACCACCACCGCCACCGGCGGCCTTGATGATCACCGGGTAACCGACCTGACGGCCGATACGCAGCGCTTCTTCTTCGTCTTCCGGCAGCGGGCCGTCGGAACCGGGAACGGTCGGTACGCCGGCCTTGATCATCGCGTCCTTGGCCGACACCTTGTCGCCCATCAGGCGGATGGTGTCAGCGTTCGGGCCGATGAAGGCGAAACCGGATTTCTCGACCTGCTCGGCGAAGTCGGCGTTTTCGGCCAGGAAGCCGTAGCCGGGGTGAATCGCCGTGGCGCCGGTGACTTCGGCGGCGGCAATGATCGCCGGGATGTGCAGGTAGGACTGGGCAGCCGATGCCGGGCCGATGCAGACGGATTCGTCGGCCAGACCCAGGTGCATCAGTTCGTTGTCGGCCTTGGAGTAAACGGCGACGGTTTTGATGCCTTGTTCCTTGCAGGCACGCAGAATCCGCAGAGCAATTTCACCGCGGTTGGCGATCAGCACTTTTTCCAGCTTGGCCACTGAGGGGTCTCCTGTGTTCATGCGAGGGTGAACAGCGGCTGGTCATATTCGACCGGCTGGCCGTCCTCGACCATGATCGCCTGCACAACACCGCTGCACGGCGCCTCGACGTTGTTCATCATCTTCATGGCTTCGACGATGCACAGCACATCGCCCTTGTTCACCTGTTGGCCGATTTCGACAAACACCGCCGCCTCGGCCGACTCGCGCCGGTAGAACACGCCAACCATGGGCGCCGTCACCACCTGCCCTGGCAAATCTTCACTGACAACAGACGCAACAGAGACGGCCTCGCGTACCTCGGCCGTTGCCATGGCCGCCGAGCGCTGCACCTTGTCCGCCAGCTCTCGCTGCAAGCGCAGCCGCGTATTGCCTTCGGTCAAGTCCAGTGCCGACAGACTGGACGTCTCGATCAGCGCCACCAACTCTTTAACTTTTGCAATATCCATAACCACTGCCTGCTTTATTCAAGACAAACGATATCCCGCCTCGGAAAACTTCCCGAAGACAACGCACCTGTTCAACTCACTTTTCTACAACTTGAGCGCGCCCGCTAACACCGACGGACGCATCACTTGTTTACCGACGAAGATCGCCTTTGGACGTTTCACGCAAGGTCACCACGGCAATCAATGCAAGTATCGCCGCGCCGCCCATGAAGTAACCGGGTATCAACAAGTTGCCAGTACTGCCAATCAGCGAAGTGACGATATACGGCGTCAAACCGCCACCCAGAATCGCCCCCACATTGATACTGATGGCCATGGCCGTATAACGCACGCGGGTCGGGAACTGTTCGGCATAGGTCGGATAACCCACCGACTGCACCACTGGCATCGGCAAGGTCGCGACAAACATGGCCAGCGCCGCAATCCAGAAGCTGCCGCTGCCCATCACCATCATCATCGGCACCACCAGCACCACGTAGCCGAGAAAACCGATGATCAACGCCTTCTTGCGACCGATACGGTCGGACAGCCCGCCCCAGAACGGCATCATCGCCGCCATGCAGAGACTGATCACGGCGATCACCCAGTACACCCTGGATTTGTCGAAATGCAGGTACGTGGTCAGGTAGATGTTCATGAACACCATGCCGATGAAGTACCCGGCGTTCTGCGCAAAGGCAAACACGATGACGCGCATGAGGGCCGGCAGATTATGGCTGAACACCTCACGAACCGGCGCCACGGGCGGTTTGTCCTTGGCCAGAAAGGCTCTGAACTCCGGGGTTTCCTCGACGTTGTGGCGCATGTAGAACGAAAAGACTACCAACGGAATCGACAGAAAGAACGGAATCCGCCAGCCCCAGTTCTGCAACTGCTCGGCATCCAGCAACCCGGTGGTCACCCCGCAGACAATCGCCCCCATGGCACCGCCCACTGCAACTCCCAGCGGCGTGAAGGAACCGAAAAAGCCACGTCGGCCGTTGGGCGACGACTCCGCGACGAAAGCAGCAGCCCCCACCACTTCACCTCCGGCGAAGAAACCCTGAAACAGGCGCAGCAACACCAGCAGAATGGGCGCTGCGATGCCGATCTGCGCCGTGGTCGGCAGCACGCCGATCAACGCAGTGGCGGTGCCCATGCCGATGACCGTACTCAGCAAGACATTGCGTCGACCAAAGCGGTCGGCAAGGCGGCCCAGCACGACCCCACCGATCGGCCGTACCACGAAGGCGATGCCGAATACTGCCAGCGTCGCCAGCAGTGCTGCGGTGGCATTGCCACTGGGGAAAAACAGCGGCGCAATAATGGTCGCCATGTAGCCATAAATACTGAACTCATAGTATTCAACGGCGGTGCCGGTGGCAGACGCCATGGCTGCACGTTTGGCAATCACCGTCGAATCGTCGGCTTTATGTATTTTCGAAGAAACAGATGACACGGCTTCAACTTCAGCGAGCACACGAGACATAGTTACCTTCCATCTTAGCCACTGGCTAATAAAGTTATTGAGAAAGCGGGTTCAACCGAAGTCACCCACCCACTTTCGACGACCATGGCAGAGGTAAATATTTCTTGAGCAGTTCGACATGTAGCACTCCTTATTATTGTTGAATGGCTACGAACATTGATCAGGTTGCAGGGCGCAAAATACAGCGCTATCAGACAGGGCTTCTGATCACCACCCCTTCGTCCAGCAACGCCTGCCTGATCGAGCGGGCAAAGGATGCCGCCCCTGGCTGATCGCCGTGGATGCACAGGGTTTCGGCCCGCACTGGAATCCAGTTGCCCTGCAACGTGCGCACTTCGCCGCGATGCAGCATGTTCAACACTTGATCGACCGCCACCGTGACGCTTTCGATCATGGCGCCCGGCTGCCCCCGCGGTGTCAGCGTGCCGTTGTCTTGATAGGTGCGGTCGGCAAACACTTCGTGGGCGACCCTCAAGCCAGCGTCCGTCGCGGCGGCGGTCAACTGGCTGCCGGACAGACCGAACAGGATCAGCCCCGAATCGATGTCCTTGACCGCCCGGCAGATGGCGTCCGCCGTGGGCCGGTCGCTGGCGGCGAAGTTGTACAGCGCGCCGTGGGGTTTGACGTGCCTGAGCGCCACGCCAGCGGCGCGGGTGAAACCCATCAGCGCGCCGACCTGATACACCACCAGCTCGTAGACCTCCTCTTGCGACAGCTTCATCAGCCTGCGCCCGAACCCTTGCAGGTCATCGAAGCCCGGATGCGCGCCCACCGCCACATCCAACCTTGCCGCCAGCGCCACGGTACGGCGCATCGTGCTCGAATCGCCGGCATGAAAGCCGCAAGCGATATTGGCCGAGGTGATGTGCGGCAAAACGGCTGCATCGTCACCGGCCTGGTAAAGACTGAAGCCTTCGCCGACATCACTGTTGAAATCAATCTCAGGCATTGAAGGCCTCCATCGCCTTGAATGAGCGGGCTCGGTCAAGGAACAGTTTTTGCGCATCGTGCAGATCGATCAGGGAAAAACGCAGCGTGTCCCCCGGCAGCATCTGCGCCAGACGCGGCAGGTCGACACTGGCCACCTGGGCGATACGCGGGTAGCCACCGGTGGTTTGTCGGTCTGCCATGAGGATCAGCGGCTGTCCGCTCGGCGGCACCTGCACGGTGCCGAACGCCACGCTTTCCGACAGCAGTTCGCAGGGGCTGGCCAGCGTCAGGGCAGGCCCGGTCAAGCGATAGCCCATACGGTCCGAGTCGCCGCTCAAGGTGTAGTTGCCGCTCAGAAAATCCTGCTGCGACTGCTCACTGAAAAACGCCCACTCGCGGCCGGCCATGACCCGGATCGGCAGGTCTTCGCCCGCGCCGCAGCACACAGCGTCGAAGTCGCGCCCCAGCCGCGGCGGATTGGCGAACGACGAGCAGATCGGGATCAGGTCCCCCGTCTGCAGCGCCCGGCCACGCAAGCCACCGAAACCGCCACGGGCGTTGGTGCTGGTACTGTCCATCACCGTCGGCAGCAGAAAACCGCCGCCCACCGCCAGATAACTGCGCGCACCGTGTTCGCGTTTGCCGAAGCTGAGCACCGAGTTCGCCGGCACGACTTGGGCCATGCCCGGTTTGAACGGCTCGCCGTTGAGGGTTGCGCCCAAATCGGCGCCGGCCAGGGCAATCAGCGCCTTGGCCTGAAACAGCAAGGTGGGGCCCTGCAGCGTCATCTCCAGCGTGGTGAACGCGCGCGGGTTGCCCACCAACAGATTGCACAGTTCATGGGCCGCTTCGTCCATGACCCCGGAAACCGGCACGCCCCAATGCTGAAAACCATGGCGTCCGGTGTCCTGAAACGAAGACAGCAGCCCCGGTTTGATGACCTTGATCGTCATGGTGTCTCTCCCTGCGCCAGCCTTTCGAACTCACGGCCACTGATCGCGGTGAAGCGAATCTGATCGCCGCCCTTGAGCAGGCACGGAATATTGTCAAATGGCGAAAACAGGTTCAGCGGCGTGCGCCCAATCAGGTGCCAGCCGCCCGGCAGCTCAGCCGGATAGATCACGCTCTGCCGGTTGGCGAGACCCACACTGCCCTTCTCCACACGCTTGCGCGGCACCGGACGACGGGGCAACGAGAGTGCTTGCGGGAGCATGCCGATGTACGGATGGCCCGGCGCGAAACCCACCATCAGAACATCGAGCCAGTCAGCGGTGTGAGCGGCAATGACCTCGGCGACCGACAGCGAACAAGCCTGCGCGACTTCAGCGAGGTCTGGCGCGTACTCCGCCTCGTAGCACACCGGAATCTCGATACGGCGCACCACCGGGTCTTGCGTGCCGACCGCTTGCTGCAGAGCCTTGCGCAAGGCTTCACACACCGCGTCGTACGGCGACTGTTGCGGACACCGGGTAAAGAAATCCAGGGGTGAATAATGCACACCGACCGTCACCATGGCGGCGACCACATCGGTAATGCCGGGCAACAGACCTTGCCCTGCCAGGGTCCGCAGCGTGTTGGCCACGTGCGCTGCCTGACGGTTGGCTTCGACCGAGAACAGCGTGTCGAAGACGAGAATGACGCAACGCTCGCCGCAGGGCTCGAATCGCCACGGCTGGCCCGACTGGCGGGCGTCCGGCGCTGGCGCGGTCGCATGGGCACTGATGTCGAACATGACGTTCTCTATCCTTATGCAGCAGGCAGGTGATCAGCCAGGCGAGCACAAGACGGGACACCACCGGACACAAGGCGGTCTCCACACATCATCAGGGCGCTGCAAGGCTATACGGCTGGTGGCGCCGTCGCTCTGCTGGCGACGGTCGCGGTAACTGCAGTGACGCGCGCTTACTTGGCGAACAACTGGCTCATGTCCTTGAACGCCTTGAACTCCAGCGCGTTGCCACACGGGTCGAACAGGAACATGGTCGCCTGCTCGCCCACCTGGCCTTTGAAGCGGACATACGGTTCGATCACGAACCGGGTCTCACGGGCACGCAGGCGGTCGGCCAGCGCTTCCCACTCGTCCCAGTGCAGGATGATGCCGAAGTGCGGGACCGGCACATCGTGGCCGTCCACCGGGTTGGAGTGCACCGACTCCTGGGAAGCGGTCTTCGGATGTTCGTGAATCACCAGTTGGTGGCCGTAAAAATCGAAGTCGACCCACTGCGCGCTGGAGCGGCCTTCGGCCAGGCCGAAAACGTCGCCGTAGAAGTGCCGTGCCGCGGCGAGGTCATAAACAGGGATAGCCAGGTGAAAAGGAGAAAGGCTCACGGTGTATTCCTATCAGGTTGTTGTGCGTGAGCTGATTCTTGACCGAATGACCCCGCGATAAAAGCGGATATTTTGACACCTGAGCAACAATATTTTTGATGAGTCGACGGCTTTTATCTGCTTTTGCACCAATTCCAGTCGTCATGCCCGAAAGCCGTGCACCGCTGATCCATACGCTAACCCGCTGATTTTCAAGAAGAGGCTCTGGCCTGCCGGCTCTGCGCGCTGTGCCTGGCCATGGCGTCCACCACGCAGGTGCGGAACAGGTTGAACAGCGGTGCGTGCCGCTGCTGATAACGGCTCAGCAGCACGATCTCGCGGAAGAAGGTCAGCTCGCCGAGGTCGATGATCCGCACTTCCGAGGTGTTCTCCAGCCACAGCCCCGCCATCGGCACCAGCGCAATGCCCAACCCGCTGCGGACCATCTTCACGATGGCGTCGAGTTCATCCAGCTCCAGGGTCTGACGCACGTGCAGCTTCTGCTCGCGCAAGAACTGCGTCACCGAGCGGCCACCGAAGGAGTTACGGTCGTAACGAATCAACGGCTGCTCGCGCAGCAACTGCAGAGGATCGTTGCCGCGCACGTTTTTCGGCGTCAGCAACACGAACGGTTCCCGCGCAATCACCTCGGCACGCAGGTCTTTGGGCAAGGCGAACGGTGGATTGATCATGATCGCCAGGTCCAGATCGCCGGAATCCACCAGACTCAGCAGGTTCAGCGACACCCCCGGAATCAGGCTGGCCTCGATAAAGGGTGCCTTGGCCTTCAGCGCCACCAGCACCTGCGGCAGGATGCCGGTCTGCACCGTGCCAATGGCGCCGATGCGCAACGAGCCGTGGAAGTCATTGTCCGTGTCCGGCGCGCCCATGCGGGAAAAGATCTGCAGGATCTCCTCCGCTAGCGGAATAGCCCGCTGCCCCGCCGAATTCAGCGTCGCCGCACGCCCGGAGCGATCAAACAGCTTCACCCCCAGACTGTCCTCCAGATTGCGGATCTGCGCACTCACCGCCGACTGGGTCAACCCCACCTCCTGCCCCGCTGCCGCGAACGTGCCGCGCCGGGCGACGCAGATGAAGGTTTTCAGTTCTCTGATCACTAGGGGTCCTCTTGTTGGACGGGCCAGACGTCCTGTTCGCGATGGCCTGGCGGCCAAGTATGGCGTTTATCTTCACGCATGGCTTGTATAGCCATCGAGCAGGGCCGGGATGTAGATCCCGCCGACCGGTGTTACAATCGCCCGCCTCACGTCAGCACCGAGCGCTTTTTGCCCTTCATCGGCAGCGCCCCGGCGACACGACCATACCTACGCGACCATGCACGGGACGCTTGGCAGGAACTCCGGTTTCTCTGCCAGTGACCTGAAGATGGCGTCGAGACACTGCTTCCCTCTTCGCTCATTGCCTGATGCTGCCTCACTTCCCGAGGCGGTCGAAAAGCGGTCGGGCAGAATTGAATCGGCGGGACAGCGGTTCTGGAAAGCAGGTCGAAAACCACATACAACCTTGTAACCCGAGCAGGATAAGTCATTGATTTCCACAGCTAACATCACGATGCAGTTCGGCCCAAAGCCGCTGTTCGAGAACGTTTCGGTCAAATTCAACAACGGCAACCGCTATGGCCTGATCGGTGCCAACGGCTGTGGCAAGTCGACCTTCATGAAGATCCTCGGCGGCGATCTGGAGCCGTCCGGCGGCCAGGTGATGCTGGAGCCGAACGTGCGTCTGGGTAAATTGCGCCAGGACCAGTTCGCTTACGAGCAGTTCACCGTGATCGACACCGTGATCATGGGCCACGAGGAGCTGTGGAAGGTCAAGGCCGAGCGCGACCGCATCTATTCGCTGCCGGAAATGACCGAAGAAGACGGCATGGCCGTGGCCGAGCTGGAAACCGAGTTCGCCGAGATGGACGGTTACACCGCCGAATCCCGCGCCGGTGAATTGCTGCTGGGTCTGGGTATTCCGCTGGAACAGCATTTCGGTCCGATGTCCGAAGTCGCGCCGGGCTGGAAGCTGCGTGTGCTGCTGGCGCAGGCGCTGTTCTCCGATCCGGAAGTGCTGCTGCTCGACGAACCGACCAACCACCTGGACATCAACACCATCCGCTGGCTGGAATCGATTCTCACGGCGCGTAACAGCACCATGATCATCATTTCCCACGACCGTCACTTCCTCAACAGTGTCTGCACCCACATGGCCGACCTGGACTACGGCGAGCTGCGTCTGTTCCCGGGCAACTATGACGAGTACATGACTGCCGCGACCCAGTCCCGCGAGCAACTGCTGTCGGACAACGCCAAGAAGAAAGCCCAGATCGCCGAGCTGCAGACTTTCGTCAGCCGCTTCTCGGCCAACGCCTCGAAAGCCAAGCAGGCCACCTCCCGTGCCAAGCAGATCGACAAGATCCAGCTGGCCGAGGTCAAGCCATCGAGCCGCGTCAGCCCGTTCATCCGTTTCGAGCAGACCAAAAAGCTGCACCGTCAGGCCGTGACCGTCGAGCACATGTCCAAGGGCTTCGACGGCAAGACCCTGTTCAAGAACTTCAGTTTCACCGTCGAAGCCGGCGAGCGCGTCGCGATCATCGGCCCGAACGGTATCGGCAAGACCACCCTGCTGCGCACGCTGATGAGCGAGCTGACCCCGGATGCAGGTTCGGTGAAATGGACCGAAAGCGCCGAACTGGGCTACTACGCGCAGGACCATGCTCACGACTTCGAAGATGATGTCACCCTGTTCGACTGGATGGGCCAGTGGACTCAGGGCGAGCAGATGATTCGCGGCACCCTGGGCCGCATGCTGTTTTCCAACGACGAAATCCAGAAGTCGGTGAAAGTGATCTCCGGTGGTGAACAAGGCCGCATGCTGTTCGGCAAGCTGATCCTGCAAAAGCCGAACGTGCTGGTGATGGACGAACCGACCAACCACCTGGACATGGAATCCATCGAAGCGCTGAACCTGGCGCTGGAGAACTACCCGGGCACGCTGATTTTCGTCAGCCACGACCGTGAGTTCGTATCGTCCCTGGCAACCCGCATCATCGAACTGACCCCGGACGGCGTAACCGACTTCAGCGGCACCTACGATGACTACCTGCGCAGCCAGGGTGTGATCCTCTGATAGCGACACCCGTTTTGTAGCAGTCCGGCTTGCCGGCGATGGCGGTCTCAAATCAGCCTTCGCGGGCAAGCCCGCTCCCACAGGTTCCGGGGCATTCACATGCTCCGGGCACAACAACGCACCTGTGGGAGTGGGCTTGCCCACGAAAGGGCCGGCCCAGCCGATACCCTTTTGACTGCCATTACCCGCTTCGCCAGCAAGTCGTCCCCCACCGCGTCGCCGCCGCAGAATCTGCTGTTTTTAGATCGTTAGCCTGCTTTCATTTCAATTCGTGTCGAGCGATGATGGCGCACTCCCACCGCTCCAGCGAAGAGTCCCATGTCTGCCGCCCTGCCGCCCAATACGCCCGTTCGCAACGCCAGTTCGATGGCGATCACGCTGCAAATCATCTCCATCGTGTTCTATACCTTCGTCGCGTTCCTGTGCATCGGCCTGCCGATCGCGGTAATGCCCGGTTACGTGCATGACCAGCTCGGTTTCAGCGCCGTGGTAGCCGGTCTGGTGATCGGTTCGCAGTACCTGGCGACCCTGCTCAGCCGGCCCTTCGCCGGGCGTATCTGCGACACCATCGGCACCAAGCGGGCGATCGTCTACGGTCTGGCGGGGATTGCCCTGAGCGGTGTGCTGACGGTACTGGCGATTGCGCTGCAAAGCCTGGCGGCGGTGAGTCTGGTGATTCTGGTCATCGCTCGACTGATTCTGGGTGGCTCGCAGGGTCTGATCGGCGTCGGCACCATCAGTTGGTGCATCGGCCAGGTCGGTGCCGAACACACGGCGCGCTCGATTTCCTGGAACGGCATCGCCTCCTACGGCGCCATTGCCATTGGCGCGCCACTGGGAGTGGTGATGGTCGACGCGCTGGGCTTCATCAGCCTGGGGATGGTGCTGACCGTGCTGGCTGCAGGCGCCCTGCTGCTGATCCGCAACAAGCCGCCGGTGCCGGTGGTACGGGGCGAGCGCATGGCGTTCTGGTCGGTGTTCGGACGGGTCGCGCCCTATGGCCTGAGCCTGACCCTGTCGTCCATCGGCTACGGCACCCTGACCACCTTCATCACCCTGTATTACGTCAGCCGCGGCTGGCAGGGCGCGGCCTGGTGCCTGACGGTGTTCGGCATCTGCTTTATCGTCGCCCGCCTGTTCTTCATCAATGCCATCACCCGTTTTGGCGGCTTCCGTTCGGCGATCACCTGCATGTCGGTGGAAACCGTCGGCCTGGTGCTGCTGTGGCTGGCGCCCAATACCAGCCTCGCCCTGCTGGGTGCCGGTCTGACCGGTTTTGGCCTGTCGCTGGTGTACCCGGCCATCGGCGTCGAAGCGATCAAGCAAGTGCCCAACAGCAGTCGCGGTGCGGGACTTGGCGCTTATGCGGTGTTCTTCGATCTGGCGCTGGCGATTGCCGGGCCGCTGATGGGCGCGATTGCGCTGGGCATGGGTTACGGCTGGATTTTCTTCTTCGCTGCCCTGCTGTCGGTGCTGGCGTTGGCCCTGACGCTGCTGCTGTCGCGCAAACCGGCGGTCGATACGCGGGTGTGACGCCACACCGGTCAGGCCGTGGCAGAAACGGCTGAACTGCCATGCAGCGCGCAGGTCGGAGTTAGCACATCCCACGGAACAGGAGCGTACGCGTGATACCTGACCCTGCTGGCATGAGTGTTCCGCCTGTCGACATGGCCGGCGCGCGCGACGTCCACCGGCTGCGCGTGCTGACGGTCAACACTCACAAGGGCTTCACCGCGCTGAACCGGCGCTTCATCCTGCCGGAGCTGCGTGAGGCGGTGCGCAGTACCGGCGCCGATCTGGTGTTTCTGCAGGAAGTGCTCGGCGGCCACGACCGTCATGCCGAGCGATACCACAACTGGCCGGTGACCTCGCAGTACGAGTTTCTCGCCGACAGCATGTGGAGCGATTTCGCTTACGGGCGCAATGCGGTCTATCCCGACGGCCACCATGGTAATGCTCTGCTCTCCAAATACCCGATCCTGCATTACCGCAACCTCGACGTGTCGATCACCGGCCCGGAAAGGCGCGGCTTGCTGCATTGCGTGTTGCAGGTGCCGGGGCATGACGAGGTGCATGCGATCTGCGTGCATTTGAGCCTGCTGGAAAGCCACCGCCAGTTGCAGCTGGACCTGCTCTGCGCCCTGCTCGACTCTCTGCCCGAGCATGCGCCGGTGGTGATTGCCGGTGATTTCAATGACTGGCAACTGCACGGCAACAAGCGACTAGGCCGTGTCGAGTATCTGCATGAAGCGTTCGAGCGCAGCCACGGACGTTTGGCAAAAACCTACCCGGCGCGCTTCCCATTGCTGCGTCTGGACCGCATCTACCTGCGCAATGCCACCAGCCATGATCCGAAGATCCTCGGCACTCGACCGTGGACGCACCTCTCAGACCATCTGCCGCTGGCGGTGGAAGTGCATATGTAAGCGGCGTGATGCCTTTCTGGGAAGGAGCTCTGCTCGCGATGGTGGTGAAGCAGTTGACGTTGCATTGACTGGACTGACGCTATCGCGAGCAGAGCTCCCTCCCACGGCCTGCGGCCAGAAGCAATTGCGGCGGTGTTCGCTGACCCGTAGCAGTCCGGCTTGCCGGCGGTGGCGTCCGCGTGATCGCTGCCGCCGGCAAGCCGGACTGCTACGTGTTTTGGGTTATCCGTTGGAGAGCTGGCAAACACGCATCCTGTGGGAGGGAGCCCTGCTCGCGATAGCGGTGGATCGGGCGCTGCGAGGGTGACTGAACGATTCGCGACCGTCGTGACCTCCGATCCCTCCCACAGGATGTACAGCCTTCGCGGGCAAGCCCGCTCCCACAAGTTTTGTGGTGCTCCACAAAGCCCAGATATGACAAAGCCCCCGTGGGAGGGAGCTCTGCTCGCGATAGCGGTGGATCGGGCACTGCGAGGGTGACCGAACGATTCGCGACCGTCGTGACCTCCGATCCCTCCCACGGGATGTACAGCCTTCGCCGTCAAGCCGGACTGCTACGGGGTTTGAAGCCTTGGCTGGCTTCAGCCCAGATCCCCACCACCCACCGGCAAGGTCACGCCGGTGATGTACGAGGCTTCGTCCGAGGCCAGAAACAGGATCGCCGACACCTGTTCTTCAATGGTGCCGTAACGTTTCATCAGGCTGCTGTCGATGGTCTGGTCGACAATCTGCTGGTACCACACCTGTTCCTGTGCGCTTTGCGGGTTGGTGTTGCGCGGGATGCGCCGGGGGGGCGCTTCGGTGCCGCCGGGGGCGGTGGCGTTGACGCGGATGCCGCGTTCGGCAGTTTCCAGCGCCAGGCAGGCGGTCAGCGCGTTCACCCCGCCCTTCGCCGCGCCGTATGGCACACGGTTGAGACTGCGGGTGGCGATGGACGAGACGTTGACGATGGCACCGGCACCCTGCTCCAGCATGTGCGGCAAGGCGGCATGGCAGCACCATAGCGTCGGGAACAGCGAGCGCTGCACTTCCGACATGATTTCATTGGCCTGATAGTGCTCGAACGGCTTGGCCCAGATGGTGCCGCCGACGTTGTTGATCAGGATGTCGATGCGGCAGAAACGCTCCGCCGCCGCCGTCATCATCCGTTGGCACTCTTCGTAATGCTCAAGATCGGCAGTCAGGGTCAGCAGTCTGCTGCTGTCGACGCAGCCGCTTTGCAGTTCATGGACCAGTGCAGAACGGTCCACCGCCACCACCTTCGCACCTTCGGCCAGCAGGCATTGCGCAACGCGCTGGCCGATGCCCTGGGCCGCGCCGGTCACCACGGCCACCTTGTCGGTAAATCTATCGGGACGCATGACGTTCTCCTGGCTCAGGCCGCGACGCTGGCGGGTTGGGTCGGGGTGAATTTTTCGTAGAGGAAGCTGGCCGGCTGCACGCCTTCGGCGTCGAAGTGACGACGCACAGCTTCGACCATCGGCGGCGGGCCGCAGACGTACACATCGACATTGCCGTCGTGCAGTTGCCCGGCGTCCATGTGCTGGGTCACATAGCCCTTGCGCGGATGTGCCGATTCAGCGTCGGCCACCACGGTGGCGAAGGTGAAATTTGCCAGGCGATCCGCAAAACCCTGCAGGCGTTCCAGCAACACCAGATCGACATCACGGTTGACCCCGTAGATCAGATGCACCGGCTCGGCACTGCCCTTCTCCGCCAGCACTTCCAGCATCGCCAGGAACGGCGCCAGCCCGGTGCCGCCAGCCAGCATCAGCACCGGACGCTTGACCTCACGCAGATAGAAGCTGCCCAGCGGGCCGGTCATGCTGAAGCGCTGCCCGACCTTGGCTGCGCCCAGGCAAGCGCTCATCAGGCCGCCCGGCACCTGCTTGATCAGGAAGCTGAAACGGCTGGCACCCGGCGCCGAACTGAAGGAATACGCGCGGACCTGATCGCTGCCCGGCACGGAAATATTGACGTACTGGCCCGGCAGGAACACCGGCGCGGTGCTGTCGGCGGCGATATCGAAGCTGACTTCCAGCGCTGCATCGTCGTGTACCGCCAGTTCGGCCAGGGTCGCGTCGAACTTGCCGATGCCGGTCTTGCAGGCGGTGGAAGGCACAGGCACGGCCACCACACAATCGGTGCTCGGGATCATCTGGCAAGTCAGCACCAAACGCTTCTCGGCTTCGTCTTCGCTCAGGGCGTCTTCGATGTACTCGTCGCCCAGATCGTATTCGCCCTCGTCACAGCGGCATTTGCAGGTACCGCAGACGCCGTCGGAGCAGTCCATCGGCAGGTTGATACGGTTGCGGTAGGCGGCGTCGAGCACTTTCTCGCCGCTCTTGCAGTCGATGAACCGGGTCACGCCGTCTTCGAAATTCAGTGCAATGGTGTAGCTCATGATCGGAGCCTCCGTCATGGCGGGCGCCGCGGGGCCGGTCGGCACGGGGTGCAACCGGCACGCCGGGCGGCGGGCCTAGATGTGGTAGATGTCGATGACCTGGTGGATGTAGTCGTTCTTCAGCACGACTTTCTTGCGCGTGATCAGCGGTTGCTCGCCGCGCACATCCAACTGGTAAAACGACGTCCCGAAATAGGTATCGGTGTGCTTGTAGCGATGGCTCAGGGTGTGCCAGTTGAAGCGCACTTCGACCTGTCCATCGGTCTCGCTCAGCACTTCCACATTGCTGACGTTATGGGCGGTGCGCGGCTCCGGCATGCTGGCGCTGGAGCGTTCGGTCTTGATCCGGAACACCCGGTCTTCCAGGCCATCGCGGCACGGGTAGTAGACCAGCGACAGTTCGCGCTGCGGGTCTTCGGTCAGACGGTCATCGTCGTCCCAGGCCGGCATCCAGAACACCGCGTGGGCGGAGTAGCACTCCAGCCATTCGTCCCACTGACGGTCGTCGAGCAGGCGCGCCTCTTTATAGAGAAAGGCGCAGATTTCGGCGTAGGACAGGCTCATGCTGCCACCTCCCCGCCGTCGGTAGCGATCAACTGCCCGCGCTCACTTTCCAGCGCCTGATGCAGGGCTTTGGCCCAATACATGTGCTGACGCACGAACAGGCCTTCGTCTTCGGTCTTGATGCCGCTGAGCAGCGGCTGCATGCCCATGGCCTTGGCATTGTCGTCGGCGCCCTCGACCCAGTGCGCGGCACCGCGGCTAAGGTCGTTCCACTGCGACGTCTGGCCCTGGTAGCCGCTCTGGCAGGCGCGGAACTCTTCCAGATCGTCCGGCGTGCCCATGCCGCTGACGTTGAAGAAGTCTTCGTACTGGCGGATGCGCAAGGCGCGCTCCTGATCGCTTTCGCCCTTGGGTGCGAAGCAGTAGATGCTGATTTCGGTCTGGTCCACGGCAATCGGACGGATAACGCGAATCTGCGTGGAGAACTGGTCCATCAGGTACACGTTGGGGTACAGGCCGAGGTTGCGGGTCTGGCCGACGATGAAATCGGCGCGGGTCTCACCCAGGCGGGCCGCCAGTTCTTCGCGGTGAGCGTACACCGGGCGCACTTCCGGGTTCAGCAGGTTGGTCCACAACAGGATGTGGCCATTTTCGTAAGCGTACGAGCCACCGACACTTTTCGACCAGCCGTTGGCATCGACGGTGCGGGTGCCTTCGGCCTCGTAGTTGCGGCGCTGCATGGTCGCCGAGTAGTTCCAGTGCACGGAGCTGACGTGGTAGCCGTCGGCGCCGTTTTCGGTCTGCAGTTTCCAGTTGCCGTCGTAGCAGTAGGTCGAGCTGCCGCGCAGCACTTCCAGGCCTTCAGGGGCCTGGTCGACGATCTGGTCGATGATCACGCGGGTTTCACCGAGGTGGTCGGCCAGCGACTGCACATCAGCGTTGAGGCTGCCGAACAGGAAACCACGGTAGTTCTCGAAACGGGCCAGTTTCTTCAGATCGTGGGAGCCGTCGCAGTCGAAGCTCTCCGGGTAGGCACCGGTCTTGCCGTCTTTGACTTTGAGCAGTTTGCCGGCGTTGCTGAAGGTCCATCCATGGAACGGGCAGGTGAACGAACCCTTGTTACCGTGCTTGCGGCGGCACAGGGTGGCGCCACGGTGGGCGCAGGCGTTGATCAGGCCGTGCAGTTCACCCTGTTTGTCGCGGGTGATGACCACGGGCTGACGGCCGATGTAGGTGGTGAAGTAATCGTTGATTTCGGGAAGCTGGCTCTCGTGGGCCAGATAGACCCAGTTACCCTCGAAGATGTGCTTCATCTCCAGGTCGAACAGGTCCGGGTCGGTGAAGACGTCACGGCGGCAGCGGAAGATCCCTTTGGCGGGGTCGTCCTGAACCGATTCGGTCAATTGGCGAGCAAGGCGGTCGAGCGTGCCGGTTCCGGCACCTGAGAGAATCGGGCCTTTCATGGTAGTAGGACCTCGCTTGTTTTTATAAGAGTCACGGAAAGTGAATCAGGCGAGGTCCAGATTAAGAAAGCGGCCCGCTCTCCAATAGCCGCTTTCTGCGAATCGATATCCGCTTACTGCAACTGGCTATCGCCACCGCGATAACGCTTGAACGTGGCCGACGGCAACTCACCGAAACGCTGGCGATAGCACTCGGCAAACCGACCCAAATGCACAAAGCCATGGTCCATGGCGATCTCGGTCACGCTACGGGCCTTGTAGGCCGGGTCGCGCAGCAGGTTATGAATGCGCTCCAGCTTGCGCTGGCGCACGTAATCCTTCGGCGAGGTGCCGACATGGCGCTCGAACAGGGTGTACAGCGAGCGTTCGCTGACCATCGCCACGTTGATCAGTTGGGTGATGCTGATGTCCTGGGTCAGGCGCTCTTCGATGAAATGCGCCAGGTGCTCGAAACTCGACCCCTGATCCTGGGCGCTGACCCGCTGCACATTGTTGCTCAGCAGGCTCAGCAACTTGCTGCCGAGAATCCGCGCGTAATGCTCCTGCACATGGGGCAAGGAACCGACAGTTTCAGCCTCGTCGCAGACCAGCGTCAGCAGGTTGAGAATGCCGTTGATGTCGCGCTGGGTCTGGGCAAAGCGGATGCCTTCGCTCGGGCGCAGCCAGTGCTGCTCGGCACAGCTGCTTTCCAGCAGGCTGATCGGCAGGCGCACGATGAATTTCTCGCAATCGGCGGAATAGGTCAGGTCCACCGGGTCATCCGGGTTGATCAGCAACAGCTCGCCGGGCAGATAGATACGCTCGTCGCCGCGATATTCCGAGCGGCAATGGCCGGCCAGGAGAATCTGCAGGTGATAGATGTTTTCCAGCGCCTGGGAGGTCACCCGCACGCTACCGCCGTAGCTGAGCCGGCACAGATCCAGATTGGAGAACTTGCGATGGTTGACGCTGGCTTGCGGCGAACCGCGCCGGGGCAGTTCGATGCAGTGATTGCCGACGTGCTGATTGACGTATTCCGACACGGCATAAGGATCGGCCTGCTGAAATACCTGGCTGCGGGCGCTCAACAATTGCGGCTGCATGATCACGGTTCTCTTGTTGTTATCGGTTTGCTGTACGCATTCTTTCGATTTGACGCATGCCCTTGTAGGAGCGTGGCTGGTCCCGCGACCGGCTGCGAAGCAGTCGTAAATCCATACGCATTGGCCATGTCAGCAAGAACGCATACGCAGGTTTCACGACGACTTCGTCGCCGGTCGCAGGGCAAGCCAGCTCCTACAGGTAAGGTTCAGTCCACAAACAGCATACGCCTGAACGGCCGTTGTGGAAGACAGCAGATGCCTGAACGGCCTCTGTGGGAGCGGGCTTGCCCGCGAATGCAGCCTGTCAGACACAACATCGGCGTCTGAACCGGCACATTCGCGGGCAAGCCCGTTCCCACAGGGGGCACTGCAATGCCCCACCATGGCCAGCGATCAGGCCTCCAGCGCCCTCGGCCGTGCCGCACGCTGTTCGGCTTTCGGTTCGTCCGCCGATTGCAGGGTGAAGTCGAAGTCGATTTCGGCGAAGCGCCCGCTGATGCCGCGTGCCTGGGCCTTCTGCTCGTCTTCGATGAAGCGGATGTCGGCAATCAGCTCATCGCGGGTGGCGTAGGCGAAATCGTCGTGCAGGTACTTCTCGCCCGCCAGGTTGATCTGCGTGGTCAGGTGGCGATGCCCCGGCGCGGAGATGAAGAAATGCACGTGGGCCGGACGCTGGCCGTGGCGACCGATCTGATCCAGCAGTTGCTGGGTCGGACCGTCTGGCGGGCAGCCGTAGCCCGACGGCACGATGCTGCGGAATTGATAGCGACCCTCGGCATCGGTTTCGATGCGGCGGCGCAGGTTGAAGTCCGATTGCGAGGCATCGAAGTACGAATAGGTGCCACCGGTGTTGGCGTGCCAGACATCGACAATGGCGCCGGCCAGCGGCTTGCCGTCGGTGTCGCGGACCTGGCCCTGCATGAACAGGATGGTGCCCGGGTCCTGGCCGTCATCGAGGCGCGCCTCGCCTTTGCTCAGCGGAGCGCCGGCCACGTACAGCGGGCCTTCGATGGTACGCGGCGTGCCGCCGGTACGACCGGCCTGCTCGTCTTCGGCGTCCATCAGCAGGTCCAGGTAATGTTCCAGGCCCAGGCCGGCCACCAGCAGACCGGCCTCCTGACGCTGGCCCAGTTCGTTGAAATAGTTGACGGCCTTCCAGAATTCTTCCGGGGTGATCTGCAGGTCTTCGATGATCTTGATCGAGTCGCTGAGCACGCGGTGCACAACGGCCTTCATGCGGCTGCTGCCCTGGTCGTTGTCGAAGCCGCTGGCTTCCTTGAAAAACGCCTTCACTTCGGCAGTCTGGGAAATGGATACGGTCATGGCGGGTTCCTCATCTTGTTGTTATGCAAGCCCGGTCGGTGCCGGACGATAGTTCAGCCTGGCAAATCAGCGGTCATCGTCATGGATCGAAGACGGGTGACGGCACATGGCCGTGACCTCGATGTCCATGTACGGAAACAGTGGCAGCTGCATCAGGGTGTCGTGCAGCGCCTGATTGTCGGCCACGTCGAAGATGCTGACGTTGGCGTACTGCCCGGCGATGCGCCACAGGTGGCGCCAGGTGCCTTCACGTTGCAGGCGCTGGGCCAGTTCCTTTTCATCGGCCTTGAGCCGGTTGGCCTGCTCGACCGGCATGTCGGCCGGGATTTTCACGGTCATGCGTACGTGGAAAAGCATGGGAGGTCCTCTTGTTCTCGTGAATTTAACGCGTTCCCCTGTAGGAGCTGGCTTGTCCTGCGACCTGCCGGGAACCGGCAGTAAACCCGGTAAACGCGGTGCATCAGATAAACCGTATGCGCAGTTTTTACGACGACGTTGTCGCCGGTCGCAGGACAAGCCAGCTCCTACAAGGTTTATGCAATCCTCAACGGCGGCTGAAATGCGCCAGTTTGTCCTCATCCAGCGCCAACCCCAGACCCGGTCCGATCGGGATCATCAGTTGGAAGTCGCGGTACACCGGCGCGTCCACCACCACATCCTCGGTCAGCAGCAGCGGGCCGAACAGTTCGGTGTGCCACTCGATCTTGCTCAAGGTGGCAAAGGCATGGGCCGAGGCCAAAGTGCCGACCGCGCCTTCGAGCATGGTTCCGCCGTACAGGGCGATGCCGGCGGCTTCGGCAATGGCAGCAGTGCGCAACACTGCGCGGGGGCCGCCGTTCTTGGCGATCTTCAGGGCGAACACCGGCGCCGAACCGGCGCGGGCCAGGGCGAAACCGTCTTCGACACTTTCGATGGCTTCGTCGGCCATGATCGGTGCCGGGCTGCGGGCGCTGACACGGGCCTGGGCTTCGCGGTCCTGACGCGGAATCGGTTGTTCGATCAGGTCGACGCCGGCATCGCCGAGCATCTGGCAGCCACGGATGGCCACCGCCTCGCTCCAGGCCTGATTGAGGTCGACCCGCACGCTGGCACGGTCGCCCAGAGCGCGCTTGATCGCCGCGACGTGGGCGATGTCCCTGGCCGGCTCACCCGCGCCGATCTTCAGCTTGAAGATGCGGTGGCGGCGGATGTCGAGCATGCGCTCGGCTTCTTCGATGTCTTTTTCGGTATTGCCGCTGGCCAGGGTCCAGGCCACTTCCAGCCCGTCACGCACGCGACCGCCGAGCACTTCGGCCACCGGCAGGTTGAGGCGTTTGCCCAGGGCGTCGAGCAGTGCGGTTTCCACCGCCGACTTGGCGAAGGTGTTGCCGCGTACGCTGCGTTCGATGCGCAACATGGCGGCATTGATGTTGCTGGCGTCCTGGCCGATCAGCAGCGGCGCGAAATGGCTGTCGAGGTTGCTTTTGATGCTTTCCGGGCTTTCATTGCCGTAGGACAGACCGCCAATGGTGGTGGCTTCGCCGAAACCTTCGATGCCGTCGCTGCAACGCAGGCGCAGGATCACCAGGGTCTGGTTCTGCATGGTGTGCATGGCCAGTTTGTGCGGGCGGATGGTCGGCAGATCGACGATATGGGTGTGCAGGCTTTCGATGCGGATCATGGGTAAAACCCCGGCTATACGAGGCATATGGCGCGGGTCCATACCCTCAGTGTTGTCGTTTTTCTGAAATCAAGATTGCGCTCCCGGAACAGGGGGGTCCAATATTAGTTTTATCTGGTTCGATACCTTGGAGGTATGGTGGAGCTTCGTCACTTGCGTTACTTCCGCGTGGTCGCGGAAACCCTCAACTTCACCCGCGCTGCCGAGCAATTGCATCTGGCGCAGCCGCCGTTGAGCCGGCAGATCCAGCAACTGGAAGACGAACTCGGCGTCGCCCTGCTGGAGCGCAGCCGGCCATTGCGGCTGACCGAGGCCGGGCGATTTTTCTACGACCACTCCTCGCAATTGCTGGAGCAGTTGAGCCGGGTCTGCGACGACACCCGCCGCATCGCCAAGGGTCAGCGCCGTTGGCTGGGCATCGGCTTTGCGCCGTCGACGCTGTATGGCGCGTTGCCAGAGTTGATCCGCCGCCTGCGCGCCACTGGCGATATCGAGCTGGGCCTGTCGGAAATGGTCACCCTGCAGCAGGTGGAAGCGCTGAAAAGCGGGCGTATCGACATCGGTTTCGGCCGGATTCATATCGATGACGCGGCGGTGGTGCAAAAGGTGATTCGCCAGGACCCGCTGGTCGCCGCCCTGCCCGCCGGGCATCCGCTGCTGGCGGCACCGGTCAGCCTCGAACAACTGGCCGGCGAGCCGTTCGTGCTCTACCCCGGCAATGTGCGGCCCAGCTACGCCGACCACGTGCTCAACCTGTTCAGCCGCAACGGTTTGAAGATCCGCGTGGCGCAGATGACCAACGAGCTGCAGACCGCCATCGGCCTGGTCGCTGCCGGCGTCGGCATCACCCTGGTCCCCGCCTCCGTGCAACGCCTGCACCGCGACGACATTGGCTACACCCCGCTGCTCGACCCGCAGGCCACCTCGCCGATCATCGTCAGCCACCGGGTGGGCGATGAGTCGGCGGTGCTGGCGTTGTGTCTGGGGTTGATTGATGAGCTGGGTAATGCCTGATGAACGCAATTCATTTGTAGGAGCTGGCTTGCCCTGCGAGCGGCGACGAAGTCGTCGTAAATCCGGTAAATGCGGTGTGTCAGACAAACCCTGCATGCAGGATTTACGACGAGTGCCTCGCCGCTCGCAGGGCAAGCCAGCTCCTACACAGAGTCCGCGTTTGAATGGGAAGTCCGTTTGTCAGGTCACCCTTCGATTATTTAAACCAACGCCCGGCCTGCCTATCCCACATAAGGCGAGCCACATGACTCGCCTCCTTAACAACAATAGGTACGCAATCATGGCTAACAGCGGAAAAACCAACCCAGGCAACTTTGCCAACGATCGTCAGAAAGCCTCTGACGCCGGCAAGAAAGGCGGTCAGGCCTCGGGTGGCAGCAACGTTGCCAGTGACCGGCAGAAAGCGACTGACGCTCAACGCAGCGATGCCAATAAAAAAGGTGGCTCGATGCCACAAGGCGGCGCAGGCCGTAAATCCTGATCAAGGTTTGATCGGTGAACATGAGCGAGGGCGAAAGCTCTCGCTCATTTGTTTGTGGCATCACTCATCCGGGTTGATCAGCGGCACCGTGGCGTCTCGGTCGAACTGAGAGCCCGGGTCTTCGTTGCCCGGATCGTTATCGACGTCCACTTCCACCTCTTCTTCCGGCTTGACCGCACCCTGCCGTGCAGGTGATGACTGTGTCTGTTGTGTCTGGCTGTGCATCACGGCGTCCTCGTTTTTATTGTGTGGCGAGCGCAACTGGCGCCCTGCCCGTTCTGTGCATTGAGCTTAGCTGCCGCTGACGGTCCAGTGCACCGCGTCGTCGGCGAACTGCATCTGTTCGACCCGATGAGCGATGCCGCAGGCCACCGAATCCTCGGCACGGATGACCTTCTCTTCCGCCGACAGGCAATGGCCGATGTCCAGCGGGTGCCGGGCGCCTTCGGTTTCGCTCAAGTAAATGTTCACGTAACGCTGCAGGTCGTTGTCCAGGCTGCGCAGGTATTCGCGCAGGCGGGAGTGGTCCACCGAGTTCTGGCTGAAATACCAGGTCATCGGGTGAATCAGAAAACGCGAATGCGGGCAGGCGATTCGCTCGCTGGCCGCGAGGAACATGACGATGCCCATGGATTCGATATTGCCGCTGTTCAGCGCGCGGATCGGCACCTTCAGCGATTTCAGAAAGTTGTACAGGGTGAAGCCCAGCGCGGTGCTGCCGCCGGCGGTGGACAGGTTCAGCAACAGGCCGGTGGCGCCTTTTTCCAGCGCCTCCAGGCAACGGTCGCGGAAATGCTCGGTGGTGGTCTGATCGACCCCGCAATGGAAATGCACGATGTGCTCGGTCATCTACTGCCCTCCGTTCACCGGATATCGACACGACCCTGCAAGGTTGGGAGCCGCAGGGGCGAGAAAAGTTGCATGGTTCGCCATATCACCCACCTGTAGGAGCTGGCTTGTCCTGCGACCGGCGACGTAGTCGTCGTGAACCCATACGCATTGGCCGTGTCAGGTAAACCGTGTGCGCAGGTTTTACGACGACTCCGTCGCCGCTCGCAGGACAAGCCAGCTCCTACACTGCACGATCTGTACTCCACACCACACAGGAGCTCTCCATGAGTCTGCACGACACCATCATTGGTCGCCTCGGGTTCGGCGCTGCGCCGCTGGGCAACATGTTCCGCAGCATCAGCGAGGAGGAAGCCGCCGCCACCGTGCAGTCGGCCCTCGATCAGGGCATCCGCTATTTCGACACCGCGCCGCTGTACGGCTCCGGCCTGTCGGAGCTGCGTCTGGGCAAGGCGCTGGCCCATCTGCCCCGCGACCAGTACACCCTCAGCACCAAGGTCGGCCGGCTGGTGTCGGACGAACTGGACACCGGTACTCGCGGCGGCCCGTTCAGTGATGGCCTGCAGAACAAGATCCTCACCGACTACTCGGCCGACGCCACCCTTCGCTCCATCGAGGCCAGCCTCAAGCGCCTGAACACCGACCGGCTGGATATCGTCTTCGTCCATGACATCGCCCAGGACGCCCACGGCGACGAGTGGATCGAGCATTTCAACGTCGCCCGCAAAGGCGCGTTCCGGACCCTCACCCGCCTGCGCGAAGAAGGCGTGATCAAGGCCTGGGGCCTGGGCGTGAACCGCGTCGAACCCTGCGAGCTGACCCTGGATTTGAGTGAAGCACAGCCTGACGGTTTTCTGCTGGCCGGGCGCTATTCGTTGCTCGACCACGACCAGCCGTTGCAGCGCCTGTTCGCCAAGGCCCGCGAGCACAACGCCGAGTTCGTCGTCGGCGGCCCGTACAGCTCGGGCGTGCTGGTCGGCGGCAGGCACTTCGAATATCAGGAAGCGCCGCAGGCGATGCTGGACAAGGTCGCGCACATCCAGGAGATCGCCCGGCAATATCAGGTCGACATCAAGGCCGCTGCCCTGCAGTTCGTGCTCGCCAATCCGTTGGTGGCGGCGGTGATTCCCGGTGCCAGCCGGCCTTCGCGGATCACCGAGGACGTCAGTGCGCTCAACGCCCAGGTGCCGGACGGGTTCTGGCAGGCAATGCGCGATCAGGGGTTTATCGCCCCGCAGGCGCCGGTGCCGTTCAAAGGTTGACCATAGCCCCGTGTAGGCGCTGGCTTGTCCTGCGACCTGGCGTGAAGCGGCAGTAAATTCAGAGCACGCGGTGTGTCAGGCAGTCCGCAGTTGCAGGATTTACGACGGGTTCCCCGCCGGTCGCAGGACAAGCCAGCTCCTACACAGAAACCATCGCCTATGAACCATCTGTAACGTCTTCGTTGACTCATCTGTTATTTCAGTTAGTCTTGCCCGCGCACTGTATACAAAAACAAATACAAATAGCGCCGGAGATTGTTGAACATGCCAGTAGACAACGCCCTGGATACAAGCCTTGCCGCCCGTGCCTCAACTGCCGAATACCCCGCCCTAAGCCCCCGCCTGCATAACCATGACCTGGCCCCCCGGAAAGCCGAGGGCAGAACATGGGGTGGATACAGTATCTTTTCTTTGTGGACCAATGATGTACACAATCTTGCCAACTACTCCTTCGCCATCGGTCTCTACGCCCTCGGGCTCGGCGGCTGGCAAATCATGCTGTCGCTGGCCATCGGCGCCGGCTTTGTCTACCTGTGCATGAACCTCACCGGCGACATGGGCCAGAAGACCGGCGTGCCGTTTCCGGTGATCAGCCGTGCCAGCTTCGGCATCTTCGGCGCGCAGATTCCAGCGCTGATCCGGGCAGTGATCGCGATTGCCTGGTTCGGCATCCAGACCTACCTCGCCTCGGTGGTGTTGCGGGTGCTGCTCACGGCGCTCGATCCGGCCCTGGCCGTCTACGACCATGACAGCTGGCTGGGCCTGTCGAGCCTGGGCTGGGCCTGTTTCGTCAGTATCTGGCTGGTGCAGTTCGTGATCCTCGCCTACGGCATGGAAACCGTGCGCCGCTACGAAGGCTTCGCCGGGCCGGTGATTCTGGTGACCGTCGCCAGCCTTGCGGTGTGGATGTACAGCCAGGCCGGCGGGCACATTGCCTGGTCGATCAAGCAGCCGCTCGAAGGCATGGAAATGTGGCGCAGCATCTTCGCCGGCAGCGCCCTGTGGCTGGCGATCTACGGCACGCTGATCCTCAATTTCTGCGATTTTTCCCGCTCGGCACCGAGCAAGAAAATGATCCGCAAGGGCAATTTCTGGGGCCTGCCGATCAACGTGCTGTTGTTCGCCTTCATCACCGTGATCATCAGCGGCGCGCAGTTCTCCATCGACGGCACCGTCATCGAAAGCCCCACCGACATCATCAAGACCATCCCCAACACGTTCTTTCTGGTGCTGGGCTGCCTGGCCTTTCTGATCGTTACCGTGGCCGTGAACATCATGGCCAACTTCGTCGCCCCGGCCTTTGTCCTCAGCAGCCTGGCGCCGCGCCACCTGACCTTCCGCCGCGCCGGCATGCTCAGCGCCATCGTCGCGGTGCTGATCCTGCCGTGGAACCTGTACAACAGCCCGCTGGTGATCGTGTACTTTCTCTCCGGCCTGGGCGCCCTGCTCGGCCCGCTGTACGGCGTAATCACCGCCGACTACTGGCTGCTGCGCAAGGGCCGGGTCAACGTGCCGCAGTTGTATACAGAAGATCCGGCCGGCGCCTATCACTACAGCCGTGGCGTCAACCTGCGCGCGGTGGCGGCGTTCATTCCGGCGGCGCTGATTTCCATCATCACCGCGCTGGTGCCGGCGTTCGCGTCGGTGTCGCCGTTTTCCTGGCTGATGGGCGCGGCCATTGGCGCGGCGCTGTATCTGCTGTTGGCGGATCGCCGCAAAACCTTTAAAGATGTCAGCGGCGAAGCCATCGCCGTGCAAGACGTTCAGCACTGAATCCGAGCAAGAGACCTTCCCCATGCGAATTTTGATCGTCAACGTCAACACCACCGAATCGATGACCGACACCATCGCCGAGCAGGCACGCAGCGTCGCCTCCCCCGGCACCGAGATCATCGGCCTGACCCCGCGTTTCGGCGCGGAATCGGTGGAGGGCAATTTCGAGAGCTACCTGGCGGCCATCGCCGTGATGGACCGGGTGATGTCCTACGAAGGGCCGTACGACGCGGTGATCCAGGCCGGGTATGGCGAGCATGGCCGTGAAGGTCTGCAGGAGTTGCTGGAAGTGCCGGTGGTGGACATCACCGAAGCCGCCGCCAGCCTGGCGATGCTGCTGGGCCACAAGTACTCGGTGGTGACCACCCTGGACCGCGCCGTGCCACTGATCGAAGACCGTCTCAAGCTGGCCGGCGTCTATGAGCGTTGTGCGTCGGTGCGCGCCAGCGGCATGAGCGTGCTGGAACTGGAAGAACACCCGGACCGCGCCGTTGAAGCCATCGTCGAACAGGCTGCAGCAGCGGTGGCCGACGACAAGGCGGAAGTGATCTGCCTGGGTTGCGGCGGCATGGCCGGCCTGGACCAGATGATCCGCGACCGCGCCGGCGTGCCGGTGGTCGACGGCGTGACCGCAGCGGTGGCGCTGGCCGAATCGCTGGTGCGCCTAGGCCTGAAAACCTCCAAAGTGCGCACCTACGCCACGCCACGTACCAAGAAAGTGATCGGCTGGCCGTTGCGTCCCTGAATGCACCGGAACGGCTACGGAATCCAGCAGACAACACACAGCACAAACCTGTGGGAGGGAGCTCTGCTCGCGATAGCGTCTGTCCATGCAATGCCGTGTTGACTGACCCACCGTCATCGCGGGCAAGCGCGCTCCTACGGAACTGCGAATACTCCCGCTTTTGCTTCTGGCCGCAGGCCGTGGGAGGGATCCGAGGTTACGAGGGTCGCGAATGCGGTGTGTCAGACAAATCGCTTTCGCGACCCTCGCAAACTCGGATCCCTCCCACAGGGGATTTGTCTCGGTCAAGCTAGCATCACACCTGCGTAGGAGCGCGCTTGCCCGCGATAGCGTCAGTCCAGGCAATACCGTACCAACTGACCCACCGCCATCGCGGGCAAGCGCGCTCCTACGGGCCTGCGAATACTCGCGCTTTTGCTTCTGGCCGCAGGCCGTGGGAGGGATCCGAGGTTACGAGGGTCGCGAAGGCGGTGTGTCAGGTAAATCGCTTTCGCGCCCCTCGCAAACTCGGATCCCTCCCACAGGGGATTTGTGTCGGTCAGGCTAGCATCACACCTTCGTAGGAGCGCGCTTGGCTTGCTACGAATTCCCCTCGCTCAGATGCTCCAGCCCCGCCAGCAGCAGTTCGTGGCGGCGGATGCTGTCGAGGGTGACGGGGGATTCGCTGGTCGTCGACACCGCGTGCCAGACCACGAAGTCGCGCTGGACGTCGAGGAACAGGAAGTAGTCGTTGAAGCGCTCGGCCTGAACGAAACGCCGCTCCAGCGCATCGCGCAGTTGTTCCGGGCGCAGCGCGCGGCCTTCGATGTGCAGAGCGATGCCCCAGTCCTGGTGTTCGCGCCGACTGACAAAGGCCACGCCGTTGGCCACCGGCCAGA
The DNA here is from genome assembly GCF_044746785.1 of Pseudomonas sp. NPDC090208. Classification (NCBI taxonomy): domain Bacteria; kingdom Pseudomonadati; phylum Pseudomonadota; class Gammaproteobacteria; order Pseudomonadales; family Pseudomonadaceae; genus Pseudomonas; species Pseudomonas sp. NPDC090208. The sequence continues at coordinate 91,391 of NZ_JBIVCU010000012.1, forward strand.
TCGCCGCGCGTTCGGCGACCACATGGGCGTAGAACGCGGTTTTTTCCGATACCCGAATCATGCTCAATCCCTTAATGGCACCACGGTGAAGTCCTGCTCGTGATCTCGCTCGTCAATGCCCTGGCGCATGTCCGGCGGCCACCAGATCACCAGTTCGCGGTCGTTGGAGTCCGGCCGCTTGCAGGCATCGCCCGAGCAGCCGGAATGGCTCGCGCAACCGCCCAGCAAGGTCAGCAGCGCGCACAGCATGAGGTAACCGCGCAGGTTCATCGGGTGGCTCCCTTGAGCAGTGACGGCCGGTTCTGTCTGGCCTGGGTGGAGATCTGCGGCTGGCGCACGGCGATGTAGATTTCGCTTTCCGCTCCCGGCTGCAACCAGGCGTGGGGCCAGGCGCTGACGCCCATCACCCAGCGCCCGCCACAGCGGCTTTCGTCGATGCGGACCGGCTTGCCGCTGTCGTTGTGCGCCACCACCACGGCAATGCCCCAGTCCTTTTTGGCAAACCACTGCGAGCGCTGGCGGTCCAGGCTCAGCCCCTGGCCCGGATCGCACAGGCTGTCGGCCTCGAACGGCAAGGCTTCGCCGCTGCTGAAGCCCACCGGCGCCACGCCGTCGAGCAACTGGGTGAAGGCGTTCTGCACGTCGCTGCGGGTCGGCTCTTCGCCGCCGTCGCGGCGCTGTTTGATGCGTTTCATCTGCTCATCGATGTCGTGGGGGTTGCCCTTCTCCACGTAACGCGCCGGGTTGACCTGATCGCCGATCAACCGTGGCGTGAGGATGAACAACCGCTCGCGCTTGTTCAGCTCGCGGTCACGGGACTGGAACAGCAACTTGCCGATCACCGGAATGTCGCCCAGCAGCGGGATCTTGTTGACCTTGTCGGTGGTTTCCAGGCTGTGGAAGCCGCCGATCACCAACGAACCGTGCTCGGCGATCACCGCCTGGGTGCTGACGTTGCCCTTGCGCACGGCCGGCTGATCTTCGTTGATCTGCGAGGTGTCGATCTGGCCGTCTTCGATGTCGACGATCAACTGCACCTGGGATTCACCGCCCTTGTCCAGCGAGCGGGGGATCACCTGCAAACTGGTGCCAGCGGTGATCGGCTGAATGTTGGCGACCCGCTCGGAGGTGGCGGTGAGGTATTCGGTGCGGCTGAAGTCGATCACCGCCGGCTGGTTTTCCAGGGTCAGGATCGATGGGTTGCCGATCACCGAGGCGGCGCCATTGCCTTCCAGCGCATGCAGGTCGGCGGCGAACTTGCCGGCGTCCTGAATGAACAGCGTCGAGCTGGTGCCCTGCTCGAACAGGTTGGCCCCGCCGCTCACGCTGCCGGATTTGAAACTCCAGCGGCTGGACAGTTGCGCCAGCTCGTTGCGGTCAATGTCGAGGATCACCGCATCGATTTCGATCAGGTTGCGCGGCGTGTCCAGTTGCTTGACCAGTTTCTGGTACATGGCCTTGCGCTTGGGCAGGTCGTAGATCAGCACGGTGTTGTTGCGCACGTCGGCGCTGACGCGGATCTTCGCCCGGCTGGCAGAGTCGCCGCTGCTGCGTTTGCCCTTGCCGAGGCTGCCGAGCAGGCGATCGACGCCCTGCTGCAACTGGCCGGTGTCCATCACGCTGTCGTCGACGCCGCCATAGTTCATGCCGGCAAGCCCGGTGCTGCTGCCCAGGCCGCTGGCACTGCCGGCGCCGCCCTGGAGCAGGCTGACGCCATTGATCGAGGCACCGCGCGAGCGGGTTTCCAGGAGCTCCTGAAGGATGCTGGCGACGCCGGAAACAGTCAGCTCCTGGTCGCGATAACGGATGGTGCGGTCGGCGGCGTTGGCGTACTTGAGCGGCAGCACGATCACGTCCTGCTTCTCGGCCTTCTCCGGCGCCTCGACCTTTTTGCTGTAGGTGCGCACAAAGTCGACGTATTTGGCCGGGCCGCGAACCAGCACCACGCCTTCGTCGGGCAATGCGCCCCAGCCGAAACGCTTGTCCAGCAAGCCGACATCGGACAGCGCCTGTTGCAGGTCATCGACCGCTTCCGGCGAGACTTCCAGCCGCGCCGAGGTCTGCGCGCTGGTCGGGCTGACGTAGAGGGTGTCGTTGTAGACGAACCACTGGAAGTGATACTGCTGGCCCAGGCGGTCGAGGAATTCCTGCGGGTTCTGTGCCCGCACCCGCCCGTCGAGGGTGCCCTGCACCTCCCCCATGTCCAGGCCGATGCCGAATTCCTTGGCGAAGTCAGCCAGCGCCGTGCGCAGCTCGGTCTGCCGCGCATCGTAGGCGTACGCCGTGTGTTTCCAGGCATCGGGAACCGCTGCCAGTGTGGGTGTGGTCACCCCGATCATCAGCAAAGGCAACCACATCAAGGCCTTGCGCATTTCACACTCCCGCTTGCCAGGTGTTGAGGGTGGCGCGCGGCAACGACCCGGCCGTTGCGTCGCGCATGGAGGTTTGCAGCAGGCTGAGCATGGCGGCGCGCTGATTGGCCAGACGCTCCATCCGTTCGAGCAGGCGCGGCGCATCACAGGGATCGGCCAGCCAGTCGAGCAGCACCACGCAGCGGGTTTCCGGGTCGATGGCCAGCGCGCCTTCGCAAGCGCAGGCGACGCTGGCGCCGCCCTGCACCAGCAGCGCTTCCAGGCGCTGCGGATCGCTGCCGTCATAAGGGTCGAGCACATCCAGGCTCAGCCGTACGCCCTGCCCCACGACGGCCAGCCGGGCATTGCCGTCGTCGATCCAGCAGTCCAGCGGTGTGAGCGGACGGCGCTCGCACCACTGGGCCAGGATCGCGCTGAACTCACTGAATTCCATCGATGATGGCTTTGGTGATGCTGTGGTGGGCGCGCAGGCTTTCGTTGTTGATGATGTTGGCGACGCTGGCCTGCTGCGAGGCATCGGTGAAGGCCAGCAAATCGTCCATCGTCGGGTTTTCCGCGGCGCCTTCGATGGCCTCGTCCATGTCCGTGCGGGCGCGGTCATAGGCGTGGTCGACATGGTTCTGCATGGATTTGAAGCTGATCATGACAGGGGCTCCTGTTGTGGATTCATCCCCTGAGTGGAGCCCGGGCCCGTGGCGGTTCCATCAAAAACCGTGCGCCGGCAAAAAACTCACGACGCTGGCGCAAGCCCGAGCAGGCCGCGACGCAGGCTGTCCCAGTCAATGTCCAGCGCGCCGTTGGCATCGCTCAGATGCAGGCTCAGCGGCGCCATTTGTGGATCGCCCTTGAGCTGCCAGTGCCCGGCAAAACGGCTGTCCTGCAACCACTCGGTCAGGCTTTCCAGCATCTGCGGATGGCAACTCAAGGTCGCGGTTGTCTCGCCCGACTGACTGTCGGCCAGTTGGCGCAGCAGCGCCCTGACCCGTTCGCCCAGCGAGGCTTCATCCAACAGGCGGCTCAACGTGCCGGTCAGCAATTCCTCGACGGCGATCAGGCACTCACGCTCCAGGGCCAGACGCTGCTGCGCCATGCCGTCCAGCACCGCGTTGGCTTGCAGCCAGAACTGCGCCAGCGCCTGATCCATCTGTTGCTGCGCCTGAGTCGCGGTGTCTTCGAGCAACTGCTCGGCTTCAAGGCGGGCGCTGCCCAGCACCTCGCTCGCCAGCTGGATGTCGGCCAGCACCTCGCGGCGCAGCAGCGGTTGAGTCAGCACGGCGCTGGAGGACAGTGCGAGGCGGCGTTTGGCGAGCATGGGAAACGTCCTGAAGACAAGAGAGAAAGCGGTCTAGGCCGCAGCGATGCGCCACAGCACCGACTGCCACAGGGTGTGCAGCTTGTGTGCGGGCAGTTCGGGCAACGCTTCGTCTGGCCAGTCCGCCAGCACCTCGGGCGACCAGGCCAGACGCAGGCGCGACCAGCAGGCCTCACCGACCCAGGCCGCCAGCAGCAGCCGCGGATCATTCAGGCCCGGCACCAGCCACACGCCGGGGCGCAGGGCCTTGGCTACCGAGCGACACCAGGCTTCGTGCTCGGCGCCGTGGTCATCCGTCATCGCCGGATTGAGCGGTGCCAGACAGATTCGCCCCGCCAGCGCCAACGCCTGTTGCTGCTGCGCGGCGCTCAATGCCAGCCATTGCAGCAGCGCAGCCACCGGTTCCGGCGGCTGCGCGGGCTGGATGCCGACACTGTGGAGAAAGGCGCCATGCCGGCTGCACAACAGCCCGGCGCAGAGGTCCGGCGACAGATCGCTGGCGGCGGCGAATCGCGCCAGCCAGTCCGGGTGCGCCCACTGCCAGGGCGCGCACCACCATTGAATCCAGCGTTGCCCGGCGTCACCGACCGCCGCCTCGACAGACATCACGTCCGCACCGGCAGACCGGAACGTTCGCCACGGCGCAGGCCGATGCGCTGCAACAGCGCCTCGCGCCAGTCACTGCGCAGCCCCAGGGCCAGCAGCACGATCAGCAACAACACGGCGAACGGCGCGATCCACAGCAGGGTTTTCCAGAAACTCAGTTGTTCGCTGTTGAGCAGAAACGGACCAAAGCCGACCAGCCGTTCGGTGTCCTGAAACTCCGCCGCCGGCACGAAGACGATGGCGAATTTCTTTGAGTCCAGTGGCTCGCCGGACATGCCTGGAATACTGCTGGCGACCATCTGCTGAATACGCCCGCGCACGCTGTCCGGGTCCAGCGCGGCGGTGTGTTTGATGAACACCGCGGCCGACGCCGGCTGCACCGGCTCACCGGGGGCGATACGTTCGGGCAGCACCACATGCACCCTCGCCACGATCACCCCGTCGATCTGTGACAGGGTTGCTTCCAGCTCCTGGGACAGCGCGTAGATGTAGCGCGCGCGTTCTTCCAGTGGGGTGGAGATCACCCCTTCCTTCTTGAAGATTTCCCCCAGACTGCTGCGCGCCCGTCTGGGCAGACCGGCGGCGTCGAGCACGCGCACGGCACGATTGATTTCGGCGGTGGGCACGCTGATCACCACCCCGGTTTTTTCCATGCGTTTATGGGCGTCGATGTGCTGGTCCGCGAGGCTGGCGATCACGTCGTTGGAGTCCTGCTCGGACAGGCCGCTGAACAGGTCGGTATCGTCGCTGCAACCGCTGAGCAGCAACATCAGGCACAGCACGCCCGCCGTCAGATATCTCACGTCAGGCCCCTATTGCAGGTTGGTCAGCTTGTCGAGCGCCTGGGCGCTCTTGTTCACCACCTTGGTGGTGATGGCGGTCTGCAGCGAATACTGCGACAGCGAGCGACTCATCTGGGTGATGTCGGTCGGGTCATCGCCGCTGGCGGCCTTCTTCATGCTGCGCACCGCCTTGCGCGACAGTTGATCGCTGTTGCCCAGCCGTTCGGACAGGGCGCTGGCAATCTGCTCGGCGAGATGGCCGGACTGCGCCGTCATGTCGTCGGGGCGCAGGGCGGCATTGAACAGGTCGACATCCGCCTGGGAAGGCCCGTTCACCAGTCCATGATCCAGATGTGACTCAAGATCGGGGGATGGCGATTTGAGTTGATTGATGGTGGAAAGGCTCACGGGGATTCTCCGGCAGGCGGTGTCGAAACGGGTTGTCGAAACGGTGTTCAGGCAGCGGATGAACTCAGGACAGTTGGTTGTGGCCTGCGCCCAGCAGTGCCGAGACGATGGCGCCAGCCGCCTGGGTCAGCGAACTTTGCAGGTCGTGCTGGGCAAACAGCTGCTGACCGCCGCCGACGTTGCCATTGCCGTTGCCGGCCTGGCTGGCTTCCAGGCCCTTGCCGATCAGGCCGCCCAGCAGTTGACCGAGGTCCTGGGTGACGCTGTTGCCGCCGCTGTTGGACAGCGCGGTGTTGTTGACCGGAGTGCCCAGCCCGCCACCGACGTTGTTGCCGACGCCGTTGCCGAAGCTGGCGTTCATGCCTTTCTGCAACAGATCGCCCAGCAGCTGGCCGAGGTCCTGTGCCACATTGCCGCCTGCCGCTGGCTGAGCGCCGGATGGGTCGGCCATCAGGTTGTTGTTGCCCAGATTGTTGCCCAGGCCGCCGCCCAGGCCGTTACCCAGCCCGCCGCCGTCCTGAATGCCATTCTGGTTTTGCCCGAGCTGTTCGCCGAGCAGGTCCAGCGCGGCACGGAAGGCACCGGTTTCCTTGCTGTCCAGGTAGTTATCTTCCTTGAGTTCGTTTTTCCAGGAACCGGAGTCCGGGGCTGGGAACTTGCTCGGGTTCTGGTCCATGAACTCGGCGATCTTGTCCAGCAGCGGCATGTCGCTGGCGGAAAACTTCGTTCCATCACCCTGCTTGCTCAGAAGGTCATCCAACGAAGCTTTACCCAGACCGTTGAGCACCTGGGACATCAGGTCCGGCTTGCCGGCACCGCCACCCAGGCCGAATTCGGCGGCCGCACCAAAGTTGTCGCCGAGCTTGTCCTTGATCAGTTCGCCCAACGCTGCCTTGATCATCTCCGGCGAACCGCCGCCCAGCGACGCCAGCGGGTTCATCTTTTCCATCTGCTTGCTGACCATCTGGCCCAGCGGCGTGTCCTTGTCCAGATGACCATCCTTGGTCAGCGCCGAAGCCAGTTTGTCGATGACGTCCTTGAGCGACTGCGAGCCCTGAGTGCCGCCCGTCGGATCGGTGGGCATCACGGTGCCAATGCGCAGGCCTTGCAGAGGATTGAGGGTGTTGAGACTTAGCATGAAACCTCCCGTTTCAGGTGAAAGCCCCCTGCAGCGAGGGGGCGTTCTGCACGGCCGATCAGTAGGAGATGGCCTTGGCGGACTGCGCCGTGCTGCTGATGAATTTGCTGGCGGCGTCGTTGTTCGCCGACTGGATGGCGTTCATGGTGTTTTGCGTGGCGGTCTTGCGCGCCTCGGCACCTTGCAGGTGGGCCAGTTGGGCGTTGTTCTGGTCGTTGAGGGCGTTTTCCTGTTTGGTGGCGTCCAGCGCTGCGGTGTTGCCACCACCGATGATGTTGGCCTGGTTGCTGACGTTGCTGGCCAGGTTGCTGGCGCCTGACAGCGCGTTACCGCCACTGGTGACCAGGGTGGTGAACGGGTTGGTGAGTTTGTTCATTCCGGGAAAAGACATATTGCACACCTCGTGATGGGCACCAGCGATATTGCATGGTGACCATGGGTGGCCGGGGGTGTTGAAACGGTTCCGGATTTTTTTCTGCTGTTTTTGGCGGGGTCTGGAAGCTCTTATCGCTGGACGAATGCGACCACCTGTAGGAGCTGGCTTGCCCTGCGACCGGCGACGCAGTCGTCGTAAAACCTGAGTCCATGGTTTATCTGGTTCACCGCCGAGTCTGCTAACGCAGCCCTGTTTCGCCTCACGGCGAGTTACTTGGAAAAGCCCCAAGTAACCAAGGGCTCTTTACCCCGCCATACGGTGCCTCGCTAATGCTCGGCATGCCCTCACTCCGGCAATGCTCCGTGGGCCCGCCGCGAATGGGCCATCCATGGCCCACGCGGCTCTCGCGGCATCCATGCCGCTCGGCCCACTACGCATCGCCTGCGTTCGGCCTTCTGGGACGGGGCCCCAAGATCAAAATCAAAAGCCAGATCAAAAGCCGGCGAAACACACACACCGTGGGAGCGGGCTCGCCCGCGAAGACATCCTCAAGATCGCCACCGCCGGCAAGCCGGACGGCTACGGGTTTTGGCGGCGCGCCGAAATTTGTCAGGCACTCCGAAAACCTGTGGGAGGGAGCTCTGCTCGCGATGGCATCAGTCCAGTCACTGCTGCGTCAACTGACTCACCGCCATCGCGAGCAAAGCGCCCACCCACCAAAAATCGAACCCCAGCGCCCCACCTGCAGCCATCCCCTCAAACATCCAGTTCCTTCATGCGGTGGTACAGCGTTCGCCTGGGGATGTTCAGTTCCTGGCTGACCGCGTCGATGCTGTTGTTGTGGCGCTTGAGCGCTGCCTGGATCAGCACTTTTTCGATCACGCGCAGTTGCGATTTGAGCCCCGAGGAGGTTGTTTGTCCCGGCTCTGACTCGCTGCCCAGCAACGGGAAACCCAGCACGAAGCGCTTCGCCGCCGAGCGCAGTTCGCGGATGTTGCCCGGCCAGTCGTGGTTGAGTAGCACGTGGCGCAACACCGGTCCCGTTTCCGGCAGCATCACCCCGGATTCCCGCGCGGCATTGACGGCAAAACGCCCGAACAACGGGATGATCCGGGTGCGTTGATGACGCAGCGGTGCAAGCTTGATCGTCAGCACGTTGAGGCGGAAATACAGGTCGCGGCGAAACAGCCCCTGTTCTACCCGCTCATCCAGAGCATGCTGGGCCGAGGCGATGACGCAGATGTCCAGCGCTATCGGCGTGGTCGATCCCAGCCGCTCCAGCTCACGGGTTTCCAGAACGCGCAGCAGTTTGGCCTGCAAACTCAGCGGCATGCTGTCGATTTCGTCCAGGTACAGCGTGCCGCCCTGCGCCGCTTCGATGTAGCCGACCCGCGAACGGTCGGCGCCGGTGTAGGCGCCGCTGACCACGCCGAACAGTTCGCTTTCGGCCAGCGATTCGGGAATCGCCGCGCAGTTCATTGCCACCAGCCTGCCCTTGCGTCCGGACAGTTCATGAATCCGTCGGGCCACGGTGTCCTTGCCGGTGCCGGTTTCCCCCGACAGCAGCACGTCGATACCCAGTTGAGAAATGCTCTGGGCCACCACCGTCAGGTTCGGCACGTGGCTGTCGTCTTCCGCTTGCTCATCAAAAAAATCGTACACACTCATCCACGACCTCTGGCACCACACCACTGCAGGACAACAGGAATTGAATCGTTACGAGAACAGCGGCTCCTCCAGGCTCAGGTCGCTGACACCAAGCTCTTTCATGCGCTGATACAGCGTGCGTCGGGGAATTTCCAATTCCTCCAGCACCGCGTCGAAACGATGTTTGTGCCGTTTGAAGGCGTCTTCGATGAGCATTTTTTCGATGACCCGCAATTGCGTCTTCAGACCGCTCTGCGGATCGCGCGGCGGTTGCGGGTCGGCGCCCAGCAGCGGGAAGCCGAGGACGAAACGCTTGGCCGCAGATTTCAGCTCGCGGATGTTGCCCGGCCAGGCATGGCTGAGCAGCAGTTGCACCAGACCGTTGTCCAGCATCGGCACCGGTCGGTCGAACTCGCTGGCCATCTGCTGGGTGAACTGGTCGAACAACGGCAGGATCTGCTCGCGACGCTTGCGCAGGGCTGGCATCTGGATGGTCAGCACGTTCAGGCGAAAGTACAGGTCGCGGCGAAACAGCCCTTGTTCCACGAGTTCATCCAGCGGCCGTTGTGCCGAGGCGATGACCCGAAGATCGACGGGAATGAAGGTGGTGGAGCCCAGCCGCTCGATGCCGCGGGTTTCCAGAATGCGCAGCAGCTTGGCCTGCAGGCTCAAGGGCATGCTGTCGATTTCGTCCAGGTACAGCGTGCCCCCGCACGCCGCTTCGATATAACCCTGACGGGAGCGGTTGACCCCGGTGTAGGCGCCGTTGACCACCCCGAACAACTGGCTTTCGGCCAGGGATTCGGGAATCGCCGCGCAGTTCATGCCGACGAATGCTCCACTACGCCCGGACAGCTCATGGATCTGTCGGGCCAGGGTGTCCTTGCCCGTGCCGGTCTCTCCGCACAAGAGCAGGTCCATGGTCAAACTTGCCGTGTTCAACGCAATCTGTCGAACATCCAGCGCCGCATTATCTCCCCGTAACGCACAGCCGCTTACATCGATTTGTTCTTTCATCGATACCTCTCAAGTGGGCGCAAGCGATTCATTAGTAACACGCTTGCTAGAGGCAGCAATATTTAATTTTAGTTCCCCAACTTGATGAGAACGGATTCACAGACTTCAAACAGTGATATCAATATGAAAGCATGGAGTAACGAAACTTGCAGTGCTGCACCGACCTTTCAAACACGCATTTAAATTTTGCGCTTGCCGGTGTACAGACAAATGCTTTAGCGCTGAAAAGAAGCTAACCGAGCGGACAACTACTTATTTTTTGTCCTTTAACATCAATATGTTACAGATTTAAAAACAGCCCAGTCGTCGTCACTGTCGGCTAACCGACGGTTTCCCTGAACGCCTCAAGTCAGATTGACAACGCACCTTCCCTTCCTCTCGGTCCACTCACCTGACACCTGAGGCTCATATTTCTTTTTTATGACTTCAACTAATCTATTCCCCGTGTTTTATCTTTTATTACCAGAGTCTCGCCTTCTCCTTTTTAAGGGCGCCTTATATAAAATGCCTACACCCGCAAAGCTACAAACAACTAATACAGCGCACCGACGCATTTCAACTTCTATTATTGTCGACTGTTCGGAATTCCAACTAACACCATTCGGTTTCCCGAACACTGCTTTATCCATTCAGCGCAAGCATGCGGCAAAGCCTTTGTTTCTGCGGGATCCAGCTGGCACTACGCTTGTATTGTCATGAGCGAAGCCGCGCAAAGGTTTGCGCATTCGCCGGTCTGAACAATGAAGGGATCCAACTAAGCGCACTGCCGGAAGAAAACACTCGGCATGTGTCAGCCACCCGCCTGACATCGCGAGCCTGTTTCAAGATATGTCGGCGACAGACAAAAAAGCGCTGTATCAAGGTGCTTACAGATTCGTGGAAAAGTTCAGTCAGATACCGATGATCGGTATGGCGCAAAGTGCTTGAACAGTGACCTTGCGCGGCTGCGCATCGCCTTTGCGGGCCTGCAAGGGTGTATCAAAAAAGAGACAATCGAGCGGCCAATGCCCTCTGCACGGTCGACGTCGCTCCAAGCGGATGGCCGCGATCGCGGCCCTCATTTGCCCTGTCAGTGTTCCGGTCCGACGAACGGCAACGGGGGCGATGCACTGACAGCCAGCGCTGTGGATTCGCTGCCCATGTCGCCCGGCAATCCGTCGCTCATGCTCGCCAGACTCGCCGACAACTGGCGCGCCTGATCCCGGGGTACCAACAGATGCGCCGGACCATCGATGGTTTTCTTGCGCAGAAACGCCGGGTTCAGCCCCAACAATACGGCCTCGTCGACCCCGGCCCGGGCAGCCAGTTGGCCTAGGTCTACCGGCCGCGCGAGCTGGATCGCGGTGAAGTACGGCGCGTTGGCGACCGGACTCAGGCGCACGCCATAGCTGTCCGGCTCGCGCACCAGTTGTGACAGCGCCAGCAGGCGCGGCACGTAATCGCGAGTTTCCCGAGGCAGGTCCAGATGCCAGTAATCCGCCGGCAGGCCGCGTCGGCGATTGGCGTCGATGGCCCGGCTCAATGTGCCTTCGCCAGCGTTATAGGCGGCCATCGCCAGCAGCCAATCGCCGTCGAACTGGTCGTGCAGCCGGGTCAGGTAATCCATCGCCGCCCTGCTCGACGCCATCACATCGCGCCGGCCGTCATACCAGGCGGTTTGGCGCAGGTTGAAGTCACGGCCGGTGGCAGCCATGAACTGCCACAGGCCGGCGGCGTCGCGAATCGAGTTGGCGCGGGGGTTGTAGGCGCTCTCGATCATCGGCAGCAGGGCCAGTTCCGCTGGCATCCCACGGGCGTCGAGGCCTTCAGCGATGAAGTGCAAATACGGTCCGGCGCGCTGGCTGGCGCTACGCAGAAAGCCGGGATTGCTCATCAGCCAGTCGCGCTGGCGGGCGATGCGCTCGTTGGGGCCATTGTCATCAGCCAGGCGAAAGCCCTGCCCCAGCCGCCCCCAGATATCGCTGCCGTCGCTGACCGGTCGGGAGGTCGCGACCCTGGTGGCTGGCGGTCGCAACCCGGCGACCAGACGCGGCGTCCGCTCGTTCGACGGCTCCGGAGGTTGATCGAACGACTGACAGCCGGCGCAGGCCAGCGCCACCGCCAATGCCGACAGGCGCAGGGCATGGACCAGGTGAACGGACGAATGGCGGGCGTGGCGCATGGCGGGCATGTCCTGACAGGAATGCCCCTGTGTGGTTCGCGCGGCCGTGGGGTTCCACCACAGACGCGGATCAATGGTGCGACGGGCTTACGGGTGGCGAACCACCGACTCGATCTGCAGCATCGCCGGCAACAGCGCATCGGCCAGCTGCTGCGCCTTGGCGGTGGGTTGCATCTTGCGGTTGCGGCGCAGAAACAACGGGTCGTCGAAGAACTGTCGCAGGCGCACCAGCGAACCGCTGACCGCCGGCTGGGTCACGCGCAGATGACGGGCGGCCTCGCTGACACTGCGTTCACGAAAGACCACCAGAAAGGTCAGCAGCAGATTGAGGTCGACCCCAAGCAGGGTGTTTTCATCAATGGACATGTCAGGCCACCGCCTTTTGCTCGACGGTGAAGCTGTTGAACTGGATCTGGCTGATGGCACCGCTATTGAGCAGCGCCATGAAGCCGTTCAGTTCCGGATGGGAGAAATGCGCCTGCATCTGCGCCTCGGACGGCCAGTAGCCGCTGACGATCCATGCGCAGTCGTCGTGCTGACACGAGGTCAGGGTGTAGGCGGTGCACGGCGTACTGCTGTTCAACACGTCGAGCATGCGCGACAGGCGCACGCCAACCTCACTGGCACGCCCCTGAGCGGCGCGTATTTCCACGGTGTTGATGGCCGAAACAAGCATCATCGTCTCCTGCGATAAATGACCGGGCGATTTTGACGTCCTGACGGGCGCGGATAAACAGCAGGAATGGAGTTTCAGCATTGCGGATTAAGCGACAATTAATTGCTTGACTACTGCGCTGGAAACAGGTCGGGCTCGGCACAATCCCCAGCCCAACACAAAACCTGTGGGAGGAATCCGAGGTTACGAGGGTCGCGAAAGCGGTGGGTCAGGCAACTTGGTAGTGGCAGGGCTGACGCTTTCGCGAGCAGGGCTCCCTCCCACGGATCTCAGTGTTTGCAGGATCTCGGGACAACCGCACAGCCCACTGGCCACCGCCGTACCCCGGGGAGGGATCCGAGGTTACGAGGGTCGCGAAAGCGATGAGTCAGGCAACTTGGTAGTGGCAGGACTGACGCTTTCGCGAGCAGGGCTCCCTCCCACGGGATTGTGGTGTTGGCGGGACTGCGGCGTGGCAATCCCGCGGCCTTTGGGCGGAACCGAAAGCAGCCGTCAGAAATTGGCCTGCAGAGCCTCCAGCCCGCCTTCATAGACGCCACGAAACAGCGCCTCGGCCTCGGCGTCGGAGATGCCGTTCGGGGTGAAACGGCCGGACCATTCCACCAACGCACCCTGCTCGCCGTCGGCGCTGACTTTCAGCGTCGCCAGGTAATCGGTGACCGGAAACGGCGCGTCGGTGATCGAATAACTGTAGGTGCGCCCCTGCTCATCGAACGACTGCAGGCGCTCGACGATCACTTCGCCAGTCTGCGTGGTCAGTTCGCGGACACGCCCGCCCTCGCCCGGTACGCTTTTGGCGATCAATGGCAGCCATTCCGGCAGGGACAGAAAACCACCGACCAGTTGCCAGACCTTGTCGGCCGAAACCGGGATACGTACGGATGCCGATGCGCTTGCCATTTTGAGTCTCCAGATGATTTCACTCGCCCGGCACCATCGCCGAGGGCTGGATGATAGACCAATCCGATCGATGCCAGCAGTACGCCACCCTTCAGCTCTGTAGGAGACGGCCGACAAACTTGTCGGAATTGATACAAATACGGATGATTGCCGTCCTTTGAACAGCGCTGACGTCGCGCCATGGGCCATGAACGGCCTGCCACGTCAGTACGATTCCGGCATGCGCCCCCTGGCGCCGCCGCCACAGCCAAGGAAGCCAAGCATGATCGTCGATAGCACCTCCAGCGCCGCACTGGCCGCCTATTCCAGCACCGCCGCCCGCAAGACCGGCACCGACAGCAGCACGGTCAATACCGCTGCGGATCAGAGCGACAACACCAACACCACGCCCACCAGCGTTTCGGTTGACCTGTCCAGCGTCTCCGCCAGTTACAGCAAGGCGATTGCCAATTACTCGCCGTACTTTCCGGTGCGTGAAGGCATGTCGTCCGACGCCCTCGCCCTGGGTGTCTCGCAGCCCGGCGCGGTGTCCAGCTCCAAGGACAAGACCTTTGCCGAAGTCGCCGATGACGCCCGCAAGCGCATGGACGAGAAGTACGCGCTGATGAAAAGCGGCGGCAAGGCCTATGACGGCAGCGATACCGATCGCAACTCGCTGCTGGGCGACCTCGACCGTCGTTCGCTGAATGCGGTAGCGACCAACCAGGGTGGCCAGTTCAGCGCCGAAGAACAGGCGGCCGCCAAGGCCTTGATGCGTCAGCAGGAAAAACTCGCGACCGGCTATTACAGCGGGCCGGCGGATCAGGCGCAGCAATTCACCGATCCATACGCCAACGACCCGATCGGTCGGGCCAAGGCGGCGCTGGCGTTTCTGGAAAGCATGAGCCCCGAGGAGAAAGCCACGTCGGAATGGCTGACCCAGCATCAGTCGCTGACCGATGCATTGGCGCAGGTCGGCACCAATGACCCGACGCAGACGCAGGACACCGGGCATTTCCATAACCTTTCGGAAATTCTGGCCGACATCGACACCGATGGTTCGGAAGGTGCGCAGACGGGAGACAGCAGCTCGAACAGTTACGTCTTCGAGCAGGTACAGGCGCAGTTGCGGTCGTTGCAGGGGTGAGTGGACAAACGATGGCGCTGTGTCATTCATCACTGTGCTATCTGCACTGACGCTTTCGCGAGCAGAGCTCCCTCCCACAGGTTGGGCATTGGCCGACAGATTTCTTCCCGCCCGATTCTGTAGGAGTGAGCTTGCTCGCGATGGCGCCTTGTCAGCCAACCTTGCAATGTCTGATTCGACGCTTTCACGAGCAGGACTCCCTCCCACAGCGTTCGTGGTGTCCGGGAATGCTCAGCCAGACGCCACGTTGTAGGAGCCGGCTTGCTGGCGAATGCGTCAGGCCAGTCACTGCATCATCGACTGGCCTACCGGGTTCGCCAGCAAGCCGGCTCCTACCAGTACGGCTGCAAAGCCTTACTTGCTGGTAAACGCCGAGTAGCTGTTCATCAGGTTGCGGTAGTTCGGGATGCGCTGGGACAGCAGGTTGGCCAGGCCTTCCATGTCGTTGCGCCAGTCGCGTTGCAGCTCGCAGGCCACGGCGAACCAGTTGACCAGTTGCGCACCGGCGGCGGACATGCGCGCCCAGGCGGCCTGCTGAACCACCTCGTTGAAAGTGCCGGAAGCGTCGGTCACCACGAACACGTCAAAACCTTCTTCCAGCGCGCACAGGGTCGGGAACGCCACGCAGACGTCGGTCACGACGCCAGCGATGATCAGTTGCTTGCGGCCGGTGGCCTTGATCGCCTTGACGAAATCTTCGTTGTCCCAGGCGTTGATCTGGCCTGGACGGGCGATGTACGGCGCGTCCGGGAACATTTCTTTCAGCTCAGGCACCAGCGGGCCGTTCGGGCCGGATTCGAAGCTGGTGGTCAGAATGGTCGGCAGCTTGAAGAACTTGGCGCAGTCGGCCAGGGCCAACACGTTGTTCTTGAACTCGTTGGGCGAGAAGTCCTGTACCAGCGAGATCAGGCCGGTCTGGTGGTCGACCAGCAGGACGACGGCATCGTTGATATCCAGACGCTTGTAAGGAACGGTCATGGTTGACTCCATTGAGTGTGTGACGGGTGTGTGCTGCGCCGACAGACGGCGTCGGCCGGTGGCCCTTGCCGGGCGAACCCGGCAAGGTTGTTTTCAGGTCATCAGAACGCGAAGCACGAGCAGCCGAAGGCGCCCCAGAAGCCCTGGAAGTCGCTGACCGGGACTTTCGACTGACGCGCCTTGTCATGGCCGTGGGCATGCACGGCGCATGGTCCGCTGCACTGGTGCACGGCGGCGGCCAGCGGTGCGCCCGGACGCCAGTGACCCGGCACCATGGCGACCGGCGACCAGTCCGGCAGCACCGGCACGGTGGGTGGCGCCAGTGTGTCGAATTCGTTGGTGGCGTAGACCACCTTGCCATCGACGACGGTCAGTACCGATTCGATCCACTTGATCGATTCTTCCGGCACGCTGAAGAAGTCTTGCGACAGAGCGGCCAGGTCAGCCAGTTGGCCGACCTTGATCTGGCCCTTCTTGCCCTGCTCCGAGGAGAACCAGGCGCTGCCACGGGTGAACAGTTCCAGCGCGGTTTCGCGGGACAGGCCTTCCGGGTACAGCTCCAGGCCGCCGACGGTACGGCCGCTGACCATCCAGTACAGCGAAGTCCACGGGTTGTAACTCGACACGCGGGTGGCGTCGGTACCGGCACCCACCGGCACGCCTTCGGCCAGCATGCGCTTGATCGGCGGTGTGGCTTCGGCGGCCTGCTTGCCGTAGCGGTCGACGAAGTATTCGCCCTGGAACGCCATGCGGTCCTGAATTGCGATGCCGCCGCCCAGCGCCTTCACGCGCTCGATGTTCTTCGGCGAGATGGTTTCGCAGTGGTCGAAGAACCACGGGATGCCGCCGAACGGAATATCGCGGTTGACCTTTTCGAACACGTCGAGCATGCGCGAGATCGACTCGTCGTAAGTGGCGTGCAGACGGAACGGCCAGCGGTGCTCGACCAGGTGACGCACCACCGGTTCCAGGTCCTGCTCCATGCCTGGCGGCAGGTCCGGACGCGGCTCCAGGAAGTCTTCGAAGTCGGCGGCCGAGAAGGTCAGCATCTCGCCAGCGCCATTGTGGCGCAGGAAGTCGTCGCCCTGGTGCAGCTTGACGGTGCTGGTCCAGTGCTTGAAGTCGGCCAGTTCTTCCTTCGGTTTCTGGGTGAACAGGTTGTAGGCGATACGCACGGTCAGCTGTTTAGCCTCGGCCAGCTGAGTGATCACCTCGTAGTCGTCCGGGTAGTTCTGGAAACCGCCGCCGGCGTCGATGGCACTGGTCAGGCCCAGACGGTTCAGCTCACGCATGAACTGACGGGTCGAGTTGACCTGATATTCCAGCGGCAGCTTCGGCCCCTTGGCCAGGGTCGAGTACAGAATCATCGCGTTCGGGCGGGCCACCAGCATGCCGGTCGGGTCGCCATTGCTGTCACGCACGATCTCGCCACCCGGCGGATTCGGCGTGTCGCGGGTATAGCCGGCCACGCGCAGGGCGGCACGGTTGAGCAGCGCACGGTCGTACAGGTGCAGGACGAACACCGGGGTGTCCGGCGCGGCCTGGTTCAGTTCTTCGATGGTCGGCAGGCGTTTTTCGGCGAACTGGAATTCGTTCCAGCCACCGACCACGCGCACCCATTGCGGAGTCGGCGTGCGCTCGGCCTGGGCCTTGAGCATGCGCAGGCCGTCGGCCAGCGACGGCACGCCTTCCCAGCGCAGTTCCAGGTTGTAGTTCAGACCACCACGGATCAGGTGCAGGTGCGAGTCGTTGAGGCCCGGGATCACCGTGCGCTTGTGCATGTCGATGACTTGCGTGGCGCTGCCGCGCAGGGCCATGACTTCAGCATCGGTGCCGACCGCGACGAATTTGCCGGCGGAGATGGCAACAGCGCTGGCCTTGGGTTTTTCCTGGTCAACCGTATGAAAGTTTCCGTTGAAGAGAATCAGATCGACATTCATCGCAGTTCCTTGGGTCGAAGAGTGAGAAGCAGCGGCGGCCGCATAGCCGCCGAAAGGCAGAGAAGACAGCACCGCCGCAGCGGCGCCGAGCAGTGAGCCGGTGGCGACGAAGCGCCGGCGGCCACTGGCGAAATCGGGGTCGTCGCGATCATCCTTCATGGTCGCTGTCCGCCCTGGCGTTCAGCCACGGCGCGGCCAGTCGGGTCGCTTGCGGCATCAGCAGGTACACCACCAGCAGCACGATGGTGATGGTCACCAGTGCGGTGCTGATCACGTAGTTGCCCAGCAGCGGGAAGGCCTTGAATACCGGCCCCCACAGCAGCGGGATCAGCAGGGTCAACGGGCAGATCACGAAAAAGGTCACCACCGCCTGCTTCCAGCGCGGCGGTTGCGGTGCGTCGCCTGCCGGCACGAACCAGAATTCGTTGTGCGGGTTGACCTCGGTGAAATCGCCGTCGGCCAGCATCGGGGCGGCTTCGGCGACCAGCTGGCTGCGCTCGTTCGACTGCAGCCAGCTCTGCATGGCGTCGGTGGAACAGAAGCGCAGCACGCAGGTGAACATGTGCAGGCCGTCAGCCTTGCCACGAATCACATCGACGCCAAGATGGCCGGGATAGCCGCTGGCGATGGTGACGATCCGGCGCAGCCAGGCTTCGTACTGAGTTTCCAGACCGGCCTTGACGCGGTGCTTGACCACCAGGGTGACGATTTCGTCGGTGGACAGTTTCGAGGTCGCGGCGTTCTCGGCAGACAGGACGGACTCAGGCATAACGCAGTGCTCCAGGCAAACGCGTGTTGAGCGCCAGGCGGCCTGGGCCGGCGATCAGCACGGTGGTGAAAAGAATCAGCAGCAACCAGCCGAACTGGCCCTGCTCCACGCTCCAGTCGCCGTGCACCACAGTCAGCGCCACCAGCAGCAGGAAGAGAATAGGCAGGCACGCCAGTCGCGCCAGCACGCCGGTCAGAATCAGCAACGGGCACAGCACTTCGGCAAAGATCGCCATGCTCAGGGTCAACGTCGCGCCCATGTGGAACGGGTCTTCGATCAGTTGCAGCTGCGCCTTGAAATCGAGCAGCTTGGGCAGGCCGTGGACGAACAGCAGAAACAGCGCCCCGGCGACCCGCAGAAACAACAGACCGAGGTCCTGCATGCGCTCACTGGAAGGGGAATGACTCATCGCGCACCAACAGATTCAAGAAGATGAATCCATAGTGCCTTGGTAGGAATTGGCGATATTGAACAGACGTGCTTCGATGTGGGGTTGTATTACAACTGGTTACAACTGACCCAAAGTCACCGCGTTTCCTGTAGGAGTGAGCTTGCTCGCGATGGCGCCATCCCGGTCACTGCCGCGTTGAATGAATGATCGCTATCGCGAGCAAGCTCACTCCTACAAAGGGCGGGTTGCCAGATTGTTGCGGGGTTGTGCGTGGCGCCTCCTGTGGGAGCGGGCTTGCCCGCGAAGATACATACCTGTCGACACCAATGCGTGCGGATGTACCGGCCTCTTCGCGGGCAAGCGCGCTCCCCCAGAGCCTTTACGCTCACGGCATTGGCCGGGTTTCCTGGGACATGAATTCGGTGATCCGCGAGCGCAGCCAGCGTTCGGCCGGGTCGTTGTCGTGTACCCCGCTCCACACCATCGACAACTCTGCCGGCTCGATCGGGAACGGTGGGTCTTCGGCGCGCAGCGCACAACCTTCGACCAGCGCGCAGGCGGCGTAATCCGGCACGGTGGCGATCATCTCGGTACCCGCGAGCAAGGCACGCAGGCCGCTGAACTGCGGCACCGCGACCACGACTTTTCGCGCCCGGCCGACTTTCGCCAGATCGATATCGATATTGCCGCTCAGATCACCGGAGAACGACACCATGGTGTGCGGCCGCGCGCAGTAGTCGTCGAGGGTCAGCGGCTCGGGGCGCTTGTCGCCGCGCAGCACCTTGACACCGATGTCGCGCAGCTTCTTGCGCTTGGCGTTGGCCGGCAGCTCGGTGGTGTAGCTGATGCCCACGGAAATCTCGCCGGAGGCCAGCAACGACGGCATCAACAGGAAGTTGGCGCGACGCACCACAACGATGATGCCCGGCGCTTCTTCGCGCAGGCGATTGAGCAGCGGTGGAAACAGACCGAACTCGGCATCGTCCGACAGGCCAATACGGAAGATGTCGCAACTGGTGGCCGGATCGAATTCCTTGGCCCGGCTGACCGCCCCGGAAATGGTGTCCAGTGCAGGCTGCAGCTCCTTGAGGATGTCCAGCGCGCGGGCAGTCGGCTCCATGGCGCGACCGTTGCGCAACAACAGCGGGTCGTCGAACAGATCGCGCAGTCGCGCCAGCGCCGCACTGATCGCCGGCTGGCCCATGAACAGCTTCTCGGCGACCCGCGTCAGGTTTCGTTCGAACATCAGCGATTCAAAGATCACCAGCAGGTTCATGTCGACGCGGCGCAGGTCGTTGCGATTCATTCAGTCATTCCGGGTTTGACGGGAGAAAAGGCGCAGATATACACACCCGCCCCACCCCTGAATTGTCTGTTTGTGCTTTTACCTGCTCAATGCCCGCACAACACCTCAAGGCACAAGCCCGCCGCGCTGGCGCGCCGCCAGTTGAACGGGGTGAAGCCAACCACGCGGGTAAACACGCGGGTGAAATGCGACTGGTCGGCGAAGCCGCAATCCAGGCTGATCTGCGAGATGCTCAGGTCCGACTCGACGAGCAGGCCCTTGGCCTTGTCCAGGCGCAATTGCAGAAACCAGTCGCGGGGGGACAGGCCGGTGTTTTTCTTGAACGCTCGGGAGAAATGACTGCGCGACAACGAACACTCGCTGGCGACGCGCGCGATCGACAGGCCCTTGTCCATCTGGCTGCACATCAATTCCTTGGCCCGCCGCTCCTGCCACGGCGACAGCGCGACGCGCTCGTCCCGTTCGTCTTCAGCAGCAGGCATCAGTCCGGCCAGCATGGCCTCTCGCACCAGTGACAGATTGATTGCATTCATTCCAGGCTCTCCAGCTTCACGGATGGCGGAACATGAAGTCTGTGCAGCCCCGGCCTGAAAGTCCTTCTCGGGGTATTAAATGTCCTGAATGGTTAATAACCCCGGCACCGCTGCGAGGCGCGGCACAGAGCGATTCAGAACTTTTCAGGGGGTACCCAAGGACGACCGGCGGGTGTAGGTCTACCGTGAAATTCCCCGATACATGGTTCGTTGCGAGGAACGCACGTGACCACCCGATACGTAGCCGGCATCCCGATCCCGGACAGCGCGATGGCCCGCGCGGCGACCGAGTTGATGCGCGCCACCCAGCCGGACCTGCTGTTCGATGCCGCCCTGCGCACGTTTGTCTTTGCCCGCTTGCTGGGTGACAGCCGCCAGTTGGTTCACGATTGCGAGTTGCTGTACATCAGCGCGCTGTTTCTGCGGATCGGCGTGACCCGGCTGTACGCGCATTCCCAGCAACGTTTCGAGGTGGACAGCGCCGATGCTGCCAGTCAGTTTCTGCGGGGTTATGGCCGCTCGCGGGATGACATCGCTCAGGTCTGGGACGCGATTGCGCTGCATACCACGCCCGGTATTGCCGAGCACAAGCCGCCGTTGACGGCGTTGCTGGCGGCGGCGGTGCAGACCGATCTGCTCGGCACCCACTGTCAGGCGTTCGGCCCGGGCGCGCTGGCGCGGGTGCTGACGGCGTATCCACGGGAGCCGGGGTTCAAGGTGAAGTTTTTGCACACGCTGGCGTTGGGGCAGTTGCATCGGCCGCAGAGTACGTGTGGGACGATCAATGCGGATGTGTTGGCGTTTTATGACCATCACGTGCAGGTCGGCGGGTTTTGCGAGCAGTTGCTGGCGTCGACCTGGCCGTATTGATTTCCGCAACGCGGGTTTCTGTAGGCGCTGGCTTGCCCTACGAGCGGCTGTAGGAGCTGGCTTGCCCTGCGACCGGCGAGGCACTCGTCGTAAAACCTGTGTCTTTGGCGTGCCTGACACTCCGCCGAGTCTGCTAACGCAGCCTTGCTTCGCCTTCGGCACGTTACGCGAACCCTTGTAGGAGCTGGCTTGTCCTGCGAGCGGCTGTAGGAGCTGGCTTGCCCTGCGACCGGCGAGGCACTCGTCGTAAAACCTGTGTCTTTGGCGTGCCTGACACTCCGCCGAGTCTGCTAACGCAGCCTGTTTCGCCTTCGGCACGTTACGCGAACCCTTGTAGGAGCTGGCTTGCCCTGCGAGCGGCGACGAAGTCGTCGTAAATCCTGTTCATGCAGTGTGTCTGGCGTATTGCTGGTCTGCTAACGCAGCCTTGTTTCGCCTGGCGGCGAGTTACTTGGAAAAGCCCCAAGTAACCAAGGGCTTTTCACCCCACCATACGGCACCTCGCTAATGCTCGGTGTACCCGCACTCCGGCGACGCTCCGTGGGCACGCCGCGAATGGGCCATCCATGGCCCACGCGGCTCTCGCGACATCCTGTCGCTCAACCCACTGCGCATCGCCTGCGTTCGGCCTTCTGGAACGGGGCCCCAAGATCAAAGGCCAGATCAAAAGCCGGCGAAACACACACATTCCCTGTGGGAGCGGGCTCGCCCGCGAAGGCGTCCTCAAGATTGCCGCCGGCAAGCCCGACTGCAGCGGGTTTTGGCGGTGTACTGGAATCTGCCTGACACCCTGAGAAACGGTGGGAGCGAATTTATTTGCGATGCATTTTTCCTGACGATGGTGTTGTGTCGCCTGGTTGATGATCGCGAATGATTTCGCTCCCACAATAGATCGGTGCTACGGAGAGGTGTGTGTTACCTGCCGTTGTTTCTGGCCAAAGGCCGTGGGAGGGTTCCGAGTTTGCGAGGGTCGCGAAGGCGGTGGGTCAGGCAAATCGCTTTCGTCCGTTTGCGAAATATCAACCACCCGCCACCACCGGCAGGGTGAAGACGAATGTCGCGCCGCCGTACCGTGCGGGCATGGCGTAGAGTTGGCCGCCGTGGGCGTTGATGATGGACTGACAGATGGCCAGCCCCATGCCCATACCTTTGTCCTTGGTGGTGTAGAAGGCGTTGAACAGTTTGCCGAGGTCTGCCGGGTCGACGCCGGGGCCGGTGTCTTCGACGCTGACGACCAGGTATTCACAGCCGACCACTTCGCTGGCGATCGACAGCCGGCGCAGCACCTGATCGCCGGGGCTCATGGCGTCAAGGGCGTTTAGGATCAGGTTCAGCACCACTTGCTGCAATTGCACACTCGACGCATACACCTGCAACGGCGAGCGCGTCAGGTGAGTGGTCATCAACACCCGCTTCTGCTCCACCTCCACCAGCGTCAGCGCCACCACATGGCGGATCACGTCGTTGATCTGCAGACGGCAACGATGGTGCGGACCTTGTCGGGCCAGGGATTGCAGGGCGTTGACGATCTCCCCTGCCCGGCGCCCGTCGCGAACGATGTCGTGCAGGCCGGACAGCGCTTCTTCCACCACCGGGGTTTCGCGGTTGAGCCAGCGCACACTGGCCGCCGCGTTGGAGACGATGGCCCCCAGCGGCTGGTTGATCTCGTGGGCGATGGACGCCGCCAGTTCACCCATCACCGTGGCCTGGGCGACTTGCGCCAGTTCCGCGCGGGCGCTGCGCAGGGCGTGTTCGATGTCGCGGCGGCGGGCGTTTTCTTCCTGCAACTGGTGGTGCAACCGGGCGGTTTCCAACGAGATCGCTGCCTGCCCTGCCAGCAATTCCAGCACGCCGCTGCGACAGGCCGTGAACACGCCGGGCGCCAGGTTGTTTTCCAGGTACAGCACGCCACTGATCTGGCCCTGCCGAAGCAACGGCAGGCACAACGCCGAGCGCACGCGGTGTTCGCGCAGGTATTCGTCGGCACCGAAATACGGATCGACGCTGACGTCGTCCAGCACCAGACGCTGCTGGGTGCGCATGACCCGATAGAGGATCGACAGCGGCAAATGGTGCTTGTCCGGCACGGTCTCGATCAGTTCAATCCGCAGGCCGCTGTCGCCCCCCTGACCGATGGCGCAGATCATCGGCGCGCCGTTCTTCACCAGCAACAGCAGCGCACGCTGGGCGCCGGCATGCATGACGGTATGGCTGATGAGCATTTCGATCAGCCGGTCCTGGCCGGTTTCTGCGGACAGCGCCTGCACCGCCTTCATCACCGAGGACAGGTCGAGGACGTCCTGACCGCCGGGGATGCTGATCGACGCCCACGGCGCCATGATCGATTCGCGGCTGCTCCCCACCATGGACCGGCGCTGAAACGGTAGGCCGTGGCGTTCGCCGCCACCGAGGGTGAACCCGGCAATGTCGCGATACTGCTGCCACTGGCGCTGGCATTCGCGCAGGTCAGCCAGCAGGCTTGCCGCGCTCTGGTAGCGTTCGTCGGGGTTCTTGGCGATCAGCTTGCCGACCAGTTCGGCCAGGGTCGCCGGAATGTCGCCGCGAAACTGCTGCAACGTCGGCGGCTGGCGCGCCACATGGCAGTACACCCACTCCACCGCATCCTCGGCCGCAAACGGCAGGCGCCCGGCCAGCCATTCGTAAAAGGTCATGCCCAGGGAATACAGATCACTGCGCGCATCGGCCTGACGCTCGACCCGCCGCGCCTGCTCCGGCGCCATGTAGGCCAGGGTGCCGCAGATCGAATCGCTGACCGGCGAATGCCCGCCGGGGCCGATCTCCACCGCCAGGTCGAAGCCGCTCAGACGCACCACCCCGTCGTTATCCTCGATCAGGTTGCCGGGCTTGATGTCGCGGTGCAGCACACCGCGCGCATGCACTTCGGCCAATGCTGCCGCCGCACCGATGGCCAGCCGCAGAAAACGCTCGACGGCATAGGGTTGCGCACCGGGCTGCGCGGAATCAGGCGGGTGGGAAATACGGCTCATGAAAAACCCTGAGAAACACTGGCGATGACAGTCAGCCAAACAATGAACGGGATGGACAATGACCACTGAAGTGCGCGGCGTGAACTTCGCGGCTGCAGTGAACCGATAAAGTTTTAATGTCGCACAACATATAACTTGCCAACTTAGCTTTCGAGCGAGTTGCGCACGGGTTGATTCAGGCAAAGTCCGAGGCGTTCGCGCATCTTCAACAATTCGATGACATTGCGCGCATTCATCTTGGTCATGACGTGTTTCTTGTGAACTTTCGCCGTGACTTCGCTGGTGCCCAGTTCCAGTGCGATCTGTTTGTTCAGCTTGCCGGTCACCAGCAGTTCCATGACTTCTTTCTCGCGCGGGGTCAGGCTGGCGAAACGCTCGCGGATGTCGCAGGTCAGGCAGCGTTCGGCCAGGTTGCGCTCGTCGATCAGCAGCGCCTGACGCACCAGATCCAGCAACTGCTCAGGCTCGAACGGCTTGGTCAGAAACTCGTGGGCGCCGGCCTTGATGGCGCGCACCGACATGGCGATGGTGCCGTAGCCAGTCATGAAGATGATCGGAAAATGCAGACCGCGTGCGAGCAAGGTGTCCTGCAGATCGAACCCGGTGCCCTGGGCCAGATTGACATCCAGCAGCAGGCAGGTCGGTCCCGGTTCCGGCGGCGCGGCGAGGAACGCTTCGGCGCTGTCGAACACGCTGCAAGGGATGTCGGCGGAATTCAGCAGTCGTTGCAGGGACGTACGAATGGCCGCATCGTCGTCGACCACATATACCCGGGGGGTCACACTCATAAGGGATTCCGTCGGTTCATCGGCCGGTCGCCAATGCTCTCTGATGCCGTGCATGATACCCGTCGGGCCCGATCGGCACAGCCCTGGGTACTTGCAGGCTGGCCAGCGTCGGCGCATCGAGCTCTTGCAACGCGGGCCGGAGCACCTCGCCGAGCGGCTCCTGAATGTTCGCCGCAAGCAGGCAGGCGCGGGTCGCCGCCGGCATCCGGTAGAAGCGGTAAGGCCCCTGCACCGACACCATCAACCAGGATTTCGTCGCCAGCCGCACCACGCAATCCATGATCGCCGGACGCGCCAGCCCTGTGCGCTGCATGGAATCGCAGGCCTGTTCCAGAGTAAAGCGCCCGTCCAGCCCGGCCAGGCTGCGCAACACCGTGCGCTCGTCTGCGCTCAACAACCGATAACCCCACTGCACCGACGCCTGCAGAGTCTGGTGGCGTGGCGGCGCGGTGCGCAGGCTGGCCGAGAGCAGGTGGATGCTGTCGTCGAGGCTGGACAGCAATTGGTACAGGCCCAAGGCGCAGGCCCGCGCCGCCGCCATTTCCAGGCCCAGCGGAATACCTTCGAGACGGCGACAGACCTCGCCCACCAGTTCGA
This sequence comes from Pseudomonas sp. NPDC090208, assembly GCF_044746785.1. Classification (NCBI taxonomy): domain Bacteria; kingdom Pseudomonadati; phylum Pseudomonadota; class Gammaproteobacteria; order Pseudomonadales; family Pseudomonadaceae; genus Pseudomonas; species Pseudomonas sp. NPDC090208. The sequence continues at coordinate 117,092 of NZ_JBIVCU010000012.1, forward strand.
CGCTGTAATCGTCCAGCGCCCCGTCGCCGCCATGCGCGGTGTGGCTGTCCAGCGCACGCCAATGACGCAGGAACAGCTGCGCCGAGGTACTGGCCAGAATCGCCGCGCGCTCGGCACTGGCGTTGGCGAATTCCAGCGGCGGCACCTGCACGCTGCGTTCGCCGGCCACCCGCAGCGGTTCGCGGCTGGTGGCGATGACGCGCAATGTCGGGACGATACGCCGCAGCAATTCGACCAGCGCCGCGACCCGGTCGATCAGGTGTTCGCAGTTGTCCAGCACGATCAGCCCAGGCTGCTGGACCAGACGCTGAACCACGCTTTGCAGCAACGAATCGGCGGCCGCGCACTCCAGATTCAGCGCGTTGCCCAAGGTATCGAGCAGCAGCTCGCCGCACTGCAATTGCGCCAGCGGCACGAAATACACCGGCTGGTTTTTCCCTTCGAAACCCCGGCGTGCGACTTCGGCCGCCAGCGCGGTCTTGCCCACGCCGCCCGGCCCCAGCAGGGTGACCAGCGCACCCTCCTCACCCAACGCTGCAGTCAGTTCCTCCAGCAGGCCTTCACGCCCCAGCAGCTCCACGGCGGCTGGCATGCGGCTGTGGTTGTCCAGCACTGCGCCGTGGTGCTCGTGCAGTTGCCCGCTGAAGGCGCTGTCGACGAAACCGCCGTCGCCACCCACCAGCAGATAGCCCCGACCGGGGATGGTGCGGATCAGGTCACGGTCGGGGCCCAGCACCTTGCGCAGCGCCGAAATGTGCACCTGCAGGTTGTTCTCCTCGACCACGGTGTCCGGCCAGACCCGCTGCAGGATCTGCTCCTTGCTGACCAGTTGGCCCTGACAACGGATGAGCAATTCGAGGATGTCGAACGCGCGCGTTCCGACGCGCAAGGCCACGCCATCCCTGAATACGTCCCTGAGCTCCAGGGAGACCGTAGTCTGACCGAGACTTATCATAATTCCGCAATCCTTAGAGTGGATTCGCACGCACTGCCATGATCGGCAATACCTACGCACAATAGCCCGTAGGCAGCACCGCCACGACTGATCCATTTTTAGTCAGCGTTCATCTAATCAGTTAAAAGCACACGGCGGTATTATCTGTTGGGGTAGTTACCGGCAAGTAACAACCACGTGTTTGCAATTATCCGGTGTGCGGAAAGTCTGTCATTTGTCATTTAGTTAATCATCGAATCGAATCAAAGTACTCTTGCGCCTGACGCAACGTGGTTTTGCGCCAGCGGCCGATTCTGCCCGGTCTGCTGCCGTATTAGGCTTCGCTTCCGTTGCCGACTCCCTTTTCACCGACAGAGCAGATCGAGATGACACCCTCAATGACTTCTTCGTTACCCACCCAGCGCCTGACACGGGCCATGGTGCTGCTGTTTGCCTTCTGCTGCGGCGCCATTGTCGCCAACATCTACTACGCCCAGCCGATCGTCGAACTGATCGCCCCGGACCTCGGGCTCTCGGCCCACAGCGCCAGCCTGATCGTGTCGCTGACCCAGATCGGCTATGCCCTGGGGCTGCTGTTTCTGGTGCCGTTGTCGGACCTGATCGAGAACCGCAGGCTGATGATCGCCACCGCCGTGCTGGCCGGCGCCAGCCTGCTTGCCGCCGCGACCATGCAGCACGCCAGCGGTTTTCTGCTGGTGTCGTTGCTGATCGGGTTCAGTTCGGTGTCGGTGCAAATGCTGATTCCGCTGGCGGCGCATCTGGCCCCGGAACAGTCGCGTGGGCAAGTGGTGGGCAACATCATGAGCGGGCTGCTGCTGGGCATTCTGCTGGCCCGGCCACTGTCGAGCCTGATCGCCGACCACTTCGGCTGGCGCGCGGTGTTTCTCTACGCAACCCTGGTGATGCTGGCGATCGTCACGGTGCTGGCGCTGACCATTCCGCGCCGGGTGCCGGACCATAAGGCGTCCTACGGGCAACTGCTGAGGTCGCTGGTGACGCTGATGCGCCGCCACGCTGTGCTGCGTCAACGGGCGTTGTATCAGGGCCTGCTGTTCGCCGGCTTCAGCCTGTTCTGGACCGCCGTACCGGTGGAGCTGGCCCGTCAGCACGGCCTATCGCAAAGCCAGATCGCGATTTTTGCCCTGGTCGGTGCCATCGGCGCAATCGCCGCGCCCATCGCCGGGCGCCTGGCCGATGCCGGCCTGACCCGTCGCGCCTCGCTGATCGCGATGATCCTGGCGCCGCTGGCCTTTCTGCTCGGCCTGAGCACGCCCGGCTACACGGTGATCGGTCTGGCCCTGACCGGGGTGCTGCTGGATTTCGCCGTGCAGATGAACATGGTGCTGGGCCAGCGGGCGATCTACGCCCTCGACCCGGCCAGCCGTGGACGCCTGAATGCGCTGTACATGACCAGCATTTTCGTGGGTGGCGCCATCGGTTCGGCGATCACCAGCCTGCTGTATGAAAGCCACGCCTGGCAGGGCGTGATTGCCCTGGGCGCGGGCCTGCCGCTGGTAGCACTGGTGGTGTTTTTGTTGGTGGATGGCAAGGGCGCGCGCAGCGCCTGATTCGGGCCAAAATGCACATCACCTGTAGGAGCTGGCTTGCCCTGCGACCTGCCGGGCACCGGCAGTAAACCCAGAGAACGCGGTGTGCCCAATACACCGCATACTCAGGTTTTACGACGGGTTCCCCGTCGGTCGCAGGACAAGCCAGCTCCTACAGGTTTGAGACCTATCCATAAGGTCGCGGCGCGGCTTCTAGACTTTTGCGCAACATTGTTCCTAACATCCGCGCGAGCCACTTTCCTGTGCGAACCTCCTGCGGATACCTCTGATGCCGACCGATGCCCCTCATTACTCGCTAGCCTGGAGCCTGCTTCTGTTACTGGCCGACGTACTGGTCTGGCATCTGCTGAGCGAGCAACGGCGGCTGCAACGGGTGACGGCGCGGCTGGGGATCTTCGTCGCCTACAGCCTGGTGATCATCAACCTCGGCGTCAGCCCGCTGGAAGCACCGGCCTGGCCGGACGACAGTGCCCTGCAATTCGGCGCCACGGCGCTGGCCATCGTCTGGTGGGTGTATGCCGCGCGCACGCTGACTGTGGTGCTCGGCCTGCTGCTGACCGGGCGGGTCGGCCACAGCGGGCGCTTGTTGCAGGAGGTGATCGGCGCGGTGATTTTCCTGATCGCCATCGTCGCGGCCGCCGGCTACGTCTTGCAGTTGCCGGTCAAGGGCCTGCTGGCGACATCCGGCGCCATGGCGATCATTGTCGGTCTGGCCTTGCAGAGCACCCTCAGTGACGTGTTTTCCGGGATCATCCTCAACACCACCAAGCCCTATCAGGTGGATGACGCGATTTCCATCGACGGCATGGAGGGCAAGGTGGTCGACATCGACTGGCGCGCCACTCACCTGCTGACCGGGGTCGGCACCATGGTGGTGATCCCCAATTCGGTGGCGGCCAAGGCCAAGATCGTCAACCTGAGCCGGCCAGTGAACGTCCACGGCGTGTCGATCAACATCATGATGTCGCCGCACATTCGCCCGCGCCGGGTGCTCGACGCGCTGGAGCGCGCGTTGCAGGGCTGCAGCGCGCTGCTGCAGACGCCCAAGCCGCGCGCCGTGGTCAAGGACACCAGCCCGACCACCATCGAATACGCCATGACCGGTTTCATCAGCGACCTGGCCAACAAGAGCGATGTGCGCAATCTGTTGTTCGACCTCGCCTATCGGCATCTGGAAGCGGCAGGCATCGCCTGGCAATCGGAGACCACCTCTGAAGTCATGTCGCGGCCACGGGCGCTGCTCGACGAGGTGAAAGTGTTCCGCACCAGCACGGCGGACGAAAAGAGCCAACTGGCGCAGAACATGACCGCGCAGGAATACGCGGCCGGGCAGACCATTCTCGATGTCGGCGAGATCACCGACGGCCTGCTGGTGATCGCCACAGGCGTGGTCTCGGCCAACGTGCCGGACGGCAACACCCTGGTGGAAGCCGGACGCATGGGCCCGGGCGAGGTCATGGGCGAACAGAGCGTGCTGGCTGACACCCCGTCGTCGGCGCGCTTCATCGCCCTCACCTCCTGCGTGATCTACCGCATCGACAAGGCCGCCACGCGCCAGGCCATGGAACAACGGGTGGAAATCACCACCGCCCTGAACAAGCTGCAGGCAATCCGTCAGCAAGGCACCCAGCATGTGTTGCTGCGCAAGCCGGTGGTGGTCAAGAAGAACAACTTCCTGGGGTGGTTGCAGAAGCGTTGAGGGCAGGTGGGCAGCGTTTTGTCATGCGCCAAACGAGGCTTCTGGCACCAGGCCGTGGGAGCAACCGTGTCGAACCTCAAGCCATTTCAGCGAAATGTTTCTGATCACGGATCATGGCATTCAAGATCGTCAGCAGTTTTCTCATGCACGCCACCAAGGCGACCTTCTTCGTCTTTCCAGCGGCCAGTAGGTGGTTGTAGAACCGCTCTATCACCGGGTTATGGTTTTTCGAAGACAGGGTTGCCATGTAAAGCACGCTCCTTATCTCTGCTCGCCCGCCCCAGATCCTTCGATGCCCCCTGTAAACGCCACTGTCGCAGTTGTACGGCGCGACTCCGACCAGAGCAGCCACCTGCTTGCGATTGACCTTGCCCAGCTCTGGCAACATCGCCAGCAGCGAAAGTGCAAGCACATCACCCACGCCTTTCACCTCGCGCAACAGATCGTAGTTGGCCTTCCAGACCGGAGAAGCCTTGATCGATTCGTGTAGATCATCGTCTGTATTCTTCAGGCGCTTTTGCAGCCAGACGATATGAGCCTTGATGTCTTTTTTCAGGGCTTTGAACACGGCCTGCTTCAAGCGGGACTCTTCCGCCACGATCATGTCGATGATCTGGCGACGCCGAACCAGCAGGTCAGCCAGCTCGCGGGTATGCTCATCAGGAAGCTCGCGAATGGCCGGTTTGACCGCCTGGGCAAACGCGGCAATGACCTGGGCATCCAGCACGTCGGTTTTCGCCAATTGCCCCGTCGCCTTGGCAAAGTCACGGACTTGACGCGGATTGACGATGACAACCGGAAGCCCGGCGGCAGACAGCTCTGCGGCTGGCAATCGCTCGAATCCACCTGTTGCCTCCAGTACCACGAGGGCAGGCGTTTGCACCTTGAGGTACTTGATCAGACGCTGGATATCGTCATGTGAGTTGAGAAACTGCTCGACCTGACCGGTCGTGCTGACGAATGAGTCCAGAGTGCCTTTGGAAACATCAATTCCGACAAACGCTGAGTCTTGGTCCATGGGATTTTCCTCGTGTCCAACCTTGCAGAATCGGGCTTTGCGCCCTGGCAACCGTTCGGACTAGTTTAGGAAAGAGCCTGCCTCGACCCATGCTCTCTCACGATCTCGGAATCCGAGGGATCCACGATCTGAGGCAGGCAAAAATTATCTTACAAGGGATCCGAGTTTGCGAGGGTCGCGAAAGCAGTGTGTCAGACAGATCGCTTTCGCGACCCTCGTGACCTCGGATCCCTCCCACAGGGGCTTGCGATGATCATCCCGGCAGTATTGCCATGCCGAGATCCCGCAAACGAAACACATCTGTGGGAGGGAGCTCTGCTCGCGATGGCGGTCGGTCAGTCAGCCCGGCAGTGGCTGAACTGACGCTATCGCGAGCAGAGCTCCCTCCCACAAAAACAAACCTCAGCGCTCACCCTGCAGCAGTCCGACTTTCGCTTCTGGCCGCAGGCCGTGGGATCCGAGGTCACGAGGGTCGCGAAGGCGTCCGTGCAGACACCACAAGCCTTGTGCCAGAAACATCATCCTGTGGGAGGGAGCTCTGCTCGCGATGGCGGTGGGTCAATCGACATCGAGCTGGCTGATCTGGCGCTATCGCGAGCAGAGCTCCCTCCCACATCCATACTGGGCTGGTACGGCACACACGACACCCTGCTTACCAACCTCCACCCAGCGCCTTGTAAAGCCCCACCAGCGCCAGGGTCTGCGCGGTGCTGCTGTCGACCAGTTGCTCCTGACTGGCCAGCAACGAACGCTGCACCGTCAGTACATTGAGGAAATCCACCACCCCCTCCTTGTACTGCTGGTGGGCGGTGTTCAGCGCGAGCTGGTTCTGCGCGACGGCTTCACGCAGCTTGCCTTGTTGCAACTGGCTGGCGTTGTACAGGCTCATGCTGTCGTCGATTTCCTGCCAGGCGCGCAGCACGGTCTTCTGATAATTCAGCGCCGCCTCCTGCTCTTGCGCCTCGCGCAGATGCAACATTCCACGCAACCGCCCCCCCTCGAAAATCGGCACACTCAATTGCGGACCGATGCCGAACTGGCGCGATCCCCAACTGCCGAAATCCGCCAGTTGCATCGACTGAAAGCCGACATTGCCCGACAGTACGATACGCGGATAGAAATCGCCCTCAGCCACACCAACGCTGGCCGCCGCGACATGCAGACGGGCCTCGGCCTGACGAATGTCGGGGCGGCGCTGCGCCAGCTCCGATGGCAGTCCCACGGCAATCGCCGTCGGCAACGGCAGCCGCTGAACGGTTGTGCTCAGCTCGCTCTGCAAGGTGCGCGGCGTCTGCGCCAGCAGCAGGCTCAAGGCGTTGATCAATTGCGCCTGACGCTGCTCCAGCAGCGGAATGCGCGCCTCGACCGTCGCCACCTGCGCCGACGCTTCGGCCACGTCCAGGTGGGTCGCGACACCGCTGGCCTGCCGCACTTTCGACAGTTCCAGACTGTTGCGCGCCACCCCAAGATTGTCCCGAGTCACCGCCAGGGTGTCCTGCACGCCGCGCAATTGCAGATAGTCTCGCGCTGTCTCGGCCTGCAGCGACAGCAGCACACCGCGACGGTCGTTATCGGCCACTACGACACTGGCGTCGGCGGCCTCGACTTCGCGCCTGACCCTGCCCCACAGGTCAACTTCCCAGGACGCATCCACCCCGCCATCCCACAAATTGAACGCCGCCTTGCCGTTCTTGCCCGACGGGTCGCTCAAGCCTTCGCCGCTGTTGCGCGCACGCTGATAGCTCATGCCCGCCGCGACACTCGGCAACTGGTCTCCCGCAACCACCTGACGGGCCGCGCGGCTCTGTTCGAGACGGCTGCCGGCGATCTTAAGATCGAGATTCGCCGCCGTCGCCCGGTCGATCAGCGATGACAGCAGCGGATCGTTGAAGACCTCCCACCAGCGCGCCTTGATCGGGGCCGTCTGAACGCGGCTCGGCGCCTGCTCGCCGTTGACCGGCAGCCAGTCCACCTGAGCACTTGAGGCCGGTGCCTGAAAGTCATCGCCGACCTGACAGGCGGACAACGCCAGCACACACCCGGCCAATGCCAGCCCTTGCAGCATCACGAACGGCTTCATTGCGCGCTGGCCTCTTGCTGGTCAGCCACCGAGTGCACATCGATGCTCGCCTCCACCGACATACCCACGCGCAAGCGCTCCAGCAACGGCTGCTGGGCGTCGAAGACGATCTTCACCGGCAGACGCTGCACGACTTTGGTGAAGTTGCCAGTAGCGTTATCCGGCTTGATCGCGGCAAAGGTCACGCCGGTCGCCGGGGCAATGCTTTCCACGCGCCCCTTGAGGGTGTGCCCGGCGAAGGTGTCGACGCGCACCTCGACCGCCTGCCCCGGCAGCACGTCGGTGAGCTGGGTTTCCTGGAAATTGCCGACCACGTAGACCTGTTTCAGCGGCACCACCGACAGCAAGCGGCTACCCGGTGTCACGTAGTTGCCGACCCGCATCGCCCGCTCGCCGACCATACCGTCTACCGGCGCGACGATGCGCGTGTAAGACAGCTGCAATTGCGCCTGGTCGTGGGCCGCTTCGGCGCGCTTGAGCCCGGCGGCGGCAGCATGTTGTTGCGCAGTGAGGATGTCGATCTGCTTGCGGTCGGCAGCCAGCGAGGCCGTAGCACTGTTTTGCCGGGCGCGCGCCGTGTCGATGCGGTTACGCGCCTGCTGGGCGTTCTGCACCGTGCCGGCGCCCATGCCGGCCAGATGCGCGTAGCGCGCCTGTTCCTGTTCGGCAAAGGTCACTTCCGCCCTGCTCGCCGCCAGCACGGCATCGGCCTGGGAGATCACCGAAGCCTGCCGTTGCAGCACGGCACTGGCCTGTTCGAACTGCGCACGGGCGCTCAGCACTTCGGCTTCGGAGGCGGCCAGTGCGGTCTGGAAGTCACGGTCGTCGATCACTGCCAACAATTGACCGGCCTTGACCTGTTGGTTGTCTTCCACCAGCACCTGGCTGATGAATCCGGCCACCTTTGGCGCCACGTTGGAGTAATCGGCGACGATGTAGGCGTCGTTGGTGGTCTGTCGGCCACCATGGCCGGTCAGCGTATAGATACCGACCGCCGCCAGAGCGATCACCACGCCGCACAGGGCCAGGGTCTGTTTCGAAGTCATGCTCATGCTTGTGTTCTCAAAGGTCGCAATCAGGTGGGCGCACGAGGTGGATAGACCCGTCGTGTCATCAACGGAATGAGCAGGATCAGCGCCGCCGCCACCCAGCCCATGCAGTAATAGAGATCGATGCTGGTCAGGGTCACGACCTGCTCGTGGATGCGCTGCGCCAGCGATGCCGGCGAATCCGAGCCGGCCAGCTCAGGGCTGTTGCCAAGGCGGTCGACCAGCATGTTCGAGTGAAAATGCTGACGGGATGTGGTCAGCGCATCGAGTACCCCGGTGGCTACCACGGAGGCCAGGCCCCTGACCGTGTTGAACCACGCCGAGGCGAAGGGTCCGTCGGGTGGCGCGATGCCGCTGGTGGCCTGGATCAGCAACGGCAGCACCGCCATGGGCTGGCCGAGCACCTGCAGCAATTGCAGGCTGTAGAAATGGTCGCGAATCCATTCCGGGCTCATCTGTGTGGCCGCGAAGCAATACAGCGCCAGCAAACAGAGCCCGCAGGTCAGCACCCAGCGGCAGTCGATCCAGCGCAGGTTGCACAGGGCGGCCAACAGCGGCAGCACGATCAGTTGCGGCAGCGCCACCAGCAGGAACATCGGCGCCGTCTGCAGCGGCCGATAGCCGTGGACCTGGGCCAGGTACGCCGCCGGAATAGAACCGGTCGCCGTCAGCACCACCAGTACGCCGCCGAGAGTCAGCAGGGCGTGGGACAGGTTGAGGTTGGTCAACATGCGCAGGTTGAAGAACGGCACGGCGGTGAACCATTCATTGATCATGAACAGCACCAGCAGCAGCGCACCACCGCCGAGCAGCCAGCCGATCAGTGCCGACTCGAACCAGTCCAGCCGATTGCCCTGCAACAAGCCGGTCACCAACATGCCCAAGGACGCCGCGCCCAGCAGCGCACCGCGCCAGTTGAAGTCGCGAAAACGCTCCAGCCGTGGCGGATCCTGGGGGATGCCGTGGGCAATGGCGATCATTGCCACCACACACGGCGTGACCACCTGCCAGAACGTCCACTGCCAGTTGAAATACTCGGTCCACAGCGCCGCCAGCGGCACACCCAGACTGGGGCCGAACGTGGCGGTCAGCGCATAGCCCGCCAGGCCGTACAGCTTGATGCCCGGCGGCAGAAAACGCAGGGCCACGGTCATCAGCATCGGCGGCAGGCAACCGGCCGCCAGCCCCTGCAACAGGCGCAGCAGGATGAAACTGTGATAGTCGGGAGCCAGCGGCGACAGCAGTGCCAGTACCACGAACGCGCCTACGGCAGCGAGGGTGAAACGGCGCAGGGACAGGGTCACGGCAAACCAGGGCGCGAATGCTGTGGCGATCAGCGAGGTCGCGGCATAACCGGCAGTGACCCAAGTGCCTTCGTCGTAGCCGATGAACATCGCACCGCGAATGTCGGCCAGGGCAATCCGCGTCACGCCTTCGTTGATCCCTGCTACTAACACGGCCACCAACACGCCGACCAGGCCGAGGATGGTCTGCAGGCCGAACACAGCCGGGGCCGCCGGTTTGAGTGGCGAGACGGACACCACCGCCGTCACGCGCCGCTCCCGCCAACGTGCGGAACACAGGCAAATACAGCGTGAAACATGGCTATTCACTCCGGAAAATCAGGGAATTTCCGCTAGTTTAAAAAGCCGGTGGAATCACGAAAATTGATATTTGCTCAGTGTATGAATGCGTCAGACGCACGAATGAAGGATTGAATGATGACGTACGCGACAGCACCCGTTCAGGGTGCCGCCGCGCAGTGAAAAGAGACAGATCGCCAGAAAACCCGGCTGATCCGCAGATCAGCCGAGTACTTCGCTCAACGGAATGAAATCGAGCAGATCGCCCTCGGCGACGGTGGTGCCCTCTCTCACCTCGATCAGGCCGTCGGCCCAGGCTGCGCTGCGCAGCACGCCAGAGCTCTGATTGCGATAAGCGATCAGGCGCCCGTCTTCGATACGCCCGCGCAGGTACTCACGGCGGGTGCCCGGCTTGCCCCAGACAAACCCGGCGGGCACTTTGAACTGCAAGGGTTTGACCTTGCTGACGCCCAGCCGGCGCAGCAGGTAAGGTCGCGCCAGCAGCGCAAAGGTCACCAGCGTGGACGCCGGATTACCCGGCAAACCGATCACCGGCACGCCACGGAAATGGCCGAAGGTCAGCGGCTTGCCCGGCTTGATCGCCAGTTTCCACAGGGAAATTTCGCCTTCTTCACGCAGGGCATGGCCGAGGAAGTCGGCCTCGCCCACCGACACGCCGCCGGTGGACAGGATCAGGTCGACATCGCCAAGAGCACCGAGCGCCGCACGGGTCTTTTCCAGGTTGTCCGCCAGAATGCCGGCGTCGACCACTTCGCAGCCCATGCGTTTGAGCCAGCTGCACAGCAGCACCCGGTTGCTGTTGTAGATCTGCCCCGGCCCCAGCGGCAGACCCGGTTCGATCAGTTCGTCGCCGGTCGACAGCACCGCCACCCGCGCACGCCGCACCACCTGCAGATGGCTCAGGCCCAGGGTCGCTGCCAACCCCAGTTCAATCGGGGTGAGTCGAGTGCCAGCATCGAGCACCTTGTCGCCGACCGTGGTTTCCTGGCCCTTGGGGCGGATGTTCTGGTCGATGCTCAGCGGTTCGAGGAAACGCACGCGCTCATCGCCCTGAACCTCGGCGTTCTCTTGCATTTCCACGCAATCGGCGCCTTCCGGCACCGGCGCACCGGTGAAGATCCGCGCGCAGGTGCCCGGCTGCAAAGGCTGTGGTGCCTGCCCGGCGAAGATCCGCTGGCTGACCGGCAATGGCTCGCCGGTCCAGTCGGAAACCCGCAGCGCATAACCGTCCATGGCACTGTTCGGCCACGGCGGCAGGTCGAGGGTCGACACCAGATCGTCAGCCAGCACTCGCCCTTGGGCATCGGCCAGCGCCACCGTTTCCTGTTCGCGAATCGGCGCCGCAGCGGCCAGTTGCATCAGACGCTCCATGGCCTCTTCGACTGGAATCAGGCCCGGCTTTTCAGGATTACTCATCGTGCTCACCCGCGGCTGCCACAGGGTTCGGCCTTCTTCAGGTGCGGCACGAAATTGCACGGGCGGAAACTGTTGTTCAACTGGTCGGCGAGGATGCCGTCCCAACCGGTGCGCACGGCATTGGTCGAACCCGGCAGACAGCAGACCAGCGTGCCGTTGGCCAGACCGGCCAGGGCACGGGACTGGATGGTGGAGCTGCCGATATCGGCGAGGGAAATCTGCCGGAACAGCTCGCCAAAGCCGTCGACTTGCTTGTCCAGCAGGCAGGCCACCGCTTCCGGCGTGCTGTCGCGGCCGGTAAAACCGGTACCGCCGGTGATCAGTACGACCTGCACCTGATCGTCGGCAATCCAGGTCGCCACCTGGGCGCGGATCTTGTACAGGTCATCCTTGAGCAGGACGCGATCGATCAAGCCGTGACCCGCTTCGGTCAGGCGATCGACGAACATCTGCCCGGAGGTGTCGTTTTCAAAGGTACGGGTGTCGCTGACGGTCAGAACGGCAATGTTCAACGGCACAAAAGGAGTGTCAGCCTTGGCTTTCATCGGCAGGGTCCGGTTGTAGGAGAAACAGTGCGGTGTTATATCACAGCACTTCATTTTCCTCGCTGACCGAGTTCGCCATGAGTGCCGTCGATACCCTCGCCCCCTGCTCCATCCTGTTACTTGCCGGCGGTCAGGGCCAGCGCATGGGCGGTCGTGACAAGGGCCTGATCGAGTGGCGCGGCGAGCCGCTGATCCAGCATCTGCACCGATTGACCCGTCCGCTGACCGACGACCTGATCATTTCCTGCAACCGCAACGCCGAGCAATACGCCCGCTTCGCCGACCGCCTGGTGCAGGATGATGACCGCGACTTTCAGGGGCCGTTTGCCGGCATTCGCGCCGGACTGGCAGCCGCCCGTCACGGGTTTCTGCTGGTCATGCCCTGCGATTCGCCGCTGCTGGACGTCGAGCTGTTGCAGGGGCTGCGCCGTACCGCCGCCGAACACCCGGACAAACCGGTGATGGTCCGTCAGGGCGATCATTGGGAGCCGCTGCTGTGCTGCATTCCAACCACCCATGCCACAGCGTTCGAGCAGCATTGGCAACAGGGCCGGCGCAGCCCCGGCAAGACCATGGTCGAACTCGGCGCCGTGGCGCTGCACTGCCCCGACGACGATCCGCGGCTGGCCAACCTCAATACCCCGGATCTGTTGAGCGAGATCAAACCCTGAACCGCCCGACAACGGTTTCATGGAACTTTGCTGGCGAGCGTCACGTCAGAAAAGTTACTACACAAAGAAATATCTCTCGGAGACACAGTAATGAAACAACGGACTATCCCCGCAGCCCTTCTGCTCGCACTGAGCCTCGCCGGCCTGGCCGGTTGTTCCTCGCCCACTGTGATCACCCTGAATGACGGTCGCGAAATCCAGGCAACGGACACGCCAAAATATGACGAAGAGTCCGGCTTCTATGAGTTCAAGCAACTGGACGGCAAGGAAACCCGGATCAACAAGGATCAGGTGCGTACCGTCAAAGAACTGTGATTCCGGCCTGAACGCAAAAAAAGACCCGCCAACCATGGCGGGTCTTTTTTTATGGGCTGTCATTCTTGCCCTGCAGGAGCGCGCTTGCCCGCGATAGCCGTGGGTCAGGCGCTACAGCATTGCCAGGACTGACGCCATCGCGAGCAGAACCCTCTCCCACAGATGTGCATTTGCAAACCATCACAACTGCAAAAACACCATAAATCCCTGTGGGAGGGATCCGAGTTTGCGAGGGTCGCGAAAGCGGTCTGCCTGAAACACCGGCTTCAACGACAACACCGCTCCGTTCACCACTGCAAGCGGATACGGCTCTCGAACTGTCGCGCTTGCCCGTTGACCGGGTCGATAAAACGCAAGCCCCGCGCCAGCAGCTTCAGCGGGTTGTCGTAGTCGTCGACAGCATCGCGAATCACCTGCGGATAAAACGGATCGTTGCAGATTGCCGCCCCCAGCGCCGCCATATGCACCCGCAACTGATGCTTCTTGCCAGTCACCGGATACAGCCCGTAACGCCACAGGTCGCCGTTGCGCTCGCACACCTCGATACGGGTTTCGGTGTTGCTCGGCCCTTCCGCCGCTTCCTGCATGCGAAAGAACGGCTCGCCATCGACCAGTCGGCTTTTATGCACCATCGGAAACTCAAGATGAGGCAACGCCGGAGCCACGGCCTCGTAGCACTTGTCGATCTGCCGCGTGGGAAACAGCGCCTGATACGCCGCACGGGTGTCGCGATTGGCGGAGAACAGCACCAGCCCGGCAGTGGCCCGGTCAATCCGGTGCAGCGGCACCAGATGCGGGTTGTCCAAGGTACGGATCAGTCGGCGCAACAAGGTCTGTTCGACGTATTCGCCGGACGGTGTCACCGGCAGGAAATGCGGCTTGTCGGCCACCACCAGATGCTCGTCGGCGTACAGAATCGCCTCCTGCACCGGGATCGGTGTTTCATTCGGCACTTCGCGGAAGTAATGAATGCGCAGCCCTTCCCGATAGGCCAGGTCCACCGCAATAGGTTTGCCATCCGCGTCCAGCACCCGACCACGGGCGATCCGGTCGAGCCAGCGCTCACGGCTGATGGCACTGAAGCGGTCGCACAGGCAATCGAGCACGGTCAGCCAGGGACCGGGCGGCAGGTACAGGGTGCTGGCCTGACGATCGGCCGGGGTGAAAGCGGAATCGGACATGGATGACTCGACATCGGGGTGACGGAAGTGACGCGCGCCGCATTATCACCCGGCATGGGCAACGGATGCGAGGGAGGTCACAGCGCACAGCCCGTACTGGCGTTTCAGCCAGCGCAACACGTCGACCGGCGACTTGCGGCTCGGGTCGAACAGCGCGTAGATCTGACCTTCATAACCCAGCACGTCGATCTGTCGGTGATAGCCGGCGCGCTGGAACAACGCTTCGATCTCGGCAAAGCACGTATTGAAGTGCAGGCGGTTGAACGGGGTCTGATACTCGATCACGACGCCGTCCATGCGCAGTTCGAGCAGCGCCTCGCAGATCGCATCGGCCGGCATGTTCAGGACGTGGGATTTCAATTGCTCAACGTTAACCATGAGTAGCCTGCTTCCTTGTGAGTTACCTGTTTTCAATAGGTAAATGTGCGAAGTGTCAACGGCTGTACATGGTTCAATCGTAAGCAGGTACTGGACAAGCAGAACGGTAAGCGGGCGCTGTAGGACTTCACGCCCAGCCTGCTGAGGATGAAAACCGGATGACGACAGACATTCGCCACGAGCCCTGTGCGTGACGAAATGTCGCAGGAAAAAACAGCACCAGTTGTCTGACAACCACATGACGGCGGTAGATGCGCGAAGCCGTTTTGTTCTAAAATGTTTCCAAATCGGCAGACAGGCGCGAAAACGCACGACCCGGGCAATCCCGGTGATCGAAAGCGAACGCGTCTGCAAGACCTGAACTCATAAAAAGAAAGCCCGTCCTAGACGGGCTTTTTTCGTTTTCAGCTTTTGTTCAGCGCAAACATGCGTGAATGCCGCAGGTTCAGCGTCGGCACTGAAGACGCGCGACAGCCGCTGTCGCCCCACTGCCCACGTACAGATTTCTCTTTCAACTTTCGAGGTTTCACCATGCTGGTTCAACTGTTTCAATGGATCAAACGACTTTCCACCGGGACGTCCGCACAAAACGAAGAGAACTACTCGCAGTCGTTCAGCAATGAAGACAACGACGTCGGTCGCTGGACCTTCATGTCACTGTTCATCATTTTCACCCTGAGCCTGTACGTCGTTGCCGGCCTGGGCTACTACGCCAAGGTTCACGTCTGGGACGGCATGAGCGAAGCGCAGAAAGAAGCGGTCGCCAAGGCGATGGTGGTCGACACGCAATACCTCTGAAGCCTTTCAGGGTTTCTCGCTCTACCGCAGAAAATGCGCCACTTGCGCGGCGTCGAACGGCCAGTCCAGTTCGGCGCCGGTGTCGGTGCGCCGCAACACCGGAATACGCAGCTCGTACTTCTGGTTCCAGTCTTCACGCTCAGTGATATCGATCAGCTCGACCAGCAGGCCATGCTCCACCAGGGGCATCAACTCGGCCTCGGCGATTTCGCACAAATGACAACCCAGGGTACCGAACAGTTGGCATTCCGGCGACATGGCGGGTTCCTCGGTTCAAGGCGCGGGTCGCCAGTTTAGGTCGGTCCGCCCCCATCGTCGAGACTGAAACTGCGCCTGCCCGCCCACCGAACGGCGAGCGGTACAGGCACTCGCGGGTCAGTCGTGGCTGACTGCGCCGATCTTGTGAATCGACAGATCCGCGCCGTAGTACTCCTGCTCCTGTGTCAGACGCAGCCCCAGACACAGACGAATCACGCCATAGACCAGAAAGCCGCCAGCCAGGGCGATGACCACACCCAGTGCGCTGCCGATCAACTGGCTGATCAGGCTGACCCCGCCGATACCGCCAAAAGCGGTCTGGCCGAAAATGCCGCAGGCGATTCCGCCCCAGACACCGCACAGGCCATGCAGCGGCCAGACGCCCAGCACGTCGTCGATCTTCCAGCGCACCTGGGCCGCCGTGAAGCACCAGACGAACAAGGCACCGGCCACGACGCCGGTGACCAGCGCGCCAACCGGATGCATCAGGTCGGAACCGGCACACACCGCAACCAGGCCCGCCAGCGGGCCGTTGTGCAGGAAGCCTGGGTCATTGCGCCCCACCAGCAACGCTGCGACGGTACCGCCGACCATGGCCATCAGCGAGTTGACCGCCACCAGCCCGCTGACGCCGTCGAGGGTCTGGGCGCTCATGACGTTGAAGCCGAACCAGCCGACGATAAGAATCCACGAGCCCAGCGCCAGGAACGGAATGCTCGACGGTGGATAGGCCACCAGCTTGCCGTCGCGATAACGGCCATTGCGAGGGCCCAGCAAGGTGACCGCCGCCAGCGCCAGCCAGCCGCCCATGGCATGCACCACCACGGAGCCGGCGAAGTCATGGAAGCTGGCACCGAACCGCGCCAGCAACCAGGCCTGCAAGCCAAAATTGCCGTTCCACACCATGCCTTCGAAAAACGGGTAAACGAAGGCGACGATCAGCACCGTGGCGCACAACTGTGGGGCGAAGCGCGCACGCTCCGCGATGCCACCGGAAATGATCGCCGGGATTGCTGCGGCAAAGGTCAGCAGAAAGAAGAATTTGACCAGGCCGTAACCGTGGTCAGTGGCGATCACGGCCGCTGGCGCCAGGAACGTGACCCCGTAGGAAATCCAGTAGCCGACAAAGAAGTAGGCAAGGGTCGACACCGCGAAATCGCTGAGGATTTTCGACAACGCGTTGACCTGGTTCTTCTGCCGGACCGTACCGACTTCAAGAAAGGCGAAACCGGCGTGCATGGCCAGAACCATGATCGCGCCGATCAGAATGAACAGGGTATTGGAGCCATGGACCAGCGTGTCCACCGCGCTTTGCACATTTTCCATCGAGAGGCAGGCCTGCAAATGATGAAAACGCATCCGGACGGCACAATCTCTCTACCCTTCCGCAAAAAAAGCACCAATTAAGCGCACAAGGATGCAAGCACGACTCTTAATGGCGCACACAGGCAGGCAGACCGATTGACCGCGACGGCGTTTTTCTCGGTTTTATGATGTTCGGATCATGATTTCGGCGATATCGCCGCCACCCACGCTCCGCAATGGAGCGCGACACCTCCCTGGCGCACCAGCAGATAGCAAAAGCTGTACCAGTGTCGACGTGTCAACGCCGCGCCGATTGGAATGAACCTTCAGTTATCAGCCATACTCGAAACCCCATAACGCCACCTCAACGGAGAACACCATGGCTCGCCCGACAGCAGAGAAAGCCCAGGACATATTGATGGCAGACTTCCAGACACTGGTTGCCGACACGGAAAAGCTGCTGGCGCACACGGCCTCCCTGGCGGGAGACCAGGCCGACGAACTGCGGGCGCAGATCCAGGACAGCCTGCTGCGTGCTCGTGAAACGCTAAAACTGACCGAGGAAACCCTGCGCGTGCGCAGCGAGGAAGCGGTGGTGGCCGCTGAGGAATACGTGCAGAACAACCCGTGGCAGTCGATCGGCATCGCGGCCGGCGTAGGCTTTCTGATCGGCCTTCTGGCCACCCGGCGCTGATCGATATGACAGAAACCGGATCCGGTCCTTCGTCGACCGACACTGGCTCGTCCACTCGCCGCCTGGGCGCGGCTTTTCTGGGCCTGCTGCACAGCCATGTCGAGCTGTTCGGCATCGAGTTGCAGGAACAGAAAGCCCGCACCGTCAGCCTGCTGCTGTTTGCCGGCCTGGCGCTGGTGTTCGCGCTGCTGCTGCTCATCGGCCTTTCCGCACTGCTGCTGATTCTGCTCTGGGACAGCTATCGCCTGAGCGGCATCATTGGCCTCTGCGTGTTCTACACGCTGGCTGCGCTGTTCTGCGCAATGCGCCTGAAGGCGGCGATTTTCGATGAGTCCTCACCCTTCCACTCCACCCTGGAAGAACTGGCCAATGACCGCGAGCGATTGATGCCATGAGTCTGCCTGAATTGCCCCATGGCAATAACCGCCGTGAACTGCGCAAGGCGCTGATTCGTCTGCGCATGGAAATGCACCGCCAGGAAATCCGTCATGAGTCGGCCCAGGTGCTGCGCCCGCTGCACCGGATGCGCGGCATGGCCCACGACCTGCCCGGCTCGCTGGGGATCAAGCACGCGCCATTATGGGGAGTCGGCATCGTCACCCTGCTGGGCTTCCTCAGCGGCAAGGGCGCACGCAGCCCTGGTGGCAGCAGCCTTACCCGGCTGGTCCGTCTGAGCGCCACCCTGGCGCCGTTGATCAAGCTGGTGCTGCAGGGAACGTCCCGTCGCCCCTGAGATGGCCATCTGGCTGCATTCTTGCAAACAAACCTGATCCGCACCGCTGCCCCGCATTCCGTAGGGGGCAGCAGTGCGACCTTTGCTTTGCATAACAATGCCAATAACCCTTAAGGAGGCCACGTGATCGATGGGCAACCGCTAGCCTGTTTTCAGCCGTTCATCGACACCGCGACAGGCCGTATCGCCGGTATGGAAGCGCTGGGGCGCCTGCGTCAGGAGGATGGCAGCCTGCACAGCGTCGGGCCACTGTTCGCCGACCCGAAACGCCCCGCTGCGGAGCTGCGCCGGCTCGACCGGCAGATCCGCGATGACGCCCTGAGTCGCCTGCATGAAGCCCCTGCCGACTGGTTTCTGAGCCTGAACATTTCGCCGCGCTGGATCAGCCGCCTGCGCCCCGGTCAACCGCTGCCCAGTCTCAAACAGCTGCAACAGCACGGCATCGCGCCGCAGCGGATCGTCTTCGAAATCACCGAACTGGGTGGCGACAGCCAGCGCCTGGCCGATGTGGTGGCGCGCTATCGCAACGCCGGCGCGCGCATCGCCATCGACGATTTCGGTGCCGGTTATTCGCAACTGGATCGGGTGCTGGCGCTGCAACCGGACATTCTCAAGCTCGACATGCGCCTGTTTCAGGCCGCAGCCCGTGGTGGTCCGAGCAGCGATGTGGTCAAGGCTCTGGCACAGATGGCCGAAAAAACCGGCTGCTGGATCATTGCCGAGGGCGTGGAAACCGAGGCCGAACTGCATTTCGCGCTGGAGTGCGGATCGCGTTATGTGCAGGGCTTTCTGTTTGCCCAGGCACATCCGCAGTTCTTCGCAGCCACGGCCTTCGTTGAGCGCTTCGCCGAATTGCGTGATCGCTATGTGGCGCAGAAAGTCATCGAACGCGAACGCCTGATGAACCTGCGCAAACAGCTGAGCCACCTGATGACGCGGCTGCAGGGCTGGGCCGAAGGCAACGCACCGTTGAGCGACCTGCCCGATGTGCGCGAATACCCGTGGCTGCTGCGTTTCTATCAGTGCGACCGCCATGGCACCCAGCTCACGCCGAACCTGGAATGGCGTCAGGGCGCATGGGTCGCCGACACCCGTTATCTGGGACACAACTGGTCGTGGCGCCCATACTTTTATCACCTGCTTGCCGAAGGCTGGCACGAGCGACGCCTGACGCTTTCCAACACCTATCGCGACGCCACCAGCAACCAGTATTGCCTGACCGCCGGCCAGTTCTTCGATAACGGTCAGCGCCTGTTGTTGATCGATGTCGACGCCCTTGGATTCTGAACAGCGGCCTGAATCTTGTGCTTGCAGGCGGGCGGGTGAACCGGGAAGCTAGGACCGTTCCTCACCCGATGGAGTACGGCCTTGGATTGGCACACCCTGCTCACCCGCGAGCGCCTCGGCAAAACCTTGCACAGCCCCGAAGAACTGGGGCGCAGTCCCTTCCACAAGGACCACGACCGCATCATTTTTTCCGGCGCCTTTCGCCGCCTCGGGCGCAAGACCCAGGTTCATCCGGTCACCAGCAACGATCACATCCACACGCGCCTGACTCATTCGCTGGAGGTCAGTTGCGTCGGGCGGTCGCTGGGCATGCGGGTCGGCGAGACACTGCGCAAGGCCCTGCCCGACTGGTGCGAGCCGAGCGACCTGGGCATGGTGGTGCAGTCGGCCTGCCTGGCCCACGACATCGGTAACCCGCCCTTCGGCCACTCCGGCGAGGACGCCATTCGCAACTGGTTCAAGCAGGCGGCCGGGCGCGGCTGGCTGGACGCCATGAGCGACGCCGAGCGTAACGACTTCCTCAATTTCGAGGGCAATGCCCAAGGGTTTCGCGTACTGACGCAGCTGGAATATCACCAGTTCGAGGGCGGTGTGCGGCTGACCTACGCCACCCTGGGTACTTACCTCAAATACCCGTGGACCGCCCGACACGCCGACTCCATGGGCTACAAGAAGCACAAGTTCGGCTGCTATCAGAGCGAACTGCCACTGCTTGAACAGATCGCCGGCCGCCTGGGTCTGCCGCAACTTGAAGAACAGCGCTGGGCACGCCATCCACTCGTGTACCTGATGGAAGCGGCTGACGACATCTGTTACGCACTGATCGACCTGGAAGACGGTCTGGAAATGGACCTGCTCACCTATCCGGAGGTGGAGTCGCTGCTGCTCGGGCTGGTAGGCGACGATCTGCCGGAAACCTATCGACAGCTCGGCCCCGGTGATTCACGTCGTCGCAAACTGGCGATCCTGCGTGGCAAGGCCATCGAGCACCTGACCAACGCCGCTGCCCGCGCCTTCGTCGAACAGCAGGACGCCCTGCTCGCCGGCACCTTGCAGGGTGATCTGGTGGAACACATGCACGGCCCGGCCAAGCGCTGCGTGCTCAGCGCCAAGGACATGGCACGGAAAAAGATCTTCCAGGACAAGCGCAAGACTCTGCATGAAATCGGCGCCTACACCACCCTGGAAATCCTGCTGAATGCCTTCTGCGGCGCAGCGCTCGAACAATATGGCGGCCATACGCCGTCATTCAAGAGCCGCCGCATCCTCGACCTGCTGGGCAATAATGCCCCCGACCCGCAGTGGCCGCTGCACACCTCCTTCCTTCGGGTCATCGACTTCATCGCCGGCATGACCGATAGCTACGCCAGCGAAATGGCGCGAGAGATGACCGGACGCTCAAGCCCACCGTGAGCCCCTTTGGCTACTGACACATGCCCGATTTCCTATGAGAACTCGGGCATTTCTTTTCTTAAGTCCAGGAAAGCGGAATAGAAACTTCGGATCCGTCCTACACGCCGGTCGGAAATGCCTTATCGCCAACTTCACATCACTGCCGAATAATCCCGCCAG
Organism: Pseudomonas sp. NPDC090208; assembly: GCF_044746785.1. NCBI lineage: Bacteria > Pseudomonadati > Pseudomonadota > Gammaproteobacteria > Pseudomonadales > Pseudomonadaceae > Pseudomonas > Pseudomonas sp. NPDC090208. Next base: position 138,218 of record NZ_JBIVCU010000012.1, read on the forward strand.
TTCTACGCATGGGACGACACGAGCCAGGACTTGCCTGCAATGCGAACACCCTTACCGGCCCCGGTATCGCAGGCAATCCGCCAGCGCCTTGATGCCCTTCGCTCTCACCGCATTGACTGGACGCTCAGATGCCCAAACAAGACCTTCGGATTTTATTGGTAGAGGATCACCCTTTTCAGCTGATCGCCCTGCAGATTCTGCTGAACAACCATGGCATCTATCGGTTGACCCCTGCGATGACTGCTTCCGAAGCATTGAGTGCACTGGAACGCAACGCCGGCAATTACGATCTGCTGCTGTGCGACCAGCGTTTGCCCGACATGTGCGGAATAGAACTGATTGAAATTGCCACCCGTAAAGGACTTGTCGAAAACGCGGTTCTGCTCAGCGGAGTCGACGCATCACAGCTGACAGCCATTGAAAACAACGCTCGCAAAAGAGGCCTCCCATTACTGGGCTGCCTGCATAAACCGCTCAACGCGCTGGAATTATTGAGTCTGCTCGCCACAGCACCCTGTGAATGCTGATCATGAGTGCCGCTTTTTTCTGCATCTTGAGTGCGAAAACGAAACCGCTCTTTCATCATTGCCGAATCAAGCCGGACTGATGCACCGACGTAGTCTCGACCTGATGCTGACGTAGGATCATTCCAAAACGAAATAAATAATCTTTTTTGATACTCTTTTCTTTAGAACCACAACGCGTTTAAACATTGCTGCCAACCCGGCCATTAACGTACGCCAATACGCTAATTCACGTAGGAACTTTCCTATATACAGCCATGTTTATGTGCGTACCGGAACAACTGCGATAAGGTGCGCGCTTTCTTCGCCGCCCGCTATGGATTTAACAATGAACTCAGTTTTTATTATCGACGACCATCCTGTCATTCGACTGGCCATCCGAATGTTGCTGGAAAACGAAAATTACGAAGTCGTGGGGGAAACCGACAACGGTGTCGATGCGATGCAGATGGTCCGCGAATGCATGCCCGACCTGATCATTCTCGACATCAGCATTCCCAAGCTTGATGGTCTGGAGGTCCTGGCCCGCTTCAGCTCGATGAACCTGCCCTCGAAGATTCTGGTCCTGACTGCACAAGCACCCAGCCTGTTTGCCATTCGCTGCATGCAATCCGGTGCGGCAGGTTATGTGTGCAAACAGGAAGATCTCAGCGAACTGGTCAGTTCGGTGAAAGCAGTATTATCCGGCTACAATTATTTCCCAAGCCAGGCACTTTCGACATCTGCTCTGAAAGATGGCGACCCTACCGAACTTGAAAGATTCAAGCTGGTCAACGACCGCGAGCTGATGGTACTGCAGTTGTTCGCCCAAGGCCGGACAAATAAGGAAATCGCCAAGGGCATGTTTCTCAGCAACAAGACAGTCAGCACCTACAAGACTCGACTGATGCAGAAGCTGAAGGCCAGAACCCTGGTAGAACTTATCGAGATGGCAAAACGCAACGCGTTAGTGTGAGAAAAAGGATGTTCAAGGGGTTAAAGGACTATTGGATGGCCGCCCTGTTTGTCTGCCTGAGTGTTGAAACTCTGGCGGACGATACGACGGCTGAACGCTACACCCTGCTGAGTCGCTCCAATCCAGCCCACATGGATGTCACGCTGGATCGGACTCAATGGCAATGGATACGCAACAAGCGCGAGCTGGTGCTGGGCACTTCGGCACCGGATTATCCGCCGTTCGACCTGACCCTGACCGGTCGCGATTACGAAGGCTTCACCGCTGACTACGCAGGCATACTCGGTCGCACCATGGACCTGCCGGTCAAGGTATTGCGTTACGAGAGTCGTGAGCAGGCCATGGCTGCACTGGCGCGCGGCGATATTGACCTGCTGGGTAGCGCCAACGGTTACGAAGCGCCCTCACAGGATATCCAGCTGTCATCGCCCTATGCGGTGGACCAACCGGTACTGGTGACCCGACTGGGCGAAACCCGACCGCTCACCGACGGGCTTAACGGCCTGCGTCTGAGCATGCTTTATCACTACCTGCCGCCCGATGTGATCGGTGCGCTCTACCCCAAGGCCCGATTACAGACGTTTCCGTCGTTTCAGAGCGCGATCAATGCCGTGGCCTTCAATCAGGCCGACGTATTCCTCGGTGACATGATTTCGACCCAGTACCTGATCAACAAGAGCTATCTGAACAATGTGCAGATGGCCAATTTCGGCAAACATGAACCCAATGGCTTCAGCTTTGCCGTCAAGGCCGGCAATACCATGCTGCTGGACATCGTCAATCAGGTCATCAAAGGCATCCCCCTCGAAGAACGGATCGCCATCTCCAAACGCTGGGGTGCCGGCAGTGACCTCACGCTGACCGATCAGAAGCTGCAACTGACCCAACGCGAAGAACGCTGGATCTCGCAGCATCCGGTCGTGCGCGTGGTGGTCAACGATGCCTACGCACCGCTGACCTTTTTCGATGCCAGCGGCAATTTCCGCGGCGCCACCGCAGACCTGCTGGACCTGATCAGGCTGCGCACCGGGCTCAGATTCCAGGTCAACCATGCCCCCAGCATGAATGACATGATGAACCAGCTCAAACAGGGCCAGGCCGATCTGATCGGCGCCATGATCGCCAGCGATGAACGCGAGAACCAGTTCAACTTCAGCCGTCCCTACATGGACGGCACCTTCGTGCTCGTCACACGCAAGGAATTGAACGCCCCTTCCAACCTCGAACAATTGGCTGGCAGGCGAGTCGTCCTGACGCTGGGCAGCCCGGTCCTGCCATATCTGCGTCAGGCCTACCCGCAGATCTACCCGGTGGAAGTCGACAATCCCGCTCAGGCGCTGGACATGCTCACCCATGGCCGGGTCGAAGGCGCGATCACCTCACTGTTCAACGCCAGCTACTTCCTGGCCTCCCGCACCCTGCAGGACACCCTGCAGATGCGCGTGACCGTGGGGCTGGAGCCCTCGCGCATCGTCATGGCCACCTCTCGCAATGCCACGGAACTGAGTGCCATCATCGACAAGGCGCTGTCCAGCATCGCCCCCGAGGACCTGACGGTGATCAACAACCGCTGGCGCACTTACGTGCCACCGGGCAGCGGCGCCTGGCAGAACTACGAGCGGCTGATCTACCAGATCATTGTCGGAGCCGGCCTGCTGCTGCTCGGCTCGCTGGCCTGGAACGCCTGGATGCGCCGCCAGATCAAGCAACGCGAACGCGCCGAGCGCGCCCTGAACGACCAGTTCGAGTTCATGAGCGCACTGGTCAACGGCACGCCGCACCCCATTTACGTGCGGGATCACATGGGGCTGCTGAAGATGTGCAACGACAGCTACCTCACTGCGTTTTCCGCAAAGCGCGACGAGGTCATCGGCAAGACCATCCTCGACGGCGTGCTCAGCGACGTTCAGGAAGCCCGCAAATACGTCGCCGATTATCAGGAGGTGATGGAAAACGGCACGCCGCTGATTCTCGACCGCTCGCTGCATATCGGCGACCGCTCCCTGACCATCTACCACTGGATCCTGCCGTTCCGCGATTCCCTCGGTAAGGTGCAGGGCATCATCGGCGGCTGGATCGACATCAGCGAACGCCTCGAACTGATCGGAGAGCTGCAGTCGGCCAAGCAGCAGGCCGATGACGCCAACCGCGCCAAGAGCACGTTCCTTGCCACCATGAGCCATGAAATCCGTACCCCGATGAACGCGGTCATCGGCATGCTGGAGCTGGCGCTCAAGCGCGCCGATCAGGGACAACTGGACCGCCCCGCCATCGAAGTCGCCTACAGTTCGGCCAGGGATTTGCTGGAACTGATCGGTGACATTCTCGACATCGCGCGCATCGAATCCGGACGCCTGACCCTGAGCCCGGAGCGGGCCAACCTGCGGCAACTGGTGGAGTCCGTGGTCAGGGTCTTCGACGGCCTGGCCCGGCAGAAAGGCCTGGTTCTGCAACTGGATCTCGACGGCCGCAGCAACGTCGACGTATTGATCGATCCGCTGCGTTTCAAACAGATCCTGTCGAACCTGATCAGCAACGCCATCAAGTTCACCCCCAAGGGCCAGATCAGAATCCGCCTGCAGGCAGAGGACACCGACGACGAGCAGCGCCTGCGCCTGCATCTGGAGGTTCAGGACAGCGGCATCGGCATTACCGAAGACGACCAGAAGCGCCTGTTCGCGCCCTTCGCTCAGGCCGACAACAGCGGACAACTGGCTCGGACCGGCGCAGGTCTGGGCCTGGTCATCTGCCGTAGCCTGTGCGAGATGATGGGCGGCACGCTGACACTGGACAGTCGGCCCGGTCAGGGCACCCGTGTGCAAATGGCGTTCGAACTGACCTCGCTGGACCCGCTCGCCAGCCAGCCGCCAGCCCGTGAACCGGAAGAACGCAGCAGTGCCACGCTGGACATTCTGGTGGTCGACGACCATCCGGCCAATCGCCTGCTGCTGTGCCAGCAACTGGGCTTTCTCGGTCATCACTGTGAAGTGGCAGAGCAAGGTGCAGAGGGCCTGGAAAAATGGCTGCAGCGCGATTTCAATCTGGTGATCGTCGACTGCAACATGCCGGTCATGAACGGTTACGACCTGACGCTGGCGATACGTGCCCACGAACGACAGCACGGCCTGGAACCTTGCGTGGTGCTGGGATTTACCGCCAATGCTCAACCGGAAGAAAAACAACGCTGTCTGGACGCCGGAATGGATGACTGCCTGTTCAAACCCATCAGCCTTTCGGCGCTCAATGATCGTCTGTCACGCGTGGAGGTGCATGCGCCCCGGCAAGCGGCCAATGCACCAGCGCCCAAGCCGTTCGACATGGCCAGCATCGTCGCCCTGACAGGTAACCGACCGGAAATGATCCAGCACCTGATCCGTCAGTTGCTCTGCAGTGTTCATGACGACCGTGAAGAACTGCTCGCAGTCAGCCGGCGTGGCGACCCTCGGGAGATCAGGGATATCGCGCACAAGATCAAGGGCGCCGCGCGCATCATCAGCGCCGCAGAGGTCATCAGACTGTGCGAGCAACTGGAACAGACCGGCAACGAGATCGACATCGACCGGCTCGACGAGCACACCCGGGCACTGGAGAACGCCATGGGCGTACTGGAAGAGGATTTGTTGCGGCATCGGCAGCCGGTCGACTAAATCGGACAGGCACAAAAAAGGGGAAGCCGTGGCTTCCCCTTCTCATACCCGAGCGTTCAACGGTTCGGCAGCACTCAGGCTACCGGGTTGATCGGCTTCTCAGGGTACCAGGCATCGATCAGCGGGCTGACTTCGATCTTGGTCAGCTCGCTGCGCGATTTCAGCCAGCTTTCGACAGTGGCGCGCTGCTCTTCGGTGACCGAGCCACGCTTGGCCGAGCACACCAGACCGTAGTCATCACCGCCGACGTAATCCAGACCGTTGGCATCCATCGCGTCTTCCAGGAAGGCGTCGAGGAAAGCGTCAATCGCCGCGTCGTCCAGGTCTTCCTTGAACTCCAGGTTCAGTTCGAAGCCCAGTTCCTGGAATTCATCCACGCACAGTTTTTTGCGCAGACGGCGGGAGCGGTTAGTCGCCATGAAAACAATCCTCAAAAGTAAATATCGGGCGGCACTCTACCAGTTTGGCCGAACAAAAGCCCGAGCCTCGTGCCCGGGATCTGACGAGTTGGCACAGAAAACCGGCGTCCAAGGCGACAATTGTCGGTCAATTGAAAAAATAGCGGCGTTTGACGGCCGCTTCCCGGCGCAAGTCACGAATGCTTGGGGCATAATGCCGCTTTATTGAGAAGCGATGTTTCGGCTCATGGCCTGGGCATTTTTCAAGCTTCCATTTTTACGTTACGAGGGAATTCATCCCCTCTTTGTCTCCCCTCTTGCAGTAGGGTTTTACTGAATGATCAAGTCTTTGCGTCCTTTGTTTCTTGCCACACTGCTTTTGCCGATTTCCCTTTCCGTCTCCGCTGCCCCCGTGAATACCGCGCTGCCACCCAAGGTTCAGGAAGCGCTCAAGGCCAGCAAGCTGGAAAACAATGCCCTCTCTCTGGTTCTGCTGCCGTTGACCGGTCCCGGCACTCCGACCGTGTACAACGCCGACGTGTCGGTCAACCCGGCCTCGACCATGAAACTGGTCACCACCTACGCTGCACTGGAAATGCTTGGCCCGACCCACCAGTGGAAAACCGAGTTCTTCACCGATGGCACCCTGAGCAACGGCGTGCTGCGCGGTAACCTGTACCTCAAAGGGGGCGGCGACCCCAAGCTGAACATGGAGAAGCTCTGGCTGCTGATGCGTGACTTGCGTGCCAATGGCGTGCAGCAGGTGACCGGCGATCTGGTGCTGGACCGTAGCCACTTCATCCAGCCGCAACTGCCGGTGTTCGACGACGATGGCAACGACAAGAACAAACCGTTCCTGGTGCGTCCCGACTCGCTGATGGTCAACCTCAAGGCCTTGCGCTTCGTCACCCGTAACGACGGCGGCAAGATTCTGGTGGCGGTGGAGCCACCGATTGCGGCGATCCGCATCAACAATCAGGTCAAGGCGCTGTCCTCGAACAAATGCACGGGTGACGTGCTGTACAACCCGGTACCGGATACCGACGGTGGCATCACGGTGACTGTGTCCGGCCAGCTGGGTGATGGCTGCAACTCGCAGACCTACCTGTCGCTGCTCGACCACCCGACCTACACCGCCGGCGCCGTGCGGGCGATCTGGCAGGAGCTGGGCGGCACCATTCTCGGCAAGGACCGTCTGGATGTCGTGCCGGGCAGCGCCAAGCTGCTGGCCAAGGCCTACTCGCCGGACCTGGCGGAAATCATTCGCGACATCAACAAATTCAGCAACAACACCATGGCCCAGCAGTTGTTCCTGAGCCTGGGTTCCGAGTTCCGCAACGAAGCCGACGGCGATGATGCCAAGGCGGCACAACGGGTCGTCCGTCAGTGGCTGGCGAAGAAAGGGATTACCGCGCCGCATCTGGTGATGGAGAACGGCTCCGGCCTGTCCCGCGCCGAGCGGGTCAGCGCAAGGGAGATGGCGCAAATGCTTCAAGCGGCGTGGAACAGCCCCTATCAGGCGGAGTTCATGAGTTCGCTGCCGCTGGCCGGCATGGACGGCACCATGCGCAAGCGCCTGAAGCGCACAGCCCTGCGTGGCGAAGCCCATATCAAGACTGGCACCCTGAACACCGTCCGCGCCATCGCCGGCTTCAGCCGCGACAGCAACGGCAACACCTGGGCCGTGGTGGCGATCCTCAACGACCCGCGTCCATGGGGTGCCTCGTCGGTGCTCGATGAAGTGCTGGTGAACATGTTCAACCAGCCGAAGCTGGCGAACACCACCATTTCCCTGCAGCAATAACTCTTCTGCAGTTGCGCGGCGTCATTCGAACCGACCCGCGCTGCCTGCGCGGCGCTCTCGCCAGAGTGAACGCCGCGTAGAACGCTGGAAGATTACAGACAGGTCGCCAGTACCGCGCCGCGCTTGTCGACGACTTTGGCACCCGGTTTGGCGTAGAAGCTGACCGAGGTCGCACCGCCCTTGCCTGCCACATCGGCGAAGTACTCGCCTTCGGTGGTGTAGACCGTGAATTCACCCGGCTTGCCCTTGTCCATGAACACGTCGGCCACATCGCCGAACAGTTGCACATTGGCCCAGGTGACTTTGATGCACTCGGCGACCGCTACCGCCGGCTTCTGACTCGAATAGACCTTTACCGGCCCCGCAGACCGCGTGCGGTCCAGGCTCATGCAACCCGCCAGCACGACCAGCGCCAATGCTCCCACCCAGTGTTTCATGACAGTCCTTTCAATAAAAAAGGAGCGATGTTAGCAGTTGGCCAAACATCGCTCCTAGCCCGGCAACGCCAGAGTTGCCCTTTCATCAGTCGTCAGGCTGTACTGGCGGTGCGGCCGGCGCGCCCTTGCCGGCTTTCGCCGTCTTGCCGCCGGGGCCTGCCTTGGGTTCTGCCGGTGGAGCGACCGGTGCCGGCGCTGCGGCCTCTTTCTCCGCCATCGGCATCTGGTCGATGGTGCTGAAGATCTCCTTCGGATCGATCGGGCCCTTGTGGTCGATTTTCTTCTCACCATCCTTGCCGACCAGAATCACCTGGGCTTCGTTTCGAGCCTGCGCGCCCAGTTTCAGCTCGCGGATCAGCGCCATGGTCGACTGTGCATCCATGTCCCTGCCGTTACGCTGGCCGATCGTGTTGACGATGGTGTACAGGACCATGTCGCGCTTGGCGAACGCGTCCTTGTTGGCGGGTTCATCGAGGTTCTTTTTCAGACTCACCAGTGTCGGGTCCACTGAGCTTGCGGCAATGATGATCAACGGACGAAACTTGCCCCGCTCCTGGGCCAGTGGGGTATCGCTGTCAGCCGCCAGCAGCGGACCGGACACGGCAAACAGCAGGGCAAGGGTCAGTGACCGACTTAACATACACACCTCCTTTCGATATCCATGCACTTGATGATCGCGCATCGTGGCAAAAGATCCAGGCGATTGATTGAAAAATCAGGATTTTTTTCGCAAGAGAGTGTGTGAAAACATTCAGCCAGCCGTACGAAAGGGCCACAGCGACTGTCAGTCATCGGCAGGAAGTAGCGTGAATTGAAGACAACAAAAAAGGGCAAATCTTTCGATTCGCCCTTTTCGTTACCGCCCGGCAGGGAGCGGATTTGTTTGGTAGGCACGATTGGACTCGAACCAACGACCCCCACCATGTCAAGGTGGTGCTCTAACCAACTGAGCTACGTGCCTGCTGTGAGGCGGCATTCTACGGATATTCAAATAGGTGTCAACGTCTTTTTTGCGCACTAAGCCTATGAATATGCGAATTTTTTGCGCTCACCGCCACTACCGCACGCGGCGGCATACCGGCCCCGGCATGTTTCCCGCGCCTATACTGAGAAGACCGCCGCCCTCCGGGCGCTCAAGGAACAGCCATCGTGAATGCGCGCGCCTTGATCATTGCTGCAGCACTGACCCTGGCGAGTTGCACCTCCTCGCCATCGTCCGCGCCGCCTGCGGCCTCTGTTACTCCGGAAACCTGGCATCAGGTGGATCAGGAAATCCTCGCCGCATCGAAGACCGCTACTGCGCCAGCACGACGTTACGCCACGCAGACCATGGATGCCTGGATGGACAGCGTCTATCAGCGTACCGAGTCGGACTTCATTCCCTGGTTTACCGGCTACTGGACCCAGCAATGGCTGACCGTGAAGGTCAGTTGGTACAAGCTCAGCAGCAGTAAGGACGCGCAAACGCCCGCACAACGACTGGATGCCTACCTGCAGACGCAGTATCACCAGCGCGTGCTCGATCCGGTGTCCGAAGAAATCGACCCAGATGCCGTCATGGCTCAAGCCACCGCCTATTACGTGCAGTTACTCGGTCAGGAACTGCAACCCATCCCGCAGCGCTACAACATCCCTGCCGAGCAATTCGCCGCCCACCTGAACGAGATTCCCGCCATCAGCCTCGCGCCGCCGGCCGGCAACAGTGCCACCCTCTACCAACTGCTGCACAACGAACCGCTGGCAAAAATGCCCGCCTACCTCGCATTGCTGGAGCATGTTCACAAAGCCGCTGCCGGCCCCGCTGCCGGGCGCCCGGATGCCGGGATTTCAACGGTGGCGATTCACTCCAGCGAAAAACTCGAAGCCAGCCTGGCCCCGCGCGGAGCCGCCAGCGCCGTCGCCGCAACCGTCGGAAGAGTAGCGGGTCTGATGATCTCGGTGGGCATGGCCGGATTCGGCGCCATCAGTCATCAAAACGAACGCGCCGACATGGAAGAACAACTGCGCAACAGCCTGTATGGCGCACTCAACGAGAAAAAGCGCAGCTTGATCGATAACCCTGAGTTTGGCGTGCTGGCAGGCGTCTACTACCTGGCCGGGCAGATCGAGGGCAGCCTGGGTGACGCGCCGTTGATGCCGTCGTCGATGGAGAACACCTACACCCCGTAAAGGCGCCTCGTCGCCGTTGGTCGCCATGATGGCACTATGTCCGTGTTGGCGCGGCCCAATATCAGGCAAGCATCACGACATGGAGATCACCTGATGAACAAATCACTCGCGGCACTGGCGCTGGGCTGTGCACTGACCTGCACGTCATTCGCGGCACTGGCCGGCTCCACCTCGCCCGACATGGGCCCTCCCCCCTCGCAAACCGGTAACGATCCCCGGGTACAAGGCAGCGACATAGAACGCCAGGGCACCGAAATGGACCCTGCCGGTGGTAAAGCCGGCATTCGCAGCGGCATGAATACAGGCTCCATGAGCAACGGCCACAATGATGATGCCGACCTGCCAGGTGGCGACACTTCAGGCGGGGGCACGAAATCCAAAGGCCCCTCCAGCAGCTCCAGCGCAGGTGGCGTAGGCGGCTAGATCGACCTTGTCATCATCGTCGAACGCAGGGCGGCCACACCTGCTGCCCTGCGTCGCGTCGACTTGCCTGTCTACCCATCCAGCATGGATAAAGTGCCAGTAACGCTATTGGATCCAATAGTAGTAGCTTTGCGCCTTCATCCACGTATTCAGGAAGTTACGATGGCGCTGGTCAGTCCCGTCACTCGCGGTTATGTCACAGAAACCCTGTCGGACAACGATCACTGGACCCACGCCTACGGCGTCGGCACCGCGGTTCCGGTTTCGGGCATCTATCGTTGCATGGGGTGCGGTGAGGAAATTGTGTCGAAACGGGGTGAGTCCTTCCCGCCACAGAATCGCTATCAGGCGGTATGCCAGGAAAAGCCGGTGCTCTGGGAATTGGTGGTCATGACCCAGACGGTCAGGGTCGCCACGCCTGCCTGAGATGGCTTGCGTCAAGATGTAATTGCGGCATGAATGCTGAAAACGAAAAAGGGCGAATCTTTCGATTCGCCCTTTTTTGTTTCCACATCGATCAACGGTTGAAAATCGCCTGAGCAGCCCTGCCGCGCCGGCCGCTGCCCACTCCATCCCGTATATCAGGTGCTCAGTCTGTGTATCGTTGGTGATGCACTTTTGTGATAGCGTTCTGCCTTCATTCGCATATCACGCTCAGGAGTAGCAGGGATGGCAGCCGCACAGTATCTCGATTCGATTCAGCAGATTTACATCGCCTACTTCGGTCGCCCTGCGGACCCGGCCGGTCTCGATTACTGGGCTGCCGAGGCAAATGCCGCAGGAGGTGATCTGACTGGCATCCTGAACAGCTTCTCGGTGTCTCAGGAGTCCCAATCGCTTTACGGCCAGATGACCATCGAGCAGACCATCACTGCCATTTATCACTACCTCTTCAATCGTGTACCCGATGGTGCGGGCCTGACGTATTGGCAGGAGCAGATCACCTCCGGCAACGTATCGAGTGCAGCAGCGGCCTATGCCATTCTCAAGGGCGCGCAATTCAGCGACGTCACGGCAGCCGGCAACAAACTGACCGTTGCCAATGCGTTCACCGCGCAAATCGATACTGCTGCTGAAAAAGCAGGTTATGCGGGTTCCGCATCGTTCGCGTACGCCCGCGACTTTCTGGGTAACGTTGATGCCACAGACAGCAGCCTGACAACAGCGCAGAACGGCCTGAGCAATGCCGTCATCATTGCCACCGGAACATCTACTTCGCCAGGGGAGCCGCCCGCGGCACCGGCACTCACGATCACCAAGGACAGCAGCAACATTGCCTCCCTCACCCATGCGGGCGCGGAAATCACCGTCACCGATACCGGCGGCACCTACACCTTCACCAGCAGCACCGGCACCACCACACTGGACGCTCCTATTGCTGGCTATATCGTCCCCGCCGGCAGCACCCTCATTATCAGCAGCGCGCTGGCAGCCAACACCAGCTTCGCCGGCGCCGGCAGCAGCATCATCGTGGCCAGCGCCAGCGGTGAAGACCTGACCGGCCTCAATGCCAGCGGCGAGACTGCCATCCAACTCACCAGCGGCCAGAACTACACCCTGACCCAGGCCGAGGCCGCTATCAGCAAGATCGGCGCGAACGGCACCCCGGGCGAGTTGGCCCACAGCACCGGCACCATCTCGGTCGTCGACAGCCTGACGAACCTGATCGGCAACACCGGTACGTTCACCGGAGCCGACAGCGTGACCGCAACACTCGGCAGCACGAGCAACATCGCGGCCATCGATACCAGCGCCATCACTCGCCTTGTGCTCTCCAGCAACCAAGACTACACAATGACGTCAGCCCAGGCCGGCACCATTGACACCACTCAGGCCACTACCGGCGTATCCATTACTCTCACCACCGCAGCAGCAGGTCAGGCCCTGGCCGCCAACGTGCAGGACTGGACGCTGGCCGATGTCTCCGGCAACAGCGTCACCCTGGGCTCCGCAGCGCAGAACGTGGACGACGGTAATGCCACCAACAACGTTACCCTCTCCATCAACGGCCTGACCCCTACCGGCACCTGGGCGTTGCACGGCGCCAGCGATACGCTCGTTGCCGGCAACGGCGCCAACCTCAGCGGCCTGAACAGTGGTAACGCCACCACTGCCGAGAACCTCACCCTCACTGGCACTGCCCCCGGCATCAGCATGACGGCCGCGCAGTACAACGGTTTCAGCGGCACGTTGAACACTCAGGCCGGCGCTTCCGTCACCATTACCGACAGCGGCAATATCGCAGGCAGCACCGCCTTCCAGACCTACAACCTGGCCGCCGCCGGGGGCAGCAACATCACCCTCACCGGGAACTCGGCCGCCAGCGTCGGCGGCGTCGGCACGGGCGACACCATCACCGTCGGTACGGGTACCTACACCGGAGCGTGGTCCCTGGGCAGCAGCAACGAAAAACTGGCCGCTACCGGCACAGTCGATGTCACTGGCGTCAACGGCGCCGCCGCCCTTCACGTCCAGGGGCTGACGCTCGACGGCGCGATCACCATGACGACAGCGCAGTACAACGGGCTGACCAACGGCATCGCCGTCGCCTCCGGAGGCTCCGCCGCCGGGAACACCGTCACCATCACCAACTCGGGCACCCTGACCGACAGCGCCAGCGTCGACAATTACGTCCTGAGCACCACCAGCTACAACACGTTCAACATCGTCAACAACGCCGCCATTCATGTAAAAGACGTGTCCAACAACGGGGGCAGCACCTACAACATCAAGGTCGCCAACTTCACCGGCAATCTGGAACTGAACGCATCCAGCGCCATCGACGCCGTCGGCGTTGCGAGCGGGTCTGACATCTCCGACGGCACCATCACGGGTACGGCCCACCGGGCCAAGCTGATCATCAACGGTACGGGCGGCGCGGCAAACATCACCGTCAACGCCGACGAAGCGGCCGTGTTCCATGCCTCCCCTCTGGCATTCACGGTCAATAACGCCACTTCAGCCACCATGAACATCGCCAACACCGGCACCATCAACCTGGGGTCGCTGGAAAGCGCACTGACCGCGGTGGGCGTACAGGCTGGCTCCACCGTCAACATCTCGGTCGGCGCATCGACCACGGGCAGTGGTTTCAACAAGACCGTCATTGAAAACGACAGCGCCGGCAACACCCTGTTTACCTTCAACAACGGTGGCGCCCATGTGACCACTGGCACAAGCGACAGCACCCACTACGCCAGCATCAACAACTTCAACACGACATCGGACAACATCAGCCTGACGCTGGGCAGCGTCGCGCAAACAAACGGCTTTCAATACATCAGCGACTCCGGCAACGACACCATCACTATCGGCAACAACGGAGTCATTCTGCTGGAGGACCTCGGCGCCATTCCAGGCTTCTCGGTGTTCGACGCCACCGACCTTTCCAGCGCCACGGCCAATCTACAGAAGGCAGTCAACGCCGCTACAGGGACCACGGGCGTATACACCTTCGTCATCGACAGCAACCAGGGTGCTGCCATCTACCAGGCCCACCTGAACTCAGGCTCCGCCAGCATCGATGGCATACAGCTTGTCGGCGTCGTACATGGGGTCGGGACTTTTAATCTGGCTGGCCACTTTGGCTGACGTCATCCACTGAGAAACGTCTGTAGCTCTGCGACCTGACGGTGTGCTTGCGTACGCTGCCAGGTCGCTTCTGCACGAAGCACCTTGGCCTGCTGACGAATCTGTTCAAGTTCGCGGTGGCCAAGAGACTTGCAGAACAGAGCGTGCCGGGACCGACCCTGCCGAGACGAGAGGAAGAGAAAAAGCGTCGGCGCCCTGCCATCGAGGGCGGGCAAAAGATGACGAAGGAAATTCAATACAGCGAAGTGGGCACCGGACTGGCACCTTGATCAGAACGGCATGCTAGGAATCGCGGCGAAGGCCAAGGCATTTTTTGGTGGCAATTTTTTTGCAAAAAAATGGCGACCCTTTCGGATCGCCATCTTCCAGCCCGTCTAGTACGGGGCTTACAACTGGTAGGCACGATTGGACTCGAACCAACGACCCCCACCATGTCAAGGTGGTGCTCTAACCAACTGAGCTACGTGCCTGCTGTGGGGCGGCATTCTACGGATATTGAAAGCTGTGTCAACCTGATTTTTCAGCTAAGCCTCTGAATAACCGAAGTTTTTATCCTGTAACCCGGTAAATGCTGGCAGAGCGGCGGGTGCCCGGCTGGTGGCGGATTTTTATCTCAGGTAGGATCGGTGCATTCGTAAAAAATATAAAACGGAGGTTACAGGATGACGAACACTCCTTACCCGCAGTCTTACTACGCCGCTTCCGCCAATCCCGTCCCTGCCCGCCCGCCGTTGCAGGGCGAGGTGGAAACGGACGTCTGCATCATCGGCGCCGGTTACACCGGTCTGTCCAGCGCGCTGTTCCTTCTGGAAAGCGGCTTCAAGGTCACGGTGCTGGAAGCGGCCAGGGTCGGCTTTGGCGCGTCGGGCCGCAATGGCGGGCAGATCGTCAACAGTTACAGCCGCGACATTGATGTCATCGAAAAAACCGTCGGCGCCAGACAGGCGCAACTGATGGGCGAGATGGCTTTTGAAGGCGGTCGCATCATTCGCGAGCGCGTCGCGAAGTATCAGATTCAATGCGACCTCAAGGACGGCGGTGTATTTGCCGCCATCACGCCTAAACAGATGGGCCACCTTGAGTCGCAGAAAAAGCTCTGGGAACGCTACGGCCACACGCAACTGGAATTGATGGACCAGCGCCGGATTCGTGAAGTGGTGGCCTGCGATCAATACATCGGCGGCATGCTCGACATGAGCGGCGGTCATATCCACCCGTTGAACCTGGCGTTGGGCGAAGCGGCAGCGGTCGAGTCTCTGGGCGGGGTGATTCACGAGCAATCGGCGGCGGTGCGCATCGAGCGCGGTGCCAATCCGGTGGTGTACACCGCGCAGGGCAAGGTCCGGGCGAAGTTCATCATCGTTGCCGGCAACGCCTACCTCGGAAATCTGGTGCCGGAGCTGGCGGCGAAATCGATGCCGTGCGGCACCCAGGTGATCACCACCGAGCCGCTGAGCGAAGAGCTGGCAACTTCGTTGCTGCCGCAGGACTACTGCGTCGAAGACTGTAACTATCTGCTCGACTACTACCGGCTCTCTGGCGACAGGCGCCTGATCTTCGGTGGCGGCGTGGTCTACGGCGCCCGTGATCCAGCGAACATCGAAGCAATCATCCGGCCGAAGATGCTCAAGGCGTTTCCGCAGCTCAAGGACGTGAAGATCGATTACGCCTGGACCGGCAACTTCCTGCTGACCCTGTCGCGCCTGCCGCAAGTCGGGCGGCTGGGTGACAACATCTATTACTCCCAGGGGTGCAGCGGCCACGGCGTCACTTACACCCACCTGGCGGGCAAGGTGCTGGCCGAAGCACTGCGTGGGCAGGCCGAGCGCTTCGATGCGTTCGCCAGCCTTCCGCACTACCCGTTCCCCGGCGGTCAGGCACTGCGTGCGCCGCTGACGGCGTTGGGTGCGTGGTATTACAGCCTGCGGGACAAGTTGGGGTTCTGACGGGGCAACCCGGCATTGGATGCCAAGCCGGCGGGAGCGAATTCATTCGCGATGCGGTGTTCCAGACGACGAAGCAGTGTCGACTGGAGTCCTTTTCGCGAATGAATTCGCTCCCACAATCGGCCGGACCGAACCTGCTGGACCGACTCGTTTGTGGCGTTTCAATGCGCGTTATTGATCGCCTTGACCGCCTCGCCCGCCGCCTGTTCCTGCCCCGCCTGCGCCAGATCACTGGCCGCTTTCAGCCAGCGGTCGCGATCCACCGGCACCGGCAGCTGCCGGGGCCCTTGCACCAGCACGGCCCAGTTGCCGGCATTGTTCCAGTCGGAGGTGAACTCTTCGAAACTCACGGTGAGCCGGCCCAGACCGGTGTAGATCAGCACCGTGCGCTTGTTCTGGTTGAACCCGACCAGCACGCCATAGCGCTGCTCTTTCCACCACATCGAGCCTTCGGAGAAGCGCACCAGCACCGGATAGCCTGCCGACACCTGCGCCAGCAGATCCGGCAACTGGTGATCGACCGGATAGACCACGAATCCATATTCACGGGCCAGGTCCGGCATGCTCTGGGCCAGCTTGTCTTCGGCACCCGGCAGCTTCAGCGGTTTTTCCAGCAAGCCCGGAGTGATCTGCACGCCATGCACGGTCAGCATGCTGGCCAGGGCAAACGGGCCGCTCTGGTAGGCCTTGCCACGGAAAAACGGCACTGCGTTGATTTCCACCCGGTCCGGCAGGCGTTTGTATTCAGCCGGATAACCCGGTTTCCAGTCATGACGACCGCTTGAACAGCCACCCAGCGTCAGCGCCATGGCCACCGCCAGCCATGCGGCCTTCCTTGCAGAAACACCCATTCGAGACCCTCTCGACACGTTGTTCACTCACTTGTCTGATGCCGGGCAACCGGCCTGGACGCCGATCATAGAGGCGCTGCTGCCCTCGGTATAGCCCAAAACGCAGTCGTGGCGCATCGATAGAACAAATCGGTCATGGCCGTCATACCAACGGTCAATTTTCAGAAACAACAGACGTACTAGACTGTCGATGAGTGAGAGAACGAAGTAGAAGATGCCGGAGGAACGTATGAGCCTCGGAA
Source organism: Pseudomonas sp. NPDC090208 (assembly GCF_044746785.1). Lineage (NCBI taxonomy): Bacteria > Pseudomonadati > Pseudomonadota > Gammaproteobacteria > Pseudomonadales > Pseudomonadaceae > Pseudomonas > Pseudomonas sp. NPDC090208. Next base: position 155,205 of record NZ_JBIVCU010000012.1, read on the forward strand.
TGACCATTGTGATGTTGATCGCTGCGTGGCTGGCCGTGGCCGGCGCCATGTTATGGGGAGTCATGCGCATTGCGCGCCGGCACCATCCCCATCACCACCACGTTGAAGCCGCAAAACCCGCCCAGACTACGAGACGCAAACACCGTCACGTCACGGCCCATTGAGTCGGCCACCTAACCCTTCCTGAAAAGCAGACGGTCGGCGATGTTTCCATCGCCGACCGTTTTTTCATGTGCCGCCGTCAGGCGCCTTGCACCTTGGGCGTCAGGCCTTCTGCGCCTCGGCTTCAGCGTCCAGGCGCTTGAGCTTCGCCCGGCGCGCCAGCATGTTCAGCACTTCGATCAAGGCCGAGAACGCCATGGCGGTGTAGACATAACCTTTCGGCACGTGGGCACCGAAGCCTTCGGCAATCAGCGTCATGCCGATCATGATCAGGAAGCCCAGAGCCAGCATGACCACCGTCGGGTTGTCATTGATGAACTTCGCCAGCGGTTCGGACGCCACCAGCATCACCACCACAGCGGCAATCACGGCGATGATCATGATTGGCAGGTGCTCGGTCATGCCCACCGCGGTCACGATGCTGTCGATGGAAAACACCAGGTCCAGCATCAGGATCTGACCGATGGCGGCGGCCATGCCCAGGGTAACGGTGGACGAGACCTTCTTTTCTTCCTCGGTCTTGATGTCGACGCTGTGGTGAATCTCGGTGGTTGCCTTCCACACCAGAAACAGGCCACCGGCGATCAGGATCATGTCCTTCCAGGAAAACAGCTGGCCGAACACTTCGATGACCGGCTCGGTCAACTGGACGATCCAGGCCACGGTGCTGAGCAGACCCAAACGCAGGAACAGCGCCATGCTGATACCGATACGCCGCGCCTTGGTGCGCTGATGCACCGGCAGTTTGTTGGTCAGGATCGAGATGAAGATCAGGTTATCGATACCCAGGACGATTTCCATGACGACCAGGGTCGCCAGGGCAATCCACGCCGTGGGACTTGCAGCCAGTTCCAAAAGATATTCCATGTGCCGGTATCCAGTGTGGTTCGGGGGAGACAAGGCGGCATTCTAGGGATGACAACAGTTCAGGAAAATTCGTATTTATAAGGCGTATACTTCGATTTTTACGAAGTGATACAACTCATGCTCAATTACCGACAGTTGCACTACTTCTGGGTGGTGGCCAAGACCGGCAGCATCGTACGCGCCTGCGAGCAGCTGAACCTGACGCCACAGACCATCAGCGGGCAAATCACCCTGCTGGAGCAGACCTTTGGCGTGGAGCTGTTCAAACGTGTCGGCCGCCAGCTGGAGCTCACCGAAACCGGGCGCGCCGCCCTGCCCTTCGCCGAGCAGATGTTCCAGCTGGGTGGCGAGCTGGAAGCGCTGTTGCGGGCACAACCGGACGAACAACAGATCCTGTTCCGCGTCGGCGTGGCGGACGTGGTGCCGAAATCCATCGTGTATCGCCTGATCGCACCGACCATGGCGCTGGACGAGCCAGTGCGCATCAGTTGCCGCGAAGACCAGCTGGAACGCTTGCTGGCGGATCTGGCGATTCAACGCCTGGATCTGGTGATTTCCGACAGCCCGATGCCTTCGCATCTGGACATCAAGGGCTACAGCCAGAAACTCGGCGAATGTGGTGTGAGCTTCTTCGCCACCCGCGCCCTCGCGGCGGCCCACGGTGCGGACTTCCCGCGCGGCATGCAGGGCGCGCCGTTGTTGATTCCCGGCCAGCAGACCGTGGTCCGCAGCCGCCTGATGCGCTGGTTCGCCGAGCAGAATGTGCAGCCGAAGATCGTCGGCGAGTTCGACGACAGCGCGCTGATGAAGGCTTTCGGCAAATCCGGCAGCGGGATTTTCATTGCGCCGAGCGTGATCGCCGACGAAGTGATGGAGCAGTACGACGTCGAACTGATCGGCCAGACCGACGCGGTGACCGAGTCGTTCTACGCGATCTCGGTCGAGCGCAAGGTCAAACACCCCGGCATCGTCGCCATTACCGAAGGCGCCCGACGCCAGTTGTTCACCGATTAGGCATTACACGCAGCGACCTTTGGCTGTGCGCTCATCAACAGCAGCGCCAGCAGAATCGAAAGCAGAATGATGCCGGCGGCGGCAAAGCCGAGGCTGCCCAGCCCCAGATGGTCGATCACCCGCCCGCCGATCAACGCACCAAGGCCGATCCCCAGATTGCCGCCGGCGATGTTCAGCGAAGCGGCGAACGCTGGCGCCTGCGGCGCAGCTTTCATCAACCGTACGTGGCTGACCAGGAACAACGCGGCCTGGGTCACGCCCCACACGGTCAAGGCCAAAACCAGCGCCGGCAGCGAATGCATGCTCGGCACCACCATGACCATGCCGCCGATCATGAAGGTACAGAACGTCAGGCTGGCGATCAGCGGATGGCGGTCGACCAGACGTCCGCCCAGGGAGTTGCCCAGCAAGCCGACGGCGCCGAAGCCCATCAGGCACCAGCCCACCACCGAACCATTGAAACCGGCCAGGCGTTCGAGCATGTCGGCGAGGTAGGTGTAGGCGGTGAACATGCCGCTGAACACCAACACCGACAGCAGCACATGGCCCTGCATCAAGCGGCTGCGCAGGATACCGAACTGGCTGCTGAACGAGGCCTGATCCTTGTGCACGCTGCGCGGCAGGTAGATGAACAGCAACAGCGCCTTGGCAAATGCCACGACCGACAGAACGGCGAACGCACTGCGCCAGCCGAAGGCGTCGGAAATCAGCGTTCCGACGGGAATACCGAACACCGTGGCGCAGACGATGCCGAAGCCGATTTTGGCAATGGCGCGGCCAGCGTGGTCCGGGCCGACGATGTCCACCGCCGTTTCACTGGCCAGCGCCCAGAACACCGGCAAGCCCAGCGCCGGAATCAGGCGAGCAACGGCCATCACCCCGATATTGGGCGCCAGCGCCGCGACCGCATTGGCTACGCCGAACATGATCAACACCGAGATGAACAGGCGCTTGCGCTCGAACCGCGAAAAATACGCGGTGAGAAACGGGCCGAAGCAGGCCACCGTGAAGGCGAACAGCGTCACCAGGAGACCGGCCTGCGGAATGGTCACCGCCAGATCGCGGGCGATGGCCGGCAACAGACCGACGATGACGAACTCTGTGGTCAGCACGGTGAATCCGGCGGCCGACAACAGGTAGATGGGGAAAAACATGAAATCTCCATAACGACGAAACGACCAGTCCTTGCGGAGCGGTCGTCGGATGGCATGAAACGAGCGGCGGATGGTAACAGATGGCCTGAAACGAAACCGCCGCCTGAGAACACTCAGACGGCGGCGTAAAGCGGACGTTCAGTCCAAGATCAGAACGTGCCCATGTAGTCGCGCTTGCCCACCTCTACACCGTTATGACGCAGCAGGTCATAGGCGGTGGTGACGTGGAAGAAGAACTGCGGCAGCGCGTAATGCACCAGATAATTTTGGGTGCTCAGACGCTTTTCCTTGTCGGTGCCCGGGCGCAGAACGATTTCGCGTTCTTCGTTACCGTTGACCTGCTCCGGCGTGATGGTGGCGAGGAACGCCAGGGTCTTGGCCAGCAGCGCCTGCAGGTCGGCGAAGGTGGTTTCCGAATCGTCGTACTTCGGCGGCTCGATGCCGGCCAGACGCGCGCCAGCGCCCTTGGCGAAATCGACGGCGATCTGCACCTGACGGGTCAGCGGGAACATGTCCGGGAACAGACGCGCCTGCAACAGGGCATCGGGCTGAATGTTCTTTTCGGTGGCGTGGGCTTCAGCCTTGGCCAGCACGTTGCCCAGCGCGGTGAGCATTTGTTTGATGACAGGTACGGAAGCGGCGTACAGGGAAATAGTCATGGCAGATCCTGGTGGATGAATGCAGGGGGTCGCATGGCGATGCATGCGACGCGGCTTGTCTTTTACCTCATCCAACCCCTACCCTCATAGCCCTTTCAACGCCAAGGGAAGCGCCATGTCCAACGAGCCGGATTCCGAAAACACCACCGAGCCTGCCGACACGCTGCAACTGAACAGCACGGAAGTGCGCATTCTGGGCTGCCTGATCGAGAAACAGGCCACCAACCCGGAAACCTACCCGCTGACCCTCAACGCACTGGTACTGGCCTGCAACCAGAAAACCAGCCGCGAGCCGGTGATGAACCTGACTCAGGGTCAGGTCGGCCACAGCCTGCGGGCACTGGAAAGCCACCAATTGACCCGCCTTGTCATGGGCAGCCGCGCCGATCGCTGGGAGCACCGGGTCGACAAGACCCTGGAACTGGTGCCCGCGCAGCTGATTCTGACCGGCCTGTTGCTGCTCCGCGGCCCGCAGACCGTCAACGAACTGCTGACCCGCAGCAACCGCATGCACGACTTCGACGACGCCGATGCGGTCATTCACCAGCTGGAGAGACTGATCGGTCGAGGCCTGGCAGTGCTGATCCCGAAACAGCCGGGCCAGCGCGAAGACCGTTACACCCACGCGATGGGCGATCCGGCCGATCTGCAGGCGATCCTCGAAGCCCGGCAAAACGCACCGGAGCGCAGCAGCGGCAGCAGCCCGGCGCTGGCCGAGCGGGTCGAAGAGCTGGAAGCCCGGATTGCGGCACTCGAAGAGCGTCTGGCGAAGCTGGAAGGCTGATCGACACCCGATCCCTTGCAGTCCGGCTTGCCGGCGGTAGAGATCTTCAGGACGCCACCGCTGGCAAGCCAGATAGATGACCTGTGGGAGGGAGCTCTGCTCGCGATGGCGGCTGATCAGACACTGCTGTGGTGGCTGATACACCGTTATCGCGAGCAGAGCTCCCTCCCACGGCTTCGGCCAGAGTCAAAAGCCTTCGCGGGCAAGCCCGCTCCCACAGCGATCGTATAAATCTCATCTGTAGCAGTCCGGCTTGCCGGCGGCAGTGATTTCGAGAACGCCACCGCCGGCGAGCCGGGCTGCTACAGGGTGGGTGTCGTACCGTAGCAGTCCAGACACTTCAAAATCCTGTGGGAGGGAGCTCTGCTCGCGAAGGCGGTGGCCCCGTCACCACGGCATTGTCTGGCTTGACGCTTTCGCGAGCAGAGCTCCCTCCCACAAAAAAGCACCCTCGACAGCAGCGGCTTTTACCCTCGCGCAAACGCCGCAGCCGCCTGATACTGCGCCTCGCTCGGCGTCACCCCGGTGTACAGGATGAACTGCTCCAGCGCCTGAATCGCCGCCACCTGATCCCCGGTGATCAACCGCTTGCCAGCCGCCTCGGCATGCACGATGAATGGCGTGCGCGCCGGCGTGGCGACCACGTCGAACGCGGTGTCAGCGGCTTCGATGGCAGCCTTGTCGAACGCCAGTTCATGGGCCTGATCACCCGCCATGCCCAGCGGCGTGACGTTGACCAGCAACGGCGGACGCTCGTCGCCCAATTGCGCCTGCCACTCGAACCCACAGGTTTTCGCCAGCGCCCGCCCTGCCGCTTCGTTGCGCGCGACGATCAGCCCGTCGGTGAACCCGGCGTCACGCATGGCGCACGCCACCGCCTTGGCCATGCCGCCGCTGCCGCGCAGGGCAAAGCGGGTTTTCGGCACGGCATGGGTTTCCAGCAATTGTGCGACGGCAATGTAGTCGGTGTTGTAGGCCTTCAAATGACCATCGGTGTTGACGATGGTGTTGATCGATTCGATGGCCGCCGCGGACGCATCCATCTCGTCGATCAACGGAATGCAGGCTTCCTTGAACGGCATCGACACGCCGCAACCGCGAATCCCCAGCGAACGCATGCCGGCAATGGCGGCCGGCAGGTCATTGGGGGAAAAGGCCTTGTAATAGAAGTTCAGCCCCAACTGCTGATACAGGTGGTTGTGGAAACGCACACCGAAGTTGCCGGGCCGTCCGGCCAGGGACATACACAACAGCGTTTCTTTACTGGCAGTCACCAACATGAAATCTCCCGAACGGTATTAGGTAGCGGGCAAGGAAAGGCGTAGAATTCAACTGCTTGCGGCGTTAAGCCAGAGCAATTGTCAGAAAACGTGTCGAGCACCTTACACAAAATTTACGCAACGGCGTCGCAGATTTCCCCAAATCCGTTGTCAGAGCAGTTATCCCGTGGCAATGCCTGAGCGTAACGCAGGCTCGCGACAACGGGACTGAACACCGAGGAACAGTCATGATTCGTCACATCCCCAAGGTTGCCCTGTTGTTAGGTGCCCTCGCCCTTGCAGGCCAGGCCGAAGCCCATGGCGGCGGTCCAGGCTGGGGTGGAGCGGCAGTGATCGGCGCTGTCGTCGGCGGCGTGGTGGGTGCCGCCGTGGCCTCTGGCCCGACGTACGTGACGCCGGCTCCGGTGTATGCGGCGCCCGCACCTGTGTACGCAGCGCCAGCGCCTGTGTACTACGCACCGCCTCCACCGCCACCTGTCTACGTTCAGCCAGCCTATGTGGTTGAGCGTCCAGTGGTCGTAGGCCCTGGCTACTACGGTCCGCCACGCTACTACGGCCCACCCCATGGTTACTACCACGGTGGTGGTCGCTGGTAACAGCGCAATAACGGTAAACACAACCCCGCCATCCGGCGGGGTTGTCGTTTCTGCGATCCGGTTCGATGCCCCTCGGCAGCCCTGCCCAATTGCACAGTGGACAGCGGCCTACAACGTGATCCCCGTCACGTCGCTTGACGGATTTATTCCCGAAAGCCGACCTCTCGCCAATCAATGATGACTATCGAGAGCAGTGATTTCTGCGCGCTGCAACGGCGCCGTAAAGTAGCCCCATAGATTGATGGAGGCACTTATGACCAAGGTACAAATCATGTCGGTAGTTGGTAGCGCTGTTCCCGCTCAGTTGCGTGAGCGCGGCCTGCTGGCCTGCTGGTACCTGATGCTGAACGGCGAGCCCGTCAGCGGTCCGTTGCCTTCGTTGCCTGCGGCTCAAGCGCTGTCTCAACAAATGGAGACCCGCGGCAAGCTCAATGCCTGAAACCGGATTCGCTCTTCCCTGAAATCGTGCGTTGCTCCGCACTTCCCTTTAGCCCGCCTCTCTGACGCGGGCTTTTTTTTGCCTGAAATCCCTGAAATCCCTGAAATCAGTGGAACGGCGTGTTCGATCCGTAGGAGCGCGCTTGCCCGCGATTGTGGCATCTGCGCTCCTGCCTTGTCTGACACGACGCCATCGCGGGCAAGCGCGCGCCTGCAAAACAGGCAGCTAGGTTCGCTCGGCCACGGTCGCGTTGATCTGGCAACGGTGCGCCAGTTTCTGCAGGCGTTTCTCCAGCGCGCCCAGAACCACGCGATCCGAACGGCCGCTTTCAAGCTCTTCGATCAGGTCATTGGCCACCAGCCTCAGCTCATGGGCGATCACCACACGGTCGTCGTTCTGGTCCAGCTTGTGCGATTCGAACAGGCGATGCAGGTAGTCCTCCAGCGTGCGCTGCAGGCGATGGCGGTCGGCGGCACGCAAATGCACCAGATTGACGGTGATTTTCGCCAGCAGTTCATTGAGTTCGCCGCACAGGTATTGCATGCGCCGGGCATAGCCGGTTTCACGGTCACGCACTTCCTTGCGGCGCACGTCCATTTCCTGGCGTTTCTGCACGGCCGGCACCGCCACGGCGATGGCCAGACCGACGATCAGACCGATGGCCTGAATCCAGCCGGCCCAGTCAGACGGCTTGGCGAACAGACCGGTGACAAGCAAGAGCACCACCACCGTCACCGCGACAAACGCCACGCCAACGTAGTCCTTGCTGATTAACCCTTTGGGCATTGCACAACTCCTGAATCCAAGGAAAGCGAGACCAATCAATGGCGTGGAATGCTAATCGGTGGCCGGACCGAGTGCCACGAATATCGACAATATTCGTTCGAATGGATGGCCATTTGGATCCTTAACCTGAACGAATGCTATACGCGCGGTTTTTATTACTTAAACGTCCTTCGCCGCCCATCGACATCTTTAGAAACATACTCCTAAAATGCTCCGATCTTGTTGTCGTTCTTGAAAAAAGTCCGGCATTTCCTACGGCTTTCCACTCAATTAAGTGAGCGTTGCTCTTGAACATTCGCACATCACTCGTCGGCCTGTTTTTTGCGTTCACAGGCGCGGCTTTTTCCACCGGTGCCCTTGCGAACGAACCTGCCGCTTTCAATCGCGACCCCGCGAACCTGCACCTGGCGTCCGGCAGCGCCATGATTACCGACCTGCAATCGGGTCAAGTGCTCTACTCCAGCAATCCTGACGTGGTCGTCCCCATCGCCTCGGTGACCAAACTGATGACCGCCATGGTCACGCTGGACGCCAAACTGCCGATGGACGAGATGGTCAAGGTCGACATTTCCCAGACCGCTGAGATGAAGGGCGTGTTTTCGCGGGTCAAACTGGGCAGCGAACTGAACCGCCACGACATGCTGCTGATCACCCTGATGTCGTCGGAAAACCGTGCGGCCGCCAGCCTGGCCCACAGCTATCCGGGTGGCTACCCGGCATTCATCAAGGCGATGAACGCCAAGGCCAAGGCGCTGGGCATGACCCACACGGTGTACATGGAGCCGACCGGTCTGTCGGTGTTCAACGTGTCCACCGCCCGTGACCTGACCAAACTGGCCCTGGCCGCGCGCAACTATCCGCTGCTGCGCGAACTGAGCACCACCCCGGAAAAAACCGTGACCTTCCGCAAGCCCACTTACACCCTGGGCTTCAGCAACACCGACCACCTGGTGCGTAAATCCAACTGGGACATCAAGCTGACCAAGACCGGCTTCACCAACCAGGCCGGGCACTGCCTGGTGCTGCTGACCAGCATGGCCAATCGTCAGGTGTCGGTGGTGATCCTCGATGCCTTCGGCAAGTTCACCCACTTCGCCGACGCCAGCCGCATGCGCCTGTGGATGGAGACCGGCAAGAGCGGTCCGGCGCCGGAAGTGGCGTTGCAGTACAAGAAGGAAAAGAACCTGCAGATGAAACAGAAAGGTCTGCAGGCTTCCGAATAAATCTGTAGGCGTGAGCTTGCTCGCGATAGCGTTCTGTCTGCCGACAATGGCGTGACTGAATAATGGCTATCGCGGGCAAGCGCGCTCCTATAGAGGCAGTCCCGCCCAACGTGGCCCCGCTCAACATCCCCGCCCTCACCCAAGTTTGCCCCCTCACCTCAACGCATAACCGCGCCGACCCGCTAAGCTTCTGTTGTTGGCAATTGCTGATAACTAACGCTCTCGGGGGAGTTGAACCATGCTCATCAAGTGGGTAGTGGCTGCGTTACACCTGTTGGCCTTTGGCTTTGCCCTGGCGGCGGTGCTGGCGAGGGGACGGGCGTTGAGGCGCTTGCGCAAGGAGGATGCCCGCTCGTTTCGCGATGTCTTCGTGGTCGACAATATATGGGGGGTATCGGCGGGGATCCTGCTGATCACCGGGGCGTTTCGCGCCTTCGGCGGGCTGGAGAAAGGCTCGTTCTACTACCTGCACCAACCGCTGTTTCACCTGAAAATGACCGCCTTCGTCGCCATTCTCGCGCTGGAAGTGGTGCCGATGTTTGCCCTGATCAAATGGCGCATCGCGTTCAAGAAACAACAACCCATCGATACGTCCCTGTCACGCCGCTTTGCGCGGATCAGCCATATGGAAGCCGCGCTGATGGTGATCATTGTGATCGCCGCCACGGGCATGGCGCGGGGGTTGATGATCAGTTAGCGGCCCACCATCGATGGGAAGATTTTCCTGTGGGAGCGAATTCATTCGCGATGGGCATTCCAGTCGATACAGATGTGTTGCCCGGACTACCGTATCGCGAATGAATTCGCTCCCACAAAACGCCCCGGTGATGCCATTGAAATCGTCACTGGTGGGCAAACGCTCAATTGACCCAGAAATACAACAACGTCAGGTTGGCTGCCGAAATCAGCCCGAACAGCCCCCAGGCCAGGAGTTTGGTCAGGGCGTTGTTGGCGAACGGCCCCATCAGCTGCTTATCGCTGGTGAAACGAATCAACGGCCACAGCGCAAACGGCAGTTGCAGGCTGAGCACCACTTGGCTGAGCACCAGCATCTTGCCCACCGCACCGTCACCGAACCAGATCACCCCGATCAATGCCGGGATCAGCGCCAGCGCGCGGGTGATCAGGCGCCGTTGCCAGCAAGGAATCTTCGCGTTGAGAAAGCCTTCCAGCACCACCTGACCGGCGATGGTGCCGGTGAAGGTCGAGCTCTGCCCCGCTGCCAGCAAGGCAATGCCGAACAACACACTGGCCAGCGCGCCGCCCACCAGCGGGTCGAGCAGGTGGTAGGCATCCTGGATTTCCACCACGTCGGCGTGACCGGTGCCGTGAAACGCAGCCGCGGCCAGAATCAGGATCGCCGCGTTGATCACCAGCGCCATGCTCAACGACGCGATGGTGTCGACGCGGGCATAACGGATCGCGCTGGCCTTGCTCTCCAGCGACGTACCGTTGACCCGGGTCTGCACCACCGACGAGTGCAGGTACAGGTTATGCGGCATCACCGTGGCGCCGAGAATGCCGATGGCGATGTACAGCGGCTCTTGCTGGCTGAGCACATCCCATGACGGTTTGAGCCCGGCGGCGACATCCGGCCAGAACGGTTTGATCAGCACCAGCTCGATGAAGAAGCAGGTGGCGATGGTCGCGATCAGGCCCAGCACGATGGCTTCCAGACGGCGGAAATTGGCGCCCTGCAAGGCCAGCACGATCACCGTATCGAAGGCCGTCAGCGCCACGCCTGTGGTGATCGATACGCCGAGCAACAGATGAAACGCCAGCGCCGCGCCGAGCACCTCGGCAAGGTCGGTGGCGAGGATCGACAGCTCGGCAAGGATCCACTGGCCCATGCCGACCCGATGGCTGTAACGCTCGGCCGACAGCTGCGCCAGATCACGTCCGGTGGCGATGCCCAGCCGCGAACAGAGGTTTTGCAGGACCATGCCCGACAGGCTCGCCAGCACCACCACGAACAGCAGCGCATAGCCAAAGCGCGATCCTGCTTCGATGGCGGTCGCCCAGTTGCCGGGGTCCATGTAACCGATTGAAATCAAAAGGCCCGGGCCGACAAACAGCATCAGCTTGCGCAGGAACGACGCGTTGGCCGGGATGGCGACGCTGTCGGTCACGGCCGAAGGGCAGAAAGGAGCGGTGGCGGTGGTCGGGAGTCTGTATTTCACGGGAATCCGGCGGGTGATTGCGATCAGCCATGGAGCTTAAACGCAAGGAAATATTTTGTCTTGAATCTCTGTAAAAGCTCTAACATGCGGGGTCCCACGGATCCGGAAAACAATAATGTCTTCGCTTTCACACACCTCCGATCACCCTTCTGATCAACCCGACAGCCCGCGCGACGGTATCGACCCGATTCGCGCCGCACAGATCTCCGCACGCATCGACCGTCTGCCCGCCGTGGCGACGATCTGGAAACTGGTGGCGCTGCTGTCCATCGGCGGCTTTTTCGAACTGTATGACCTGTTCCAGACTGCCTATATCAGCCCCGGCCTGATCCGCGCCGGGCTGTTCGCCACCGGCGCCGACGGCGTGTTCGGCTTTTCCGATCAGGCCGCGTTCGCCTCGGCGACGTTCCTTGGCCTGTTCCTCGGTGCCAGCCTGCTTAGCCCGATTGCCGACCGCTTCGGTCGCCGGGCAATTTTCACCTTCGCACTGATCTGGTACACCATCGCCACCGTGCTTATGGGCCTGCAGACCTCGGCGCTGGGTATCATCTGCATGCGTTTTCTGGTGGGTATCGGCCTGGGCATCGAGCTGGTGACCATCGACGCCTACCTCTCGGAGCTGGTGCCCAAGCGCATGCGCAGCTCGGCCTTCGCCTTTGCCTTTTTCGTGCAGTTTCTGTCGGTGCCGTCGGTGGCGCTGATGTCCTGGTGGCTGGTGCCGCAGGACCCGTTCGGCTTCAGCGGCTGGCGCTTCGTGGTGCTGGCCAGTGCGGTGTTCGCGCTGTTCATCTGGTGGCTGCGCTCGCGCCTGCCGGAGTCGCCGCGCTGGCTGGCCCAGCACGGGCGCTTCAGCGAGGCGGAAAAGATCATGGACGCCCTGGAAGCGCGCTGCGTGAAGGACCACGGCCAGGCGCTGGACGCACCGGAAACCCATAACGTTGCGGTCGAGGGCAAAGGCCGTTTCGCCGACATTTGGCAGCCGCCTTACCGCCGTCGCGCGCTGATGCTGATCGTCTTTCATGTGTTTCAGGCCATCGGCTTCTTCGGCTTCGGCAACTGGCTGCCGGCCTTGCTTTCGGGCCAAGGGGTCAGCGTCACCCACAGCCTGGCCTACGCCTTCATCATCACCCTCGCCTACCCGCTGGGGCCGCTGTTGTTCGTCAAGTTCGCCAACCGTTTCGAGAACAAGTGGCAGATCGTCGGTTCGGCCCTGGGCGCGATGATCTTCGGCAGCCTGTTCGCCCAGCAGACCACCGCCGTCGGCCTGATCACCTGCGGGGTGATGATCACCTTCTGCAACGCCTGGCTGAGCTTCAGCTATCACTCGTACCAGAGCGAGCTGTTCCCGACCAACATTCGCGCCCGGGCAGTGGGCTTCTGCTATTCGTTCAGCCGCCTGTCGACGGTGTTCAGCAGCCTGCTGATCGGCCTGTTCCTCGACCACTTCGGTACGCCGGGGGTGCTGACCTTCATCGTCATCAGCATGCTGATCGTGATGGTCACCATCGGCGCCTTCGGCCCGCGCACTCGTAATCTGGCGCTGGAGGACATCGCCCACCGCTGAGTGATCATCGCCATTCATCCTGCGCGGTGAACGCCGCTGTGCTTGACTCCTCCAACCATCATCACCCTATGGCTGGAGGAGATCATGAGCGGCTCACGCCCCGAAAACCCGGATGCCAGACCACAGGACGTGGCCTTTCCGGAAACCGTCCCCGATCCGGTAGACGGCGACTGCGACCCGATCGACGAAGGCTGCAACCCCAAGACCGGGTTCGAGCCGGGCACCGAGCTGGTGCCGGAAAAAGGTGATTTCCGTACCCGGCCAAAGTAGTCGAATCCCCGCAGGAGCGCGCTTGCCCGCGATGGCGGTGCATCCGCCACCATCGCGGTGCCTGACCTGACGCTATCGCGAGCAGGGCTCCCTCCCACGGCCTTCGGCCAGAATCAACAGCCGCCGGCATTGGCGATCTCACCTGCCTGTCGCCAATCACTGTAGGAGCGCGCTTGCCCGCGATGGCGGTGCATCCATCACCATCGCAGCGCCTGACCGGACGCCATCGCGAGCAGGGCTCCCTCCCACGGCCTTCGGCCAGAATCAACAGCCGCCGGCATTGGCGATCTCACCTGCCTGTCGCCAATCACTGTAGGAGTGAGCTTGCTCGCGATGGCTGCTCATCCAGCACCATCGCAGCGCTTGACCTGACGCATTCGCGAGCAGAGCTCCCTCCCACGGCCTTCGGCCAGAATCAACAGCCGCCGGCATTGGCGATCTCACCTGCCTGTCGCCAATCTCTGTAGGAGTGAGCTTGCTCGCGATGGCTGCTCATCCAGCACCATCGCAGCGCCTGCCCCGACGCATTCGCGAGCAGGGCTCCCTCCCACGGCCTTGTGCCAGACGCAATTTGTGCGGCCCCATCGGTCCCGTACCACCACCAATAACAACAGGAAACACGCGGGCTTAGCGAATCCCCAACCGTTTCGCCAGGCGACTGAGGTTGGCGCGGTCGAGGTTGAGTTCGCGGGCGACGTCGGCCCATTTGCCTTGGTGACGGCTCAACGCTTCGCTGATCAGCAGTTTCTGGAAGGCATCGACGGTTTCCTTCAATCCCTCCCCCGGTTTGACTATCGGCGCGCTGCCGTTCAGCACCGGCAGTTCCGCCGCCGGCATCGGCACGTCATCAAGGCCCAGTGCCTGCGGCTCGATGGTGAGAATGCGCGGCCGTTCGTTGTGTGCCGACAACGCCTTGAGCACGGCCCGGCTGATCAGATGCTCCAGCTCGCGCACGTTGCCCGGCCATGGGTACGCCACCAGTGCTTTCTGTGCATCGCTGCTCATGCGCAGGCTGCGCAATCCCATGCGCGCGCGGTTTTCCTCAAGGAAATACCCGGCCAGCAGCAACACATCCCGGCCACGTTCACGCAACGGCGGCACCACCAGCGGATACACACTCAACCGGTGATAGAGGTCGGCGCGAAAACGTCCGGCGCGCACTTCTTCGGCCAGGTCGCGGTTGGTCGCGGCGATGATCCGTACATCGACATGATGCTCCTGATCGGAACCGACCCGCTGCAGCTGCCCGCTTTGCAGCACCCGCAGCAGCTTGGACTGCACCGGCAACGGCAACTCGCCCACCTCGTCGAGGAAGATCGAGCCGCCATCAGCCAGTTCGAATTTGCCGCTGCGCCCACTCACCGCGCCGGAAAAAGCGCCTTTGACGTGGCCGAACAGCTCGCTTTCCACCAGCAACTCCGGCAAGGCTGCGCAGTTGAGGCTGATCAGCGGCTTCTGCGCCCGTGGCGATTGCAGGTGAATCGACTCGGCCACCAGTTCCTTGCCGACCCCGGTTTCGCCGGTGATCAACACGGTCAGCGGGCTGTTGCCGACCAACTGGATTTCCTGCTGCAGCCGCCGATGCACCGCGCTTTGCCCGATCAGTTCCCGTGGTCCGCGCCCACCGGCCGCACGCTTGTAGACTTCGGCCAGTTGCCGCTGATCTTCAAAACTGCGCGCCAACTGATTGATCCGCTCGCTGGCCATTACCGTGGCTGCCGCCAGGCTGGCAAAGGCCTGCAGATTGTCCAGATCGAGGCTGCCGAAACTGGTCGGGTCCAGCGAATCCAGGGTAATCACGCCCCACAGTTTGTCCTGCACATACAACGGGCAACCAAGGCAGTCATGAACTTCCAGATGCCCGTGCAGGCCGTCCACCAGACCGTCGTACGGGTCAGGCAAATCGCAGTCGGTGGAGAAGCGGGTCGGCTCGCGGTTCTGCACGATGATGTCCAGCCGCGGGTGCTCACCGAGTTTGAAGCGACGGCCGAGGGTGTCCGGGCTCAGGCCTTCCACCGACAGCGGCACCAGCACGTCGTCGTCCAGCTTGAGCAGCGCCACCGCATCGCACGGCAACAACTGGCGCAGCGAGCGCAACAGCCGGCGGTAGCGCTCTTCGTCGGGCAACTCGCGGGACAGGTCGGCCACCAGCGGCACCAGCGCCAGCAACAAGGGATTGGTCATACGGACTCCGGAGACAGAGAGGGCTTATCCAGGCGACGGAAACGCGGTCATTATGACCCCGTAACGAGTTAAAACGACAGCATTCGACAAGGTCAGAATGACAACAGCATCACAAGCCATTGATTTTACGTTCAATAAAAGCTGGCACAGTTCCTGATACCTGTAGAGCAACGGCGAAGGATTTCCCCGCCACCTCAACAGGAGTCACGGCCATGTTCGATTTCTTCCTCAACCCGCACAACGTTCTGCACCTGTCGACCCGCGTTCTCTGGACCGGCCTGGTCATGCTGCTCAGCGGCATCCTCGGTGCCTATGTGCTCGACCTGCATCTCAATCTGTTCGGTCTGGTCGGCCTGCACGCCATGACCATTCTCGGCCCTACTCTGATCAAGATCGGCTATGTCATGCGCCTGCTGTCGCAACATAACCTGCGCAAGGCACAGGCCCGCGTTGCCAGCCATTAATCGGTCGCCAATTAGTCGGCGCCGACTGTTTCAACGCCGAGACGCCAGGCATTTAAAGTTCGTCGATTATTCGCTGTTTTATTCTGACGCCAACAGGACGACGAACTAACGACACTCATTTAATTTAAATGACGAGGCGACATTATTATTTTGTTTATAGTCGAGTGATCTCGTCAGGAGCACTCCACCATGGCCAGAATTCAGGGAAGAGTTCTTGAGGCAATGCCGCCTCTGGTTGTCGATCTGGATGGCACACTGTTGCGTTCGGATCTATTGATGGAAACCGGCATGGCCTTCATCAGAAGCCAGCCATTGAAGGTGTTCAAACTGCTCGGCTGGTTGCTCAAAGGCAAGGCCGCACTCAAGGAAGGCCTCGCGCTGGAGACCGGAATAGACGTCTCGGTGCTGCCCTACGACCCGCAAGTCATTGAGCTGATCAAGACCGAAAAGTCCAGTGGGCGCATGATTGTGCTGGCCACTGCCAGCCATGTCAGCCTTGCTGATCGAATTGCCGAACACTTGGGTTTGTTCGATCTGGTGATGGCCTCCAACAGCCAGCGCAACTTGTCCGGCGATAATAAGCGCGATCTGTTAGTTGCCCACTTCGGCGAAGGCGGCTTCGACTATATCGGCAACTCCAAAGATGACTTACCGGTGTGGAGCGCCTCGCGTCAGGCCTATGTCGTCAATCCGGATCCGGGGGTGGAACACCGGGTCAGGGCCATGGTGCATGTCGAACCGACCCTGCGCACCCACACGGCGAGCCTGCGTGACTGGCGCAAAGCGTTGCGCCTGCATCAATGGCTGAAAAACCTGCTGATCTTCGTGCCGCTGCTGGCCTCGCACCGCTTCACCCAGTTCGAACTGGTACGCGACGGGGTGTTTGCCTTTTTCTGCTTTGGCCTGTGCGCCTCCAGCGTGTATATCCTCAACGACCTGCTCGACCTGTGCGACGACCGCCATCACAAGAGCAAATGCCAGCGACCGTTCGCCAGCGGGCGCCTGTCGATCAAAGCCGGCCTGCTGTTGGTCCCCGCGTTGCTGGCAGTAGCGTTCGGCGCCGCATTGCTGTTGTTGCCCTGGCAGTTTTCCGCAGTCATGGCGGCCTATTACGCCACTACTCTCGCCTACTCGCTGTACCTCAAGCGCCTGATGGCGATGGATGTGATCGTACTGGCGATGCTCTACACCGCGCGGATCATCGCCGGGGTCGCCGCGTTCAGCCTGACCCTGACGTTCTGGATTCTGGCGTTCTCCATGTTCGTCTTCCTCAGCCTGGCGATGGTCAAGCGCTACGCCGAGCTGCGCGATGCCCGGGTCCGCGAGGTCAACACCCTCACCCGTGGACGCGGCTACTACCCCGGTGATCTGGACATGATCGCTTCGCTCGGCGCGTCATCGGGGTACCTGGCGGTCATGGTGCTGGCGCTGTACATCCAGGACGCCCGGACCACCGAGCTGTACGTGACGCCCCATGTGATCTGGCTGGCATGCCCGCTGCTGCTGTTCTGGGTCACCCGCGTGTGGATGCTCACCCACCGCGGGCAGATGAATGAAGATCCGGTGGTGTTCGCCATCCGCGATCGCACCAGCCAGTTGATCGGTGCGGTGTTCCTGCTGATGTTCTGGATCGCCGCATGAGCACGCCACTGTATTCCTGGGGCCGTTTTCCGCGCAGTCCGCAACGCGGCCACAGCTGCGCCTGGCTGGACGAGTTGCCGGCGCATCTGGAGCGGGTCATCGATACGCACCAGAGCAGCCTGCCCTACGGCAACGGCCGCAGCTACGGCGACAGCTGCCTGGCGGCCAGCGACCAGGTGCTGCACATGCGCACGCTGGACCGGCTGATCGAGGCCGACTGGAGCAGCGGGATCATCAAGGTGGAAGCCGGCATCACCCTGGCCGATGTGCTGGCGGTGGCGATTCCCCGTGGCTGGTTTCTGCCGGTGACGCCGGGCACCCAGTACGCCACGGTCGGTGGCGCGATTGCCAACGACGTCCACGGCAAGAATCACCATGTGCGCGGCACCTTTGGCCGCCACGTGCGCAGCTTCGGCTTGCTGCGCCACGGCGCGCCGGAGATCACCTGCTCGCCCGGCAGCCACACCTCATTGTTCTCTGCGAGCATCGGCGGCCTCGGCCTGACCGGCGTCATCCACTGGGCGCAGCTGCAACTGATGCCGATCCGCGCCAGCCAGATCGACACCCTGAGCGTGCGCTTCGCCAATCTGGCCGAGTTCTTTGCCCTGTCCGCCGAACTCGACGACCAACACGAATACAGCGTGGCCTGGGTCGACTGTCTGGCGAAAGGCGCCGACTGCGGACGCGGTGTATTCATCGTCGGCGACCATGCGCCGTATGGCTCGCTTGACGTCGACCAGCGAACGAAGCTGAGCATGCCGCTAACGCCGCCAGTGTCGCTGATCAACAAGGTGTCCCTGAGCGCCTTCAACAACCTCTACTGGCGTCTGCAACCGAGCCGACGCACACCGGGACGCAGCCGTTACGAGCCGTTTTTCTACCCGCTGGACCGGGTGCTGCACTGGAACCGCATCTACGGCCGCCGGGGCTTTCAGCAGTATCAGTGCGTGATTCCCACGCAGAATGCCGAAGTCGCCATCGCCGAACTGCTGCGGGCCATCGCCGACGCCGGCGAGGGCTCGTTTCTCGCCGTGCTCAAACGCTGCGGCGACATCCGCTCGCCGGGGCTGTTGTCGTTCCCGATGCCGGGCACCTCGCTGGCGCTGGACTTTGCCCAGAGCGAGGCCTTGGAAAACGTTGTATTCCCACGCCTGGACGACATCGTCCGCGCGGCGGGAGGCCGCTTGTACCCGGCCAAGGATGCCCACATGAGCGGCGCCGACTTCCGTCAGGCCTACCCGGACTGGGAACGGCTGGAAGCGCTGCGCGATCCCTCCCTGATGTCCCGCTTCTGGAGCCGTGTCATCTTATGAAAAGAGTCCTGATCATCGGCGCCACCTCGGCCATCGCCACGGCCTGCGCCCGCCTGTGGGCCAGCGAAGGCAGCGATTTTTTCCTGGTCGCGCGCAACGTCGACAAGCTGCAACAGACCGCCGCCGACCTGCGGGCACGAGGCGCACAGAACATCACCCTGCACGAAATGGACGCCACCGACATTGAGGCCCATCCGCTGATGCTCGGGCGTTGCCTGACCGCACTGGGGCAGATCGACATCGCCCTGATCGCCCACGGCACCTTGCCCGACCAGAAAGCCTGCGAGCAGGACGTCGGTCTGGCGATGCGCGAGTTTGCCAACAACGGCACTTCGGTGATTGCCCTGCTGACCACGCTGGCGACTCAGTTCGAAACCCAGCGCTGCGGCAGCCTGGCGATCATTTCCTCGGTGGCCGCCGACCGTGGCCGCCCCTCGAATTACCTGTACGGCAGCGCCAAGGCGGCGGTGTCGACCTACTGCGAAGGCTTGCAGGCGCGGCTGTTCAAGATCGGCGTGCATGTCACCACGATCAAGCCGGGCTTCGTCGACACACCGATGACCCAAGGCCTGTCGCTGCCTGCGGCTTTGCTGGCGCAACCGGCCCAGGTGGCGCAGCGCATCGTCAAAGGCATCGCCAATCGGGTGCCGACCCTGTATGCCCCCGGTTTCTGGGGCCTGATCATGCTGATCATCCGCTCGATTCCGCAGCCGCTGTTCAAGAGGCTCAACCTGTGAACAGCCTCTCCGGCTGGCGTTATCGCGCGGTGCTGCTGTCGGTGGCAGGCTCGGCGCTGGCCTACCTCGGCTTCTCGCTGTGGGGCGGCTGGCACGCCGTCGGCGCCGCAGTCGCGGAAGTCGGGCTGATCGGTATCGTCATCGCCCTGTGCCTGTCGCTGATCAACTACGGCCTGCGCTTTCTGCGCTGGCAGACCTACCTCAAGGTGCTCGGCCATCCCGTGCCGTGGCGACCAAGTCTTGCGATCTATCTGGCCGGCTTCGCCCTGACCACCACCCCCGGCAAGGCCGGCGAAGCCTTGCGCGGCGTGCTCCTCAAACACTGGAACGTGCCGTGGCCGCAGAGCTTCGCGGCGTTTTTCAGCGAACGGCTGTCGGACCTGTTTGCCGTGGTGCTGCTGACCCTGTTCGGCCTGTCGCTGTACCCCGCCGCAACGCCGATGATCGTGGTCGGCATCGGGCTGGTGATGGTCGGTCTGCTGGTGCTCTCGCAACGCCGACTGTTGCAACGCCTGACGCTGTTGTTGCCGGCCGATGGGGGCAGCAAGCTCATTCGGTTGCTCAAGCACCTGCTGCAGGTTCTCGACCATGCCCGGCAATGCCATCGCCTGCCGCTGCTGCTCGGCCTGACCGCGCTCAGCGTGGTGGCCTGGAGTGCCGAGGCGCTGGCGTTCCACTGGATTCTGCAATGGATGGGCGCCGACGTTCCGCTGGCCTTCGCGGTGTTCGTCTACGCCCTGGCGATGCTGGCCGGCGCGGTGAGTTTCATGCCCGGCGGGCTCGGTGGTGCCGAAGCGGTGATGGTCGGCCTGCTGGTGTGGAAAGGCATGAACAGCGCCGACGCCATCGCCGCCACGGTGCTGATCCGTCTGGCCACGCTGTGGTTCGCCGTGGCCCTCGGCGCACTGATGCTGTTCAGGTTCAAAGGCCTCGCCCAGACGCCGCAAGGTCAACCGGTTCAATAACGCGTACAGGCAACAACAGGGACAGGAGTGGAAGTCATGGTGGCAGCGGTTCGTTATCAAACGTCGATGTTGGTCCCGTTGGTGTTGGCGGTCGGCGCTATCATCGCCAGTTTTCTCGCCTCCAGCGGGCCGATTCAGTGGATGGACAACGGCATGTTTCTCGCCGACGCCGCCCAGGGCAATTACTTCAGCCAGACGCTGGGGCCGCTGGACCATCCGCTGTATCTGTTCGTCAGCACCGCGCTGTATGCGGGTTTCGGGCCGCTGGTCTTGAGCTACATGAACTCACTGCTGCTGATTCCCCTGGCCTGGGCGATCTTCCGCCTCGCCACGGCAGTCGGCGCCAGCCCGCGCCTGGCGCTGCTGACGGTGGCCGCCGCGACCCTGGCCCACGGCGTGTTCTGGGTCTCGACCAAAGCCGAGGTGTACCTGCTGCACACCCTGCTGGTGACTCTAGCGTACATGCTGTATTTCGACGCCAGACTGCGCCTCGGCGTGCCAGCAAAGCTGGTGCTGATCGGCGTGCTGACCGGCCTGGCTGCGGCGATCCACCAACTGACGTTCATCGTCCTGCTGCCGCTGTACGTCAGCATGCTCTGGCACTACAGGGCCTACACACTGCTGACCTTGCCGGGTTTCGTGCTGGGCTTCAGCGTCACCTTCCCGGCCATCGCCCACGACCTGCGCAACGGCTACGGACTGATCGAAATCGCCCACCGCTACCTGATCGGCATCCCCGACCACGCCGACCAGCAAACCTGGGAAGGCGCGCTGTTCCGCTTCGACGACATGTGGCACGAGAAGAACTCGGTGATGCTGCTGATGCTGTCCCTGATCGGCCCGCAACTGTTCGGGCTGCTGTTTCCGGGCAATGCGAAGCTGCGCCTGCTGTGGTGCGCGGCGATGATGAACTTCCTCTTCGCGGTGTCTTACAACGTCACCGACCGCTTCACCTTCTTCCTGCCGGGCATCGTGCTGCTGACCATCATCGGCGTCATCCAGCTACAAGCCTGGCTGCCACGCCGCATCGCCCCGACGCTGATGAACGCCGCCCCGCTCAGCGCACCACTGACCATTCTTGCGGTGTACGCGGTGTACGCCAGCGGCGTGATCAACCTGCCGGTACACAAGGAAGCGCTGCCGTTTCGCGACGACATCCACTACTTCATGGCGCCCTACCTGCGCGACCGCTCTGCAGAAGACTTCGTGCTCAGCTACGAACAATCCACCTCCGATGGCTCGCTGATCATCGGCGACTGGACGCCCAACGGCGCTCTGCGCTCGGCTCTTGCCAGCGGCCTGCTCAAAGGCCGCACCGTCGAACTGTGCGACGACGTTCAGGCCGACGTGCCCAACATCACCGACTACCTCAAAGGCCCTGGCGCCTATCTGGCCCGCACCAGCTACTGCGGCGTCATCGCCGAACGCTTCGCCCTGCAAACCCTGCCGGTGGGGTTTGAATTGCGGGAGAAGTAGCGATCCTGCGGACGTCGACTCCAGCAAGCCGGACGGCTACGGGGCGACCGGTCACCACAAAAAAATCGTGGGAGGGCGCTCTGCTCGCGATGACGGTGAGTCAGACAGCACAGCATTGTCTGGACTGACGCCATCGCGAGCAGAGCTCCCTCCCACAGGAGTGTGGTGTTTGCTGGATCTGGGCAAACCAGCGCCATGTGCTGGAAAAACACATAACCCCGTGGGAGGGATCCGAGTTTGCGAGGGTCGCGAAGGCAATCTGTCTGACACTCCGCCTTCGCGACCCTCGTTACCTCGGATCCCTCCCACGGCCTTCGGCCAGAATCAGAAGCGGATGGCATGCACTGACCCGTAGCAGTCCGGCTTGCCGACGGTGGCGATCTCAAGGACGTCTTCGCGGGCAAGCCCGCTCCCACGGGGAGTGTGTTTCACCGGCTTTTGATCTGGTTTTTGATCTGGCTTTTGATCTTGGGGCCCCGTCCCAGAAGGCCGAACGCAGGTGATGCGCAGTGGCGCCGAGCGGCATGGATGCCGCGAGAGCCGCGTGGGCCATGGATGGCCCATTCGCGGCGTGCCCACGGAGCATTGCCGGAGTGCGGGTACACCGAGCATTAGCGAGGTGCCGTATGGCGGGGAAAGAAGCCCTTGGTTACTTGGGGCTTTTCCAAGTAACTCGCCGCCAGGCGAAACCAAGCTGCGTGAGCAGCTAAGGCGTCAGACCAGACAAACCGAGTGCGCAGGTTTTACGACGACTGCGTCGCCGCTCGCAGGGCAAGCCAGCTCCTACAAGGGAATGGCGTTCATTCAGAAACGACGTCATCGCCGGGCAAGCGCGCCCCTACCGTTGCCACCTAATACCTACGTCAGGCTGGACGTCAGGCAACCCGGCTCCATAAACTGACGCCCATAATTCGAAACATCGGGTGACAAATGCCGGGTAACGAGGACGCTTCATGAACCGTAACGAGCTGCGCAAGGCCGACATCAACCTGATGGTGGTGTTCGAAACCTTGATGCAAGAGCGCAACGTCACCCGTGCCGCCGAGAAACTGTTCCTCGGCCAACCCACCATCAGTGCCGCACTAAACCGCCTGCGTGCCCTGTTCAACGACCCGCTGTTCATCCGCGTCGGCCACCGCATGGAACCGACCGCCCGGGCCAACGAAATCATTCATCACCTGTCGCCGGCACTGGACGCCATGTCCGTGGCGCTGAGCCTGACCCGCGATTTCGACCCGGCCAGCAGCGACATGACCTTCCGCATCGGCCTGTCCGACGACGTCGAATACAGCCTGCTGCCCCCCCTGCTGCGCTCGATTCGCGAAGAAGCGCCAGGCATCGTCATCGTCATCAAACAGGTCAACTACTGGAACATCTCCGAATTGCTCATGGCCGGCGAAATCACCGTCGGCGTCTGCCTGACCCGAGAACTGCCGGCCAATGCCAAACGCAAACTGTTGCGCAGCGTGCAACCGATGGTGGTGCGCGCCGATGATTCGGCCGAGCCACTGACCCTCGACGAATATTGCTCACGCCCCCATGTGGTGGTGTCCCACGTGGCGAACATTTCCAGTTTTGCCGATGAGTGGCTGGCCGCGATTGGCCGCAAGCGTCAGGCGGTGCTGTCAGTGCCGCAGTACAGCACGTTACCGGCGTTGATGGCGGGGACCGATCTACTGTGCAACCTGCCCGATCACCTGACGTTGGCGATGGGCAAGACCGGCTTGCTGCGAGGAGAACCGCTGCCGTTCATCACGCCCAATCTGGAACTGTCGATGGTCTGGCTGAGTGTGATGGACACCGATCCGGCGGAGCGCTGGCTGCGCAAGAAGCTGGAACTGTTCATGGGCGATCACAGCGCGATTGCGCCGTTGCCGAAGGGCTGAATTGCGAAGGGAGTTGGTGTCCTGCAGCGGCCTGCCAACACCGCAAACTGTGTGGGAGGGAGCTCTGCTCGCGATAGCGTCAGGTCAGACACATCGATTGGGCAGAACCACCGCTATCGCGAGCAGAGCTCCCTCCCACAATTCACCGGCCAAGCTGCCGATGGTGGTGTTCTTCAGATCGCCTTCGCCAGCAAGCCGGCTCCTGCAATGGTGGGATTCTTGACATCGCCCTCACCAGCAAGCCGGCCCACAGTGACGGCGTCCTTGCCGTCACTTGCCCCTCTCATCAGCCGAAACGACCGGTGATGTAGTCTTCGGTCTGGGTCTTGGTCGGCTTGGTGAAGATGGTGTCGGTGTCGCCGTGTTCGATCAGCTCGCCCAGGAACATGAACGCGGTGTAGTCCGAGCAGCGCGCGGCCTGTTGCATGTTGTGGGTGACGATGACCACGGTGAACTGCTCTTTCAGCTCGGTGATCAGCTGTTCGATACGACCGGTGGAGATCGGGTCGAGCGCCGAAGTCGGTTCGTCGAGCAACAACACCTGCGGACGCAGGGCGATGGTGCGGGCAATGCACAGACGCTGCTGCTGACCACCGGACAGACCCTGGGCGTTCTTGTCCAGCTTGTCCTTGACCTCATCCCACAACGCCGCACCGCGCAGGGCTTCCTCGACGCGCTCTTCCATCTCGCGACGGTTGAGCTTTTCGTGGTGCTTCACCGCGTAGGAGATGTTGTCCTTGATGGTCATCGGGAACGGCACAGGCTTCTGGAACACCATGCCGACGTGACTGCGCAGGCGGTTCATCGAGTAGCCCGGTGCCAGGATGTTTTCGCCGTTGAGCAGCACTTCACCCTTGGCTTCCAGTTTCGGGTACATCGAATAGATGCGGTTGAACACCCGCAGCATGGTCGACTTGCCGCAACCCGACGGCCCGATGATTGCGGTGATGCGCTTCTCGGGAATCGTCATGTTGACGTTTTTCAACGACTGGTGGCCGTTGTAGAAGAAGTCGAGGTTGCGTACCTGGATCTTGGTTTTTTCGTCGGCAAGAGAAAGATTGTTCATCAGGACGCCTTATTGCGCAGAAGAATGAGACGGGAGCTGAGGCTCAGCACCAGTACAAACAGAGTCATGATCAGAGCACCGGCCCAGGCCAGGGAATGCCAGTCGTCGAACGGGCTCATGGCGTACTGGAAGATAACGACCGGGATGCTGGCAACCGGTTTGAGCAGATCACCGCTCCAGAACTGGTTACCGAATGCGGTGAACAGCAGCGGCGCGGTTTCGCCGGTGATGCGGGCCAGGGCCAGCAGCACACCGGTAACGACGCCAGCGCGGGCGGCACGCAGGACGATCTGCAGGGTCAGTTTCCATTGCGGTACACCCAGTGCCAGCGCGGCTTCGCGCATGGTCGCCGGTTGCAGTTGCAGCATTTCGTCGGTGGTGCGCACCACCACCGGAATCACCAGCAGCGCCAGCGCCAGAGCACCGGCCAGGGCCGAGAAGCCGACGCGGTGATCGGTTATGGCGCTGACCGGCAGAATCACGGCGGTGTAGACAAACAGGCCGAGCACGATCGACGGTGCCGACAGCAAGATGTCGTTGATGAAGCGCACAGCGTTGCCCAGCTTGGTGTGACGGGCGAACTCAGCCAGCCAGATACCGGCCATCAGGCCTATCGGCGTGCCGATCAGCAGACCCAGACCGGACATCAGGAAGCTGCCGTAGAAGGCGTTGGCCAGGCCACCTTCAGCCCCCGGCGGCGGCGTCATTTCGGTGAACAGGCGCAGGTTCAGCGCCTGGAAGCCATTGACGATGGTGGTGATCAGAATCCACACCAGCCACAGCAGACCGAACACGGTCGCACCGCAGCTGAGGACCATCGCGAGCTTGTTCTTGAACGCCCGCATCCGGTACAGGTTTTCGTTATCGGCCTTGCTCATACACCCTCCTTGCGCGACAGACGAGACAGCATCAGACGGGCAATTGCCAGCACGATGAAGGTGACGACAAACAACAGGAAGCCCAGGGCGATCAGCGAGGAACGATGCAGGTCGGTATAAGCCTCGCTGAATTCGTTGGCGATCACCGATGCAATGGAACTGCTCGGCATCATCAGCGACGCCGAGAACTGGTGGGCGTTGCCGAGTACGAAGGTCACCGCCATCGTTTCACCCAGCGCGCGGCCCAGACCCAGGAACACACCACCGACCACCGCCGTGCGGGTGTACGGCAGAACGATGTCCCAGACCACTTCCCAAGTGGTGCCGCCCAGCGCATAGGCGGACTCTTTCAGCGCCACCGGAACGGTGCGGAACACTTCGGTCATGACCGAGGTGATGAACGGGGTAATCATGATCGCCAGCACGATACCGGCCGTCAGCATGCCGATACCCAGCGGCGGCCCCTGGAACACCTGACCGATCAGCGGCAGTGCGCCGAGATTGTCGTTGATCCACGGTGCCAGATAGGTGGCCATGAACGGGCCGAACACGAACAGCCCCCACATGCCGTAAATGATCGAAGGAATGCCCGCCAGCAATTCAATGGCGGAAGCGATCGGGGTGCGCAACCATGGTGGTGCCACCTCAGTCAGAAAAATCGCGATGCCGAAGCTCACCGGAACGGCGATCAGCAAGGCGAGAAAGGATGTCACCAAGGTGCCGTAGATCGGGACCAACGCACCGAAGTGGCCGTTGACCGCATCCCATTCAGTACTGGTAAGAAATTCGAAGCCAAAGGTCTTGAACGCCAGGGCTCCGCCCCACAGCGTCGAGCCGGCGATGCTCGCCAGCAACAGCAGAACCAACAACGCCGCGCCCAGCATCGTGCGCCGGAACCAGGCGTCGTGTCGGTGATCGCGGGCCGCTCTTTTTTCAATATCGGATTCGACATCCGGAATCACAGCGGACATATATTGGGTGTTTTCAGTCATGTTGGGTCCACTCGCAAGGAAACCCTGTCACCGAGCGCTCGGTGACAGGGGAAAGCCGGATTACGCCGAGTTGTTACTTGAACTCGGTTTTCCAGTAAGTTTCGATCTTGCTGACCAGCTCTTTAGGCAGTGGAACGTAGTCCAGCGACTCGGCGTGAGCCTGACCGTTTTCCAGGGACCATTTGAAGAAGTCGAAAGCAGCCTTGCTTTCGTCAGCCTTCTTCGGCTGCTTGTACATGATGATCCAGGTGGTCGCAGTGATTGGCCATGCATCAGCGCCCGGGGCGTTGGTCATGATCAGGTTGAAGTCTTTTGCGCTCGCCCAGTCGGCGGTAGCAGCGGCAGCAGCGAAGGCTTTGGCGCTAGGCTCGACAACCTTGCCAGCAGCGTTCTGCATTTTGGCGTAGGCGATGTTGTTGGTCTTGGCGTAGGCGAATTCCACGTAGCCGATCGAACCCTTGATCTGCTTCACGTAGGCAGCCACACCTTCGTTACCCTTGCCGCCCACACCCACTGGCCACTGCACGGCGGAACCTTCGCCAACGGCGGATTTCCACTCTGGGCTGACTTTGCTCAGGTAGTTGGTGAAGTTGAACGAAGTACCCGAGCCGTCCGAACGGTGAACGACGGTGATGTTGGTTTCAGGCAGTTTCACGCCCGAGTTCAGCTTGGCAATGGCTGGATCGTTCCATTTGGTGATCTTGCCCTGGAAGATGTCGGCCAGAGTCTTGCCGTCCAGCTCCAGTTTGCCGGCTTCAACGCCTTCAACGTTGATGACCGGAACGATACCGCCGATCACGCTTGGGAATTGGCCCAGGCCGCTGGCCTGCAGGTCTTCGGCTTTCAGAGGGGCATCGGAAGCGCCGAAGTCAACGGTGGCTGCCTTGATCTGAGCGATACCGCCGCCCGAACCGATGGACTGATAGTTCACCTTGTTGCCGGATTTTGCGCTGTACTCGGTCGCCCATTTGGAGATGACTGGGAAGACGAAGCTCGAACCAGCACCAGTGACGTCCGTAGCGTGTGCCATTCCAGTCAGGCACATCGAAGCCAGCAGGAGCGACAGGCGTGTTTTTGTCAGCAGATTCACGGCAATACCTCAACAAGAGAGTGTGTGTTTTGTGGTCAGTGTTGAAGACCCGATGCAGATTTAAAACCGCAAACATTTCTGTTTGATGACAATCTCTAGACAGCCGGGAAAATTAGCAGCCGCTTGTAAGTGATTTCCTACACGCTGTAAAAGCCAACCCCCTGTAATCATTGGGGAATCAGCAGGTTGTCTAGATTTGTAAAAATTAATATCAATGCGCCATGACCACTGTCATGGGCACCGCAAGACGCCGTTTGTCGGCATGACTGCACCTCTGCCGTCACCGGGCAGCCCAACGTGTATCCCGTACAACAAAGGATGCACATCATGCTCAGGACCAGACTGACTGCCCTCACCCTCGCCGGCTTGCTGGCCACCGCCAGCGGCATGGCTTTCGCCGGTTCCACCGGCCCCACCGACCCGATCGACAGCAACGGCCCGCGCACCGGCAGCTCCAGCGCCGGGCAAAACGTCGACGGTTCGACCCCGTCACCCAGAACCTCCACCCCTGGCACCAAGGGCATGGACAACGACGGCTCCAACGGCAGCACCCGCCAGGGCGGCGGCATGAGCAACGGCCAAGGCATGGGCGGCAGCAGTGGCAGCAGTGGCAGCAGTGGCAGCGCCGGTGGATCGAGCGGGTCCAGCGGCACTAAATAGCCCCACAGTCACGCACCGTTTTTTTGTGGGAGGGAGCCCTGCTCGCGAAAGCGTCACTCCAGTCGGCCTCTCAGCGTCTGGCGAGACGTCTTCGCGAGCAGGGCTCCCTCCCACTCACGTCCGGTGTATACCGCCATAGATTTTTCCATAGCCACGGACGCCCGATTGGTCTCCCCGCCTATGACGCTATTGGATACTGGCAATTGCCTTGGTCCCCACTAATATGGCAACGGTGATAAAGACGACCTCGTTGCGACGGAGACAACCGCATGACCCAAGTCAGCAATACCGTTCGAGTTTATGCAGCCCCTGGCCGCTCGGAAGAGTTGGGCAAGTATCTGGTCGGCATGGTGGAAAAGTTGCCGTCACTGCCTGGCGTCGTGCATAGCGAGCTGCGCCATGACGAAAAGGACGGTTCGTGGGTCCTTGAGGTGCTTTGGGACTCATGCAAATCGATGGCCGACCATTTCGCCCAGCCCAGCAATGAACGCCTCAACGGTCTGCTGAACAGTCAGCTGATCCGCCAGGTGGCGTTCGACAGCGATATCGATCGTTGCAACCTGCCTGGCGCCGAATGACTGGCCCGCGCTGCTCGTTGAGTCAGGTTCGTCGACTCAGCCTCGTTGAGTTAAGCGTGACGCTTGAAGTACCACTTTAAGCAAACCGCTTAATTGGCTGTTAATAAACCAATCGTCTGAAAGTTCGCCGTTGGAGAGTTGTTTCGACTCTTCGACTGGCGATCCGGGTATCTGCGCTTATTCTTTGCGTTTTGCAGACAAGTCGGTGTCATTACTGTCGAAAGTGATGGCAAACAGCCTTAAAAGACGCACAGGTAAGCAACTATGAAAGCGCTCCATCTCAGTCTGATCGCACTGGCGGTTTCGGCGGGATATGTTCAATCCGTAGAAGCAGAAGCCTTTGTCAGCGATCAAGCCAACGCCAAGGGATTTGTCGAAGACGCCAAACTCGACGTGCTCTTGCGCAACTATTACTTCAACCGCGACGGCAAGAACGGCGCCGGGGACCGTCGTGACTGGTCGCAGGCAGCCATGGCCAATTTCAGTTCCGGATTCACCCCAGGCACCGTCGGCTTCGGCGTCGATGCCTATGGCTGGTACGGCCTGAAACTGGACGGCGCCGCCGGGCATTCCGGCACTGGCAACATCCCTGTCGACAGCAGCGGCAACCCGGAAGACGAGTTCTCCACCGCAGGCGGCGCGATCAAGGCGCGTATCTCCAAGACCGAACTCAAATGGGGCACCATGCAGCCCACCGCGCCGGTCTTCGCCGCTGGCGGCACCCGACTGTTCCCGCAGACCGCCACCGGCTTCAGCCTGCAAAGCAGCGAGCTGGAAGGGCTGGACCTGGAAGGCGGACACTTCACCGCCGGCAATGGCCCGCAGCACACCCGCTCAAGCGGTGAACTGTTCGCCAGTTATGCCGGGGTCACTACCAACAGTGTCGACTTTGTTGGCGGCAAATATGCGGTCAACGACAGCCTGTCGCTGCAGTTGTACGGATCGGAGTTCGAAGACGTCTGGCGGCAGTATTACGCCAACGCCAACTATGTGCTGGCCATGCCCAGCGAGCAGTCGATGACGTTCGACTTCAACATCTACCGCACCAACGACGAAGGCCAGGCCAAGGCCGGCGATATCAACAACACCACCTGGTCGCTGGCCGCCGCCTATAACTTCATCCCCGGCCACACCTTTACCCTCGCCTATCAGAAAGTGCATGGCGACGAGCCGTTCGACTATGTTTCGTTCGGCGACAACGGGCCGGGCACCACCGGCGATTCGATCTTCCTCGCCAACTCGATTCAATATTCGGACTTCAACGGCCCCGGGGAAAAATCCTGGCAGGCCCGCTATGACCTGGCCATGAGTGCCTACGGCATTCCCGGCCTCAGTTTCATGGCGCGCTATGCCAATGGCCGCGATATCGACGGCACCAAGATGGCCCTCGACAGCCCTTATCGTGCCTATGGTTACGGCGAAGACGGCAAGCACCACGAAACCAACCTGGAGGCCAAGTACGTGGTACAGAGCGGCCCGGCGAAGAACCTGTCATTGCGTATGCGCCAGGCCTGGCATCGCGGCAATGCCGATCAGGCCGAAGGGGATCAGGACGAATTTCGCCTGATCGTCGATTACCCGATCTCGATTCTATAGACCGGTAATTGGCCTAGGGATCTTTCCCCGGATTGGCGGTGTGACGGATGGCACGGCAGGCATAGCTTGTCATCTGTCCCCCTCCTCTCCACAAGGATCGATCATGAAAGCCGTGAAATTGCTCGCCGCCACCTGCCTGGCCCTGTCGCTGCCGCTGTCGTTCAACGCCCTGGCCCATGACGGCGAACACGAAAAGGTCACCGTGCTGGAAAACCACCCGATGCTCAACGCCCCCGGCAAGAAGGCCATGGTGCTGACGGTCGACTACAAGCCGGGCCAGGTGTCTATTCCCCACAGCCACAGCGGCAGCGCGATCGCCTACGTGCTGGAAGGCGAAGTCGTCTCCC
The DNA here is from genome assembly GCF_044746785.1 of Pseudomonas sp. NPDC090208. Taxonomy (NCBI): domain Bacteria; kingdom Pseudomonadati; phylum Pseudomonadota; class Gammaproteobacteria; order Pseudomonadales; family Pseudomonadaceae; genus Pseudomonas; species Pseudomonas sp. NPDC090208. Next base: position 186,056 of record NZ_JBIVCU010000012.1, read on the forward strand.
GGGTCAACGACGGCAAGGCCATCACCTACAAGGCCGGCCAGACCTGGTACGAACCTGCCGGCTCCAAGCACTACGAGTCGCGCAACGCCAGCGCGACCAAGCCGGCCAAGCTGCTGGTGTTCATCCTGCTGGACGACAACGGCGAAGTGCTGACCCCGCTGCCCAAGTGATGGCTGCACAGCGGGCGCCGCTCTGGCGCCCGCCTTTGCGGCGAGGCCCGCCGGTCCGAATTCGTTAAATGTTCACCATCAGCTGTCGATAAGCCATCAGAGAGCTCGATAACCGGGCCGGACTTGATGAGCGACAGGCAACCGTTATGCACGACATTTTTCTGCTGGTAGAACACAGCCGCGACCATGGCGAGGTCTCCGTCATTGGCTGGTTCGATGATGAAAACGCGGCGAAAGACACCGCAGAAGCGATGGAGTGGAAAGCCTGGCGCGAAGAGTCCAGACGCCAGCAGCAATGGTCGAGCCAGCCGCTGCCGCCGCCGGACCAGACCGACCACCGACGTTTCTGGGTCAAGGGCATCTCCAAGTTCAGCCACACCCCGGCGCCACGGTCGTGGGCGTTGCATTGAATCGCCAGGTTTGTGCGAGCCCCGAAACTCTCTTGACATCCCAGATCCTGTGGGAGCGAATTCGTTCGCGAGACGGAAGCTCAAGCGACATACCTGTATCGACCTTACGCCCGCATCGCGAATAAATTCGCTCCCACAATGGCTCACCGCAATCCTCTGTGGGAGGGATGCGAGGTTACGAGGGTCGCGAAAGCAGTGGGCCGGTTGGCACGGCACTGTCTGGACTGACGCCTTCGCGAGCAGAGCTCCCTCCCACAGGGTATGTATGCAAAATCTGTAGGAGTGAGCTTGCTCGCGATGCGATTGCCCCATCGCTACGATGTTGACTGACACGCCGCCATCGCGAGCAAGCTCACTCCTACAGAATCTGTGCAACCAATACAGGCCGTAGGAGCCCGCTTGCCCGCGATGTCGGCATGTCGTGAACACAGTTTTTGGTAATCATCCGGTTCGGGGTAATCCCTCGATTTCCCGTGGGATCCGAGGTCACGAGGGTCGCGAAAGCAGTGGGTCGGTTAGCACAGCATTGCCTGGACTGACGCCTTCGCGAGCTGAGCTCCCTCCCACAGGTTCTGTGGTGCCAAATACATTTGGGCATGACACCAATCACCTGTGGGAGCAATCCGAGGTTACGAGGGTCGCGAAAGCAGTGGGCCGGTTGGCACAGCATTGCCTGGACTGACGCCTTCGCGAGCAGAGCTCCCTCCCACAGGTTTTGTGGAGCCGAGTACATTTGGGCATGACACCAATCCCCTGTGGGGCCGAGTACATTTGGGCATGACAACAAAACCTTGTAGGAGCAATCCGAGGTTACGAGGGTCGCGAAAGTGGTGGGTCGGTTGGCACAGCATTGCCTGGACTGACGCCTTCGCGAGCAGAGCTCCCTCCCACAGGTTTTGTGGAGCCGAGTACATTTGGGCATGACAACAAAACCTTGTAGGAGCAATCCGAGGTTACGAGGGTCGCGAAAGTGGTGGGTCGGTTGGCACAGCATTGCCTG